>JAHBTS010000002.1:0-600000 GCA_019638515.1 Chitinophagales bacterium | reverse complement strand
GTCAATAGCTTTTTGGATTGCTTCTTGAACCTCGCGGGCTTTTCCAAGACCTTCGCCCACAATTCCGTTACCATTACCTACTACTACTGTAGCTGAAAAAGAGAATGTTCTGCCGCCTTTAGTTACTTTGGCAACTCTGCGAACATTTACTACCTTTTCTTTCAGTTCAAGTTCGCTGGCTTTTAATTTTGTTACGTTTAAACGCGCCATTTTTATTGATGTTTTACTTAAATTTTCGGACTATTTCCGAAAAAAGGACTGCAAAGATAGTTTTTTGCTACATAAATGCAATAATGTAGTTTTTTTATTTTGAAGTTGTAGCTGTGTGCCTTTAAAATTCGTAGCCGTGTGCCTTTAAGTGGTGGGTTAATTGTATGGTTTCTGCTTGAATAAAGTCGGAATTGATGGTTTTTGCCATGCTTATTTTTCCTAAAAGGGGCAGATTGGTATAATTTAGAATAAAATTTTCGGATGCTTCGTTGGCAATGCCGTTAAAAATAATTCCCGCAATTGGTACTCCTGCTGCGTGCAGCATTTCGCAACTGAGCAGGGTGTGGTTAATGCTGCCAAGGTAGTTTTGCGATACCAGCACTACAGGTATTTGCCATTCGGCAATTAGGTCTAAAACAACGGTTTCGCTGTTGAGGGGAACCATAATGCCGCCAGCGCCTTCTATTACCAACTTGTTTAAAGTGTAGGGTGGTGTTATTTTTTCTATTTCAATGGTTTGGTTTTCTAAGGCTGCTGCCTCGTGTGGCGAAACTGGGGCTTTTAAATTATATACCGATGGATGTATAGTGGTATTTTCTGTAGTAAACTGCTTTACAAAATGGCTGTCGGTGCCAAGAGAACTGCCACTTTGCACCGGTTTCCAATAATCGGCTTTTAGTGCGCGGCAAAGTATGGTTGCCGCTATCGTTTTACCCACATCGGTGCCAATGCCGGTTACAAAGATATTTTTCGGAAATGCTTGTGTTTTCATGTAATGGCAGCAATGGTATGCATTAAATACTTAATTTCTTCGCTTGTGTTGAAGCTGTGTAGGCAAATGCGTATTCTTTCTGTTCCTTTTGGTACTGTGGGCGAAAGAATGGCTCTTACTTCCAGCCCTTTACTTCTTATTTGCATGGCTGCATTTTTGGCTGCTTCGTTACCTGCAATAAAAAGGGTTTGTATGGGTGAATCTGAAACTGCAAACTGGTAGCTCTTTGTTTCGCTAGCCAATTGCTTAAAGTATTGTATGTTCTGTTGCAGTTGCAGGCGCTGTGCTGCGCAGGCTTTAGATTTCATAAAGTTATAGCTGCATTGAATGCTGTGTACTGCGTATGGCGGCATGGCGGTACTAAAAATAAAAGGGCGGCAGTAATTGATTAAAAATTCTTTGGTGGCTTGGGTGCAAAGTGCCACTGCTCCGTGTATGCCTGCCGCTTTGCCAAAAGTGTGTATGCGTATAAATATGTTTTTATGCAGCTGCAAACTTTGTGCATAGCCTTCGCCTTGTGTGCCATAAATGCCGGTGCTGTGGGCTTCGTCTAATATAATGGCAGCATCGAATTTTATTGCCAATGCAATAATTTGCTCTAAGGGGGCAAAATCGCCATCCATAGAGTATAGTGCTTCAATAGCAATAAATTTTAGTTCGGCAGGGGTGTGTAGTTTTTCTTCTAAATCGGCAATGGAGTTGTGTTTAAAAGAAACGGAGTGTGCCTTGCTCATATTGATGCCGTCTAACATGCTGGCATGTACCAATTCATCGTAAACAATAAGAGCGTTTTTATAGGGCAAAGCACTTAAAATACCTAAGTTGGCATTGTAACCAGAATTGAATAGCAGTGCGGCTTCTGTTTGGTGCAGTGTTGCCAGTTGCTGCTCTGTGGTTTCAAACAAGGTAGAATTTCCGGAGAGTAAACGCGAGCCGGTGGCACCATGTATAGGTGTGTGTTCTGGTGTGTTTTCTAGTTGTTGTAAAACAGCGTGGTGCACACTTCGGTTGGTGGCAATTCCTAAATAATCGTTGGAAAAAAAATCTGTTTTTCCTTCGGGAAGAAAGAGGCTTCGGAATGTATTTTGAGTTTTGCGTTCCTGTATTTTCCCAATAATATATTGATGAACAGATTGGCTCATTCTTTAAGTAGAAACAGCAATACTACAAATTGTTTAGTTGTTTTAATTTTTTGAAAAGCAATAGCACTGTGTACATTGCGAGTTGCAGTAAATATGGTAGGAGTAAATAATATTATTTACACAACCGATTCGGGCAATTTTACATTGCTAAGCATATCTGCCACGGTTTTATCTAAATTGAAATTTGGTTGCCAATTCCAATCTAGGCGGGCAAAAGAATCGTTGATGCTTTGGGGCCAACTTTCTGCAATTTGCTGGCGAAAATCGGGTGTGTAGTTTATGGTGAAATCGGGTAAGTGCTTCTGGATGGCTGCTGCCATATCTTTGGGCGCAAAACTAAAGCCTGCAAAATTATAGGCGGTGCGCACGGTTATTTTTTCTGCCGGTGCTTGCATGAGTTCTATGGTGCCGCGCACGGCATCGGGCATATACATCATGGGCAGAACGGTATCGTCTTTTAAAAAGCAGTGGTAAGGTTTTCCGGCTAAGGCATCGTAAAAAATTTCTACGGCATAATCGGTAGTACCGCCACCTGCTTTGGTTTTGTAGCTAATTAAACCCGGATAGCGCACGCTGCGCACATCTAAACCTTTATTTTTATGATACCATTGGCACCATTGCTCGCCAGCTTGTTTGCTAATACCGTAAATAGTATTGGGTTCCATGGCGGTATATTGCGGAGTATCTATTTTAGGTGTAGAACTTCCAAATACGGCTATGGTAGAGGGGAAGAAAACTTTTTTTACACCAAAGGCAGCACTGGTATCCAATACATTCCTTAAGCCTTTCATGTTGATGCGCCAAGCCAATTCGGGTTGCTTTTCGCCAGTGGCAGAAAGTATGGCGGCTAAATGGTAAACTTGGGTTACATGTTCCTTTTCAATTATTTCTGCCAAACTTGGCTTGTGGAGTACATCTAATTTTCTAAACTCTGTATTGCCTAATGCCGGAACTGCATCTTTTAAATCGGTAGCAATTACACGTTTATGAATAGTGCAAAGGGCTTCTGTAAGTTCGGTGCCTAATTGTCCGCAGGCTCCGGTAATTAAAATAGTTTCGTTCGTCATGTTCTTTCCAATAAAATTGAAAAGTCCTTTATTGTTTTAAGCGAGGATCCATAGCATCGGTTAAGCCTTCGCCCAATAAATTGAAAATGGTAACGGTAACAAAAATAGCAAGTCCTGGAAACACTGCCAACCACCAAGCGGCTGAGTTTTCGCGTGCACTACTTAGCAGTTTTCCCCAAGTAATTACTTCAGCTTGCACACCAATTCCTAAAAACGATAAAGAACTTTCTACCAGAATAGCACCTGCCACACCAAACGCAATTGCAATCAACACGGGAGTGAGTGCATTGGGAATAGCATGTTTTAATATAATTCTCCATTCGCTGAAACCGAGAGCTTGTGCTGCTTCAATATACTCTAAGCTGCGAACGCGCAAAAGCTCGGCACGAATGTATTTGGCAATACCTGTCCATCCGGTTAAACCAATAATGACCATAATAAGAATAATGGAAGGTTTTTTTACAATAGCCGTAATGGAAAGAATTAAAAGTAGGGTTGGAATGGAAATGATAATTTCGATAGCACGCGAAATAATTATATCTACCGGAACCACCACCTTAGCCGAAAGGAATGGTATCTTCTTTAATGGTATTGCCAATATGTTGGGAATAACCATAATAAAGCAAAACAACACTAGCGACCACAAAAACTGCAAGGTAAATGTACCAAAACCTTCTGCCAGAGCCTGTTCCATTACATAGCCACGTACACTAAATGCATAGAACCAAGCAAAGAATATAAAGAGGATATTAAGCAGTAAGCGAACTCTTGAAACCTGTAAGCGACTATCGCCAAAATAGCCGGCAATTGCTCCCAACAAAATTCCAATAACAGTAGCTATAACCATACTTACCACGCCAACAAGCATGGCAATGCGCGTGCCGTGAATAAGTCCTGAAAGTACATCGCGGCCAATTTGGTCGGTTCCCAAATGGTGCCTCCAGCGCCACGAAGCTACTTCTTGTTCGCCACCCGGGCTGGCATAGTCGCCATTGGTTAAATCTACCGTGGTGGGTAAATATGGAATTGGAGGGTGTACGGCAAAATCATATTGCATGTTGAGCCAATCGGCATTTTGTAAATCTTTAGGCCAAGCACCTACGCCTAAATCTACTAAATACTGCCTAAAAATAGGGAAGTAGGTATTGCCTTTGTATTTACAAACAAGTGGTTTTTCGTTGGCAATAAAATCTGCCATCAACCCAATAAAAAGCAATACATACAGCACTCGCAGCGATAGCACCGCCATTTTATTTTTTCGGAACTGCCGCTTTACAATATCCCAATAACTTTCGCCAGTTTTCGCAGCCATTTATATTGTTATTTCTTTTTAGTGAATGAAATTCGAGGGTCTATAACTCCGTATAAAATATCGCTGAGTAAGTTACCTACCATCGTTAAAATGGCAGAAAACATCAGCAAGGTAAACAGTACAGGGAAGTTACGCGCTACCACACTTTCGTAGCTTACTCTACCCATGCCCGGAATGGTGAAAATATATTCAATGATTACCGAGCCGCTAATCATGGCAGGTAAAAAGCTGGCAAACATGGTAATAATAGGAATGAGTGAGTTGCGGAAAGCATGTTTCCAATAAACAGTGCCCGGCTCTAAACCTTTGGCAAAGGCGGTTCTAATAAAATCTTGCCTTAATACGGTAAGCATACCACCACGCATTTGGCGCGAGATGTAAGCAAAAGAACCATATACCATACAGAACAGTGGTAAAATAAAGTGGTAACTACGGTCTGTAAATTGTTCCCAAAAACTGTAATCGTCTCCGGTTTTTCCTACTCCGTGCGTAGGGAATAAATCCATCCAATTGGCATAGTAATCGCTGGTAAAGAATGTAATAAGTAAAGTAGCTATCCAAAAAGTTGGCAGCGAGTAAAGTATAAAATTAACGGTAGTAGTAATACGGTCGTAAGTAGTATCTTTTTTTACAGCCAACGAAACGCCCATTGGAATAGAAACTGCATAGGTAATAATGAAGGCAATTAAATTTAATAGCAATGTCCATTTTATGGCATCGCCAATAATAGAAACCACCGGACGACCATCTAAATAAGAATGACCAAAATCGCCTCTAAAGAAACCTTTGGATGTTTTAGTTGGATCGTTGTTTTCGCCAAACCAAGGTTCATCGCCAAAAAGCCAGCGGTGATATTGGTTAGCCGTGCCATACCAATAAAATGCAGGAATATATTTTGCGCTGTTGTTTGCATTGGCTCGTACGGCTTCATAGTTTTTTTCTACATTATTTACCAAAGGAAGAATATCGACCAAGCCATTATAGGCGGTGGTTTTTCCGGTGGCAGAATCTGTAATTTGTATGCTTGAAGCAGCGGCAGTTTTTATTTCGGAAATATGCAGTAATATGTCTCCATGGTCGTGGTTGCGGTACAAATAATTGCATGCCTCGCGAATGGTGCGCGTGCGTTCAAACAGTGTATTGTCAATTGTATCGGGATGGCGATCGTAGAGCGCAAATTCTAATTGCTTGGCAGAATAAAAATATCGGCTGATGTCGTTCCAGTTTCCGTATTGCTCAATTAGCTTTTCGAGATTTTCGCGCTGGTCTTTTTTATAGATTTTATACAGCGTATCGGGAAAAGCCTTAGAAGTAATGCTGAAATAGAATGGAGGTAAGTGCCTGCCCAATTTTTGACTTAGTTCAAAATAGGCTTTTTCGCCTGCAATTTTTTCGCTGGATTGACCACTATCGCCTCGCAAACCACCTTGCAATTTTAGTTCTACAGGGTCGCCAGGAGCCATTTGACTTAATAAAAAAGTAAATAGCGATATAATAAAGAATGTGGGAATGAAATATAATATCCGCTTGAGTATGTATGTAAGCATATCTAAATGAACGGGCAATTATACCAAAGTAAAAATAAAATTGAACAAAATGTTAGCAACAGGTACTTAATTCCGGTAAAATGAAGGCATAAATGTTGATTATACATGCATTTGGAGTACTTAATTGCTGATGCTCCAAGTGGCTCCTTCTTTACTGTCTTTTATTTGAATACCGTTTTTTAGCAATTCATCGCGTATTTTATCGGAGGTAGCAAAATCTTTTTTGGCTTTTGCCTCGGCTCTTATTTCTAAGATAACTTTCATGATGCCGTCTATATTGCTGCCGGTTTGAGTTTCGTCTTGCAAGCCCAATACATCAAAAATTATTTCATTAAAGAGTGTAAAAAGCAATTGCTTGTGAGCCTCTGTAATGGTTTCTTTTCCATCATTGATGCTGTTGATTATACGCACACCTTCAAACAAATGTGAAAGTGCAATAGGTGTATTTAAATCATCGTTGAGTGCTTCGTACACTTTGGTTTTGAGTGCTTCGATATTGGAAGTAGAGGTGGCCGATGTTTTAAGAGTTGGAAGTAACTTGGCAGCAGCCATAAGGCGTGCAAAACCTTTTTCGGCAGCTTGTAAGGCTTCGTTGCTAAAATCGAGGGTGCTTCTGTAGTGCGCTTGCAGCATAAAGAAGCGAACGCTCATGGGCGAATATCCTTTTTCTAACAATGGATGGTTGCCTGTAAATAATTCGTGCGGTAAAAATGAATTGCCGAGGCTTTTGCTCATCTTTTGCCCGTTTACGGTGAGCATATTGGTATGTACCCAATAGCGTGCAGGCGATTTACTGCAACATGCTATATTTTGTGCAATTTCGTTGGTATGGTGGGTAGGGATTAAATCCATGCCACCTCCGTGAATATCAAATTCTTCGCCTAAATATTTTGAACTCATGGCGCTGCATTCTAAATGCCAACCCGGAAATACTTTACCCCACGGAGAACTCCATTGCATAATATGAGTAGGCTTAGCTTTAATCATGAGCGCAAAATCGAGCTTGCCTTTTTTGGCTTCTTGTCCGTCTAGGTCGCGGGTATTATTGTATAGTTCATCTAAGTTTCTACCGCTTAATTTTCCATACGGAAAATGTGCAGCAAGTTTTTCTACATCAAAGTAAATGGCATCATCGGTTTCGTAGGCATAACCGTTACTGAAAATCTTTTCGGTCATTTCAATTTGCTCAATGATGTGGCCGGTTGCCGTAGGTTCAATGCTGGGCGGCAGTGTATTGAATTGTTCCAGTACTTTATGAAAATCTACTGTGTAACGCTGTACAATTTCCATGGGTTCCAACTGTTCCAAGCGAGCCTTCTTTGCTATTTTATCTTCGCCCACATCGGCATCGCTTTCTAAGTGCCCTGCATCGGTAATGTTGCGCACGTAACGCACTTTGTAACCTAAGTGCAGCAGGTAGCGATATAGAACATCAAAAGATACAAATGTGCGGCAGTTGCCTAAGTGTACGGAGTTGTAAACTGTGGGGCCGCAAACATACATACCTACTAGAGGTGCATTGAGTGGTTTGAAAATTTCTTTTTCTCTGGAAAGCGTGTTGTAAAGTTGTAATTCTGCCATAAGCGGGGCTAAAATAAAAATGTGCGGCTATGAAAGCCACACATTCAAAATTTCATTTGCAAAAATATGTTGTTTAGTTGAACATAGATACTGCTGTTTCTCTTGATTTAGTACGGTCTGTATTCGATTTTTCGATATCGCCCAGTTGTCCATATAGCAAACTTCTTTCCATGTAAAGTTCGCTTACTTTGTTTTTGGGTGAAAGTTCTATCATGGCAGAAAGGCTTGCCACTGCTTTTTCCGGTTGATTGGTTTGCACGTATAGTTCATACAGTTTTACATGTATAAGCAGGTTGTTTTTTTTGTAGGGCAGCGCTTTGTTTAAGTCTGCAATTGCTTCATCGTAGTGTTTTATGCTGGCATTCGATAAGCCTTTGTAGTAGTAGGTGTCGCCATCGCCACCGGTTGCGCCAATGTATCGGTTAAATGCTTGCAGGGCATGTTCGTAAATTCCGGCTCGGTAGTAAACCAACCCTAAGTAGTATTGAATGTTTTTAAAGTTGTCTTTTGAAATTTTTACGTCTTCAAAATCGCTTTTGGCGGCATCCATATCGCCATTGCTTAAATGGATAATACCGCGTTCATACAGCGCTTCGGCAGTTGGTTTTAGTTTAATGGCACGCGAAAAGTCTGCAATAGCGTCATCGGTTAGTTCCATTTGTTTATTGGCCAAGGCACGCATGTAAAAATATTTGTAGCGGTCTTGTGCTTGAGAAATTGCAGTATTAAAATACTTTACGGCCTCTTCGTAGTTACCGGCAATAAATTCTTGTTCTCCTTTGTGAAAGGCCTCTTCGTGTTTAGTGAGTGTGGGTGCTGCAAAAATATTCCACGATAGTGATACAACGGCAAAAGTAAATACAATCTTGCGCATAAGTCTTTTGTTTTATGCTTTGCATTACGGTTTATTCATAAAAAGGTTTCATTTTATATAGTAAAGTAAGGTTGCTTTTTATGGAAGAAACCAGCAGTAGTGGTGGTTTAAATCTATAAAAGTGTTGGTGCGGCAGTGTGTTTGAATAATTGGGGGCATAGACACTATTATCTAGGGTTTGAAAAAAAGCTATTTTGTGCCACACATTTTTTTGAGAACATGGCATTGTTTAGTAAAAAATCTATTACACAGCTTTTAAGTGAAAGCGAAGAAGGTGCAGATACACTCAAACGTACACTTGGCGCAGGTGCATTGGTGGCATTGGGAATTGGCGCCATTATTGGCGCAGGACTTTTTGCAATTACGGGTGCGGCAGCAGGCTATAATGCAGGGCCGGCAGTTACCATTTCATTTGTTATTGCAGCTATTGGGTGTGCATTTGCAGGGTTGTGCTATGCCGAGTTTGCGAGTATGATTCCGGTTGCAGGAAGTGCTTACACTTATTCTTATGCTACCATGGGCGAGTTTATTGCATGGATTATTGGTTGGGATTTAGTGCTGGAATATTCAGTGGGAGCGGCAACGGTTGCTATAAGTTGGAGTCGCTATCTAAAAAAGTTTTTGGAGGCATTGCATATTTATATTCCTGATGCATTGGCAATGTCGCCATTTGATTCGGCAACTCTAGCCGATGGCAGTATAGTAAGCGGTATTGTAAATTTGCCTGCGGTGTTGATAGTGGTATTGATGTCGCTCTTGCTTATGAAGGGAACGAAAGAATCTACTTCTTTTAACAATGTAATAGTGGCCATGAAAGTAATAGTGGTTTTGGTGTTTATTGCGTTGGGATGGTCGTATATAAATCCTGCAAACCATACACCATATATTCCGGAAAATACAGGTAATTTTGGTGAGTTTGGTTGGAGCGGTGTGGTGCGAGCTGCGGGTATAATATTTTTTGCATACATAGGTTTCGATGCGGTTTCTACTGCTGCGCAGGAGGCTAAAAACCCTAAACGCGATATGCCCATTGGCATTTTGCTTTCGTTGGCAATTTGCACGGTGCTGTATGTGTTGTTTGCGCATGTAATGACAGGCCTTGCTAATTACAAAGAGTTTCAAGGGCAAGACGGTATTGCTCCGGTAGCGGTGGCTATTGAGCACACGCCTTATACTTGGTTAAAACAGGCTATTATATTGGCAATTTTGGCGGGTTACTCATCGGTAATTATGGTGTTGCTGATGGGGCAAACCAGGGTGTTTTACTCTATGAGTAAAGATGGATTGCTACCATCTGTTTTTTCTGAGGTGCATAAGAAGTTTAAAACACCATTTAAGTCGAATTTACTTTTTATGATTTTTGTAAGCCTCTTTGCGGCATTTGTGCCTGCCAGGGTGGTGGGCGAAATGACTAGTATTGGAACGCTCTTTGCCTTTTTGCTGGTATGTGCCGGCATTATAGTAATGCGCAGAACCATGCCCGATGCGCCACGCAGTTTTAAAACGCCATTGGTTCCATTGGTGCCAATTTTAGGTATAATAATTTGTTTTGTAATGATGGTGTCGCTGCCGGCAGATACATGGTTGCGCTTAATTGTGTGGATGGCAATTGGTGTAGCTATTTATTTTATGTATGGTAGAAAGCATAGCAAATTAAACAAGTAGTATATTGCTAAGGAAAGGGGAGGAGCGGCATTCCGTTATTCGCCAAATTTTTCTTTTTGCAGGCGTTGCATGGCAATCATTTCATCGCGTAGTTTGGCTGCCTGTAAGAAGTCGGTGTCTTTAGCTGCTTGAAGCATTTTTTCTTTAGTGGCTTCAATAGATTTTTGCAACTGTTCTTTATTCATGTATTGAACAATAGGCTCGGCAGCAACTGTTACGGTTTCTTCTTCTTCGCTTTCGAGATATTTTACAGGGTCTCTACGAATATCGAGTACGCCTGTTTGCTTCATTATTTCTTCTTTGCTTTTAAATACGGTTTCTGGAGTAATGCCATTTGCTTCGTTGTATGCAATCTGTTTTTCTCTCCTGCGCTGGGTTTCGTCTATAGTAAGCTGCATGCTGTTGGTAATGGTATCTGCATACATAATTACCAAGCCATTTGCGTTGCGGGCGGCTCTTCCGGCAGTTTGAATAAGAGAGCGTTTGTTGCGTAAGAAACCTTCTTTATCGGCATCTAAGATGGCTACTAACGATACTTCAGGAAGGTCTAAGCCTTCTCTAAGTAAGTTTACGCCAATGAGTACATCAAATTTTCCAAGCCTTAAATCGCGTATAATTTCAATTCGGTCTAAAGTATCTACTTCGCTATGAATATAGCGGCAGTTAATGTTGAAGCGTGTTAGGAATTTGGTAAGCTCTTCAGCCATTCGTTTGGTAATAGTGGTAACTAAAACGCGCTCTTTAGCAGTAATGCGTTTATGAATTTCTTCCATTAAGTCATCCATTTGGTTTAGGCTCGGACGTACTTCAATTGGAGGGTCGAGCAGACCTGTGGGGCGCACTACTTGCTCCACAATAATGCCACCGGATTGTTCTAACTCGTATTCGCCCGGAGTGGCGCTTACATAAACAAGCTGTGTATTGATGGCTTGAAATTCATCGAAGTTGAGTGGGCGGTTATCCATTGCCGATGGTAGGCGGAAGCCGTGTTCAACTAAGGTCATTTTGCGCTGTTTATCGCCACCGCTCATGCCTCTTACTTGCGGAATGGTAACGTGGCTTTCATCAATTATCATTAAAAAATCTTCGGGGAAATAATCGAGCAGGCAGTATGGGCGGGTGCCGGGGAGCCTACGGTCTAAATAGCGCGAATAGTTTTCTATACCGCTGCAATAGCCGAGTTCGCGCATCATTTCCATATCGAATTCCACGCGCTCTTTAAGGCGTGCAGCTTCTATATGTTTTCCAATTTCTTTGTAGTAATGAACTTGTGCATCGAGGTCAAGTTTTATTTCATTCAATACAAGTTTTAGTAAGTCGCGCGAAGTTACATACATGTTTGCCGGGAAAATGGCCACGTTTGCAGGGCGGCCAAGTGTGCGCCCGGTGGTAGGGTCGAAACTTTCTACCATTTCAATTTCATCGCCAAAGAATGTAATGCGGTAGGCATAATCGGCATAGGGCAATACAATTTCTACGGTGTCGCCTTTTACGCGGAAGGTGCCGCGGTTTAATTCTATATCGCTGCGGGAGTATAATGCATTTACCAAGTGGTGGAGTAAGGTGTTGCGCGAAATTTTTAGCCCTTCGTGAATGCGCACAATTCCACTTTCGAAATCTATGGGATTGCCCATACCATAAATGCAACTTACCGATGCCACTACTATAATATCGCGCCTGCCCGAAAGTAGCGATGCTGTGGTGCTTAGCCGGAGTTTATCTATTTCTTCATTTATAGAGAGGTCTTTTTCTATAAATGTATCGGAGGATGGAATATAGGCTTCGGGTTGGTAGTAATCGTAGTACGATACAAAATACTCTACGGCATTTTCCGGAAAGAACTGTTTGAACTCGCCATACAATTGGCTTACCAAAGTTTTATTGTGCGAAAGTATAAGCGTGGGGCGGTTTGCTTGGGCAATTACGTTGGCCATTGTAAAGGTTTTTCCGGAGCCGGTAACGCCTAAAAGCACTTGGTGTTTTTCACCGGATTGCACACCTTCGGTAAGCTGCTCAATTGCTTGAGGTTGGTCGCCCGATGGTTTGTATTTGGTGTGCAATTTAAATTCCATAAACAGTGGTTTTAGATTTCGCGCAACAGCAGTTGCAAGGTAGTGCGCGATAGTTGGCGGAGCAAAATATCTTTTCCGCTGGTAAGTTTATTTACAATGCTTTCGTTGTAATGGCGGATGGTGAGCAGTGTAAGGTTTTCGTTTCTTGTAATGGAGAAATCGTTTGAAAGTTCTTCTATTACATTGTCTATTTTTTCGCGTTTAAAATCTACTGCCACACTAAAACTGATGGCTTGGTTTTGCATCATATTGATGCGCAGGCGGTGTTCGGCAAATTTGGTAAAGAGAATGCTTAAATGGTCTTCTGCTATAAAGGAAAAATCTTTTACGGTGAAGGATAGCAGTACCTGCTGTTTCTTTTTAATAATTACAGGCGGCAGGAAATTACTGTTGGCATTGGCGCTAATAACAGAGCCGCGTTTAGCGGAGTTTACAAAGGAGCGAACTTCGAGCGGGATATTTTTATTCTGTATGGGTTTAATGGTTTTTGGGTGTATTACGCTTGCGCCATAGTAAGTCATTTCTATGGCTTCGTGGTAGGAGAGTTCGCTAATAAATTGTGCTTCGGGAAATTCTTTTGGGTCGGCATTCATAATTCCTTCTACATCTTTCCAAACGGTCATACGCTCTGCATTGAGTGCGTAGGAAAAAATGGCAGCGGTGTAATCGGAACCTTCGCGCCCTAAAGTGGTGGTGAAATCTTCGGGTGTGCAACCTACAAAACCTTGTGTGATAATGAAACCTTGCTGTGTGAGGAGTTGTACTTTTTCGGGAATGGCTTTTTCGGTTTTGCGCCAGTCTATTTTTCCTTCGGTATAAGCATTGTCTGTAAACACGCAGTCTTTGGCATCGAGCAGGGTGTTTTTTAAACCTTCTTTGTTGGCAAAATGGCTTACAATGGTGGTAGAAATATATTCGCCAATGCTTACTACTTGGTCGTAAATAAAGTTGTAATGACGCGAATTGTTGTGTGATAAAAATTCAGCCGTTTTATCTGTAATTAGTTTCACGGCATTGATTACTTCTTCTTTTTGGGTGTCAAACAATTCGTTGATGATGGCAAGGTGTTTTTCGAAAACAGTATGGAGCAGGTTTTTCCATTCTTCGTTTCCTGCATAATAGGTGTTGATTACGGCTTCTAAATCGTTGGTGGTTTTTCCCATAGCAGAGATAACAACTACCTTGTTGTTTCCGGGATTTTCGCCCAGGATTTTAATTACATTTCTTACTGCTGCGGCATCTTTTACCGATGCTCCTCCAAATTTGTAAACGTTCATTGTTGTTGTGAAATTTATGATTGCTTGCTGTTGTTTTTTAATAATTTGAATTGCCAATATAGTTTGCAATGGTTTCTTTACTCATACGGCAGTTAATCCATTGTGCATCGAATTCTACGCCTATTTTTTTATAGAATTCAATGGCTGGTGTATTCCACTCCAATACTTGCCAGCGAATTTGGTTTACACCTTGCTGGTGAGCTTTTTTTAAAACGTTGTGAATAAGCTGCTTGCCAATGCCGGAACGCCTTTGGCTTTGTGTAACCACAATATCGTCTAAGTACAAAATTTTTCCTTTCCAAGTTGAGTAAGCAGTATAGTAAAGTGCAATGCCTACAACTGTATGGTTTATGGTAGCTACAAAGGCTTTGTAAATAGAGTTTGTGCCAAAGCCGTCTTCGAGCATCATGGCTTCGGAATTTATTACGGCTTCGGGTTCGCGCTCATAAGCTGCCAGTTCCTTAATTAGCAGCAGCATGGCGGGTACATCTTCTTTAGTTGCTTCTCTTATAGTTATACTCATAAAATGGAGGTGCAAAAGTAATAGCGGCAGCCAAAGATGAAAGTTGTTTTTACTATTTTGTTTGATGGGCAATTGTTATTTATTGTTGGTGTGGAGGCGCTGGCTTGCCTTGTTTTTTATGTAGGCATAAATGTGTTTAAAGATTTTGCATGTTGCGTTTGTATTTTTACTTTAGAAGCGCAGTTAATATTTCAAATTAAAGTGGGTGTATATGCAGGCTGTTTATATCTTAATCGCCATTCCTTTTTTCTTATTAAGCATTGCAGTTGAATACTGGCTTGGTAAACGGAAACATTTAAAGTTGTATCGCTTAAACGATACGGTAAACAATTTGCTCATTGGCATTGGGCAGCAGGTTTTTAATTTGTTTAGCAAGGTGTTGCTGTTGGGCTTGTTTGTTCTTATTTATGATAATATTCGGCTTATTAGTATTCCTACAACTTGGTGGAGTATTTTGCTGTGTGTGGTAGTGTATGATTTTATTTTTTATTGGGCACACAGATGGGGGCACGAGGTGAATTTATTCTGGGGAGCGCATGTGGTTCACCACCAAAGCGAGGAGTACAATTTGAGTGTGGCATTGCGCCAGTCGTGGTTTCATAATTTGTTGGCGTTTTTTCTGTTTTTGCCTTTGCCGCTATTGGGTTTTTCGCCTCTAACTTTTGGTGCTGCTGCTGCGATACAAACTATTGGGCAGTTTTGGATTCACACAAAAATGGTTGGTAAATTGCCTCGTTGGTTTGAGTTTGTGTTTAATACGCCTTCGCACCATAGAGTGCACCATTCGCGCGATCCAAAGTATATTGATAAAAACCACGGTGGCATTTTTATTATTTGGGATAGAATGTTTGGAACTTTTAAAGAGGAAGAAGTTGCCAATGAAATTACTTACGGTATTACCACTCCGCTAAAAAGTTGGAATCCCCTTTGGGCTAATGTACATTACTATGTTGAACTTTGGAATAAGGCAACCGGCTTTACTTCATTTAAAGATAAAGTAAGAATTTTGTTTGCTAAACCGGGTTGGCAGCCTGAAAATGCAGGTGGTTTTCAAGCGCCAGCTGAAGTAGATAAAGCTACTTATACTAAGTACAATAAAGATGTGGCTACCAATTTAAGGTGGTATGCAGCTATTCAATTTGCTGTTGTGTTGTGCGGCTCGGTAACATTTATGTATCATTTCGAAAATGTATCTATTTTTTACAGACTGGTTTTTACGAGTGTAATTTTTAGCTCTATGCTAATTATTGGAGGTATTTTCGAAGGTAAAAAATGGATTTGGACAGCAGAGTATTTGCGTGTAACGGCTATAGTTTTAAGCCTAAATACCTACTATTGGTATTGGCATATAAACTGGTTTAGTGTAATGCTCGGAATATCGGTGGCCGCAGGAATTACTTGTGTAATATGGCTTACGGTTCATTATATTTTAAACCGCGATTATTACGTTAAGGCGCTGTAGTGCGTTTACAGTTTTCCGTTTGCTTTTTTCCATTCCACTTCGGCAACCAAGTAATCGTGCAGTGCCGTAAAGTAAAGTACCTCGGCATCTTTTAGTACATTTTCTGCATCCAATACTTCTTGGTAGGTAGCAAAAGCATTTTCGTAACGTACTTTTACATCGCTTAAAATTTCTTCGGCAAGTGCCATGTTTTGTTCTTGAACTTTTACGTTTCGAGCCGTATTGGCAAGGCTTAATGCCGAAGATTGCAGTTGGTAGTTTACAGTTTGTTCAATTTGGCGTAGGTTGTTGTTGCTCTTTTTTAATTGTAGTTTTTGCTGCTGTACCAAGGTGGCCTTTTGTAAACCATCGAATATCGGCATAGCCAAACGTAAACCAACATACGAAACCTGGTTCCATTTTGAAGCAAACACATTAGCATCGTTTGAGAATCCTTGCCCGCCTACATAACCGAAAAATGAGATGCCGGGTGCATATTGCAAATTTATTTTGCGTATTTGCCAATGGTTGAGTTGCGCCTGCTGTTGCTCGATTTTATATTCAATGCGCGATGAAAAAACGGTTGAATTTTCTGCTAATTGAATTACAGTATCGGTATTAAAGTGTAGCGGAAGTTTATCTGCAATTTCTAATTTTTGATTTAGCGGGAAGCCAATTTGCTGCATTAGTGCCAAGGTTGATTGCTGGAGCAAATCGGTTGCCAATTGCTGTTGGTACATAGCTTGCTGCCAGTTTAAATAAGCTCGGTTTACATCGGTTTTGGTAGCATGTTGGTTGTTGAATTTTACTTGGGCTTCTTGGTGTATTTTTTGATTGCGCTCAGCAGTTTTATTGGCTTTTTCTACTTTTTTGGCATTGAGTTGGGCATTGTAATACGCCTTGGTAACATTGGCTTTTAGTTCAATTGTAGCTTGCTGTATTTGATACTCGCTCAGCAGCTTTCCCTCTTTGCTGTAAAGAATATCGCCAATGGTTCCGGCATCAATAATAGGTTGTGAGAAATCCAATCCTGCGGAGGAGTTGTATTTTACTCCAAATTTTATGTCTTTGAATTCTCCGGGTTTGCCGCCAAAAAACTCTGCGGGAATTTGATTTACCGCTAGGTTTAAATTGTTTCTGTATTCTGCGTTGCCATTTACTTTGGGCAGGTATTTGGTAATACTTTCAAAATGGCGCGATGCTGCCAGTTGCCTGTCTATTTTATTGTTTTGAAAGCTTGGTGCTTGCTGCATGGCATACGCAATGGCTTGCTCTAATGTAAACGACTGTTGTGCGCAAAGCGCAATATTTATAGCAATGGAAAGGAGTAGCAGAAAGCAGTGTTTCATGAATGAAAATTTTGGCAAAGGAAAAGAATATGTAGGTTCATAGAAAGCAATTGCTGTGAGTTGAAAGAAAGTAAGGTTAAGCCGAAAACCAAGAAACTGCCATCACGATATTTTCGACCATATAGCTTGGTTGTTCATAGTTTGCAAATATGTATGAAGCGCAGTGTTTTCGGGTTGTTGGAGCATTGGGTCTGTTTCAATAATTGTAGTGGCTGCTTGGCGTGCAGCTTCGAGTAGTGCAGTGTCTTGAACCAGGTCGGCAATTTTTAGTGCAATATCGCCACTTTGGCGGGTACCGTCAATTTCGCCAGGTCCGCGCAGGCGCAAATCTTCTTCTGCAATTACAAATCCATCGTTGGTATGGCACATTACTTTTAGCCGCTGCTGTGCGGTATGGCTTATTTTTTCGTTGGTCATTAAAATGCAAAAAGATTGTTCGGCTCCTCTGCCAACTCTGCCACGCAATTGGTGTAGTTGCGATAAGCCAAAGCGCTCTGCATTTTCAATAATCATTACCGATGCATTGGGCACATTCACGCCCACCTCTATTACGGTGGTGGCAACCATAATATCGGTTTCGCCACGTACAAAACGCTGCATTTCGTAGTCTTTAGTGGCGGGTGGCATTTTGCCGTGTACCACACTCACGGCATATTCGGGTAGCGGGAACCAACGCGAAACAGATTCAAATCCCTCCATCAGGCTTTTCAAATCCATTTCTTCGTTTTCTTCAATAAGTGGAAACACAACATAAATCTGCCTGCCTTTGGCAATTTCTTCTTTTAAAAAATTGAATACGGCTGTGCGCGAATTTTCTGTTCGGTGTACGGTTTTTACGGGTTTTCTGCCGGGTGGCAATTCATTGATTACACTCACATCTAAATCGCCATAAACCGTCATGGCGAGTGTGCGAGGAATGGGGGTTGCCGTCATTACCAATACATGTGGCGGCTGTATATTTTTTGCCCATAGCTTTGCACGTTGTGCCACACCAAATCGGTGTTGCTCATCAATAATAGCCATGCCTAGGTTGTTGAATTGAACGGTATCTTCCAGCAGTGCATGTGTGCCAATAGCTATTTGAAAAGTTCCTTCTTTAAGATTGGCGAGTATGGCTTTGCGTGCAGCGGTTTTGGTACTTCCTGTAAGTAAAGCCACATGAATGCCAAGTGGCTTTAGCAAGGCGGCAATGCCTTCGTAATGTTGGCTTGCCAAAATTTCGGTGGGTGCTAGCAGGCATGCTTGGAAACCATTATCCAACGCCATGAGCATGGTAATAAGTGCCACCATGGTTTTGCCGCTGCCAACATCGCCTTGCAGCAGGCGGTTCATTTGTTTTCCGCTTAAAGTATCGCGCCTTATTTCTTTAAGCACTCTTTCTTGTGCGCCCGTAAGTTTAAATGGCAAATGCTGTGTGTAAAAATTATTGAAGAACTTACCGAGCGAGGGAAATACAAAGCCTTTGGAGCTTGCAATCCGCACCGATTTTTGCTTTTGCAATTTGAGTTGAAGCAAAAAAAGCTCCTCGAATTTTAAACGCTGCTTTGCGGCAAAGAGTATGCTTTCGTTGGTTGGGTAGTGTATGTTTTTATAGGCTGCGAAGCGGCTAAGCAGTTTTTGGGCATGCAGTATAGGAGACGGTAAAAATTCCGGCAAATCGTTTTCTGAAAGTTGGGTTACTAATTGCTGCGTTAGTTTTTGAATTCCTTTAGAATCTAAGTAGCGCTTGCGCAAGGTTTCGGTAGAAGAGTAAACGGGTTGTAGTCCTTTTCCTGCTTCGTTGGGCGCTTGTTGTTGCAATGGTTCAATATCCGGATGCGGAATATTGAAAGTGTTTTTAAATAGTTGCGGCTTGCCAAAAATTAAATACGGCACGTTTGGGTTAATGGTTTTTAGTATCCAATCTACGCTTTGAAACCATACTAAATCTATGCTTCCGCTGGCATCGGTAAACTTGGCAACCAATCTTTTGGCACGTTTGTCGCCCACAATTTTGGCATGGCTTATAGTACCTTTCAGTTGAATAAACTGAGTGTGCTCGGTAATATCGGCAATACGGTTAATTACAGAGCGGTCTATGTATCTAAAAGGAAAAAAATCTAATAAATCGCCACAGGTATGAATGTTTAAATGCTTGCGCAGTATTTCTCCGCGTTGCGGACCTACACCTTTTAGGTATTCAATGGCTGAAGAAAGAAATACACTTTTCATGATTATTCATATCGCAGCGCTTCTACCGGATCTAAGTTAGAAGCTTTAATTGCCGGATACAGGCCGGCTGCAAGTCCAACAATAAAGGTAAACACAATGCCGGATAACACCCAAACCCATGGAAACACAAAGCCGCTTTGCGTAATTAAACTTACCACATTGCCCAGCATAACGCCAACTATAATGCCAATTACGCCTCCAATTTGGCAAATAACAATGGCTTCGGTAAGAAACTGTATTCTAATAATGCGCTTGGTTGCTCCAATGGCCTTGCTGATACCAATTTCGCGTGTGCGTTCATTTACGCTTACAAGCATAATATTCATCAGTCCAATACCTGCACTCAGCAGGGTTAGAATACCAATAATAATGGTGGCATATTTTACAGATTTCAGTTGGTCTAATATTTTATTGGCAAGGCGTTCGCTTTTGGCAATTTCAAAATCGTTTTCATCGGCCACGTTTAGCTTTCGGATATTGCGCATGGCGCCAATGGCTTCGTCTATGGCTATGTCTAATTCTTCGGTGCTTTGGGTCATTACGTTTACAATAAAATTGGCATTTTCTGAAGGATAGAATCTTCGTGCGGTGGGGTAGGGAAGCAGTATTTGGTTATCGGTGCCGCCCTGGCTGGAACCTTTGGCTGCCTGTAATCCAATAATGCGAACTTTGTTGCTGCCGAGGCTAATGAATTCACCAATAATATTGTCTCCGGGTCTAAATACTTTTGCAATTACATCTTTTCCTACAATGGCTACTAATTGCCCGTTTTCTACTTCTGCTTTAGTGAAATTTCTGCCTTTGCCAATGTTTAAACCGCTCACTTTTAAATAATTTTCGTCCACACCCCACACGCGCACATTGGGATTGGTTTTGTACGATTCGTGCTTAACGGTTACGCTGCCTTGTGCCATCCATGAGAGCGAAATGGTGGCAGGATATTTGAATGTCTTGGCAAACTGCACGGCCTGCTGCGGAGAAATATATGGGTTTTCTGCTTTTTCTCTTTTGCCTCCTTCTTTTGGTCCGCCACCTCTTTTAATAAAACCTTCGTTTCTAATTCCAAAAGTATTGCTACCCATTTGTTTAAAATTTTGAATCATACTTTCTTTTATGCCGTCGGTGGCAGTGAGTATGCCAATGAGTGCCATTATTCCAAACGAAATAATAAGCAGCGTAAGCACCGTTCTAAGCATATTGCTTTGAATAGAGCGGAGCGCCAAGCGGATATTTTCGTGTAAATTCAAAATTGAGAATTAAATAAAGAGGTGTAAGGCGGCAGTTAAAATCTTAAATGCTTTACGGTAGCACCATTATTGATGAGTTGCTTAATTGAATCTATGCCAATACGCAAATGCTCATCTACATAGTTTTTGGTAACGCTGCTGTCGCTGGCATCGGTTTTTACACCTTCGGGAATCATGGGTTGGTCGCTTACCAGCAGCAATGCACCTGCCGGAATTTCGTTTTTAAAGGCGGTGATAAAGACGGTAGCAGTTTCCATATCTATAGCCATTGCTCTAATTTCGCGCAGGTAGTCTTTAAACTTTTCGTCCCATTCCCACACCCTTCGGTTGGTAGTGTAAACAGTACCGGTCCAATAGTCTTTTTCGTGTTCGCGAATGGTGGTTGAAATAGCCTTTTGCAACGCAAAGGCAGGCAATGCAGGCACTTCGCTGGGAAAATAATCGTGCCCGGTTCCTTCGCCTCTTATGGCTGCAATGGGAAGTATTAAATCTCCAATTTCATTTTTCTTTTTTAGTCCGCCACATTTGCCTAAAAATAATACGGCTTTGGGTGCAATGGCAGAAAGTAAATCCATGATAGTGGCTGCATTGGGGCTGCCCATGCCAAAGTTAATAATGGTAATGCCATCGGCAGTGGCACATTGCATGGGGCGGTCTTCGCCAATAATTTTTACATCATGCCAGAGTGCAAACTTTTTTACATAATTATTGAAATTGGTGAGCAGGATATATTGTCCAAAATCTGCCAATTCCATACCGGTATAGCGTGGCAGCCAATTGTTTACTATTTCTTCTTTAGTTTTCATTTTTATGTATTGAAGTAAATCGAAGGTAATACAAACAAGTTGTGTGCCGTTTGGGTTGTAAACGCTTTTTTAAAAAAGTGAAGGAAGAAAGCTACAATGCTTCTTCGTATAACCTTTTAAAATCTTCGCGGCTTACAGGCTTAGGATTATTGGGGTGTGCAAAATCTGCAAAGGCAAGGTCTGCCAATGTTTCTATATGTTCTTGCTTTACACCAATATCGCGCAGCTTATGCGGTATGCCAACTTTGGTATTTAATTCAAACAAGTAGTTTACTACAGCTTCGCCTGTGTGTTCTTGCAAGCCAATGGTTTGTGCCATGCGTGCAAAACGGTCTTCAAATCCTGCAATATTAAATTGCATACCATAAGGAATATTTACGGCATTTGCCAAGCCGTGATGGGTGTCTAGCAAACTCGAAAGCGGATGCGCCAAAGAGTGTACCACGCCCAGCCCTTTTTGGAAGGCAATAGCGCCCATCATGGAGCCTAAAAGCATATCGGCACGGCTTTGTGGAGTAGGATTGTTTACCGCTTGCTCCAATGCTCCGGCAATAAGTTTCATACCTTCTAATGCTATTCCATCGCAAATGGGGTGATAGTTTTTGGCAAGGAATGCTTCCATGTTGTGTGTGAGTGCATCCATACCGGTGGCAGCGGTAATAAAAGGAGGTAGTTCGTATGTAAGTTCAGGGTCGGCAAAAACTACTTTAGCCAAGAGTTTGGGCGAAAAAAGAATCTTCTTTTGGTGGGTTTCGTCATCGGCAATAATGGCGCTTCTGCCCACTTCGCTTCCTGTGCCCGAAGTGGTTGGTATGGTAATAAAATGTGGCACATCGTTGGTTACATACACATCGCCACCAATTAAATCATCGTATTTAAAAAGCTCTTCGCGGTGGTTTACGCGCAACACAATGGCACGCGCCACATCCAGCGCTGCGCCTCCGCCCACGCCAATAATACAGTCGCTGTTGGTTTGGTCAAAAGCATCGGTACCGTTATACACATCGCTTTTTACAGGATTTTTGTGAATGTTGTGAAACACCTCGGGCTTAAAACCTTGTGCCGTAAGGTTTTCTACTATTTTTTTAAAGAAAGAAAGTTGAGCCACATTGGGGTCGGTAACCAATAGCGGCTTGCTCAATTTATGGGTAGAAAGGTAAGCAGGAAGCTCGTTTACTGCACCTGCTCCAAAACGAATAACTGTTGGGAAATTAAATTGCCTTATCATGTTTTCTAATTGAAATTTTAGATAGCAAGAATAATACAATCCGTGCAAGTAGAAACGAGAAAGCAATTTTCTTTTTTTGGGGAGCTTACCCAGCATTTACGGCTTTTATAGCATTAACCCTAGATTGTTTAATAAGTTGAATGATGTCCATAAAGCGATGGTTCATTACTTATTTCTATATGCACGAATTATGTTTTTTTCAGTCGTGCTTATCTTTTGGAGTCGGTTTTCTGCCATTACTGCTAACTACTAAATGCCCGAAAACATGCTTGGGAATATATTCGTTCATTCGTTTATCTTTGCTGCGTTTATGAGTGATTCTTTGTATAATAATGAAGTAGCTTTTGAGCTTCAACCCAAAAAGATTGATGAAGCAAGACAAGGCGAAACGCTCACTTTAGAGCGCCCGCAGCATGTAATTTCTAACGGAAAGAAATTTTACATAGAAAGTTATGGCTGCCAAATGAATTTTTCGGACAGCGAAGTGGTGGCTTCTATTTTGGCAGGTGCCGGTTTCGATTCTACTTCAGATTTTTACGAAGCCGATTTAATTTTAATAAACACTTGCGCCATCCGCGATAATGCCGAGCAGCGTATTCGCCATCGCTTACAGCACTTAAATGCAGTTAAGAAAAAGAAGAAAGCCTCATTGGTGGGCGTGTTGGGTTGCATGGCAGAACGCTTGAAAGACAAGTTTCTGGAAGAAGAAAAAATAGTAGATATTGTTTGCGGACCCGATGCCTACCGCGCACTTCCGAGCATGGTAGAAGAAGCCGAAACAGGACAAAAAGCCGTAAACGTATTGCTTAGCCGCGAAGAAACTTATGCCGAAATAAATCCCGTTCGTTTAAACTCCAATGGCGTGTCGGCATTTATTTCCATTATGCGCGGTTGCGATAATATGTGTGCATTTTGCGTAGTGCCGTTTACACGCGGCAGGGAGCGGAGCCGCAACTGGAAAAGTATTGTAAACGAAGCAAAAGAACTATACGAGCGCGGCTACCGCGAAGTAACCCTGCTGGGGCAAAACGTAAACTCCTATAGATTTAGCGAAGACGAAAAACTGGTAGGAAAAAAATTGGTAGATGCCAAGTACGATGAGCGCGTAGTAAATTTTGCCAAGCTATTGGAATTGGTAGCTCAATTAGCACCGGACTTACGTATTCGCTACAGCACTTCGCACCCAAAAGATATGACAGATGATGTGTTGCACGTAATGGCAAAATATCCAAACATCTGCAAATACATTCACCTTCCGGTGCAAAGTGGCAGCAGTCGCGTATTAGATGCCATGAATAGAACCTACGATAGGAGTTGGTATTTAAACCGCATTGCCGCCATTCGCAATATACTGCCCGATGCCGCTATTTCAACCGATATTATAGCAGGTTTTTGCAGCGAAACCGAAGATGAACACCAAGAAACACTCAGCCTAATGGATGAAGTGAAATACGAAATGGCATATATGTTCTTTTACAGCGAGCGCCCGGGCACCGTGGCAGCCAAAAAATTTAAAGACGATATTCCTGAAGATGTTAAAAAACGAAGGTTGCAGGAAATTGTAGATATGCAAATGAAGCATTCGCTTATTCGAAATCAACAAGATGTTGGCAAAACCTACGAAGTGCTGGCAGAAGGGGTCTCGCACCGCAGTAGCGAGCACTTGTTTGGAAGAAATACGCAAAACAAAGTAGTGATATTTCCCAAAGGCAATATTCAAATTGGCACATACGTGCAAGTAAAAGTTACCGAATGCACAGCCGCCACGCTTAAAGGCGAAGTTGTTTCATAGTTTAATAAATCAAACCTACAGCAAATAAATGAGCAGCGAAGTTTACAAGCGCCCAAGCTGGGACGAATACTTTATGGAAGTAATGGATGCCATTAGCAAACGGGCAACCTGTGGCAGAGGGCGGAGCGGATGCGTAATTGCCAAAGAAAACCAATTGTTGGTTACAGGCTACGTAGGCTCTCCGGTAGGGCTGCCGCATTGCGATGAAGTAGGTCACCAAATGAAAAAAGTAGTACACGAAGATGGCAACACTACCGAGCATTGCGTGCGCACCGTACATGCCGAGCAAAATGCCATTTGCCAAGCTGCCAAAAGAGGTGTTTCTTTAGAAGGCTCTACACTATATTGCCGTATGACACCGTGCCGCACTTGCGCCATGCTCATAATCAACTGCGGAATAAAAAGAGTGGTTTGCCAACGGAAATACCACGCAGGTGGCGAGAGCGAAGCCATGTTTTTAGAGGCAGGAATAAAACTGGAATATTTTCACGAAGAAGTGCAGCAATACGAGAAGTAACTCAAGAAAAATAACGTGTACGCACATTTTATGCACAATAAAAAAGAAATTTTCATCCCACTTGTTTTATTGCCCTGCATACATGTATTTTCGCCCAGTCAAAAAAACTATTTTAAAAATCAAAAAACAATCAAACATGAAAAAAAGAATCACAGCCGTAATGTTGGCGAGTGGATTTTTTGCACTTGCGCTGGTAAGCTGCGGTGAAAAATTTACTCCGCTTTCTGAAGAGCAAATATCTGCACAAGTAGATTCTGCTTACAACGCTACTGCCGAAAGCAAAAAGGCAGAATTAAAAGCAGCTTGCGAAACCGATAAAGCAGCTAAAGTAGCAGCGAAACTTGCCGAATTGCAAAGCGCA
Organism: Chitinophagales bacterium; assembly: GCA_019638515.1. NCBI lineage: Bacteria > Pseudomonadati > Bacteroidota > Chitinophagia > Chitinophagales > Chitinophagales bacterium. The sequence goes on along the minus strand of JAHBTS010000002.1, from coordinate 575,006 downwards.
GTACCTCAAGCACAATAATTTTTTAAGACCATTAAATTCAAGGAAGTAACAATGAAAAAGATATTCATGGTATTTGCAGCAAGTGCTACAGTAGCAGTTGCGTTGAACAGTTGCAATAATGCAGCAGAGGTTGCCAAGCAAACCGAAGAGCAAAATGCTAAAATCCAAAGTTTGGTAGATGAAAAATTTAAAGCATTAGAAGCTGAAGTAGCTGCTGAGTGCGATACAGAAGTAGCAGCTTTGGCACAAGCTCAGTTCGATTCTTTAGCAGCAGCAGCCACTCCGGTGAAAGGCGTGAAACCTGCAGCTAAAAAGCCGGTAGCAAAACCTACTCCAAAGAAAGAAGAGCCTAAAAAACCAGAAACTAAGTCTGATAAAATGGGCGGAACTTCTGCTCCAAGCAACGGAGGCGATAAATCCTCTAAAATGGGTGGCACTACCACTACTACTCCTGCAAATAATAAAGCATCAAAAATGGGTGGAAACTAATATAGGAATATACCTAAAAAGAAAAGGGTGCCGATTGGCACCCTTTTTTATTTTCTAACTATTTATTGGAATTATAGTGTCCAAGTTCCAGAATAGCTATCGGTAACTGTGTTGCCATTTCCGTCTTTACCGGTAATGGTGAAAGTAACTGCTACAGAAGTACCAGAAACTGTACCAGAACCTTCTATATTATAGCCATCGTTATCTGGATCTTGCTTTGCAATTGTAAATGTAGAGCCATCTACAGTTGCTTTTATATTAGAATTGTAGAAGCCGTTTGCAATTTTAGTAATAGCAACTTGCTGTACATCGCTGCTTACAGAAATAATAGTAGTAGAGTAACTGTATGCTGTGCCATTGTTTTTCTTTTCGCTTACCGATACGTTATTAGAAAGGAATTTAGCGCGAACTTCTGTTTTGCAGTCTGTACCTTCGTAACCCGGATCGCAAGTTTTAGTACAAGAATTGGTGAATAAAAGTGTAGCTGCTGTTGCTACCATCAAAAACGGTCTGAATAGTTTACTCATGGTTTTTTAAATTTTTGTTTGTTTATGAATGGTGCAAATGTACTTGAAAGGTTCAAAATTCAAAATATTGGGTGTGTGGAAAAAAACAAATGGATAGATTGCGTATATGCCTAAATGTAGTACATTTGTTTTTACATTCATTAACTAAAAATCCGAATTATGAAAAAATTATTATTTGGCTTTGGAGCAGTTGCTCTTTTGAGCGTAGGTATGTCTTCTTGCGCTAAGAAAGACTACACTTGCCAATGCACTACCACCGGGCAAGTGGCGAGAGTGATAATTCCAAATGCAACTAAAGAACAAGCAGAAACAATTTGTAAAGCAAATGAAACCTACCAACAGGGGCAAACTGCAGTATATACTTGCAAGTTAGACTAACTTTGAAGTAGCACATAAAAAAAGCCGCATGCAAGTGCGGCTTTTTTTATGCTTGTAGGTTTATGTATTATTTATTGCCTAACTGCAAGCGGCAAATATCTAAATCGCGTTTTGCCTGATCTAAATCACGTGTAAGTTTTTCAATATCGGCCTTGTAAGATTCTACATCTTTAGAGGCTCCACCCAAATCGCGCAGTTGCTTTTTCGATTTTTGAAGTTCTAAACAAAGCGCAATGATGTTGCTGTAAAATCCTCGTTTGGCAGTAGTATCGCTCAGGTTTTTTCCCATATCTACCAACGTGGAGCTAACAAACTGGTCGAAGTACACTACGTTTTCGCCAGGGGTGTTTATCTTATCGAGCAGTTGTTTTACGGTGTCTAGCTTTTGGTAAAATCCCACATCGGCACCCAATTGTGTTTCGTACTTTTCGTTTTGGGTACGCAATATTTCATTTTCTACATAAGGTACTTTGTAGTTAATAAAAACTGCTGCAATTGCCAATGCAATTACACCTAAAAATAGGGCTAAAAATTTCCAAAATGAACGTGCTCTTTCGTTTTTGTTTAATGCTTCCATGAGTTTTTTTTATGCTGTGCTAATCTGCAAGAAAACTTCTTTTTACTTTAGGTTTTACTTCGCTGCTTGTGTTTCCGGCAACGGGTTCTTCTTTCACAAATATGTTGGTTTCTTTCTTTTTTCCAATGTAGTCGAGCTTTGCCAATTTAGAAAATACAATAGAAAGTGTTTTGGCAAAATCGGTAATTTTTATGAGGCTGTTGTTTATATCGCTATGGTTGTAGGGTAGCTGCAGCAATTCTGCAACGGCACTATCGAATTGGCCTTGGGTTAAATCGCACCATTCGGTAATGTAGTTAACCATTTCTTCTTTTCCTGTGCTGCTGCGCGATTCTAAGAAACTGTAAATTACTCTTGCAAAACTGGAGTTGAGTTCATAAATAAAAAATGGCGAGCGGTATGGCATTTCCCATTTTAGGGCAGCAAAGCGATAATTGATAAACTGCTGCATTCTTTCAGATAAACCGAGCATAAGCAATGCCAAGTCGTTTTGCTGATTTTTTTGATGTACTTTTTGAATAATGCTTAAAGTGAGTTGCTCTATTTGCGCAAAAAATTTAAGTGTTTCGTCTAAAACATCGGCAAGGTCTGGATATGCCAATGCTGCGGTACATGGTGGAATAAATCCTGCATCTTCTTCGGCTTTTCCGTTTTTAATTACAATCTTAGAAACAGGCAGCAATACAGGGGCACTTTGGTGGGTAGATAGTATATCTTCGTGTACCAACTGTATGCTCAATGCGGTTGAAACAAATGGTTGGCGTGCGGGCATTTCTGCGGGATTGGGTACGCCATAAGGCGTTGGGTGAAAAGCATCGGCAACTATTACCACATAGTAATTGGCTGCTTTGGAAGCGGCTTCAATTTCTTTGCTAATACTTATTTGTTCTTTTAGCGGAAACTCGGGTGCAATATCAATGAGTGTTCCATTGGCGGTTACTGCATGGCAATAATTTACTGCAACATTGAGTGTGCCGTTGGTTTCTATGCTTACAGTGCTTTGGAGTGCCGTTGGCTTGCCGGCTTCGGGTAATAGCAATCCAAAGTTGATGGGTGAAACATTGCGGCTCGAAGCATCGCGTACTAAATCAATGGTGGCTAATTGGTCTTGGATAAAGTGCGTGCGGTTCACTTTCATTCCATCTATCCAATGTACAAAACGATGTTCTGTTTGTTTACTCATTTTCGGTTGTAGGTTTTAACTGTTCGTACACTCTAGTGCAAATTACAATATCGTCTTCTTTTAAAGTATTTTCCTGTATGGTTTGGTGTGGGTCTATAAATCGGTTTGGCTTCCACCAAGGATTTTTTACGTAAAATACCCAGCCGCTAGGTTGGCGGTGCGGGTCTAAATATTCGATAATGCTTTCGGGGTGGCGCTCGTTGTAATCGTTTATGAAAAAGAAAAAGAGTTGCCCAAACCCAAGCCGCTGCGGTGCTTTGGCTCTAAAGTTGGTGTACGAAGCATCTTTCATTCTTTTTTGAAATTGGAAGGCTAATACAATAGGCTGTGTCATATCAATATCGTCTGCATCGGGCATTTCATCTTCTACCGGATAAAACCAACGCTTGTAAATAAGCATAGGAATCATCATGGCAAAATCAAACAACTTCATAAACAAAAACGGAATTAGAAACGGAAGGGCTGCAAAGGTGAAAAGCAACCGATATGCTGGTGGTGCAGTAAACTGTATTACTAATGTAAATACCAATGCTGCCACCACAAACTGGCTGAGCGAAAAGAATAATTCTTTTTTAAATCCGGTGCGGCTGCTCCAAGGCTGGTGGAGGTAAATGCCAAGCGTGTGCCCTAAGCCTAAAAACAGAAACAAAAACTGTGCAATTGAAAATGCAAGGCGTGGTGTTTCTGCTACTAAAAAGCCTACGGTGCCCCACAACGCACTTATGAGTGCCACTAAAAGTGTGTGCACAATTAGGTGCTTCTTATATTTTGAAAGTTCATTTTTGCCAAAGTAAAAAAACAAGGCTCCGAAGGCAGCGCCCGCAGCCATAAATACAACATTCACAATAGCCGGTTTCCAATCTAACATATTCTGGTATAAGAAACGTAAAGTTAAGAGATACAAATAAAACCCAAACGGCAATTTTCGTTTTTTTCTCCTAAAGCGAAAGTTTTTTCGTCTTCGTTAGGAATAATTTCTTCTTCGATATCGGCTTCTACAGGTACAAAATAGCTGTGGAGCAGTTGCAGTGTTTGGTGTAGTGTGCCTTTTTGTAAGTAATCTGAAAGTGAAAATTTTTCGAGTGGCCCAATGGTAAAAGTAAGTGTGGGAAATGCAGATGGAGTGCTGTTTCCAATAACGGTGTTTTGCCCCAAAAATGAACTGTTTAATGTAAAAGGTTCTGCCACTTTTATGGCATTTTTGGGTAAGTACGATTTTTGTATGCGTACTTTTTCGCCTAAAATTATTTCGTAGCAGGCTTCGGTTAATTGTAAATTCCCGATAATTTTTTCGAGCATAGGCAATAGGTAAACCAGCAGGTTTAGTCCTTTTACATTGTGCGAATATTTTAAACCCCAAAAAGCAAAAAGCAAGTTACCTGCATCTTGTTTTTGCATGCTTTCGAGTATGCTCACTTCTTTATCTTCTAGCCCTAAACGCGAAAGAAAAACCTCGTGCTCCACGGGTAAAAAAAACTTACGCGAGTCGTCTTCTATCACTTTATTGTGGCGCGCTTGTTTTACCCATTCATCTACTTTGGTTTGGCGGCTAATGGAGTCGGTTTGCTGGTGAAAGAGGCCCTCGGGGAGGTAATCATATAGTCCGTTTCGGTTGAGTTCTACCGAAAGGAAATCTTCAATTTTAGAAGATTCATCGAAATAAACATGAGCAATATCTTTGCCGTTTGGGCGGTTAAAGGTGCTTTTGTTGCGCGTGATAAAGTGTTCGGAATTAAAGCCATTTCGCTCTAATACCGCAAAAATACTCTCGGCTTTTATATCGCCTTCAATTGCATCAAAATGATTTAGAATTTCTTCAAAATCCATTTACAGGTTTTGTTTCCGAAAGTAAAATTTTATTGGTTAGCCCCAAGGAAAACTTTTAAAAGTCATCTAATACTTTAAGCATATTTCCTTGTTGATATAGGTAAACGGTATTGGGCTTTTTGTTTTTGAAATTGATATAGGCAACATTGTCTTTTATGGTAGCGCTAAAATCGGCAGTTTCAAAGTTCTCGGCTCCTTGCCCATTGCGCCACCACCAACTGCCATCTTGTGTAAAGTACATTTTTAGTTCGTGCTCCGATATTTTTTCGATAGCCACACCTGCCAATGTGTTTGCCATATTAAACTTTAAAACTTCTACACACTTATCGGCAATATTTTTTCCGGTTCTAAGTTGTAAAGTGGCGGCAAAAGGTACCTCGCTCCGGCAGCGAAACATATAGGCTCCTTTATAGTTATCGGCAGCGGCAAGCAATACATAATTTTTGTTGGCAGCAGGTGTAAGCGATTGGTGGATGTGGGTAAGAATATTTTCGGCTGTGTGCCAACTTGCTAAAATCTGTTGCAGTCCGTTTAGTTGGAGTATAAACAAAACGGTGGCGGCAAGTAATCCGGCTTCTTTAAAAAAATACCATAGCAGGCTCACCCATAACAGGTAAAAGAAGGCAGAGGCTGCATAGCCAAGCCTATCGCCATGTATGGGCATCCAATCTAAAAAGTATAAGTTGAGTACCGGAGCAATAAGTAGGGCAAAAAAGGATGCAAGGCACACCAATAAACTGTGGAATGGCGATAGCTTTTTAAAAAATAGAAATATGGCTGCTGCACTGTATATAAAAAGTGAAGCATACGCTACGCTGCCCTTTTCGAGTAAGTGATAGAGCCATAGTTTATAGTCTTGTTTCCATAGCTGCGATAGAAATGCAAACTTAAACAGGTATTTATTAAAGGTACTTGCCAGCAGTACAGGATTAAAATTAAAATGCGTTTTAGCACCGTAGTGCCCCAGCCACATGCCCATTACCAATTGGTTGAGTAAAAGGTAAGCACCAATGGCAATTAAACTAGGAAGTACCAATACAGCTATGGGTTTTATGCTTGTAATACGCTGTTGTTGGTAATACATTTTCCAGCCTAGTATGCCAATTAAGAAGGGAAAGAACATAGCAATTTCATGCGTAAGCAGTGCTGTAATTAAAGTTAAAAAGTAGTATGCTATGTATTTGCGCTGCAAGGTTTTAAAGTAGCAAACGGCTGTTTGCAGCAGTAGTAGAATTTGGTTGGTTGCCAGTAAATAAATAAGCCCCACTTTCCATATCACCGTTTCGGTTGTGTAAGGCGATACTACAAAAAGCAAGGCGGCAATAAATGCAACTGTACCAATTGTAGGGAAATGGGTTTTGTCTATCAAAAGCTTTCCCAAAAGGTATATTTGAAAGGCAGCAGTGGCGTGTAAAAAGGTATATAAAATAAAATAGGGGAGTAGGTTGGTTTTAAACAGCGATATTACGATAAGGCTTACCAAATCGAAAAAATAGCGCACAGCAAGATCGTTGAAATTAACTGTAAATCCTTTCCAGCCCAATTGGGAAATAGTGTTGTACCATTCTACGCAATCGAATACCAAGCCGCTATTCCAAGCTCCAGAAAAAGCTAATAAACTCAGCAGCCACAGTACAACCCAAGTACCCCAAAAGTTAATGAATTTCACGGGTGCAAACCTGCATAAAATTTTGTTTTTACACAGTGTAGTTTATCGGTGTATGTATGGTGATGGGTATGCTTTGGTAACTTACAATAGCATTATTTGGTGCGATTTAAAAATAAGCTCGGGAGCAATATCGGGCAAGCAAACACCCAGCATAAAACCTCCGCCACCTGCACCGCAAATTTTTAAGTAAAAATGCTTGTTCTTTAAACCTTCGCGCCAAAGAGTGTGTAAGTTTTCGGGAATAAAATCGGGTAGTAAATTTATTTGGTGTTGCGATAAAATGCCAAATGATTTAAACAAGGTTGCCGAATCGTTTTTCATAAAAGAATCTATACACAGATTTACGTTGGGTACTAAGCATGTTTCAACCTGCTTGTTGAAGGCAGGATGCTCGATTTTTTTTAGAAACAAGTTTACGTAAGTAGCTGTATTGCGTGGTTTTCCTGTATTCAGCAAGAAAAATTTTAGGGGAATTTTTGAAAAATTGGGTACGGTTGCTTGTATAGTTTTATCTTTTGTAATGTAAACCGGTGTGTTTAAGAAACTCACCAAGGCATCTAATCCGGAACTTTTGCCGTGAAAATAGCTTTCTATATCTGCCAAAATTTCTTTGGTGGCACTAAAGTTGCTTCGGTTTATATCGGCACCATAATTGTGCAAAATGCCGGCAGCCAATGCACCGGAACTGCCCAACCCATAGCCTTGCGGAATGGTGGAATCGAAGTATAGCCCATTTTCAATATCGCTTAGCAGGCGGTTGGTATCTATGTGTTTAGATAGCTTAGGATGAAAAATAATATAGTTGGCGAGTAGCTCCAGCGATTGGTTGGATGCTGCGGTTTTGCCTACCAGTTGGTCTGTGGTTTTAAAGAAGCCTTCAAACAAATTGGTGGGAATGGCTAAGCCTGCCGAACCTTTGTTTACGGTGTGCTCGCCAAACAACAATAGTTTGGCAGGAAAGAAACGGTGAAACGAATCGGATTTCTTCTTTGGCATACAAATTTGAGCTGCAAGCATACGCTATAAAGTCTTTTCAGCCGAATTTATTTTGGGCTTTTAAGGTGTTTGCAAAGTAATATAGCGTTTGCTGTTTGTCAAATATAGGTGTTAGTATTTTGTTTCTTTTAGTTCTTCCCATTGTTGGTTGTTCATGGCATCGTCTAAGTTGGGATTATAGTCGTATTGGTTGGTGCTTATGTATTCTCCGTTGTTGTTCATCCAGTATTGATTATAGCCGCTTTGCACTTTATAGGTTTGCCCAGTGGCAGTGTTGGTTACTTTGGTTTTTTCTGTAATGGCATCAATAAATTGTTCGTGTTGGCGGTCGCTGCTGGCGTTGCGTTCGCGCCAACCGTTCATAATGGCATCGTTTATGGCATTGCTTTTATTTACAAAGGCACGCTGCTGCGCTTCGAATGCTGCTTGGTTCTGTGCCATGCGTTGATTGTGTGCTGCCCAACTTTGCCCTGCTTTTTGTGCTTCGCGTTGGTTGTATGCCGCAATGGGTTCTAAAGCATAACGCACATTTGCTAAGCTAAAGATTAGTTGTTTTTTGGCTGATTCGAAGTGGGTGGTTTTGGCTGTTAAACCCGATAGCCAATAGCTCCAGTTTTGCATTTGTGCACTGGTGCTTACCATTAGGTGCATGAGTAAGAAGTATGGCGTGCCATTGTCTTTTTTCCACTCGGTGCCTATTGCCATAACTTCATTTTGGCATGGCACGGCTTTGTAGAGTTGGTCGTTGTACCATTTATCGGCTTTGGTAATTTCCGGTACTTCGTAGTGCTTTACAAAACTATAGCCGTTGCGCATGCACCAAGGCACAATATCTTGTTGTATAAGTTGCTCCACACCGGGCATGGGGCGCATGGGTTGTCCGGCTTGGTAATAGCTTTGTTGTAATTGGGGTTCTGTAACGTATGTAAAGTTTTGAGGCGGGTAATCAATTATGCTAATTTGATTTGGTCCTGTAATGGAAGGTTCACCTTGTGCGTGTTTGGTGTGTATTTGCCATGTTTCGGGAAAAGGCATTTCAGCAACGGTATTTCCGGATTGGTCGCGAAAGGAAAACATCTTTAGCTTTTGCCAGTTTTGCTGATTGCTTGGAGTGCTATTTTCTTTGTATTCTTTACTACTGGTATTGTTTGCCAAACTATTTTGAGAAGAGCTATTGCCGCTGTGTTGGTTGCAGGCAGCGAGTGCTAAAATGGGCAGTAGAATTTTTAATCGCATCATGAGTAATTTGATTAGAGAAACGGAAGAATATAACGAAGGTAATACTACCGAGTTCATTCTCCTAAAATAGATAATTTGCTTGCTCGATACTTTAAAAGAGGCAATTACAGTAAAACACGGTGAAGCGGAATTTGTGTACGTTTGTTGCGCAATACAAACAGCACATGAAAATTGGAATTATACGCGAAGAAAAAAGCCCCAAAGATAACCGAGTGCCGCTTACGCCATCGCAATGCCGCATGCTGATGGAAGAGCATCCCGAATTGTGGATTGCCGTGCAACCCAGCGACCATCGCTGCTATACCAACGATGAGTACCGCTGGCAGGGTGTGCCCGTGCGCGAAGATTTAAGTGGATGCGATTATTTATTGGGTGTAAAAGAGATTCCGGTAGAATATATTTTGCCCGATAAAACATACCTTATTTTTTCGCACACTATTAAGAAACAGCCGCATAACAAGAAGTTGCTACAAGCCTTTATGAAGCAGCAATCTTCGCTTATAGATTACGAGTGTTTAAAGGATACTAAAGGTAAGCGTATTATAGCTTTTGGCCGCTGGGCCGGCATAGTGGGTGCTTACCATGCTTTGCGCATGGTAGGGTTGCGCTCGGGCGCTTTTACCATTAGGCAAATGAGTGAATGCCATAATTTTGCCGAAGCTCAAAAGGAACTTTCTAAAATGAAGTTGCCGCCTATAAATATTGTACTTACAGGCACAGGACGCGTAAGCGAAGGTGCCGCATTTTTATTGGAGCTTAGCGGTATAAAAAAAGTGGAACCTTCGGATTTGCTGCGAAGGGAGTTTAATGAGCCGGTGTATGCTCAGTTAGAAAGTAAACACCTTTTTTACCGCGATGGTTTGGATGAGTTTAACTCCGAAGACTATCATAAAAACCCGGAACTTTACCATAGCGCTTTTTATCCTTTTACAAAAGTTACCGACTTATTCATAAATGGCATTTATTGGGATAAACGCATTCCTGTGTTTTTTAGTAAAGAACAAATGAACGCAGCCGATTTTCGTATTGCTCAAATAGCCGATATTACTTGCGATATTGCGCCCGATGCTTCTGTGCCCAGCACATTGAGAGCTTCTACCATTGCAGAGCCGTACTACGGCTACCAGCCCGGCACCGCTAGCATTGCACCGCCATTTACAAAAGAAGTGATAGATGTTATGGCAATAGATAATTTACCGAATGAATTGCCGCGCGATGCTTCAGAAGATTTTGGCAATATGCTCATTAGCAGAATTATACCTAAGATTTTACAAGGAAACCATCCGGTAATTCACCATGCAACTATTGTGAATAAGGGAAAACTGAATGAGCCGTTTTTGTATCTTAAAGATTATGCCGACATGAATTAACAACACAGCCCCCAATTTTTTTCAAAATAGGTTCAAAGAAATGGTAGTGGAGGATGTTGGGAGGCTTTAGGGTTACAAACTTTTGCCTCTCAATAAACTCAAACTACGCTGTATATTTTCTAAGATACATCAATTGCGTAATCATCAATTCTAGCGAAGTGCTCTCTGTGTTTTTTTGTAAGGGCAATATTCAATTTATAGCGTATTACTACTTTTTTAAAATATGCTCCTATGGCTAATATTTTTTAAAAAAAATCTATTTTTACAAGAAATGAAAATATTGATGATGAAACTAACAAATTTACTATTAACCCTATTGGTAACCCAGGCAGTTTTTGCAACATGCAGAGTAGATACTGTAAACCAATACACCTTTATAACCGGAACCAATATAAAAGAACAATCCGGCAGGCAGATAAACAGCTATGATGCAAACAACAACCGAACTCAAGAGCTTTATCAAAAGTGGAACAGCAGTAGCAGCAGTTGGGTGAATGATTATAAATATGATTACAGCTATGATGGGAACAACAACCAAACTCAACTTCTTTATCAAACGTGGAATACTGGCAGCGGCAGTTGGGTGAATAGTAGTAAAAGAAATTACAGCTATGATGGGAACAGCAACCAAACACAATATATTTATCAAACGTGGAGCAGCAGCACTTGGGTGAATTATAATAAATATGATTACAGTTATGATGGGAACAACAACAAAACTCAAGAGGTTCAACAATCATGGAATACTGGCAGCAGCAGTTGGGTAAATGAGTCTAAATCTGATTACAGCTACAATGGAAACAACAACCTAATACAATATATTTATCAAACGTGGAACAGCGGCAGTTGGGTGAACCAAACTAAACTTAGTTACAGCTATGATGGGAACAACAACCAAATCCAATATATTACTCAAGCGTGGAACAGCGGCAGCAACACTTGGAAGAACAATAGTAAAGAAGATTACAGTTATGATGGGAACAACAACCGAATCCAATATATTTTGCAAACGTGGAACAGTGGCAGCAGCACTTGGGTGAATAGTAGTAAAAGAAATTACAGCTATGATGGGAACAACAACCGAACACAAGAGATTTATCAAGCATGGAACAGCAGCACCTGGGTGAATAGTAGTAAAAGAGATTACAGCTATGATGGGAACAACAAGCAAACTCAAGCGATTTATCAAACATGGAATAGTGGCAGCAGCAGTTGGGTAAATAATAGTAAAACAGATTTCAGTTATGATGCGAACAACAACCGAACTCAAGAGATTTCTCAAACATGGAATAGCGGCAGCAGCACTTGGGTGAATAGTAGTAAATATGATTACAGCTACAATGGAAACAACAAGCTAACACAAGAGATTTCTCAAACATGGAATAGTGGCAACAGCAGTTGGGTGAATAATTCAAAAAATACCTATGAGTATAATACACAGAGTGATTTAACTGCTAGCGATAGTTATTCCGATTGGAATGATGTAAGTTCATACTATGCTACTCACACTCGTAAAGAGTATAGCTGCACACAAATAACTTCAGGCATAAACGATATGGAAGCATTGGCATTTAAGCTTTATCCAAATCCGGTAGTAGATAACCGGTTTACTATACATGCAACGCAAAACGGTACATATTTTTTACACGATATGCAAGGCAGAACCATACAGCAAGGCACTTTAGTAATTGGAGAAAACAGCATTGCCACACCAAGCCTGCAAGCAGGTATCTATTTTGTAAACATCAACAGCAAAAGTTTTAAGCTGGTAGTAGAATAAAAAAAATACAAAGCAATTACATAAAACACCAACAACCGCTGTAAGAGAAAAGGTTTTCTAACAGCGGTTGTTTTTATTGGGTAATATCTGCCACATATTCAAAATCTACATAGAAAATAGGTTTAGTGCTTTTTACGCAGCCTCTCAATAAGTTTATTGCTCACATAGTGTAAGTGCAGCAGACAGATTCTTATACTCGGATAGATATAAATTAACAATTGAATGTGGAGGTTTTTCTAACAAAAGTTTTATTTGCATTAAGTTATTGCGATGAAAAAAATCAGTTACGCTATTTTGGGTTTATTATTTACGGTTCTTTTAAGCAACTGTAAGAAAGATAGAAGTTCTAATTGGGATACAGAACTGCTGGTGCCCATTGCTTCTTCGAGCCTTTCTATTGAAAATATTGTAAAGGATACCACACTGGTAAAAAAGCAAAGCGATAACTCGCTGTTGCTAACTTACAATAAACAGATTTACGAATTTAGTTTGGCAAAGCAAATAATAAACATTCCCGATACGTTTATCGGCACCACCTTCCGTTTAGATTCGCTGCGCCTGCCCAACCAATTGATTTTTTACAAAACCACATTGGGGCAAATGGCTAATCAGTTGAAAGCAAGCCCCGATGCCACTTCGCAGGCATTTGGCAATTTTATTATTAACTCGCATCAGCAGTATAGAATAATTCCGCCCATCAATGGCTTATCGGCCCCGCCTACCGTTTTTGATGCTTCGCTTATGTTTGATAATGCCAAACTAAAAACCGGTTCCATAGACATGATTGTAAGAAACTTTTACCCAATACCCATTTCGAGTGCCACTATAGAAGTAAAGGATTTAAAAACCAATACAGTAGTGCTTACCGAATATATTCCATACGTGGGTGCTAAAGACAGTATCTTTAAAACCATTGATATTTCGGGAAAATCTATGAGCAACAGCCTTTCGTTTGAATTGAAAGATTTGAATTCTCCCGGCAGTAACGGACAGCAAGTGTATATTGATACTACCGATTATTTAGAAGCCTATTTAAGAATGTACGATTTGCGTATAGAAGAAGCCACTGCCGTGTTTCCAACGCAAGATGTGGTTGCGCTTACCGAAGAAATTACCCAGAAAATGGGCGATCGCAGGCTTACTTACATTGATTGCCGCACAGGAAAACTTAAAATTTATGTAACCAGCACTGTACAAGAGCAATTGTATTTGGAATACACACTAGAAGGCGCTTTTGATAAATATGGAAAACCACTGAAAGAGTTTACAACCGTGCCACCAGCTCCTCCTGGGGGCTCTTCTACCATAGATAAAGAGTTTGATATTTCAGGATATTCAATTGATTTGAGTGGTAAAAATGGCGATAAGTTCAATACTTATACACAAACCATTAAAGCCAGAATAGACTCATCGGGCGAGCTTAGAACACTTTCCTTAAAAGACAGCCTTATTATTCGCTACGATTTAAAAAATATTGCACCTAACTACATAAAAGGTTACGCAGGGCGCGATACAATTATTGCCAACGATAGCACCGAGTTCGATTTCTTTAGTTCATTGTTTAAAAGCGGAACCATACAGTTGAAAGACGTAGATTTAAAACTAACGCTGGATAACGGAATGGGAATAGATGGAGAAGTAAAAATAAACAACCTTTCGGCATACAGCCCTATCAATGGTTCAAAAACCTTAACCGGCTCTGCCTTAGCTGCTCCGTTTAATGTGGGCAGGGCAACCGATTTTCCTTTTAAATCTACTGTTTCTACTTTTAGCATCAATAGCGGCAATTCCAATATCACCGATGTAATTGGCATATTGCCTAAGCGCCTTCATTACAATATGGAAGTGAAAACAAATCCGCAGGGCAACACCGGATTTTATCGCGATTTTGCATACTTAGAAAGTGCATTGAAAGTAAATTTGAATGCATCTATTCCACTTTCGTTTATTGCCAATAACCTTACTTTGTTAGATACAATTGATTTCGATTTAAGTAATACCAACTTAAAAGTAAATGGCATTACCGATGGCGTTATCAATATCATTACCCAAAACAAATACCCGATAGAAGCTAGCGTGAAGATTGTGGTAACCGATGAAAATTATGTAGTCGTAGATACGCTCATCACCAATATGCACGTGAGTGCAGCACCTACCGATGGCAACTGCAAGGCAACACAAGCCCAGCGCAATAAAACATCGGTGGAGGTAAATCAGGCAAGGTTAGATAATATAAAAAGAGGAAAGAAAGCCATTATACTTGCGGCATTTAATACCCCGCAAAACAATGCAGCTTGTAATGGGCAACCACTTCAAATTTACAGCGATTACAAGTTAGATGTTACTTTCACCGCCCGTTTTAATTACTCAGTAAGCACTAAAATAGAATAGACTCTCGTGAATAAATTTTGTTTTGTAGCCTTTGCCCTATTTGTTTTGTCGGCAAAAAGCCAAGATGGTGTTATGGTAGATTTAAAGCCCGATTCGGTTGCAGAATTACCAAAAACCAATCCATACTTATTAAACTATACACAGCCTGCCGATTTTTTAAATCCATTTTCATCGAATTGGGATTACGAAAAAACACCCAACAGATTTGAAATTACAGGAGGAATGGAAGGAAATTCCAATGGCTTGAACCAACTATTTGCTTGGAATCTATTAACCAACAGTGGATTTAGCAATAACCAAAAAGATAAAATTCGCAGCGGATTAAAATCAGAAAACGGCTATGACGATAATACCACTGCCGGTATCCGCTATAAATACTATTCTAAAAAGTTTGATGGCTTTTTTACCGCAGGTTACCACTTTAGAACCATGCGTGTAGGCTATTTTAAAAAAGAAGTGTTTGAATTGCTGATGTATGGCAATGCCATGTTTGAAAACAAAACCGTTGATATATCCGAAACTCGCTTTCAAAACACACTTTTTAATCAGTTTTCCTTAGGTTTTTTGAAGAATATTAAGCGCCCGTCTTATACAATTACTTTCGGTTTAAATGCTTCGTTTTTACATGGAATGAATAACCAATCGCTGTATGTAAATAGCGGTAAAGTATTTACTGCCGAAGATGGTGAGTATATAGATTTGGTGTATAATTTACGTTTCGACCAAAACCGAGGTGGCAATAAAAGAGAACGCGAAAAAGCCGATGTTGGCATTACAGGCGATTTCTTCTTACGCATGAACGTGCGCGATAAAGTTGCATTCACATTCAGTATAGTAGATATTGGAACAATAAATTGGAGAACACAACCGCTCAATTACTATGGCGGGCGCGATTCTATTCGCTTTAAAGGAATAGAGTTTGCAGATATTACCAACCTTACGAGTACCAATCTCGGCAATGTAAAAGTAGATAGTATTTTAAAGAGTTTTTTACCCGATAAGCACAGCGATAAATATCAAAGTTTCTTGCCCTTTACACTCAACTTTACAGTTTCTAAACCATTTTGGAAAAATAAAATTGTAGTAAACGCAGGCATACAATACAAACCATTGAATAAATATTATGTATATGGATTTCTTAAAACCAACTATTTCATAAAACCCGATTTAGTTACAAGCCTTACTTTGGGTTATGGAGGTTATTCCAAATTTAATATAGGTATAGAAGCAGTAAAGCATTGGAAACATTTTGATATTGCCGTGGGTACCAATAACTTAATAGGCACAGTGGCACCACTTGCTTACACAGGCACCAGCGCTTACATTCGCTTAGGCGTTAATTTTTAAAATAAATACTACCATGATAAGAAATGATTATACTATAGAAGAAGTTTCAGCCATTTACCATACACCTTTAATGGAATTGATGTATCGCGCATCGCAAGTACATCGCGAATATCAAGCTACGGGCGAAGTACAAGTGTGCACTTTGCTTTCGGTAAAAACAGGCGGCTGCTCCGAAGATTGTGCTTACTGCCCGCAAGCTGCCCGCTACGATACAGGAGTAGAATCTCACCGACTCATGAAGTTTGAAGAGGTGGTTGAAAAGGCATTAGAAGCTAAAAATGCAGGCAGTACCCGCTTTTGTATGGGAGCCGCATGGCGCAATGTACGCGATAATTCCGATTTCGATAAAGTATTAGATATGGTGAGGGGTGTAAACACACTCGGCATGGAAGTATGTTGCACGCTTGGCATGCTCACCGAAGAGCAAGCACAGAAATTGAAAGATGCCGGCCTTTATGCTTACAACCACAATTTAGATACCAGCGAAGAATACTATGGCGAAGTTATTTCTACCCGCACATACAGCGATCGCCTCGCTACATTAAACAACGTAGAGAAAGCAGGATTGAGCGTATGCTGTGGCGGCATTATTGGCTTGGGCGAAACCAACGAAGACCGCATAAAACTATTACACACACTTGCCACCCGCGAGCAGCATCCCGAAAGTGTTCCCGTAAATGCATTGGTAGCGGTAGAAGGCACACCGCTGCAAGGCAGTTCAAAAGTAAGTGTATGGGAAATGGTGCGCATGGTTGCTACGGCACGCATTCTTATGCCTAAAGCAATGGTGCGGTTAAGTGCCGGGCGCAACGATATGACCACCGAACAGCAGGCACTTTGCTTTATGGCTGGCGCTAACTCTATTTTTGCTGGCGATAAATTACTAACCACCGCCAATCCGGGTGTGGATAGCGATAAGCGCATGTTTGAAATTTTAGGACTAACCCAACGCGAGTCGTTTAAAGTAGAAAAAGAAGAGTTGGTATAATAAAAATGGGCGCGTAGCGTATCGCTTGCATATACTGGGTTTAATGTAATACCTTGTTTTTTTCGATAGGTGGCAGCGGTTGCCATTATCGAAGTACTTAGTTATTTTTCAATCTAAATATTTTATATGACCGAAGCTCAAGTATTAGCTGATACACTCGATAAAACAAGGGATCTTACCCGCTTCTATCTATCCAATTTAAAGGAAGTAAATCCCGAAGAACCCATTGTGGTAAATGGCGAAAACATAAATAGCCTTTATTGGATATGCGCCCATTTATTGTGGGCAGAAAACAATTTGGCAATTAGAATGTGCGGAGGAGAAAGTGTAGCACCCGAGTGGGCAGAAAACTTTGCCATTAAAAGCTCTGGAATACTGCCTGCCGATAAGCCCGATTTTAAAACCCTATTGCAAGAAATGAAAAGAGTGCACGAAGCCGCACTACAATATATACGCACACTTACCACCGAGCAACTAAATGAAGAAAATACAGCACAATTCCATTTTGGCGATGGCAATACTTCTAAGCGCTTAATGATTCAACATTGTATTCGCCACGAAGGAACACACCTCGGGCAGTTAAGTTTAATAGCCAGAATTTTAGGTAAAAAATTGATATAGTATGAACCCAACAATATGCCTGCTTTTAGCTGCAGCTTTATTGAATGCTTGTAACATGAAGAAAGAATACACACCCGAGCAAATTAAGGAAACATCGGCAGCCGTGAATGCTTTTTTAGATAAGAAATTTGATGAAGCAGTTGCTCGAAACCCTGAATTTGCAACCAACCTAGGCTTAAAAACAGGCTATGGCGAATGGAGCGATCGCAGCGATGCATTTTGGGATAATGAAGTAGCCATTATGCGCTCCAATATTGATTCGCTTAGTAAGTTCGATACGGCTGCATTAGATGCTTCTACAAAGCTAAGTGTGCAACTCTATAAAGAAGATTACAAATTGGCAGAAGAAGGTTTAAAGTGGCGTTTGCATGGTTACTGGATAAGCCAAATGAGTGGTGAGCACAATGATTTGCCTGCATTTTTAATAAACCAACATTCCATAGAAAGCAGCGAAGATGCACAAGCCTATATCAGCCGCCTCTCCAAAATAGAAGCTGTGTTAAACCAAGTAGTAAGCCAATTAAAAGTTCGTGAGGCCAATGGTGTTATTCCCCCACATTTTACTTTCAGTTACGTAACGGCCGATATTCAGGCATTTGTAGAAACCATCAACAAAGACCTGCCACACAATATTCTTTATGCAGATTTTAAAGAAAAACTTGCCAAAACAAACATAGATGCCGAGCAGCAAAAGGCACTACTACAGCAAGCAGCAAACGTACTTACCACTTCAGTAAAGAAAGGATACGAAAATATGCTTGCATACTGGCTTTCGATAGAGCCAAAGGCTAAAACCAATGGCAATAAAGGCGTTTGGAATTTGCCCGATGGCTTGGCATACTATAACTTCTGCCTAAAAAATACTACCACTACCAATTACACTGCCGAAGAGGTTTACCAAATTGGATTAAAAGAAGTGGCACGTATTCAAAACGAAATGCGAGCCATTATGAAGAACGTAAATTTCGGCAACGATTCGTTGCAGGCATTCTTTACATTCGTGCGCACTGCACCGCAGTTTAAATATGCCAACACTGCACAAGGGCGAAAGGAACTTTTAGACGAAAGCAACAGTTACTTAAACACTATAAAGGAAGTATATCTTAAACAGATGTTTGAGCATATTCCTAAAGCACCATTGGTGGTGCAGGAAGTAGAGGCATTTAGGCAAAAAAGTGCAGGTGGTGCATTTTACGAAAACCCATCTTTAGATGGTTCGCGCCCGGGTCGCTTTTATGTGAATACTTACAACATGAACGATGAACCACGCTACCAAATGGAAGCACTGTGCTACCACGAAGGCGTACCGGGACATCACATGCAAATTGCATTGGCGCAAGAGTTGCAGAATATTCCAAAGTTTAGGAAAATGGGCGGCAACACCGCTTATATAGAAGGTTGGGCGCTCTATGCAGAATTAGTGCCAAAAGAAATGGGTTTATACCAAGACCCGTATAGCGATTTCGGACGTTTAAGCATGGAGTTGTTCCGCGCAGCGCGCTTAGTGGTAGATGTGGGCATACACACCAAGCAATGGACGCGCGAGCAAGCTATTGCCTATTTTGTAGCCAACACAGCTAATGCGCAGGGAGATATTGAAAAAGAAATAGAGCGTTATTTTTTATGGCCGGGGCAAGCTACCGGCTATAAAATTGGAATGCTAAAAATCCTAGAACTGCGCGAGAAAGCAAAAACAGCATTGGGCAATAAGTTCAGTATCAAAAAATTTCATGATGTGGTATTGATGAACGGTGCTGTGCCAATGAATGTATTGGAAAACTTGGTAGATGCTATGATTGCAGCCGAAAGCAACCATAAAAAGTAAACACTGCTTATTATGCTTGATAGCGAGAATTAGAAAAGTGCTCGCTTACAATTCGCTCCACGAGTTCGGTAGTAAGGGGTTTGGGTAAAAATTCAATTATCTCGGGATATGTTTTTGAACGCTCAATATCATCGGGATAAATAGAAGAACTCAGCATGAAAATTTTGGTGTGTTCCCGTAGTGGAATAGGAAAGTTCCTGAAATGCGTAAGGAAATCCCAACCATCGGCACCGGGTAAATTTATATCAAGCAAAATTAAATCGGGAAAGTTGGCATTTACTTCTACTGCATGGTGAAGCGTGTTTAGTGCTTCGTTCACCAAATAAAAGGAATATACTGTTTGCGGTTTAATGCCGCAGTCTTCTAAAACCAACTTGCAAAGGTAGTTGTTAGCTTTATCGTCATCAATAATAAAAACTTGCTCCATAGCCATTCTATTTAGTTTATAGAAGAATTGTTTGCAATAAACACCGTAAACTTTGTGCCGTGGTTTATTTTACTTTCTACTTCCACCCAACCGCCTAATGCTTCTGCCTGCACTTTCACCAAATACAAGCCAATGCCTTTTCCTTCTACATGTGTGTGGAATCGTTTGTATAAGCCAAAGATATTGTCTTTATACTTATCGGCATCAAAGCCAATACCGTTGTCGCGCACCGAAAGGCAAACGTATTTATCAACTTGTTTACATTCAATTTCAATACTGCATTTTCTATCGGGATGCCTGTATTTTAGTGCATTAGAAACAAGGTTATATAAAATACTGTTGAGGTAGCTTTTTACGGTGTTGAATTCTTTTATACTGTTGAAGTTGGTAGAAATATCGGCTCCAACTTGCTGTATTTGGGTATTGATGGTTTTTATTACGGTTGAAAAAACATCTTGCAGGTTTACTAATTGGCGCTCTTCGTTAATGCCGGAGCGGAGTTGCAGAATCTGGCTTAAATCTTTAATTACAGTATCTAAGCCTTCGGCACTTTCCAATATGTTTTCTAAGATTTGGTCGTTGCGCTGGCTGGCAATTCCATTGCGGTACAATTTCGATAGACCAATTAAGTTTGCCACCGGAGAGCGCAAGTTGTGCGATACAATATAGTTGAACTGTTGTAGTTCTTTGTTTTGCTGCAGCAAGTCTTTTATGAGTTTTTTACGCTCCGATTCTTGTTGCCTCAATTGCGAGATGTCGTGTGCTGTTCCTACAAGTTTTATGGGTTTCCCTTCGGTGTTTCTAACAATATAAACTGTGGCTTCTATATGTAAAATTTCTCCGGTTTTAGAAAGGATACGGTATTCGCTTTGGTAGCTTATATCGCCATCTTTCATGGCAATTTCTGCTGTTTGCAAAATGTTATTGAAATCTTTTGGATGTATGCTTTGTTTAAAGTCTTCAAAATACACTTTATCCTTTTTTTCTATACCGAGTATTTCAATCATCATATCGCTGCAAACGGCATACTCGGTATTTAAATTCCATACCCAACTTCCTATTCTCCCAATTCTTTGAGCTTCTTCTAATTGGCGTTGTTTTTCTTCTAATTCTTTGGTGCGCTCGGCTACTTTTTGTTCTAGTAAACGGTTAAGGTGTTCTTGTTCTTTTTCGGTAGAAATACGGTCGGTAATATTTCGGTTAATGGCTCTGAAGCCAACAATATTCCCATCTTTATTGCGAATTACTTTTCCTCTGGCTTCTACTACAATAAGAGTTCCGTCTTTTCGTAAAACGTGGTGGGTTACGGGTGGGTAAGTATCGCTGTTGTGCGTGTGTTTTATAGCATGCCTAATTACATAGCTGGCTTCGTTGGGCGGCATAAATTCCGAAATTTTTCTACCCAATACATCTTCTTTGTTATAGCCTAAACTGTCTTTTATACTGGGGCTTACATATACAATGGTGCCGTCTTTTGATAACTCAAAAAAGTAATCTACAGCCACATCGGTCATATCGCGAAAGCGATTTTCGCTTAGCTCCAATGCCATTTGAGCATTTTCTAAATCGGTAACATCGGTAAAGGCTACTATAATACCTATAATTTCGTTGTTCTCATTTCTGTAGGGTGCCATTCGCTTCATGTAATGTTTACCCTTGGAGGTGGTAATTTTACCTTTGTAACCAATATTCTTTTCTAAAATCTTATTGGCATACTCGGTTACATCGCACTCTGTAAAATAACCTTGAACTTCGCTTATTTTCTTACCAATATCTTTTTGCGAGATATTGTAGAGTTCTAAAATACCATTTGAAAAAAAACGAATTTCTAATTGGCAGTTCAGTAAAATTGCCGATTGGCCGGCAGTATTTAAAATGGCATTCAGTTCATTTTTTAGCGTAACTAAATGGTTGGGCGAAAAGGTGGTGTTATTTTCTTCAAAAAGAAACATAGCCTAAAGATAAGTTTTGCACCGAAAGGAAAAAAGTGTGCACGAAGAAAAAACTTATTTCACAAGCATTACCATACCTTTTCTTTCGATGTTTACACCATCGGAAGCAATGAATTTTATGAGGTATGCATAAGCGCCCATTTGCACGTCTTTACCATTTTGTGTGCCGTCCCAACCGATATCGGGGGAGTTGCTTTCAAAAATTTGCGCGCCCCAGCGATTCCAAATAGTCATGCTGTAATTCGATGGCGAGCCAAAAATAATGGTTGGTTTAAAGATATTATTTACGCCATTGGGAGCAAAGGCATTTGGTATATAAATTATAGGGCGGTGGTCTATACAAAATACATTAGAGAAACTGCTGAGCGTATCTTGGTAAAGCCCAGGAATATCTATTTGGTAAACGGCTTCTATACGATAGCAGAATTGACCTTTTTCACTTAAAAATGCTTGTAGCGAATCTGCTGTTTCGTTTATTCCGGCAGGTAGGGTTTTAATAAGTTGAAAGTTACCGGAGCCAAAGTTTCGGTATAGTCGCCAGTAAAGAATATTGGTAAATTTTGCGGCAAAATCATTCCAGTTGAGTCCGCTCACATAGTAATCTAATAGTTCGCCATTTAAGTTTACGGTTTGTACCGAATCGGTAGATGGATATTTATTGTTACAGCTATCTATAGCAATTACTCTATAAAAAATAGAATTGGTTTGCGGCAAAGAGGCTGAGTCTATGTAAGTTTCAAATTGCGTGAGTGGAGAAGGAACGTTGTATTGTTCCAGCAAGTTAAACTGCGCTCCGTTATTGCTGCCATCTACTTGGTAAAAAAGCAGTTCGGAAGTACTATCTACCAGCCAAGTAACCGATACGGTATTGTCAATATTTACGCTGGCATTTACCGGATAAAGGTAATTGGGGCTTTGTACAATGGATGGCACAAAGCAGGCATAGTTTGAGTGCGAAACTATATTGGTATCGCCAGCGTTTACGGCCACAATGCTTATGCAGAGCGAATCGCCATCGTTGAAGTTGCTGAAAGAAAAAACTTGTGCTGCGGTATCTGTAGTGCCCACCACTTCAAACGGTTGAAGATTTTTGCTTACTAAAATTCGGTATTCTTTAATTCCGGCATTCCAATTTTCGTAGCGTGTCCATTTTAAGTTTATGCTGCGTTCGCATTGCGATGTTGCATAAGTAAGCAACATGGTGCGTTGCGGTTTAATATTGAATGAGCTTATTTTATTACAACTGTCGGCAGCGGCTATGGTATAAGCAATAGAAGAAATGGTGGGATCTACCGAAGCATCTGTAGCACTAATGGTAGCCCTTCCTAAAATAGTATCGAAAGGTTGTGCATTGCCGTTGGGTAATGCATAATACAGTATGTATTGGTTGGTTTGTGGCGAAATACTTTGCTGCCAGTTAATTACAACTTGGTTGGAGGGGGTAACATCTACGCTTACAATTTCGGGTGTGGCAGGTGGGGCGTTTTCTATGGTATCGGATTGTAGTGTTTGAAATCCGGGGCAATCGTAGTCGGCCTCCATATAATAAAACCATTTATTGCCTTGGCTGAGTCTTCCGGCATCTATATAGTTAGTTTGGTTTTCGTTGGTAATGGTAGTTACCAGCGTGTAAGTGCCGTTGAAAGTACTTGCAGCATAAATTTTATAGCCGTTGAAAGTGCCTCCGCATGGGTTGCCGGAATTGCTCCAATGCAACATTACATTTGAGTTGAGGGCATCGTTGTTTACACATTGCAACTTAGGCGCAGGAATAGCTTGCGCCCATGCTAATTGAGCGCAAAATACAACACACCATGCTATCCATATATTTTTCATAAAGGCGCGCAAAATAAATGATTATATTAAATGGAAGGAGGTTGCAATGGTAACGTGAATTTTTTCAGTTATTGCACAATTACATCCAGCAGAATTTCCACATCGGTTTCTCCATCAGATATATTGCCTGTTTTGGGTGTATCGCCTAAGTGTTTTAATGTAATACCGAGTGTGCCGCTTTGTGTTGACCCGGCTGTCCATTTAGAGGTAATGCCCACAGCTTTTCCGTCTTTATCTTTGTCTAAATCGGTAATAGAAAGCATGGAAGTAGGAGAGGGCGTAAAGAAAAATTGGTGTGCAGTGGCTTCGGCTTTTACTTCTTCGGTAAGGTCTTCTGCCGGGTTTTGAGTTTCGTCCAGCAGTTCTAATTCGCAGGTATATACTTCACCGGCTTTTAGCTTCAGCGAGTCTTTGGTAACGGTTTCGTTCACATTTTTATAGGTGAAAACTTGTGTGCCAAATTGCAGCGATGTAAGTTTTATATATACGGTTGTGATGCCTTCTTGCCCTTGTGAGTTTTTAGGTTTGCAGGATTGAATAAACAGCAGTAACACTGCTGTGAAGATTGTAATGCTTAGTGTGCGGATATTCATGTTATTGTTTTTTTATGGTTTGAAAAGTAAATGGAATGTGAACGCGCAATGCTATGTTTAGTCCTTGCGCATCACTAAAGTATCGAAAACGATTGAGGTAATCGCGATAAGAAGTGTTAAGTAAGTTGGTTGCAGCAAGGTGAATAGCAATTGGCTGTGGCATACGGGTATTTATTTCAAACCCTGCCTCGGCATTCAATAGCCAGTAAGCGGGTGGTGGCGGAGCAAAGTCTTGGTTGGGAGGCGCCAGTAATTGTTTCATTACATATAGTACTGATGTACCTATGTAGAGATTTGCTATTTTTTTTGAAGGTGAAAAAGAATAGCGCAATCCATTTTCGAAGCGCTGTGGCGGCATCCAAATAAGTCCTTCGTGTGCACTGCGGTTCCAGGCGCGCAGGAGCGATATTTTACTATTGATTTGAAAACCTTTAAAGGGCTTTATCTCTAGATCAATATCGCCTCCGGTGAGCGAAACATTGGCTTGTGTGTATTCAAATACAGGAAAAGTGCCCCGAATAGTTTCAATGGTTTGCAGCGAAGGCTTTATGTAAATAAACTGCTGAATGAAGTTTTGGTAAAATGCGGCATGAAGATTTATCCATGCCGATGAAAGTTCAAATGCCGATGCCATATTGATTGAAATTTCGGGCGTTAGTTTTCGGTTGCCTTTATCGTATGATGCTGCTCCGTGGTGCACGCCTGCTGCAAAAAGTTCTACCATATTAGGTGCACGCCATGCAGATGCTACTTGTACATTCCATTTTATTTTTTCGGTAAAGTGGTATTCTGCACCAATGCTTCCGGAGGGTACTGCATAGTTGAAACTTGGCTGCTCTTTGGGTAAATAGGCTTGCTGCCAACGGTAGTCGAACCGCAGGCCGGCTTCTATTTCTAATTGGCGGTATTGCCAGCGCTCTATCCAAAAAATTCCACCATTAAAATTCCAAAATGGCGGTATGATATTGCTGTATTTTTGGTTGTTGGTTTGCGTGGAAAAATTAATACCCAGCATGCCTGCAAATTGCTTTATCCGCTTGTGTTCCCATACTACATCGGTTGTAATGGTTTGTATGCCAAGCTCTGCTCCGGGTTTGGTTTCTAAGGTTGCATTGGAGTTGTAAGCGCGGTGTTTGTCAAATTCTCTGCGTAGGTTGTGCTGGTAAGCAAAGAGTATTTTAAGCTCTCCAAGTTCCGAAGTGTTTATACGTGCAGTAGCTTTCAGTAAGTTATGTACAACATGCTGGCGCGGCACACCAATTCTAAAAGAGAAAGTAGCACTATCGGTTGGATTTCCGTTGGCAATGGCTCGTTGTAAATCTGTGAGATTCCCAAAGTGCGAAGACGATAAAATACCGATATCTGTTTGAAAGCGAGAGTAAAAAATTTCAATGCCATATTGTTTTTTATTCCAGCCCACGGTTGTAGAGAAATTGCCTTCTTCTACACCTGTATTGCTGAGCCAATAGCGTGCTGTTTTTGCATTTCCGCCTCTGCGGTAGGTGCCTTGTACGCGCCATGCCAATGCAGAAATTTTTTGGTGATTTCCTTCTATGGTGCCGCTTATGCTTTGCTCTGCATTATTGCTTTGCAATACATAATGCAGTTCGCCATTTATGGCTGCTTGATTGGGCAAGGAGTTGGGCTCTAGGAGTATAACTCCGCCAATGGCATCGCTGCCATAGCGCACGGTATTGGCTCCTTTAATGATGGTTATTTTTTGAGCCATAAAGGGGTCTATTTCCGGTGCGTGTTCGTTGCCCCATTGTTGGGCTTCTTGCCGTATTCCGTTGTTTAAAAGCAGCACGCGCACTCCCTGCAAGCCATGTACAATTGGTTTTGAAATATTGGAGCCTGTGTTGAGCGATGCTACGCCAGGAATATTCTTGAGTGTTTCGCCCAGCGATAAGCCCCGCAATTTTTCTAAGTTTTTAGATTGTAGTTTTGTGGTGCTTACGGTTACTTGCTGGTCGTTTCGATGTTGTTCAATTACCACTTCGTCTAGTGCAGCTTCGGTATGGTGCATGGTTAAAGCAAGCACGGTATCTTTTGTAATATAAACTTCATACAACTCCGGTTCGCAGCCTACATGCGATATGTGTAAAGTGTATTTGCCTACACATAAGTTTCTGAATGTGAATTTTCCGTATTCATCTGCTAAGGTTTCTTGTTTAGTTTCTACAATATGAAGAGCTGCAAAGTCTAATGCTTTGCTGCTGTGGGCATCGTGTATTTTTCCTTTTAGCTGCAAGCGGCAGGCCGGTTTTTGTGCTGCGGTAAATAAGCTTGCAAACAAGCACCCAATGAGTGCTGAGTAAATCTTGTGCATTAAAAATAATTACATAAAAAACTGCGAAGCAACTAGGCGCAATAAACGTTAGTTACTTCAATTAAAAAGAGGTGGCAAGTGCCTGAGAGTGCAGTTATATGGCGGGTGGACCACGTAGCAAAAAGTATAGAATCTCTTTTGCAGATGGTGGTAGCAATAATGTTGCGGAGCTATCGCAAAAAGTTATTGGAAGTAGGGTTTCAACTTGTGCTGCAATGGCTTTGGTGGCAAAGGGGAGTGTGATTTTACAAAGAAAACAAATGTTGTGTGCATGTGTTTCGTGTAAGTGGTTGTTGCAATGGTGATGCTGTTCCGGTGCGTGATGTAAAAATAAGTGATGAATATCTTTTATGGTGGTAGCGTAGCAAACAACTGCCAGCATCAACATAGAAAGAAATTTTAACAGCACATTGCGCATGGGAGCGCTAATGTAAAACTTCGTTTGATGTTGGTAACGACTTTAACTTTTAGTTTACAAAACTATTGGAAGTGCAATAGTTTATCGGCAATAACTCTATCGTTGCTAAGACGAGGTACTTTGTTTTGCCCGCCTAATTTGCCTATGCTTTTCATATAATCGTTGAAGGCACCGGTTTTAAGAATGGAAAGTTTTAACTGTTGTAGCATATTGCCTATGCGCAGGTCGTAGTAATACACATTTTTTTGCTGCAGTATTTCATCTGCCGTGCGGGCAAAGGCTTCTACATCGGTTGGCGGTGTTTGGAATTCTATAAGCCATTCGTGGTAGCTTAATTCGCCCGGTGGATTTACCATAGGTGCTACGGTAAACTCGGTAACAGAACCACCGTGTTTTTTTATGGCTTCGTTGAGTGCAAATTCTACTTCCTCGGCAATTACATGTTCACCAAAGGCAGAGGTGAAATGTTTTACTCTTCCGGTTACAATAATTCTATATGGATTGGTAGAAACAAATTTTACGGTGTCGCCAATATCGTAAGCCCAAAGTCCTGCATTGGAAGATAGAATAAGGGCATAGTTTACACCAACTTGCACATCTTGCAGCATAATGCGCGGTGCATTTGGTTTGCCATAATCTTCAGTTTTAATAAACTCAAAAAATATGCCTGCATTTACATTGAGTAGTAAACCTTCGTGTAGCTGCGAGTCTTGGAATGCAATAAAGCCTTCGCTTGCCGGGTAAGTTTCTATAGACGGTATTTTTTTGCCTATAAGTTGCTCTATACGTGCGCGGTAAGGTTCGTAGTTTACGCCTCCGTAAACGAAGAGTTCAAAGTTTGGAAAAATGTCTTTTACAAATGCTTTGCCGCTGTGTTGCAGCAGGGTTTCAAAATACATAACTACCCAAGGTGGAATACCGCTAATAAGGCTCATGTTTTCCTGCATGGTTTCTTTGGCAATGGCTTCTACTTTTGTTTCCCAATCTTCTATACAATTGGTGCGGTACGAAGGCATTCTATTTTTATTGAGCCATTGCGGCACATGGTGATATACAATACCACTGAGCCTGCCGGAATTTATTTTTCCGTGGGTATCTAACTCAGGACTGCCTTGCAGGAATATCATTTTTTTATCGAAGAAAGTTGCCTTTCCGGTTTCGTACACATAGCAAAATAAAGCGTTGCGTGCGGCTCGAATTTGCTCGTTTATGCTCGCTTGGGTGAGTGGGATGTATTTAGTGCCAGAAGTGGTGCCGCTGCTTTTGCAGAAATAAAGTGGTTTACCTTGCCAGAGTACGTTGTCTTGTCCTTCGGCAATTTGTTCAATGTAGTGTTTTATGCCTTCATAGTCGCGAACGGGAATGGCACGTGTGAAATCGCCATAAGTTCTAATGGAGCTAAAATGGTGGGCTTTCCCAAAGTTGGTGTTGGCCGCTTGCTGCAATAGATTATGCATAATTTCTCTTTGCAACTGCACTGCATTTTTTTGTTCTTTATACAATGTAGGTACAGTGAGCGAAGCTGCCAATTTTACTGCTAAAGCTTTTAAACCCATGTGGTAAATATGGAGATTCTTTAGTTAGGTATCTAACTTCCAGTGCTCATAAATAAATGGAATGGCGTGGTGTGCTGTAAGATCGTGCTGTACAGGAACAATGCTTACAAAATCGTTTGCCAATGCCCATTCATCGGTATCGTGCCCTTTATCGTGGTTTACGAATTTTCCGGTAAGCCAGTAGTAGTTTCTGCCAAATGGGTCTTTGCGTTCGAGGTATTCTTCTTCCCATTTTGCCACAGCTTGCCTGCAAATGCGCATTCCTTTTATGAGTTCGAGTGGTAGTTTGGGAATGTTTACGTTTAGGAGTGTAGATTTTGGAATGCCGTTTTCTAATACTTGCTTGGCAATGATGTAAGCAAAATGTTTGGCTGCGGTAAAATCTGCTTCTATGGCAAAGTCTGATAGCGAAAAGCCTATGGAAGGAATACTTTCTAAACTGGCTTCTACAGCTGCGCTCATGGTGCCGCTGTAGATAATATTGATGGAGGAATTTGAACCGTGGTTAATACCGCTTACACACAAATCGGGTTTGCGGTGGAGCACAACATTGTGTGCCAGTTTTACGCAATCTACGGGCGTGCCGGAGCAGGCAAAAGATTTTATTGAACCAAAATCTTGGGTTTCTACCAATCGCAATGGCTTATTTATAGTAATGGCGTGCCCCATTCCCGATTGTGGCGAATCTGGTGCTACCACTACTACATCGCCTAAAGGCAACATGGCTTCTACCAGCGCTCTTATGCCCGGTGCGGTAATGCCGTCATCGTTGGTTACGAGTATTAGCGGTTTATTGCTCATGGCTAATCATTTAGTTTTAATACGGCAATAAATGCTTCTTGCGGAACCTCTACCTTGCCGAATTGGCGCATTTTCTTTTTACCTTTTTTCTGCTTTTCTAAGAGTTTGCGTTTACGCGATATATCACCACCGTAGCATTTGGCGGTTACGTCTTTTCTAAGTGCCGAAATGCTTTCGCGGGCAATAATTTTTGAGCCAATTGCTGCTTGAATTGGTATCATGAATTGTTGGCGCGGGATAATATCTTTTAATTTTTCGCACATTTTTCTGCCAAAGTCTTCTGCTTTGGTGCGGTGAATCATGGAGCTGAAAGCATCTACTTGTTCGGCATTGAGGAGAATATCCATTTTTACTAAATCGCCTTCGCGGTAGCCAATTTGGTGATAATCGAAAGAAGCATAACCGCGCGATATGGATTTTAAACGGTCGTAAAAATCGAATACGATTTCGGCAAGTGGCATTTCAAAACTAAGTTCAACTCTTTCGGGAGTTAGGTAGTGTTGGTTGATGAGTATGCCTCTTTTATCCATACATAGGTTCATAATAGAACCAATGTATTCCGGTTTTGTAATTACTTGTGCTTTTATGTAAGGCTCTTCTATACGTGCTATGCGCGATACATCGGGCATATCGGCAGGGTTGTTAATTACAAACTCATCGCCATTAGTCATATAAGCATTGTAGCTTACTTGAGGCACGGTGGTAATAATGGTCATGTCGAATTCGCGCTCTAAGCGTTCTTGCACAATTTCTAAGTGCAATAGTCCCAAAAAGCCGCAACGGAAACCAAAGCCGAGAGCAATGGATGTTTCGGGTTCAAATACTAAAGAGGCATCGTTTAGTTGCAGTTTTTCTAAGGAGTCGCGCAGGTCTTCGTAATCATCGTTATCCATTGGGTAAATGCCTGCAAATACCATTGGTTTTACGTCTTCAAAGCCTTGAATGGCTTTTTGGGTTGGGTTATTGGTAAGCGTAATGGTATCGCCTACTTTAATTTCTTTGGCATTTTTTATGCCTGTAATTACGTAGCCAACATCTCCGGTTTTCACTTCGCTACGCGCTTCTAAATCCATGCGCAGTATGCCAACTTCATCGGCATTGTACATGGCACCGGTGTTTACGAATTTAATTTTATCGTTCTTTTTTAAACTGCCGTCTATAATTCTGTAATAAGCAATTACACCTCTAAATGAATTGAATACGCTATCGAAAATAAGTGCGCGTAGTGTCCCTTCTTGGTTTCCATTAGGAGCGGGTATTTTATCTAAAATGGCATCGAAAATTTTATCTACGCCCTCTCCGGTTCTGCCGCTGGCACGTATTATATCTTCGCGTTTGCAGCCAATGAGGTCTATAACTTGATCTTCTACCTCTTCGGGCATGGCTCCGGGCATATCAATTTTATTGATAACGGGGATAATGGTTAAGCCTTGATCTACTGCCAAATAAAGGTTAGAAATAGTTTGGGCTTGAATACCTTGCGAAGCATCTACCAGCAGCAGTGCGCCTTCGCAGGCGGCAAGCGAGCGCGATACTTCGTAGCTAAAATCTACGTGCCCTGGCGTGTCTATTAGATTTAGCACATAGTGTTCGCCATTGCGGTGAAAATCCATTTGGATGGCGTGGCTTTTAATGGTAATGCCGCGTTCTCGCTCCAAGTCCATATTGTCGAGTACGGTATCCATCATTTCGCGCTCGCTCACCGTTTTGGTGGTTTCGATTAAGCGATCGGCAAGTGTGCTCTTACCGTGGTCTATATGTGCTATTATGCAAAAATTTCTAATGTTGTTCATGTATTGGTTGTTGCTTGGAGTGTGTTACAAGTTGTGTGTTTAGGTTAGTTTTGCCAATGCTGCTTTCATTCGGTTGCAGCATTCGGTTAGCTTTTCTTCGCTGGTGGCATAGGAGAGGCGAATACAGTTTTTATCGCCAAAGGCTTCTCCACTTACCAATGCTACATTGGCTTCTTTCAATAAGAACATAGATAAGTCTTCGGGCGATTGGATGGTTTCGCCTTGGTACGATTTTCCGAAGTAAGCACTTATGTCTGGAAAGAAATAAAAGGCTCCATCGGGTAAATTGAGCTTTAAACCTTCTACATCTTTTAAAAGATTGAAGACTAGTTCTCTTCTAGAAGCAAAGGCTTTGAGCATATCGTAAGTTGGCTGCAATGTGCCGGAAGCTGCTGCCTCTGCTGCTTTTTGGGCTATGGAGCAGGTGGCAGATGTAAACTGTCCTTGCATTTTATCGCAGGCTTTGGCTATCCAAAGTGGTGCAGCAATGTAGCCGAGGCGCCAACCGGTCATGGCGTAGCCTTTACTGAATCCGTTTACTACTATTACGCGGTCTTTTATGCTTTCAAAAGTTGCAATGCTGGCATGAGGTTTTCCGGAGTAGTTTATGAATTCATAAATTTCATCGGAAAGAATATACACTTGCGGATGACGCTCCAAAACGGCTGCCAGTGCTGCCAATTCTTCTTGTGTATATACGGTGCCGGTGGGGTTGCAAGGCGAAGAGTATATAATCATTTTGGTGCGGGGAGTAATTGCCGCTTCTAATTGCTGGGGTGTAATTTTAAAATTGGTATCGATAGAAGTGGGCATTTCTACGGCAACGCCTTCGGCTAATTGAGTAATAGCGGCATAGCTTACCCAGTAAGGTGCAGGAAGCAGCACTTCATCGCCCGGATTTACCAAGCACATTACCACATTGGCAATAGATTGTTTTGCTCCGGTAGAAACTACAATTTGCTCGGCTGTGTACTGTAAGTTATTGTCGCGCTGTAATTTTCCTGCAATTGCTTTGCGCAGTTCTGCATAACCGGCTACGGGTGTGTAGTGTGAAAAATTATCGTCAATTGCTTTTTTGGCGGCTTCTTTTATGTGTTCGGGTGTATCAAAATCGGGTTCGCCCAAGCTAAGATCTATAATGTCTTTCCCTTGTGCCTTAAGCTCTCGGCTTAGTTTTGCCATGCGGATGGTGGCAGATTCTTGAAGGTTTTCAATGCGTTCCGAAAGTTGCTGCGTGATGGTTGTTTCCATTCTTGTAATAGTTGAAAAAGTTTGAATGTGCTGTATTTCGGGTTGCGAAAATAGCCGATTCTGCAACTTTTTTTGAATTGGAAGCGATAATGTTTCGGAAAATTATTGCTTTGCTTTATTGTGCTATGGCTTATTTGTTTGTTTCTCCATCTATTGATGTAAGTACGCTATCTACGGGTTCCCAAAGTTCTATTTTATTGCCGTCTTCATCCAGTATATGAATAAATTTTCCATAGTCGTAGGTTTCTATACTATCGAGAATGGTTACACCGTTATTTTTTAAATTTTCTACCAAGCCTTCGAGGTTTTGAACACGGTAGTTTATCATGAATTCTTTTTTTGATGGGGCAAAGTATTGGCTTCCCGTTTTAAAAGGGCTCCATTGCAAATAGTTGATTTCATTCGGATTGTTGGCACTACGGGATTCGAAACTGGCGCCCCATTGGTTAGTTTCAATACCTAAATTCTTGGTGTACCATTCTTTTGTTTTTTCGGGATTATTTGCAAAAAAGAAGATGCCTCCAATACCCGTTACTTTTGGTGTAGTTTTTTTTGAAGACGCTGCTTTTCCGGTTTCGTTGTTTTTTTCTGCCATAGTATTCGATTTGTTTGTTTTTAAATTACAGTTTGTGAATGCTGTTAGCAGCATGCAAGCAATAATAAACCGTGTCATTTTATGATGATGTTTATCCTGCAATGTACGATAAGTATTTGTTTTTATGGAGTGTGTGTATGAGCAGCGTGGTTACACTCACGCAAAGCAATGTAAGCAGGGGAATGCTAAGGAGGGGATTGGTGAATTGCCAGTCTATGTTTTTTCTTTCTAAGATATTGAGTATGAGTACGTGAGCAAGGTAAATGCCATAGCTGTTTTCACCAATAAGTGCAATTGTTTTTTGCGAGAATGAAGCAGGAATAGTTAGGTTTTTGAAGAATAGAAATACTCCTATAGCAGAAAGCAAAACATTGAAGCTCAGATATTCATAATAAAAACCGCTGAAGGCGCCTTGCTTTACCGATAGAAAGTAAGTGCCCAAAACTGTAAATGCAAATCCTGCAATGTAAAGCAGTAGGGCAAACCAGCTGTTTATTTTCACATGCTTGTGCAAGAAATAACCTAAAACAAAATAGCCGATATAGCCTGTAAAAGTTGCTAATGGAATATCGGGAATATATTCCTTGGAGGTTGAGCATTGTATTAAAAGTGTTGTGAGCCACAGTATTAAAAAGTATATAAAATCGGTGGTGTTTGCCTGCTTTACCCACGGGCGCAATAGAGGTGTTACCAAGTAAATACCTATAATTTGAAACACAAACCAAAGGTGGTAACTATTGCCATGCAGTATGCCTAAAAGTGTGTCGTTGTAAAAATGGTAGAAGTTGGAAAATAGAGTAGGAAAGAAGGGCTTTCCTTCGGCATCGGTTTGTATGTAGAAGTTGTAGCAAGCATATACAATACACCAAAAGATGAAAGGCGGTAGCACTTTTAGGAATCTTTTGTGAAAGAAATTGGTTAATGAATAGTCTTTATCTAGCAGCAGCGCTCCGGAAAGCATAAAAAATATTGGCACAGAAAATCTAACAGCACTATCGTATAAATTTCCTATGTGCCAATTGGTAGAAGGGTGGGGGCTAAAATTATAGAGTATTGATGAAGCAACATGCAATAGAATAACGGCAATAGTTGCCAATGCGCGCAGGTTATTCAAATAGCTTGTGCTTGCCATGTGTGTAATAAGGTGCAATATAAAAATATACATTGCTTTCAATCTAGATTACCCATTGGTGAATATTAAGTTGCAGTGAGTGTGGTGGATAAGATGCCACTATTGTTTCAGTACGGCTCCATACATAAGGTGTTTGATATGTTTTATATGCCGATTCATAGCTATCCGAACTTTTTGGCAAATTAGTCAAAAAGGGTTCTGAAAGCATCGCCAGCATTGAGCGACAGTTGATTTTGGTTGGAAAATAAGTTTGGCGGTTTTAGCGTGATGGGCTTAGCTCCTTGACAAATTCTATTGCAGACATAATGTAAGGAAAGGTAATAAGGCAAGCAGATGCTTATTTTTTCGGTGAAGTTGGAGAAGGCGTGATTTGCCTTGCAGGTGTTTTTGCGCAGCAGTTCTAAGAGCAGGTAGCAAATCAGCGCGATGTATATTTGTGGTTTTACAGCATTGGGGCTGGTGCCTGTATAGGTTTTTACCTGCAAGTTTTGCTTGAGTGCTTTGAAGAACAACTAAATGTTCCATCTGCGTTTATAGAGTTGGCTGGCGGTGTTGGCACTCCATTCAAAATTATTGGTGATGAGTTCGATAGTTCGGTCGTTTTCGGCATCATACACCACCACTCGCCTCATGGCATATTGTTCTATGCCTGATTTTGCCGCTTGCGTTCCGGTGAGCATAATCTCTTGGTCGCACAGAATATCTTGCTCCCTATCTGCTGGTTGTTCGCGCTCTTTAACCCAAATTATGCATTAGGAGAAATAAATGCAATTCAAAAATAGGCTGTGTGCCCTGTCAGTATTGGGTTACGGAATTTTTATGTCGTATTTTTTCTAATGCTTAGCATTAGAAATTATTTAACTCAAGTAGTTGATTTTCATTGGATTGTAAGAGGTGCCATCTCTAATGCGTAATCTGGGATAAAAGAGAGTTGCTCTTTTCTTCAAGCAAGCAGCCCTATAATAAAGTGTTAAAGGTTTTTGCTGAATGGCCATTGGCTCATTGTAAGGCAGTTTTGTTTTGAAACCAAAAGTACCACTTTCTTACCAAAGTATTACAGCCGCATGATGGATGCCATACATTTGCCGCAAACAAATATTATCAGTATGAAAAAAGTCTTTTTTACCCTTTTAGCATTAAACGTATTGTTTCAAATATCGGCACAAAACTGGCTGCCTGTGGGTAGTGGAGTGGGCGACACCCGCGCGGTGAGAGCAATGATAAGTTTTAATGGAAACCTGATAGCCGGGGGCGATTTTCGTGCCATGGGCACCAATACCAAATGTAAGCGCATTGCACAATGGAATGGCACTGAATGGCAAAACATGGGTGCGGGTTTTAATGGTGAGGTGCGGGCGTTGGCGGTGTATAACAACGAACTTTATGCTGCTGGAAATTTCGACAAAGATTCATCGGGCAACATTTTGTATGTGGGCAATATTGCCAAATGGAGTGGCACTGCGTGGCTGAATGTGGCGGGTGCCGATGCAGCTTCCAGCGATATTCGCGCTATGCACGTTTACAAAGGCAAATTGCACATCACCAATATGCGCTATGACAATAGCACTTCATCGGTGCGCCCGGTAATTTCGGTGTTTAACGGCAGCAATTGGGCCGATTTGCCCGGTGAGTTTAAGGGACCGGTAAACTATGCCTACTTATATGCCATAGCAGAATACAAAAATAACTTAGTGGTGGCAGGGGTGTTTGATTCGGTGGGCAATGTGCCTGCCCATCGCGTGGCCATGTGGAACGATACGGTTTGGAAAAGCCTGAACCTGCCCGTGGGTGGCAGAGAGCAGTTTACCCCATCAGTAATTGGTCTTGGAGGAAGAGGCTACTCACTAAAGGAATATAAAGGCAAGCTGTTTATGGGGGGCATTTTCAATAGCTTTGTGCAAGCACCCGGTGATACCATTACACCGCCTTTGGTGTCTTGGAACGATACCGCATGGACGGCCTACCGCTTTGACCAAAACAGTGGCGCCACCGTTCACAGCATGCAAACGCTAAACGACACCTTTTATGTTATTGGAGAGTTTGCCTACTACAACAGCAATCAGGAAATTCAGGGTGTTTGTGCATCGTTGAATACCGCGCTTACGCCTCCCTTTAATGAGTTGAGGTTCTACAATCCGGCAACCACCAAGCTGGAGGGTTTTGCTTCCACCCTGCACAATGGAAGTTTGTTTGTGGGTGGCAGATTTAGCCATGCCGGCACCAACACCGTGAACAACATTGCGCAGTTTGACCCTACACCTGTTTCCACTTCCATCCAAAACGTTGCAGCCTACGCCTTAAAGGTGTATCCAAACCCTGCACAGCATTATTTTATGGTTGAAAGTGAGGGCGCGCAAAACATCCGGCTTTTTAATACCTTGGGTGAAGTAATGATGGCCAACAAGCTGCAAGAAAACAGCACCATATCTGTGGCTAATTTAGCAAGCGGGGTTTATTTCTATCATATAGAAATGAAGGATAAAAGTGTGTCAAAGGGAAAGATAATTGTAGAATAACAAACCACCACCACACAGCAACAAAAAAGGCGCAGCATCAAAGCCGCAATATATGTCGCGGAATCAGTTCAATAATTTGGCGCTGTAGTGGCTGGCGGTTATTTTTAGTCCTTCGGAAAAGTCCCATTGTTCAGAAAGTTGTTGCAAACTCAATTTACAACGGGCTTTTCTTTTTGAAAAACTTTCGGATAGTTATGAATAATAGTAACACCATTATAGGTTTCGATATGAATTGTAAGTTAGTAAAAGTGAAAGGGGGGGTATTCAAAAAGATTAAAATCAAATTTTAATGAATAGTAAATTTCACAACATCAAAAGACTCTCTGTTCTGATAACAGTATTGGTTTTGCTTACATTAAAATATGCTTCTGCGCAAAACTCCTTAACCGTTTACGAAGCAAAGGGCAAAATAGGCTTTAAAGACAGCAATGGGAAAGTGGTATTGTCAGCACAATATAATTCAACTAGTTGCGTGGCTCGTTGCAAATACAGGATCGTAACAACAGGCGATAAGAAGGGTAGTGATAAAAAATTTATTAATGAAAATTGGAGTGTAATAGACGAAAACGGGGCTTTAATTATTAAAGACTTTCCTCACATTTTGAGTGAATATGATTATGTTAATGACACAATTATTCTTCAGGTTGCAAGCTTGGATTATAAGAATAGAGGATTAATTTTTCTGAACGGCAAGGAACTTTTACCTATGAATTGCGAAAGAATCGGTCATCCGGATGATTCATATAATTACTTTTTCGATTACCGACTAATTCCTTACAAAATGAATGGTCTCTGGGGTGTGATTGATATCAGCGGAAAAGAGATATTGAAGCCGGATTACACCTCATTGGAATGCTTAACATCGCACCCCGACCGAAGATCCGTGATTACAAAAAACGGAAAGAAGGGAATTTTATACAGCTCGGGTTATGTTTTGTCTTCCATTTATGATGAAGTGATGGACTATAACATCAACACCGGGGATAAGACATTCATTGATAAGGCTGATGGAAAATTAGTGTTTGGAAAGAAGCCTATACCGCTTTCAGAAAGATACTTAGCAGTAAGATTAGACGGTAAATCTATAGTTGTTAATGGATTTGGAGAAGTTGTGCCTGAAGAAATCTTGAATAAGAAAATTGCTGACTATAAACCACCAACAAAATCGGAGCCAACCGAATTACAAAAAGAAGTTGCCAAAGTTGCCGCCAAATACAGCACAACCCCTGTAAAGCAAGAATACATAAATTGCTTTATGTGTGATGGCACCGGAAAGTCTAAAGAAAATCAGAGAACTTATAAAAGGTGCCCTACATGTGGTGGCTCAAAAAAATACACCCTATTCAATCGCCTTGTAAATTGTGGCATTTGTGATAAATACGGTAAAGTATTGGATAAAGAATGGTATCCGGCTTGCCACTTCTGCAAAGGCACCGGAAAAGTAAAGAATGATTAAGATAGCTAACAAAACACAAAGATGCGCATAGTAAATACCCTGTCATTGCTACTTATAACAGTAAGCACGGTTTCTGCCGGAAGCTCATTTTTCTTCACCGAAAACAAAGGCCAAATCCGTGATCAGCATTTTAAACCGCGCCCGGATGTGTTGTATGGCGGCTCGGCAAACGGTTTAGTCTATCACCTCAAAAAAGATGGATTGCACTATCAGTTGAGCAGGGTGGAAAGCTGGAAGGAAGAGAAAAACGCTATTCAATTAACAGAAAAGGAAAGCAGACAGATTCCTGATAAAATCGGCATTTACCGTGTAGATGTAAACTGGCTGAATGCCTCATCGGAAACCCGGCTTTATAGCGGTGAAGCGCTGCCGGGTTACGACCATTACTACAACGTGCCGACAGGCGCTGAGCCCGCATTGTTTGTAAAAAGTTACAAAACGGTAAACTACCACAACCTGTACGAAGGAGTAGACCTGAAATTTTATACCGATGAAAACTATCTGGAATATGATTTTATCGTGCGTCCCTTTGCCAATTACAAGCAGATTAAAATAGAGATTAAAGGAGCCGATCTAGAAGTGACGCCACAAAAAGAGTTGAAACTGATTACGCCCTTCGGCAACATCATAGAAGGCGCATTGAAAGTATATCAAGGCAACAAACAAATTGCTGCCGACTGGATAGTTGAGGGCAATGTGGTTTCCTTTCATATACCCCATTACGACCCGACCAAACCTTTGCGCATTGACCCGCCTGTTCGCATTTGGGGAACTTATATGGGCGGCTCAGATGTGGAATACGCTTATGGCTGTGCAGTAGACGACCAAAAGCGGTCGTTTATGTCGGGGTTTACTTATTCTAACAACAATATCGCCACTACTGGCGCACACCAAACCAGCTATGCCGGAATGAGAGACGCCTTCTTAAGCAGCTTTGCTGAATGGGGCACCCGCAGATGGTCTACATATCTGGGCGGCAGTTTAGATGATGTTGGGTATGCATGTGAAGCCACACCAAATGGAGAGGCTTATATAGGCGGCTTTGCACAGTCTACCTCAGGTATTTCTACCAATGGTGCTCACCAATCTTCACATGGCGATGCAGGAACATTTGTGGATGGTTTTGTGTCTAAGTTTGACACATCCGGTGTTATCCTGTGGAGTACTTATTTGGGTGGAAGCTGGCAGGATGAAATAAAAGCAATGGCGTTGGATACTGCCGGCAATCTGTTCATAACAGGTTACACGCAATCATCTGATAATATCAGCACACCGGGAACCTATAACCCCAATTATAGTGGAAGTAAAGATGTGTTCTTAGTAAAAATGTCGGCAGCAGGCTCGGTGCTGTGGGGCTCTTACTTTGGCGAGGCTAACGATGATGAAGCTACTGGTTGCGCGGTGCGCGATGGGAAAGTGGCTTTGACAGGCATTTCTAATTCAACAACCGGCATTGCTACACAGGGAGCGCATCAGACTTCACTTCAGGGACCCAGAGATATTTTTGTTGCGCTGTTCGATACCGATGGTCAACTCGATTGGGCAACCTACTACGGTGGCACACAAACAGAAGATGGCGGTGGAGTGGCTCTGGACTCTTTGGGAAATATCTATGCTTGCGGCACTACCTGGTCTTCAAGCGATATCAGCACAAGCGGGGCTTTTCAAGCCACCTTTGCGGGCGGAACTGTGGATGCTTTTCTGGTAAAATTCTCGCCTCAAGGCCAGCGCTTGTGGGGTACCTATTTAGGTGGACAAGGAAATGATGAAGCTTTGTATTGTCATGTTGACCCGTTTGGTGACATTTACTTTGGAGGAACTACCAGTTCTTCATCGGGCATTGCTTCGCCAGGCGCCTATAAAACCTTTAAGGGAACATCAAGTAATCCAACTGCTGGCGATGCCTTTCTGTCCAAATTCAGAACCAACGGCACGCGCATCTGGTCAACCTATTATGGTGGCGAAGGCGGTGAAGTGAGTTATGATGTAGCTACAGATACTGCCGGCAATATTTTCATAACCGGTTTTACCGGTTCAGACCAATTACTGGCTTCAGAAAATTTTTCTCATCAAAAATTACGTGGCGGGGTCAGCGATGCCTTTCTAATTCGCTTCAATAACAACAATATTACGCTGCCTGAAATACCTACTTCAGTTACATCTTTGGCTGAAAATAATTTTGTATTGTATCCAAACCCTGCTACCAATCAGCTTTGGCTGAAAACAGAAAATGTGGGTGATTTCACCTTGCGCATTTTTGATATGCAAGGTAAATTGACCGAACAACATCATTTTCCAAACACTCAAAAATTCAGCATTAATACAGAAAAACTAAGCAATGGGGTTTACTTGCTACAAGTAAGTAATAGCAATGCATCAACCACCAAACGTTTAATTATTCAACATTAAAGAATTTTCAACATGAATAAACTATTCAATGCACTCTTACTCGCAGCCGTTTTATACAGCTCAAATGCTACAACCCAAACCATGGCCGGTGGCGAGGCACACATGATGTTGCTATGTACAGATAATACTAAACTACGTTACAGCGGAGGCAATGCTGATAACCAGTTTATCCCTGTGAGTAGTTTTACAAATTATCCATTAAATCTTCCTCAGGGAGTAACCATAAAATCTATAGCCTCCGGTTGGAATCACATGTTGCTGTTACGCTCAGATGGAAAGGTGTGGAGCATGGGCGAAAACTTCTACGGGCAGCTGGGCGATGGCACCAAAACAGACCGAAATAATCCGGTAGAAGTAAAAAATGTGAGTAATGCCGTGAGTGTGGGTGCCGGTTCGGCCTGTTCTTATTTTGTGCTGGCAGATGGAACGGTAAAAGTAGTGGGCAACAATGGCTCAGGGCAGTTGGGCATTAATTCGCTTAATCCAACCAATACACAAAACACCACTAACATGAACAGCATGAATAATGCCGCAAAGGTAGCTGGTGGCTATACGCACGCCATACTGTTAGATAAAAGCGGAAATGTGTGGGCTATGGGCCAAGGGCAATATGGACAGTTGGGTGACAGTGCCTTTACAGTTTCTGTAAAACCCCGTTTAGTAGAGAGTGTGAGTAATGTAAAAGAGATTGCAGCAAATGGTTATCACTCCTTATTCCTGAAGAATGATGGCACCGTTTGGGCTGCAGGTCAAAACCAATATGGTCAGTTAGGCGACAGCACCAATACCAACCGAAAACACGCAGTACAGATTCCCGGCCTGACCAATGTGATTGACATAGCAGCCGGTGAATCACATTCTCTTTTTGTAAAAAGTGATGGTACGGTTTGGGCTTGTGGCATCAATAACTTCGGTCAGTTGGGTACAGGCGATTTTACCGATTATAATTATCCTGTACAGGTACCCGGCTTGTTCAACATCGTTGCTGTTGGCACCGGCTACAATCAGTCGTTCTTTTTGCAGAACTCAGGCATTCTGTATGGCTGTGGTTTTAACTCCAGTGGTCAAGTGGGTATCGGTTCGTATAATGATGCGCCATCGCCTGTGCAAATTCAAGGCTTGCAATGTATAGTGAGCACTTCGGTAGAAGAGGTAGCATCGGCAAATAACAGCTTCACTGTTTTTCCGGTACCGGCCACAGATGAGGTTCAATTACAATTTGAAAATCAGGGTTGGTACGCCATCACGTTAACAGATGTAACCGGAAAAATTCTGAAACAGGAGCAGCAGTTTATTGTATCACAAGAGCAAAAATCAATCAGCATAGATAGGCTGCATAGTGGCATTTATTTCATTACGGTCACCGATGAAAACAACAACAGTATAACCAGACGAATAATAAAATCGCAATAAAACAGACTACTGCGCAAAATGAATTGGAGCAAATATTTACAGCACCTTATGGTGCTTTTTATAGTTATACAGGTCATACCTTTTTCTGCTAAGGCAGAAGTATTTTTTCGTGAAAACAAAGGGCAGGTAAAAGACCAAAACTGGCAGCCTAGACCAGATGTTTTGTATAGCTACGATGAAGGAGATTTGCACGTTCACCTGAAAAAAGACGGGCTGCATTATCAATTGTTCAAGGTATTAAGCTGGAAAACGGAAGATGAATTTGGGTCAAAGCGCAAAATGATAGATAGCTTAGGTATTTACCGCATAGATGTGCAATGGCTCAATACCAATAAAAATGTTTCGATTGAAAGAGGAAACGCATTATCGGGCTACGAAAACTTTTACAACGTGCCCGATGGCATAGAGCCGGCTTTGCTGGTGAAGCGTTATGAAAATTTGGTTTATAAAAACATTTACAACGGCATTGACCTGCATTTTTTTGAAGGGCAGCATGGCGGTCTGGAGTACGACTATATTGTGCAGCCGGGTGCCAGTTATCAGGATATTCAATGGCAGGTGAAAGGTGCATCGTTGAGTGTAAATGCCCAAAAAGAGTTAGTACTGAAAACCCCATATGGAGATGTTGTAGAAGGCTCATTATTGGTGCTTCAGGGCGACCAAAAAATTGATGCAGAATGGCAGCTGGAAGGAAATGCTGTTAGCATTCGCATCACAGGAAATTACGATAAAACGCAACCACTAAGAATAGACCCACCGGTGCGTTTATGGGGCACTTATTATGCGGGCACCGGTCTTGATGCTCTGTTAAGTTGTGTTGAGGATGCAGCCGGAAATGTTTATACAGCCGGAGACGCCTCTGCCAACAATATGGCTACAAGTGGAGCACATCAAACGGTTTTTGCAGCCGGAAGTGCTGATGGATTGTTGGCAAAATTCAATACCAATGGACAAAGAATTTGGGCAACATATTATGGAGGTAGTTTAGTTGACAGAGGAAAATCCTGTGGTGTAGATGCATCGGGCAATGTATATCTAATGGGAGTTACCCAATCAGATAATGCTATTGCAAGTGCTGGTGCTTATCAGGCTACGAGAGGTGGGCTTACAGATGTATTTATTGCTAAATTCAATAACAGCGGGGTGCGGCAATGGGGTACTTACTATGGAGGCACAAATAACGATGATGGAAAGTCTGCGGTGGTAGACGCAACAGGCAATATTTATGTATGCGGAAATGCCTCTTACACATCTGCTGCTATAGCATCTGCAGGCGCACATCAAGTGGGCTTCGCAGGAGGTCTTGGACAAGATTGTTTTCTGGCAAAATTCAGCACTACCGGACAACGTGTTTGGGGAACTTATTATGGAGGCAATGCAGATGACCGTCCGGGTGGCTGTGCGGTAGATGCGCAGGGAAATGTGTACTTGTGTGGTGTTACCAGTTCCGGAAATGCTATCGCTACAGCAGGCACTCATCAAAACGTCCTGAATAATCAGGGCGATGCGTTCATTGTAAAATTCAATAGCAACGGAGTGCGTCAATGGGGCACTTACTATGGAGGCACACTGGAAGACCGTGGAATAAGTTGTGGTGCCGATGGCAACGGTAATGCTTATCTTTTAGGCAGAACAAACTCTACCTCCCTGATTGCCACCGTAGGCACACACCAATCCAATTTTGCAGGAGATTACGATGCTTTTGTTGTAAAATTAAACGGAGCCAATGGGCAACGTTTATGGAGCACCTATTATGGTGGAACAGGAAATGAAGAACCTGAATTTTTGCACACCAATGCTGCTGGCGATGTATTAGTATCAGGAGAAACAGTTTC
Source organism: Chitinophagales bacterium (assembly GCA_019638515.1). Lineage (NCBI taxonomy): Bacteria > Pseudomonadati > Bacteroidota > Chitinophagia > Chitinophagales > Chitinophagales bacterium. Next base: position 531,487 of record JAHBTS010000002.1, on the reverse strand, counting down.
CCCTACCCTCATAGCAACTACTACTGCGCACCAAACAGTATATGCCGGTAACAGCGATGCCTTCTTAGCACTTTTCAATACCAATGGATTACGCACCTGGGGCACCTATTATGGCGGAGCAAATTTTGACGAAGGTCGAGCTTGTCACATTGGCGGAAGCGGATTTTACTACATGTGCGGTCTTGCACAATCGCCTACGGGGATTGGTACACCAGGTACATATCAGCCTACCGGTTCGGGCAGTGGTTTTTTAGCCAAGTTTGAAGCCTGTGTGCCCCCTGCTGCACCTACAGCAAACGGCACTACTATTTGTGGAGGGCAAACCGCCACTTTAACTGCCACCGCACCAAGTGGAGTTACCTTTAACTGGTATGCTGCGTCAACCGGAGGGACTGCACTGGGCACCGGAACCAACTTTACAACACCAACCCTAAACGCTACCACAACCTACTATGTGGAGGCAGTAGCTACAGGTTGCCCGCCTTCAACACGCACGGCAGTTACCGTAACCGTAACGCCTGCACCCGCTGCTCCTATTGCCAACACACTTACACCCGGAGTATGTAAGGACAGTGTGGCTACGTTTCAGGTTACCTCAGCAGGAACCACTTTTAACTGGTATGCAACACAAACAAGCACCACGATACTGGGAACGGGAACCACTTATACCTCACCACCATTAACGGTAAACGCTTCCTATTTTGTAGAGCGTGTTGAAAACGGTTGCCCTTCGCAACGTACGCAAGTGTTTGTACAAGTCATCACCGCACCAGACCCTACACCTGCCAACACACAAATCTGCGCAGGAACAACCGCCAACATCAACTCCAACATCAGCAATGCTTTCACGGTGAATTGGTATGATGCACCCAGCGCTACCACGCCCATTTTCACCGGAAGCATATTCACTACTCCAACGCTCAACAGTAACACCACTTACTATGCGCAAACGTTTGTGAATGGTTGTCCATCGGTCCGTGTACCGGTTACCGTAACGGTGGTTACGCCACCTGCATCACCAACCGTAAGCGGCACCACTATTTGTGCCGGGCAAACCGCAACGCTCAACGCCACAGCACCATCGGGTGTAAGCTTTGCGTGGTTCACCGCAGCTACGGGTGGCACAGCAGTGTTTACCGGCAATCCTTTTACCACACCTGTCTTAAATAATAATACTATCTACTATGTAGAAGCGCAGGCAGGCAGTTGTGTTTCTTCTAGAACTGCCGTTACAGTTACTGTTACACCCATACCCACTGCTCCCATCGCCAGCACACTTACACCCGGAGTATGCAAAGACAGTGTCGCTACATTTCAGGTTACTTCGGCAGGAACCACTTTTAACTGGTATGCCACCGCCACGAGTACCACCATTCTTGGAACAGGAACAACATTTACCTCTCCGCCATTAACAGCAAGCACTTCCTATTTTGTAGAGCGTGTTGAAAATGGTTGCCCATCGCAACGCACGCAAGTGTTTGTACAAGTTATCACCGCACCGGACCCTACCCCTGCCAATACACAAATCTGTGCAGGAACAACCGCCAACATCAACTCCAACATCAGTAACGCCTTCACGGTGAATTGGTATGATGCACCCAGCGCTACCACGCCCATTTTCACCGGAAGCATATTCACCACACCAACACTAAACAGCAACACCACTTACTATGCGCAAACAGTTGTGAATGGCTGCCCATCGGCTCGTGTGCCGGTAACAGTAACGGTGGTTACACCACCTACAGCACCTACCGTAAGTGACACCACCATTTGTGCCGGGCAAACCGCAACGCTCAACGCCACAGCACCATCGGGTGTAAGCTTTGCATGGTTCACCGCAGCTACGGGTGGCACGGCTGTGTTTACCGGCAATCCGTTTACTACGCCTGTATTAAATAATAATATTACTTACTATGCGGAAGCACAAATCGGCTCGTGCAATTCCACTTCGCGCACCGCAGTTACAATAACCGTAAATCCTGCTCCGGTGGCAACGGCAAGCAGCAACAGCCCGGTTTGCGAAGGTGGAGATATTAATCTTTCTGCAAATACAACAGCCGGTGCTACCTATGTCTGGAGCGGCCCGAATGGTTTTACGTCTGCACAACAAAACCCTTCCTTAAACACAGTAAGTTTAAACTCAGCAGGCAGTTATTCAGTTACAGTTACTGCCAACGGTTGTAGTAGCACAAGCGCTGTAAATGTCATCGTCAATCCATTGCCGGTTGTCAATACAAGTTATAACGCACCGCTATGTGAAGGCAGCGATTTGAATTTGGCAGTCAGCGCCACAGCCAACGCCACCTATATCTGGAGCGGACCTAACGGATATTCATCCGCACAACAAAACCCTACGATTACGTCCGTTCAATTATCACAAGCCGGCAGTTATAATGTTACGGTTACATCTGCACAAGGCTGTTCTGCAACGGGCTCTGTGAATGTAATAGTGAATGCTTTGGTGAATTTGAATGTAACCGCTGCAGCCACTCCATCAACCCTTTGTGCCGGACAATCCTCAACGTTATCTGCTACAGGTGCCACCAACTTCAATTGGTCGAACGGATTAGGCACAGGCGCAACGCATAATGTGTCACCAACCGCAACTACTACGTATAGTGTTACGGCTACCGATGCCGCCACCGGTTGTTCGGCAGTGGCGAATACATCGGTTACGGTTAACCCATTACCCATTGTTTCCATTAATGCATCGCAAACTACCTTATGCGAAAACGGAACAGTAACACTTACCGCAAACGGTGCTGGCAACTACACATGGAACACACAGGAAACAACTGCAATTATTACAGTTTCACCTACGGCAACAACCTCCTATACTGTTACCGGTACCGATGCCAACGGATGCAGCAGCACCGCTACGCAAAGTATCAATGTGTTGAATTTCACCGGACCTCAGTTTGCCTTTGGCAATAACATCACACTTTGCTATGGCAGCAATGCGCCAACATTGCCGATCACCTCCACCAATGGTATCACAGGCATTTGGCAACCTTCTTTTATCAGCAACACCCAAAGCGACACCTACACTTTTACGCCCGATGGCGGGCAGTGCGCTGCCAATTATATTGTGAATGTTACAGTTCAGGAATTAAGCATTGAAGCCGGACCAGACACCATTGTTGAACTGGCTACCAACGTTCAACTTTTTGCTGATGTGGTTGGAAGCACAACTGGCAATTACCAGTGGTCGCCAGTTACCAACCTGAATTGTTCCAACTGCAACAATCCAAAGTTCTTCGCGCTGCGAAACACACTTTTCACCGTAACCTACACCGATGCCCAAACCGGATGCAGCATCAGTACAGAGGTGAACATTGAAGTGGACTATGACCCAAACACTATTTACTATGTACCTAATGTATTTTCGCCAAATGGTGATGGCAACAATGATTTTTTTGAAATCTATGGACAGAAGATTAAAGAGATTGACCTGAAGGTTTTCAACCGTTGGGGAGAGTTGGTTTACACAGAACTAAGTCTTTCTCCCAAATGGGATGGTTATTACCAAGGGGAACTACAACCTGCGGGTGTTTATGTCTATCATGTTTATGTTGTTTTCTTCAATGGCAGAACTGTACAAAACAAAGGCAGCCTGACACTTGTTCGATAGGTACAAGCCTATTCGAGGTGTAGGTATTTCTATCTATGAAATTGAAGTCTGCTACCTGTTTATTCAATTTCTCATAGCTATCCGAACTTTTTGGGTAAATTAGTCAAAAAGGGTTCTGAAAGCATCGCCAGCATTGAGCGACAGTTGATTTTGGTTGGAAAATAAGTTTGGCGGTTTTAGCGTGATGGGCTTAGCTCCTTGTCAAATTCTATTGCAGACATAATTTAAGGAAAGGTAATAAGGCAAGCAGATGCTTATTTTTTCGGTGAAGTTGGAGAAGGCGTGATTTGCCTTGCAGGTGTTTCTGCGCAGCAGTTCTAAGAGCAGGTAGCCAATCAGCGCGATGTATATTTGTGATTTCACGGCATTGGGGCTGTTGCTTGTAAAGGTTTTCACCTGCAAGTTTTGTTTGAGTGCTTTGAAGAACAACTCAATGTTCCATCTGTGTTTATAGAGTTGGCTGGCGGTTATTTTTAGTCCTTCGGAAAAGTCCCATTGTTCAGAAAGTTGTTGCAAACTCAATTTACAACGGGGTTTTCTTTTTGAAAAACTTTCGGATAGTTATGGTGCTGATTATTTTATTATTCATTCAGCGATAGTTTTTAGTACGCTGCCGTACATTTCTCTTTGTGGAGTGTAAAGATTTTCCGACTTTATGTTTACAGTAAACTAACCTGCTAAGCAGTGGGAATAGTAAACTTTGGGCTTATTTCTTGGCTGGGAATTATACTTCTATTTCACTCTTGTACTTACTATAACTAGAAGACTGTATGTGTGCGCTAATCTTAGTGTGGCTCGTAGCTCACAAATAAATGAATAAGCAGTGAGCGTGCCAAACGCATAGTTATTGGCAGCAGCAGCAATAGTATTATTGCCGCAACTGCAAAGGATGCTACCAACGATAGCTGTAAAACCAAATAGCAAGTGAGCAGTGTAGCCAGCTCGGTAAGCAATACTAAAGGATAGCTAAGCCACAATGCACCCAAATAAAAACCGGGTTCAATTTCAAATTTTTGTTGGCAAACGGCACAACTTTCGGGCATTGCCAACATGCCGGAAAATTTAAAATGATTGGCAAAGGTAAATAAGTTCCCTTTTCGGCACTTTGGGCATTTACATTGCAAAACACTTTTCCAAAAGGATGGTGCATGTTGTTTCATGCTCAAAGTCTTGTGATAAAACCTATAAAGATTTAGGCATAAGCATTTGCGCCCTTTTTCTTGGCAATTGCTCTGTCGTTTTCCTTCAATAATATTTTACGGAGGCGGATAGAAATTGGAGTAACTTCTACGTATTCATCCTCTTGAATATATTCCATAGACTCTTCTAAACTCATAATTACCGGAGGTGCCAATACAGCTTTATCGTCTGAACCGGAGGCGCGGAAGTTGGTGAGTTTTTTGGCTTCGGTAATGTTTAATACCAAATCGTTGTCCTTATTGTTTTCGCCCACTATTTGTCCTTCATATACTTCTACTCCGGCTTCAATAAAGAATGTGCCGCGGTCTTGGAATTTATCTATTGAGTAGGCAGTGGCTCTACCCATATCTTTGGCAATTAAAGTGCCGTTAATGCGGGATGCAATATCGCCTTTCCACGGTTGAAATTCTTTAAAGCGGTGCGCCATAATTGCTTCTCCTGCACTTACGTTTAGCACCAATGTGCGCAGCCCGATAATACCGCGCGATGGAATTTCAAATTCCATGTGCATGATATCGCCTTTGGGTTCCATAATGAGCAATGCTCCTTTGCGCATAGTTACCAGTTCAATACATTTTCCGCTGGTACTTTCGGGGCAATCGATGGTAAGTATTTCTACTGGTTCGCATTTTTTGCCGTCAATTTCTTTTACAATTACGCGTGGGTTGCCAATACACAATTCAAAGCCTTCGCGCCTCATGGTTTCTATCAATACACCTAAGTGCAAAATACCGCGGCCAAATACAATAAAGGCATCCCCATTGGGTGAATCTTCTACGCGTAGCGCAAGGTTTTTTTCTAGTTCTTTATCGAGCCTTTCGCGTATTTTTTGTGAAGTAACGTGCTTACCTTCTTTTCCAAAAAATGGAGAGTTATTTACGGTGAATACCATGCTCATGGTAGGCTCATCAATGCTAATAGGAGGCAGCGCTTCAGGATTTTCAAAATCGGCAATGGTATCGCCAATATCGAAACCTTCTATACCTACTACTGCGCAAATATCACCACATTGTACACTGTCGGTTTTCTTTTTGCCTAAACCGTCAAATACATATAATTCCTTTATGCGCGATTTTACCATGCCGCCTTTGCGTTTAATTAGTTGCACCGGTGTGCCGCTTTGCAAAGTGCCTCGTGTTACTCTGCCTACTGCAATTCTTCCGATATAACTGGAATAATCGAGCGAAGTTATTTGAAGTTGAATAGTTCCTTCCCTCATTTCGGGCGAAGGAATTTTTTCTATAATTAAATCTAAAAGGTAAGAAACATCATCCGATGGGTTCTTCCAGTCGGAACCCATCCAGCTGTTTTTGGCACTTCCGTATGCTGTTGGAAAATCGAGTTGATCTTCGTTTGCTCCTAGGTTAAACATAAGGTCGAATACCGATTCGTGTACTTCTTCGGGGCGGCAGTTGGGTTTATCTACTTTATTGATAACTACAATAGGTTTTTTGCCTAATGCAATAGCTTTGCTTAGTACATAGCGTGTTTGTGGCATAGGACCTTCAAAAGCATCTACCAAAAGCAATACGCCATCTGCCATATTTAGTACGCGCTCTACTTCTCCTCCAAAATCTGCGTGTCCGGGAGTGTCAATAATATTTATTTTGTAGCCTTTGTATTCCACTGCTACGTTTTTGGCAAGAATGGTAATACCACGCTCGCGCTCCAGATCATTATTGTCTAATATCAGCTCACCGCTTTGTTGGTTTTCTCTAAAGAGTTTGCATTGGTGTAGCAGTTTATCAACTAAAGTAGTTTTGCCGTGATCTACGTGGGCAATGATGGCTATGTTTTTAATTTTCATATACAAAATGGATGAAACGAAAAGCGGTAATTGTTGAGATGTTTAGAAAAGTGATAACTTAAAAATCGCTCTCGGTTTCGTTTTAAACGGGCGCGAAAGTAAAAATTTAATTTTGCAACCACTAAAATGGTTTATTCTAATTTGTAGAAAACTATCAGAATGCGGTAATTTTACCAAATTGGGTTTAGTCATTTTGTCAGTACAAGCAGGCATGGCATAATCTTTGCCGTCAGTAGGCAAAAAATATCAATTCATGGAAAAAGGTACAATTTCAGTTTCTACAGAAAACATATTTCCTATTATTAAGAAGTTCCTATACAGCGAACAAGAGATTTTTTTGCGCGAATTGGTGAGCAATGCCGTAGATGCCACTACTAAAGCCAAGAAATTGGCAAGCATGGGCGAAATAAAAAGCGAATTAGGCGAACTTTTTATTGAGCTTAAAATTGATAAGGAGGCTAAAACACTTACTATTAGCGATAAAGGAATTGGCATGACTGCCGATGAGGTAAAGCGCTACATCAACACCATTGCGCTCTCCAGTGCCGAAGAGTTTATTAAAAAGTTTGAAGGTGCCGATAAAGCAAGCATTATCGGGCATTTTGGTTTGGGTTTCTACTCTGCTTTTATGGTGGCCGATAAGGTTGAGATTTTTACCAAGAGCTACAAAGAAGAACCTGCCGCACATTGGAGCTGCACCGGAACTACCGAGTTTGAATTGGGCGAAACAGCGAAAGCAGCACGCGGAACCGATATTGTTTTACATATAAACGAAGATGCCAAAGAGTATTTGGAAGAAGCCAAAATCCGCCAGATGCTCGAAAAATACTGTCGTTTTCTACCTGTTGAAATTCGTTTTGGAACCAAAGAAGTTGCAAGCGAAGATGCCAAAGATGCCGATGGTAAGCCTTTAATGCAAACAGTTCCAAATGTTGTAAACAATGCCACTCCGGCTTATGTAAAAAGCCCTTCGGAGTTAAAGGACGAAGACTATACCAATTTCTACAACGAATTGTATCCGTTTAGCGAGCCGCCTTTGTTTTGGATTCATATCAATACCGATTTTCCTTTTAACCTTAAAGGAATTTTGTACTTCCCTAAGTTTAAACCCAATGTAGAATTAAACCGCAATAAAATTCACCTATACTGCAATCAGGTTTTTGTAACCGATTCGGTAGAGCAAATTGTGCCGGAATTTTTAACCTTACTGCAAGGTGTAATTGATTCTCCCGATATTCCGCTAAACGTTTCGCGCAGCTACTTACAGGGCGATCCAAACGTGAAAAAAATATCGCAACACATCGTAAAAAAAGTTGCCGATAAACTGTATGAAATATTTAAGCAAGACCGCCCTTCTTTCCAAACTAAATGGGAAAGCCTTGGCATATTTGCTAAGTACGGAATGCTGAGCGATGAAAAGTTCTATGAAACAGCGCAAAAGTTTTGCTTATACGAAAGTTCCGATAATGAATTTTTTGTGTTTGATGAATTGAAGGAGAAAACAAATACCACACAAAAAGATAAAAACGGTAAAATAGTGTGGCTATATACCACCGATAAAGAAGGGCAAGACAGTTACATACAAACCGCAAAAAAATACGGCTATGTTGTGTTGCAATTCGATGCACTTATAGATCAGCATTTTATTCAACAATTAGAGTACAAGCAAAGCGATGTAGTGTTTAAACGCGTAGATGCCGATACTATTGATAAACTGATAGAGAAGGAAAATGAGCAAGCATCGGTTTTAACCAAGGATGAAGAAGAAAAAGTGAAGCAGCTTTTTGCCGAAACCATTAATGATACTAAAGTAATAGTAGAAGTAAAAGCATTAGCTCCCGATGAAATGCCCGTGCAAATTACGCGCAGCGAGTTTATGCGCAGAATGGCAGAAATGAGCAAGCATGGTGGCGGGCAGTTTGCCTTTATGGGCGAAATGCCGGAGCAGTATAATTTGGTAGTAAACGCCAATCATGCTTCTATTCAAACCGTATTGAAGGCAGCCCAATCGCAAGAAAAGGTAAAGCAACTGTACGATTTGGCATTGCTGGCACAAGGTATGCTGAAAGGAAAAGCGCTCACCGATTTTATTCAACGCAGCGTTACCGAATTACAGTAAGTTGCACTCTAAAACTTTTTATTGTTAAAACTTTGTTTAGATTACTTCTAAACAAGATGTTTGCTTACGAAAATTAAAACAACAAATTTCCAAATACACACTTCATGCAACTTATGCAAGAAACACAAGAGCAGAATAAGAAATTCAGTTGGCTAAAGAAATTGGGCGCAGCAGGTTTCTTATTTTTTTTAGTGAAAGGAATTTTGTGGTTAATACTATTTGGCCTGGTAGCCTTTGGTTTTATGGATGAAGCAGCGGTAGAAAAGATAAAAAACTTAATACCGTTTTAGTAAGGCAAGAAACAATAAAAATTGTTTTGCGTTTTGGTAAAAACGTGTATTTTTCCCAAAACCTTTGTAGAATTTGAGAGTTGTTTTATTCATTTCATTCCTGCTGTTTACAGTTGCTGCACAAGCGCAAACCGAGCAAGAATATCCTGCATATTATTATCGTTCGTTAGGTATAGTAAATTACTACGAACGAAGTTTTTTAGCCGCAGCAAAAGCGCTCCAACATGCCTTGCAATTACAACCGGGCGATAAAGAAGCAAACGCCATGTTATCTTTGGTGTACGACTCTTTGGGGAGCAAAACCCTCTCGCAAAAAATGAAGGTGCGCACACAGGCATTGAACCTTTCTTTTGGAAAGCAAAAGGATTCAAAATTGCCCGGCATAAAAAACGATTTGCGCACTATTGGCAACGATTACTACAACCGCAGTGTGTACGATTCAGCCATAATGGCGTATAAGCTACACCTACAAACCAATAGCGATGATACGGCTGCGTTGTTTTACTTGGCAAATTCGTATTTCTTTTTGCGCAACTTCAACGATGCAGCGCAGCACTACGAGAAATTATTGGCAATAGATAAGCAGCGTGCCGATGTGTACAACTTAGCCGGAGTATGCTACCGCAACATGGATAACATTCTAAAAGCACGCGATTATTTTAAGCAATGTCTTATTAACGATAGCCTCTTTGCAGTTGCCTACTATAACTTGGGCAGCGCTCAATATGCTTTAGAAGATTTTAAGCAAGCCGAAATAAATTTAGATAAGGCGGCTACCATGCTTCCCAATAATCGCGAAGTGCTTACGCTCCTTGCCAAACTGTATATGGAAACGCGGCAAAAAGAAAATGCGTTGAATGCCTATGAACGTTTGTATTCCATAAATATGAGCAGTGAAATTGCGAATGTAATGTTGGGGCAACTCTATTTTGATGCTAAGGATTTTGAAAAATGTGTATTCCATTTAAACAATGCGCTGAGCACCGTAAAAACCAATGTAGAGTTGAAAAACCTTTTGGGTTTAGCTTACCTGCACTTAAAGAAAAACGATTTGGCATTTGAACTGCTAAAGCCAGCGGCAGATATACTTACCGATAAAAAAGAAACACAAATAGCCGCAGCCAAAGCAGCCAATAACTTGAAACACTATAAAGAAGCCGGAGAGTATGCAAATCGCGCATTGGCACTAGATAAAGATTGCCACCCTGCCATGCTGGAATTGGCTACGGCACTTAAAGGACTAAAGAAAAATAGTGCTGCCAAAAAAGTATTGAAGCAGGCAAAAAGGTAACTCCCAGTTGCGTTACTAAATTGCAGAAAGTGCTGCTTGCACTTTTGCCCATAAGAAATAACCGCCATTGAGGTTTACGGTTTTAAACCCATTGTTTTTAAGAATTTTATATGCCAAGTAACCACGCATACCTACTTGGCAATACACTACATACATGCGCTGCTTATCCATACTGCCGAGTTGCGCTCTTAGATTATCTACATTTATGTTGATGGCTCCTTCTATATGTCCTGCTGCAAATTCTTGTGGTGTACGCACATCTAATACAATGGCGTTGTGTTCTTGTACAAAGGCATGAAAATTATGGTAATGAACCATTTCTAAGTTGCCACTTAGCATATTTTCGGCTACGTAACCTGCAATGTTTACAGGATCTTTAGCCGAATTGAAAGGAGGTGCATATGCAACCTCTATTTCCGGTAAATCATAAATAGTGAGTTTGCCTTTTATGGCAGTGGCAATAATATCTATGCGTTTATCAATTCCTTTTTCGCCTACGGCTTGCGCTCCTAGAATAGCACCTTGGGTATCAAACAATAACTTTAGTAATAAGGTTTTTGCACCGGGATAGTAGCCTGCATGATGCCCACGGGTTACCATTGCAGTTTGGTAAGGAATGTGGTTTCGTTGTAAGAACTTTTCGTTCATGCCGGTAGAGGCTACCGTAAGTTCAAAGAATTTTAGAATAGATGAACCTAAAGTGCCACTATACTTTTGCGTATTGCCTAAAACAATATTATCGGCTACCAACCTGCCTTGCCTATTTGCCGGCCATGCGAGTGGAATTAGTACTTTTTTGCGATGAATAAAGTGTTCTACTTCAATGGCATCGCCTACTGCATAGATATCGGGATTAGAGGTTTGCAAGAAAGCATTTACCAATATGCCACCCGTTTCGCCAATGGTGAGTTGTGCGTTTTTGGCAAGTTGGTTTTCGGGCTTTACGCCAATAGCCAACACAACGGCATCGGTGTTTAATACATTCCCATTATTGAGGTAAACTTCAATTCCATTTTCGGTGTCGCGGAATTTTTGCACTCCGGTGTTTAAGAGCAGTTCAAGTCCTTTTTCTTTTGCTTTTGCATGTAAGAAGCTGGCAATATCAAAATCAACCGGAGCCATTACTTGGTTGCCGAGTTCAACAAGGGTTACGCTTTTACCTGCTTCAATTAAATTTTCAGCTACTTCTAATCCAATAAAGCCTCCGCCAACTACCACAAAGGACTGGGCACTTTTTGTTTGTGCCACTATTTTATCCATATCGGGAATGTTGCGGAGGGTGAAAATTCGTTGCGATTCAATTCCTTCAAATGGAGGTTTTATTGGCTCTGCTCCGGGCGAAAGCAGGAGTTTATCGTAGCTTTCGGTATAGCATTCGTTGGTTTCAAGATTTTTTACAGAAATGGTTTTGTTTTGGGGGTTGATGTTTAATACCTCGGAGTGGATTCTTACATCTAAATTATAGCGCTCTTTAAGGCTTTTGGGTGTTTGTAAAAGCAGTGCATCTCTTTTGGCAATAGTGCCGCCAATATGGTATGGTAAGCCACAATTGGCAAAGCTTACATAGGAACCTTTTTCAAAAATTATTACTTGGTTTTCTTCAGAGAGTCTTCTTAGTCTTGTTGCTGCGGTGGCGCCTCCGGCAACGCCTCCCACTATTATTATTTTCATGTTTTAAAGTATTTGCGTGCAAGGTGCTTATTCAGCTGCTGGAATTTGGTAACAGATGTTACATCTGGCAGAGTAGTTGCCGTTTTAGTAAGCTCTGTTGTTTTTACCTTCTACGTAGTTCATAAATGCTTTATTGGCTACTTTGTTGCCACCAGGTGTTGGATAGTTTCCTGTAAAGTACCAATCGCCTTTATTGTTTGGGCAGGCTTCGTGTAAGTTTTCAATAGATTGATAAATAACTTCCACATCGGCAAAAATTTGTTGTGGCTTCACAATCTCCGAAATTTTATTGCTTATTTCTTCGGCAGTGTAGAGGTCGTATAGTTTTTTTACGTGGTTTTCTACTTCGTGTGCCGATTTATCTTCATCGCGTTTGCAGTATTGGTAAATTTCGGTAAGGAGGTGTTCTTTGTTATCGTCTTTTAGTTTAGCAATAAGCGCTCTAAAGGCAACAAAATCGTACATGCGGCTCATGTCAATCCCATAGCAATCGGGATAGCGGATTTGCGGTGCCGAAGAAACAATGATTATTTTTTTGGGATGAAGCCTATCTAAAATAGAGAGAATACTTTTTTGTAAGGTAGTTCCGCGAACGATGGAATCGTCCACCATCACCAGCGTGTCGGTTTGGGGTACAACACTGCCATAAGTAATATCGTAAACGTGGCTTACCATTTCATCGCGGCTGGCATCATCGGTAATAAAGGTGCGCATTTTTACATCCTTTACTGCTATTTTTTCAACGCGTGGGCGAAGTGCAACTAACTTAGAAAGTTCTGCCAACGGCATGTTAGGGTTGGTGGCAATTTTTTCAGTTTTAAATTGATTGAGGTAAGTTTCCGCACCTTTCAATAAACCGTAAAATGCTACTTCTGCCGTGTTGGGGATAAAGGAGAAAACGGTGTTTTCAAAATCGTAGTTTACGGCTTTTAAAACGGTATCGGTAAGTTTTTCGCCTAATCGTTTTCTTTCGTTATAGATTTCAAAATCGGAACCTCTGCTAAAATATATACGTTCAAAACTACAACTTTTACGTTCGCCTGCTTCTACAATTTGGTGAAGTTTTACTTTTCCATCTTTCTCAATAATAACGGCTCCTCCGGGAGGCACTTCTTTAATGCTTTCGTAGTGAACATTAAAAGTGGTTTGGATAGCAGGGCGTTCGCTGGCCACAACCACTACTTCTTCATCGTGGTAATAATAGGCAGGTCTTATGCCGTTGGGGTCGCGTAGCACAAAGGCATCGCCATGCCCCAGCATTCCTGCCATTGCGTAGCCGCCATCAAAATCTTTAGCACTGCGCTGCAGTATTTTGGCTAGGTTTAGGTCTTGGGTAATAAAGTTGGTAATTTCTCTGTTGGTGTAGCCTTGTTGGTTGTAGCGATCAAAAATTTCTTGTACTTCGGTATCTAAGAAATGACCAATTTTTTCCATTACCGTAATGGTGTCGCTGCGTTCGCGTGGGTGCTGTCCTAGTTCAATTAGGTTATTGAAAAGTGCATCTACATTGGTCATGTTAAAGTTGCCTGCCAATACCAAATTACGGGTTATCCAATTGTTTTCGCGAATAAAAGGATGGCAGAAACTGTCGTTGTTTTTTCCGTATGTGCCGTAGCGTAAATGCCCTAAGAGCAACTCGCCAACGTAAGGTATGTTTTCTTTATTCCAAGCAGCTTCGGCAGTTGGGTTTTCAAGAGGTTTTCTTCCTGTAGGGAATGAAGAAAAAACCCTGTCGAAAATATCTACAATAGGTTGTGTTTTGGTGGAGCGAACACGGTTGAAAAATTGTATTCCGGGTGGAGGGTCAAGTTTAATTACACCAACGCCAGCTCCATCTTGCCCGCGGTTGTGTTGTTTCTCCATAAGCAGGTACAGTTTGTTTAAACCGTAAGCTATGGTGCGGTATTTTTCAATGTAATAATCGAGAGGTTTTAATAACCGAATGAGTGCTATGCCGCACTCGTGCTTAATTGAATCGCTCATACAGCTGCGCAAAGGTACGAAATAACCTATGAATAAAAATGCTTGTTTACAAAATGTGCGAAAGTGCTTACTGTGTTATATTTTAATTAGTGTTGAAAGACTGATGTGAGCGGCACTGTGTCTATACTTTTTTGTACACATCCTTAAAGAACTGGAGTTGGCCTTGTTTGTTTACATCAGCAGTCATGTAAAAAAGGAGTACCGGGTATTTGCGGATAAGTTTAAACTCTCGTGGCTTTTCAGTTTTTAAACATTCGTTTAAGTATGTGGTGTTTACTGTGTCGCCCAGTAGTAAGTTTGCCAGCAAAAAAGGTTTTTCTATCCGCACACAGCCGTGGCTTAAATGGCGTTCGTTTTTGGAGAATAAATCGCGCCTGTTGGTGTCGTGCAGGTATATGCTGAAAGGGCTGTTTAGATCAAATTTCATTACACCTAAGGAGTTGTCGCAGCCGGTACCTTGCCTAAAAGTATAGGGTAGGTTTTTAGGTGAAATGGTTGCCCAGTTTATTTCAGCAGGGTTTACTTCTCTTCCTTTTTTATCTAATACGGTAAAGTTGTTTTTTTCAAGGTAGGAGATGTCTTTTTTTACTTTGGGTAAAATTTCTTTAGAGGCAATATTGTATGTTGGAACCCAGTAAGGGTAAGTAATAATTTTAGAAATATAGGAAGTGAAAACAGGCGTGCGGGTTTGTTCTTTTCCAACAATTACGCGCATGTTGGTTTCGGTAGCAGAATCGCGCTGAATAATGCGCAGTGTAGCTGCCGGAATATTGATGAGTATGAATGATTTTTCTGCTATTCGCCCTGTCCATCGCCAGCAGTTAAGGCTTTGTTTAAGTTGCTGTACACGCACGGTTAATGGCACATTAAGGGCTGCTATTGTTTTTTTATCTAAAATTCCGGTAGTGTCTATACCTATTGCTTTTTGAAATTGTTTTAGTGCTGTGGCAAAGGTATGGTTACTAAGTATAGTGTCTGTAGTTGCAAAGGAGAAAATGGCATGCAATTTTTCTTGAGCAAGGATTGGGTTTTCGCTATGGCACTGCATAGTATCTAAAGTTGGATTTTGCTGCAAGGATGTAAGCAAGTGGTTGTAATGTTTTTTCAAGGTAAGGTATTCGGGAATTTGCGGCTCCAATGTATCTAGTACTTTATGCCATTGCTTGGTTGCCAGCACTTGTTGCAGTGCATTGGTAATTCGGCCGCTGTCTATGTTTTGGGTAATGCCGTTGTACTCCAATCCGGGAATATCTTTACCGTAAGCTGCATCGTGCAAAAAAGATATGGCAGCATCTGCAAATACTATTTCGGATTGCAGCAAGTTTTCTTCGTAGCTGTAATTGGCGTTGTTGAGTTGTGCATCGAAATTTTTTAGATATTTTTCGTGATAATCTTGAGCATTTAGCCCTAAGCTGTCTGCATATCGTAGCATCTCCAACAGCATTCTTTTTTCGGTGTTTGCTTTTTCTGCGGCTTCGGCAATGGTGGCTCGTTGGTATTTTTCGTAGTATAGTTTAAGGAGTTCTGCTTGCTTTACTCGGTGTGTATCGTTGTTGCGTGTAAGCTCTTTTCCGGAAAGTGTATTTAAGAGTTTCAATGCTTTTTCTGCATAGGTTTCATTAAACATGAATTTTGTGGCGCCCCAAATGCCACATGCAAAAACTGTTAGGAGTAGAAAATATTTTAAGTATTTAGGCACGGTAGTTTTTATTTGCAGCAAATTAAAAATAAAAGAACATATAAGCGTGGTGCAGTAGCACAGTGCGTATAGTTTGCAACTAATGTAGCAGTATGAAATTAGATATTCTTGCAATTGGCGTTCACCCCGATGATGTGGAACTGGGATGCGGAGGCACTGTGCTTGCTCAAATTGCACAAGGCAGCAGCGTGGGTATTGTGGATTTAACGCAAGGCGAATTAGGAACGCGCGGTACTGCTGCCACTCGAAAAGCAGAGGCTGCGGCTGCGGCTGAAATTTTGGGCGTTTCTATCCGCGAAAATTTGGGTTTTGAAGATGGTTTTTTCACGCACGATAAGGCACATGTTTTGGAAGTAGTTAGGGTGCTACGTAAGTATAAGCCGGAAGTAGTGCTTATGAATGCTGCATACGATCGCCACCCCGACCACGGAAGAAGTGCTGAGTTGGTGCGCGATGCGGTATTTCTTTCGGGTTTACCTAAAATAGAAACTAACTTGGATGGAAAATTACAGCAGGCGCATAGACCCGCAGCGGTGTATAGTTACATTCAGGCATTGCATGCCGAGCCAGATTTTGTAGTGGATATTTCTTCTGTGTTTGAACAAAAAATGAAAGCGGTTTTAGCATACAAAACTCAGTTTTTTAATCCTTCGGAATCTGGTGATGCTACGTTTATTTCTTCTCCCGAATTTTTAGAATTTGTAAAGGCGCGTGCTTCGCACTTTGGTGTGCCTGCTGGCGTAAAATATGCCGAGGGTTTTACTGTTTATAGAACACCATTGGTAAAAAACATACAGCATTTGCACTAACCCTGTGTGTTAGTTTACCACATACAAGCGTTTGGTAAGCGATTTTGTTTTGTTGCCGTTGGTTACTAAAAGTGACACTTTTGTTTCGCCCGTGTCGCGAAAAGTGTAGCTCACATATTCATCGTAAGCTATGCTATCGTTTGGGAATGTCCAAAAGTATTCTTGCGCTTTATCGGAACAAGTGGCATTAAAGTAAACTGTTTTGTTTACCGGAATGCTGTCTTCATTTTCTGAAACTATAAAGCAAGGAAAGGGCGTTTTACCACAAGATGCGGTAAACAGCAAAAACAGAATAAGGAGTGCAGGGGCTGTTTTCACAGCGTATGTATTTTAAATTATTGAGCTTTTCGAGGAGCAGAAACCTTTTTAGCTGCCGGTGCCGGTTTGGGAGCTACGGCTTTGGTAGTTTTTTCTACTTTAGGTTTAGCTTCTTTTTTAGGCTTGGCAACAGCGTCTTTTGCTGCCGATTTTTTTGTAGGCTTTTCTTCTGCTGTTGCTTCTTCGGTAGTTGCAGCAACTGTTTCGGCTTCTTCTTTAATTAGTTCTTCAACTAAATTTTTTGCATTTAGGATTTCGTACCATTTCAGCAATTTTTTCATATCGCTTACATATACTTTTTCCTTATCGTAATCGGGAATTATTTT
Organism: Chitinophagales bacterium; assembly: GCA_019638515.1. Lineage (NCBI taxonomy): Bacteria > Pseudomonadati > Bacteroidota > Chitinophagia > Chitinophagales > Chitinophagales bacterium. The sequence goes on along the minus strand of JAHBTS010000002.1, from coordinate 514,343 downwards.
TTCGATATAAGCCTTAATGGCTGCATCGTCTTTAGCAGCAGGCGGGTTGCCGGCTTCTTGTTTTTTCATTTCGGTTAATACGGCTTTTAATGTAATACCATCACCGGTGGTGTACATGGTAACATTATCAAGCGTAGTAAAGAGGTGTTTTCTTCCCGAAACAAAAGTGGTTTTATCGTCCACCAATGAAGTTACTACCAATCCGTCATTTCTTTTTCCGGATACTTTATATAATCCCGGAAGGCCTGTAATAGCTACTATTTCTGCTAATGTCATCTTACTTTTAAGTTTTAAAAGGATTGCGAAGGTATGAATTTAAGTGAACCTTAAAAACTTACTGCCACTATCTGTGCTAAAAACTAAGTGTAGCAAGCGCTTTTAGTTTTGTATTCAGGAGATTTTATACTACTGCGAAGCAAATTGTACAATTGCCCAAAGTGCTGTTGCCGATATGGTAATCCACAAAAAAACTCCTTGTATAATTGGTTGTATGCCTACCGATTTTAGCATAGATGTAGATAAGCCGGAGCCAATAAGAAATAAAGTGAGCGTTAATCCTGCTTTTGAAACATGAACAATATATGGCGCAAGGCTGGCAAGCATTGGTATGTATGTATTGGCAATAATGGCAAGGATAAAAAATCCGATAAAGTAGGGGATCGTAATTTTGGCATCGGCACTTTTAAAAAAGAAGGCGCTTAGGAGCGTTAAGGGAATAATCCATAAGGCGCGTGCTAGTTTTACAGTAGTTGCTATTTGCAGTGCTTCGTTCCCATACTTGGCGGCTGCGCCTACTACAGAGCTGGTATCGTGTATGGCAATGGCACACCAAAGCCCAAAATCTGATTGCGATAAATGAAGGTATTTTCCAATTGGGGGAAATAAAAACAAGGCAATAGAGTTTAGAATAAAAACAGTACCGAGTGAAATGCTTACTTGTTTTTCGTTGGCCTTTAATACAGGCGTAAGTGCAGCAATGGCGCTACCTCCACAAATTGCCGTACCTGCCGAAATAAGAAAAGATGTTACTCGATCTAGTTTAAGTGCTTTGCCCACCAGCCAACCCAAAAGGAGGGTTGCTGCAATAGAGATAACTGTAAACACTATACCTTCTTTTCCTGCTTTCAAAGCGCTTTGCACATTTATTCCAAATCCTAAGCCCACAATAGAAAACTGCAACAAAAGGTTTATTGACTTTTTGTTGTACTCTTTGAATGGATGTTCGATGAGTTGTGCTACCACAATGCCCATGATCAATGCAATAGGTGGCGAAATAAGAGGCGTAAGGCAAAGTGCTGCCGGAATAAGGAATATAATGGTTTCTTTAGTTGGTGTTTTCATTGTGTATTTAGTTTCCGTGCGTAGTGTTTAAAGTTAATGCTGCAAATTTACATCCTATTTTTGTAAAGTAATCTAACACAATAGGCAATGCGATTTTTAAGCGAGGGAATGCTTTTACACTATCGTGAAAAACAACAATAGAGCCTGGTTCTGTATGTTTAATCACCAGCTGCGCCACGGCTTCTCCATCTATGTTTTCATTGAAATCGTAACTTAAAACATCCCAAAGAATGAGTTGGTGTGTTTTGCCAACTTCACGTATTTGCGATGGAGTAATTCTGCCGTATGGAGGTCTAAACATTCTCTGCTCATTAAGCAACGGCTGATGGTGGTTGAGCAATGCTTCACAGGCTTCAATCTCTTGTTTATATACTTCGGCAGTTGCTTTCCAACCGTTTAAATGGTGCATGGTGTGGTTAGCAATTACATGCTTTTTTGAAAGTATCTTTTCAATAATTTCCGGGTGCTGCTGCACATTTTTTCCAATACAAAAGAAAGTGCCTTGGGCATTGTATTGTTGCAATTGCTGTAATACAAATTCGGTTACATCGGGCGTGGGTCCATCATCAAATGTAAGGAAAATGGTATCGGGCGTATTGCGCCTCCAAACGCATTCCGGGAATAGTTGCATCACAAAGTCAGGCATTTTAGCGCCTTGTGGAAAAATATCCATGCTTACGGCCTCAAAAAAAATCAATAAAGCTAAAATGGAACATAACATTAAATTCGCAACCCGTTTTTAAAATTATGAGCGATAAAAAAATAAGAGTGCGTTTTGCACCAAGTCCTACAGGACCGTTACACATTGGCGGAGTACGCACAGCGTTGTTTAATTATTTGCTGGCAAAGCAGCAAGGTGGCGATTTTATTCTACGTATAGAAGATACCGACCAAAACCGTTTTGTGCCGGGTGCAGAAGCTTATATTATTGAAGCATTGAAGTGGTGTGGTATTGAACCCAACGAGGGTTTAGGTTTTGGCGATGGCGATTTTGCACCTTATCGCCAAAGCGAGCGTAAAAACTTATATAAGGAATTTGCAGAAAAATTATTGGCATCGGGCGATGCTTATTATGCTTTCGATACGCCCGAGGAGTTGGAGCAAATGCGTGTGAATATGCAGGCTCAGGGCGTTCCCAACCCATCGTATAATGCAGTGTCTAGGCAGTATATGAAAAATTCAACATCGCTGAGCGAAGATGAAGTGAAGGCGCGTTTGGCAGCTGCCGAACCTTATGTGGTTCGCTTTAAAATGCCACGCAACGAAGAGGTGAAGTTTTATGATGAAGTACGTGGCTGGGTTTCTTTTAATACTTCGCAGTTAGACGATAAAGTGCTGTTTAAAAGCGATGGCATGCCCACCTATCACCTTGCCAATGTAGCCGATGATTACATGATGAAAATTACACACGTTATACGTGGCGAAGAATGGTTAAGCTCCGCGCCACTGCACGTGTTGCTGTATCGCGCCCTGGGCATTGAAACATCTATGCCTAAGTTTGCGCATTTATCGTTGATTTTAAAGCCCGATGGCAATGGAAAATTAAGTAAACGCGATGGCGATCGTTTGGGATTCCCTTCGTTTCCATTGAGCTGGACAGATCCCGAAACAGGAAACCTTTCGGTAGGCTACCGCGAGCGTGGATTTTTTCCCGAAGCTGTTATGAATTTCTTGGCATTGTTGGGTTGGAATCCGGGCAATAACCAAGAAATGATGACGCGTGAAGAGTTAATTGCAGCCTTTAGCTTAGAGAAAGTGCATAAAGCCGGAGCACGTTTCGATTTTGAAAAAGCAAAATGGTTCAACCAGCAATATCTGAAGTCTAAAACCAATGCCGAACTTGCTACTGCCATTCGTTACGAAGTAGAAGCAAAGGGCTACAATTTTAACTTGGGATATGTAGAAACCTTTTGTGGCTTAATGAAAGAGCGTGCTACATTTTTATCGGATTTATTAGAAATGGGCTATTATTTCTTTGAAGAAGTAAAAACCTACGATACCGATAATGTAAAGAAACGTTGGAGCAGCGAAAAGAAGGCATTGCTGCAAGAACTGGTTAAGCAATTACAATCGTTAGGCGATTTTTCTGCCGTTGCCATAGAGGCACACTTTAAAAACTTTATTGCCGAAAAGCAAGTGAAAATTGGTGAAGTAATGCCATTGTTGCGCATTGCCTTGGCAGGAACCATGCAAGGTCCTCCGGTATTTGATATCATGCAGCTTTTTGGAAAAGAAAAAGCATTGAGCCGTATTTCAAAGGCTGCCGACTTATTCGACTCTTTTTAGCGCATACTGGCTATTCACTCGTTTAATGAATTGAAACTGTTCTATGAATATCATTTTGTTTGAAACCACTGCACAGCATCAGCGTTTTCTTCCGTTTACATTTACAAGACCTGTTGCCGATTTGCGAGTGGGCATTCTTACTATTAGAGAAAAGTGGGAAAAATACTTTCTACAAAAAGTTTCTGTGCTTACCGAACACTATTTGCAAGCAGTATTTCCTCCTGTGTTTAATAAAGAGAATGTACTAGTGAATGCTGCACTTTTACCATCGCTGTTGCTGCGTGAAATGATAGAAAAACTTCCTATGGAAAGCGTGTTGAAGGCAGGCAACCAAGTATTAGCTTTTAAAACTCAAAGAAGTGATGTTACCACACAAAATGTACTTGATATTGCAATGACATTGCCTTCGGTTGAGTTTACGTTCGAAACTATGTTGCTGCAAAACCGATGGGATATTTTTAAACTGAATGGAGCCGCTATCGAGGCAGATTTCGATTTAATTACATTCGGCAGGAAAAGTGCCAAACTCAGCAAGACCAATACCGTAATTGGCGATGAATCGCGTATCTTTATTGAAGAAGGTGCCACGGTAGAAGCAACTATTTTCAATACTAAAGCTGGCGCTGTTTATATTGGAAGAGATGCTGAAGTAATGGAGGGTTGCATGGTACGTGCTCCCTTTGCCTTGTGCGAGCATGCCGTTCTTAAAATGGGCGCTAAAATATATGGCGCCACAACCTTAGGCCCACACTGCAAAGTTGGAGGCGAAGTAAACAACAGTGTTTTCTTTGCTTACAGCAATAAAGCACACGATGGTTTTGTGGGCAATAGCGTAATAGGTGAGTGGTGCAATTTAGGTGCCGATACCAATAACAGTAATTTGAAAAATAACTATGCGGAAGTAGATGTGTGGAGCTACGAGGAAGAAAAAAATATTAAAACAGGGCTACAGTTTTGTGGCTTGCTAATGGGCGACCACAGCAAAAGCGGTATCAATACCATGTTTAATACAGGTACTACGGTTGGCGTTTGTGCCAATGTGTTTGGTAGCGATTTTCCACCTAAGTTTATTCCATCTTTTACATGGGGAGGCGCACAGTGGTTGCGCACTTTTACCTTCGATAAAAGTTTAGATGCCATACAGCGAATGATGGAAAGAAGAAACATTACATTAAGCGAAGCAGAAGTAGCAGTTCTTAAATATGTTTTTGATTACGATGCTAAATGGAGAAAGTAATATGAAGTATGTACTGATGGCACTTTGTGGAATATTGTTTGCAACTGGTTACGGACAGTACGCTCCAAGTGCGGGCACTGCAGGCTCTTCGGCTATACATAAAGACAGTGTTGTTTTTGTAAGCTGGGCAACACATTGCAACATTGTGCGAGGATGGCAAAATATTGCCGACACTACTTTAGGTCGTACTACAGTAGGCGATTCGCTTGCTCCGGTTGGTAAAGCGGGCGAAAATGGAGTACTGAGCTTAGGCGATGGAGGCTATGCAGTTTGCACATTTGCTTCACCTATTAAAAATGATGCAGGTTTCGATTTTGCAGTATTTGAAAATTCGTTTGATGATAGCTTTTTGGAGTTGGCATTTGTGGAGGTAAGCAGCGATGGTGTAAACTTTTTCCGTTTCCCGGCTCACTCTTTAACCGATACTGCAACGCAAACAGCCTCTTTTGGATTAACCGATGCAAAATTGCTTAATAACTTAGCAGGAAAGTACAGGGCAAACTTTGGTACACCTTTTGATTTGGAAGAAATGACCGGAATACCAGGTTTGGATATAACGCATATTACACATGTGAAAATAATAGACGTAGTAGGCAGCATAGATAATGCGTATGCTACGCGCGATACTGCAGGAAATAAAGTGAACGACCCGTTTCCAACACCATTTCCGAGTGGCGGTTTCGATTTAGATGCTGTGGGCGTTATTCATCAGCAGCCCACTGTTTCAATTCGAGAAGTTGGAGTGGTAGCAGCTGTGTTTCCAAATCCTGTAAAACGTGGAAGTACTTTATTTATACAAGGCGAATTTCCGGCAAAGGTAAGTTTGTTTTCAACCGAAGGAAACATGGTAGCTGTAGGAAATACATCTTATATTGCAATACCTGAAACGCTTGCTGCGGGTTGTTATTTTGTTCATCTATTTTATGAAACCGAGATGCAGGTTAGGCGCATAATGGTAGAGTAATTTTATGCAGATACTAAGTTCAAAACCTTCTAAGCTATTTATTGTTTTAAGTGCATTTTTTATTACCAATGCAATTGTAGCAGAGTTTATTGGGGTAAAAATTTTCTCCTTGCACCAAACGCTTGGAATGAGCGCGCCAGAGTTCAATTTTTTTGGAGAAAAAATAGTTGGGTTAGATCTTACTTGCGGAGTATTGTTATGGCCGTTTGTGTTTGTAATGACCGATATTATCAATGAATACTTTGGGAAAAAGGGCGTTCGTTTTCTTTCATTTTTAGGTGCCGGGATGATTGCCTATTCGTATTTAATGATAAATGGCGCTATGGAAACCACTCCCGCTTCGTGGTGGGTTTTTAATTCTTCTTTTGGCAATAGCTTAAATTACGAAGATGCCTACGATGCGGTATTTGGGCAGGGCAATAGTATTATTGTGGGTTCGCTGTTAGCGTTTATTATTTCGCAAGTGGTGGATGTGGCAATTTTTCATAAAGTGAAGCAACTAACGGGTGAGAAACATATCTGGCTTCGAGCCACAGGTTCCACGCTGGTATCGCAATTGATAGATTCTTTTGTGGTGCTTTTTTATGCATTTTATGTTACGCGAATTGGTACCGAACAGCAATGGAGCATTCAATTGGTTTTGGCTGTGTGCACGGTAAATTACCTATATAAATTTGTAATGGCAATTGTACTTACACCGCTTATTTATTTGGGGCATACACTTATAGAAAAGTACTTGGGGCACGAGGTGGCAGTTCAATTAAAAACCGAAGCAGCTAATGCGTAAAACATGCCAATAGCAAAATAAATCTATACAACTCTTGACAAATCAAGAGCATAGACCTATTTTGCACCCTGTAACGATATGTTACGATAAGAAAAAAGAAAAGTTTCAAAAACATCCATAAAAATTACAAGTCATGAAAAAGCACTACGAATTCACAATGATTTTTTCGTTATTGTTCCTTCTTTCGGTGGGAGCGGTTGCCGAGCCTCTTAATGGAGAATATACCATCGGTGAAGGTGGCAATTTTAAAAATATGAATGAGGCTGTACGCAGTTTGCAAGAAAATGGCGTTTCTGGTCCGGTATGGATTGCAATCGAAAAAGGAAAGTATAAAGAGAAAGTAAATATTGGTGCCATTAAAGGAACCAATCCTATGAATATTGTAACTTTCGAGTCTAAAACGGGAAATAATTCCGATGTGGTGTTTGAAACGCCAACCGAAGGAGCAGAATACATTATAGGATTAAAAGACGCCTCTTTCCTTTCTTTCGAAAATCTTTCTTTTGAAAACAATGCTTCTACTTACGGAAATGTAGTGCGCATTGATGGCAATGCTTCTAACGTTAGTTTTAAGAGTTGTATTTTAAGTGGTGTGGAAGGTGCCAGAACCGGAGCCAACAATGCAATAGTTTATTGCACACCGCAGGGCAAAAAAGATTACCTTACTTTTGACGATACAGAGTTTGATAATGGAAGTTTCGGATTGTATAAAAAGTCGGATGCTACTGCTATTAGAACACTAATCTCCGGTTGTTTGTTTCATAACCAACACGAAGCAGGTATTGTGTTAGAAAATGAAGATGCTCCTATACTTACAGATAATGCAGTAAGTTCTTTTACAAAGTATGAAGATTACAAAGCTGTGGCACTCAATAAGTGTAATAACAATACAGTTATTACAAATAATATTATCAATGCCACCAATGGTAAATACGGAGTTTACTTAAACGATTGTATGGGTTTAGAAAACAATTATGCCAACATCAATGGCAATTCAATTTCTGTAGGAGGTGCAGGCGCTATTTATGGAGTAGCATTAAATGGCAATACCGATAACCAGCTTATAAACTTTAACCGAATAAAATTAACCATAGATAGCAAGCAAGCTGCTAACCAAGCATACTACTTCAATAAATCTGAAGGTAAAAATGTAAACCTTACCAATAATTTATTCTACGATTTAAACACAGGTGGTTACACCATACTCGGCAATACTTACAAAGATTTCTTTAACCAATTACCGGAGCAGAGTGGGTTTTTATCTGTATCGGCAAATGGAATAACCATAGAAAAAGTAGTTCCAATTAAATAACAACTATCTAAACTTTTTTCAGACTTGTTCAGACTAAGGCGGTTCCAAAAGAGCCGTCTTTTTTTTATTATTTAGCTGCCATCAGTTAGCGAAACTGTTGTATTATTGCGCGCAAAATTCAAGATATGAGCATAATTACAGCTATTCACGCACGCCAAATTTTAGATTCCAGAGGAAACCCAACTGTAGAGGCCGATGTAATAACCTCTAATGGTTCGCTCGGTAGAGCAGCCGTGCCAAGTGGTGCATCTACGGGAAAGCACGAAGCCGTGGAATTGCGCGATGGTAAAAAGAATACTTACCTCGGCAAAGGCGTATTGAAGGCAGTTCAAAATATAAATACAGTTATTGCAAAAGAATTAAACGGCTTTAATGTATTTGAGCAAAATGCAATTGATAGAGTATTGCAGTTGTTAGATGGCACGCCCAACAAAAGTAAGTTGGGAGCCAATGCAATTTTGGCAGTTAGTTTAGCAGCTTCCAAAGCTGCTGCCGATGAGTTGGGCATTCCGCTTTACCGCTATGTGGGTGGTGTAAGCGCACACACGCTGCCAATTCCAATGATGAATATCTTAAACGGTGGAGCACATGCCGATAACAAAATAGATTTTCAAGAATTCATGGTAATGCCCGTAGGTGCCGATACTTTTAGCGAAGCACTGCAAATGGGCGTAGAAATTTTTCACCATTTAAAATCGGTTCTTAAAAAGAAAGGATATAGCACTAACGTAGGCGATGAAGGTGGTTTTGCTCCCGATATTGCCAGCAACGAAGCTGCCATTGAAATAGTGCTTATGGCAATTGAGGCGGCAGGTTACAAACCGGGCGAAAATGTATTTATTGCCATGGATGCTGCCAGCACCGAATTTTATGATGAAAAGAGCAAACTATACCACTTTAAGAAAAGTACAGGAAAGAAATTGAAGAGCGAAGAAATGGTAGAGTATTGGGCGCAATGGTGCAAAAAATATCCTATTATTTCTATTGAAGATGGCATGGCCGAAGACGATTGGAAAGGCTGGGCCTTACTAACCGAAAAGTTAGGAAACAAAGTGCAGTTGGTGGGCGATGATTTATTTGTTACCAACTCTATTCGCTTGCAGCAAGGAATAGATAAGCAAACTGCCAATTCTATTTTAGTAAAAGTAAACCAAATAGGCTCACTGAGCGAAACTGTAGAAACTGTAGCTTTGGCAACCCGCCATTCTTATACCTCGGTAATGAGCCATCGCAGTGGCGAAACTGAAGATACTACCATTGCCGACTTAGCAGTGGCCTTAAATTGCGGGCAAATAAAAACCGGTTCGGCATCCAGAACCGATAGAATAGCCAAATATAACCAACTAATTCGTATCGAAGAAGAGTTGGGACCAATGGCGTACTATCCGGGAAAAAAGTTTAAATTCCTTAGAAAGTAGTTTATACAGGCTTGTATTGCCCAACGGCTTTTAAGTAGCCTATAATATGTGTAATTACCGTTTTTATTTTTTCTTCCGGTAAGAAAAGGTAATAGTGCGTGCGTAGTTCGCTAATTACATAGCTCTTAAACTCTTCTTCTTTAATTACTTTTCCTAAGGAATCGTTCCATTTAAAAATAAAAGTGTCGAGTATAAGGTAGGCTTCGTGTTCGGCAATATGAAAGTCTATGTATTTATATACATACTTTACTGTTTCGTAATAATCGGGAGCTTTTCCTTTGTTGGGTTCCCATTTGTCTAACGAACTTGCCATATGGCTAAAGTAGCAGAGTTTAATAAATAACACAAGCGTTATTTAACAGGCGTTGGTACAATTTTTAAAAATGTATTCACTTTAGTGCATACTTGAAACTCGTAGCGTTGTTTATATGGTAGCGCTTTCATTGGGCATAAAAAAAGCAGCTGTTTAGGCTGCTTTAAATACTGTTTGAAATTTATTTACACGGCTTTTCTGTGCCCTACCCACACAAAACGTTTATTTACATATTCAGGATTGGTAAATGAAGCGTTGCCGGCAGGGTTGCCTCCGGTAACGTGAAAATCGCTGAATGTTGCGTGTTGGTTTACAAAGATACCTCCGGTGAGGTTAAAACTTACAGGGGCAAAAACACTTTCCATTTCGTCTTCTATGCGGGCTGCTACACTTGGATCGGTAGTATATGCAGCACAAGTAATTGCTCCGTGTTTGGCTGCCATTTCTTTTGCCAAGTGAAGACTTTCTTCTGTGTTTTGTGTTTTAACTATTAGCACAATTGGACCAAATAGTTCATTTTCAAAAACACCAAAATCTTTGGCATTGGTTTCTAATACTATTGGGCTGCAAGTGCGAGCATTTGGGAATTCTGCATTGGCAACTGCCGATGGTTCAACCAAAACTGTGGCAATATCTTTTACGCTTTCAACACGTTTTAGAGTAACCTCATTTTGTACAGCACCCAAGGTGCCGGCTCCCATTTGCGGATGTGCTGCCAAGCCGCTAATGGATCCGGTAAGTGTTTTCACGGTTTCATCGTAGCTCAATGTTCCTTCGGCTGTTTTTATGCCTGTGGCAGGAATAAAAAAGTTTTGCGGAGCGGTACACATTTGCCCGGAATACAACGAAACTGCAAACGATAAGTTTTGTGCTACAGCTTTTATATCGGCAACAGAGTCTAAAATCACAGAATTAACACCTGCTTTTTCGGTAAAAGTGGTTTTCCCAGGAAGGCTTTCTATATAAGCTCCAAATGCAGAACCTCCGGTGTAGTCAATTACTTTTACGAGCGGGTGCTCGGCTAGTTTTTTGGTAATAAGGTTGCTGCTGCTATCTACAGCCAGTTGGCAGATATTTACGTCTAAATCTTTTGCTTTTAATGCTGCCTGAATTTCTGCAACCACTACAGCAATTGGATACACACTTTTAGGATGTGGTTTCACAATAGCCGTGTTTCCGGTAATAAGCGAGGCAAATAAGCCCGGAACACTATTCCAAGTTGGGAAAGTAGAGCAGCCAATTACCAATGAAATACCTTTTGGTACAGGGCGATATGTTTTTTCTAATGTAATGGTGGTTTTGCCTGCAGGTTTTGCCCATGTTATATTGCTTGGAAAGCGTGTAATTTCTTGGTAGCCCAATGCTAGCGCTTCTAATGCACGATCGTTGGCGTGCGGACCGCTGGCTTGGAAACTCATAATAAAAGATTGTCCTGTGGTGTGTTGGGTAGCAAATGCAATTTCAAAAAAGCGGTTTTTAATTCTCTCTAATGCATCTACCAACACTTCTGCGCGGTCATCGGCACTCAGTTTACGCCATTGCTCAAAGGCCCTGCCGGAGCGAACAACTAAAGTATCGGTATCAAATGCAGGGTATGTAACACCAAGTGCTTCCATTGTAAATGGCGACACTTCTTCTCCAATCCATTCGGTAGCATTGGTTTGCAGTAGTCCTTCAAATTTTTGGTTGCGTTGTGCATCAAAAGCCACCTGTCCTTTTGCAGGAGCTTCTTCGCCATAGGCTTTGGGATGTTCCGGATATTGCGCAAAAAAAGTTCTTGCATGAATTGCCTTAATGGCATTTGAAATAATTTCTGAGTAAGCTGAACTAAGTGCCATGATTATGCTGTTTTTGTTTTGTTGGGCGAAGAAAGTAAAAAATGTGGCTCCATAAATTTTTGTTAGAGGGCAGGGGTGGTGTTTTAACCTTGTTTTAAACCTATTATATTTGTTATTAAACAAAACAAACTATCAAGTAATATGAAAAAAATCTTTACGCTCTTTTTGTCGCTTGGTGCGGCATTGGCAGTATCTGCACAAACACAAATTCCTAATAGCGGATTTGATAATTGGAGTGGAACGCCTAGTGCACCTACCGGTTGGGAAACTTGGGAGACCATTTCAGGGGGCGCTGTTTCAGGCTTTGCTGTAAAAGATACCACACCGGGTAATTTTGTAGATGGAACTGCATCGCTTAAATTAACTACTGATTCGGCTCTGGTGCAGCAGACTAAAGTATTGTTGGCCGGCAGTGCTTCTTACTTTGGCACATTTACCGGATTGCCCGATACACTAAAGTTTGCATATAAATATGCTCCGGGTACTAATGATAGCGCTGTAATTAACATAAATACTTACCGTTACGATGCAGGAACCTCTAAGTATGTTGATTATTTAGATGGAGCAGTATTGCTTGCTTCTACGAATAATAATTGGTACTCAATTTTTGTACCGTTGCAGTATGCCGGCAATTTGAGCGGTACACCCGATAGTATTGATATTGTTTTAAGCAGCAGTAAGGGGCTTCAAAATAATGGTACCAAAGGCTCGGTGGCACATTTTGATAACTTGCGTTTTGTGTATGCTACCACAGTAGGTATTCAAGAAGCAGCATTATCGTATGCAGGTTTAAAGTTTTTTCCCAATCCTGCAACTACTCAAATTACATTCGATGGAAGTGTAAGTTTGGTGGGGCATGAGTTGAAGGTAATTTCATTAGATGGAAGAACGGTACTTTCTTCAGAAATGTATTCTAACTCGGTAGATGTAAGTTCTTTGAACAACGGCTACTATATTTTTGAAGTAAATAAAGCAGGAAACAACATGCTGAAAGGAAAGTTCAACATCAGTAAATAGCATATTGCTTTTATTCAATAAAAAAAAAGAGGCTGTTTCAAAAATGCAGCCTCTTTTTTTATTGAATATTTAAGCATTTTAGTTACTCTTTGCCTCCAGTACCTTTAAACTGGTCTTCGGTATAGCGAAACAATATATTAAAAGTTGTAAGCGAACCATAAATACGGGTAATGTATTGTTGTAGCTCTACCTTTTCTTCATCGGTTAGTTTTTTGTGGGCATTTATCTGTTGCTCCATTACGCGAAGGCGATCGCGTACCATTACAATTTTATGAAAAAACGTTTCTATTGAAATTTCTTTTGCCTGCAAGTCGCTACTGCCTGGTTGCAGAATTACATTGCCTCCCATCCATTTATTTCCCAATATTACTTTTTCTTCGGCACCGTATTTATCTTCCAATACTTCTGCTACTGCATTTTTTAAATCGCTTAGCGTAATAGGAGGTGTATCAGACTCTATCTTTTCTAAAGTAATAATGCCGTCAAAATCGCGGGCAATACCACGTGTGGAGCCTTCTTCTAAAAAGTAAACGGTATAGTATTCGGCATCTAAATTTACTACTACGCCTTTGCCATATTTAGGGTGTTGAATTCTTGAACCAATTCCGAGATTATTATCCATTATTTTGTGATTTATTTTGCGATGTTAGTAAATGAAGCTAAATTATGCGAGCAGTAATTCAACGAGTAAGGCATGCAAGTGTGCGAATTGAAGGACACCTTTCCGGTGAAATTGAAACAGGTTTTTTGGTGCTGGCAGGATTTGAACCAGAGGATTCTTTGAATGATATACAATGGATGAGTAAAAAAATAGCAGCGCTTAGAGTGTTTAATGATGAGGCGGGCTTGATGAATTTAAGCGTAAAAGATATTGGTGGAGGTATATTGGTTGTAAGTCAATTTACACTATTTGCCTCCTATAAAAAAGGCAATCGCCCATCGTTTATTGGAGCTGCCAAGCCCGATATTGCTGTTCCGCTTTACGAAAGTTTTGTAGCACAGCTGGCTGCCGAAATTGGTAAACCAATAGCCACCGGAGTTTTTGGTGCAGCCATGAAAGTTGAATTACTAAACGATGGTCCTGTAACTATTGTAATGGATAGTAAACAACCTGAGTAAAAGGAGTGGAGCTGGCGGGAATCGAACCCGCGTCCGGCTAAGGCAGCGATAGACCCTCTACATGCTTAGTTACTTATTGTTTTTCGTGCTTACGGCAGGTTAAGTAATCCCACCAACCGAAGCCTTACATCCGTTAATACGGTGGCTTTGTAAGTGGATGAAACTTACAAAGGCGGCACCGAGTTTTGATTGCCAGCGCGCTGTGTACGGTGCCTCAAGCGCGGGGCAAATGGTGCTTAATCTCTAAGATTAGGCAGCCATGGCGTAAGATTGTTCGCCATATAAAAAGAATCTGCAAGTGGATTATCGAGCTACTTACATGCTCGGCATGCCGGTGTACCGATACGGCTTCCCGTCAATTCCAATCAGCCCCATTGAAGATGTGTTGAAGCATCTTCTTTCAAAGAACAAGGCAAAGATAGCTAAATACAGCAATGCTTGCTGCAATAAAGTTTAAACAACTTGCCCTAAAAAGGAAAGGTCGCCCCTTGCGGGAACGACCAATCTTGAACCTATGAAAACACGAACTCTTTAATTCGTTTTTTATTTTACTTGAGCAACAATTGCTTTGAATGCTTCTGGATTGTTGAGTGCTAAATCGGCTAATACTTTTCTGTTTAACTCAATTCCTTTCTCTGCAAGTTTAGCAATGAATTTTGAATAAGACAAGCCCTCCTCGCGAACAGCGGCATTTATACGCGCAATCCACAATGAACGGTAGTCTCTTTTCTTACGTTTTCTGCCGATGTATGAGTAAACACCTGCTTTTTCAACGGCATTCTTTGCTACTGTATAAACTTTGCTACGCGATAGGAAGTATCCTTTCGCTTTTTGCATCACTTTTTTCCTGCGTGCACGGCTTGCAACCGAATTAACTGAACGTGGCATTTCTTACTTTTTAAATGTTTTCAATTTGGATTACGACATTACCAGCATGTCTTTTACTCTTGGCATGTCGCTTGGGTGCACCACACCATCTATATTAAGACCGTCTTTTCTACTTTTGCTTTTATGGCCAAGTAAGTGACGCTTAAAGGCTTTTTTGTGCTTTATTTTTCCTGAACCAGTAACTTTAAAGCGCTTTTTTGCTCCTGAATTTGTTTTAACCTTAGGCATTTCTATGAAATTTGGGACGGCAAAAATAACATTATTGCTTAAACACACAATAGTTACTCTTAAAATGTTTTCGATTTATGTAAAATAGCCGAAGAGTGTTGGCTTTAGATTATTTTTTCAGAGGTATAAAGGTAATGGTCATTTGGTTTTTGGGGCTGAGCGATTGGAGTATAAGCTGCGTGCTATCGGCAGATAAAATATTGAAAAATTTATTGGCTATGGCTGTATCGCTGGTACAATTGAGCCAAAGCGTATCGTTGGAAATGGTATAGTTGCCGAGTTCACTTTTTCCGAAAATTTGGCTTTTGTATTGATTTGCAGCTAAAAATTCCATAAAGGAACCTTGCAGCCAGGTATTTTCTACATAAACTCCATTTACTTTCATGCTTGCAGTTGCCCATTTGCCCGATAGTTGCTTTTTGGAGGAATTGCCGGAGCAGGCGGAGAGTAAGAGTGTTGCTGCTAATAGCCAGTATGCTTGCCTCACTTTTTACGGATAAATTGGAGTGTGAGTGTTTGTGCCTGTAATGTAGTTTTTAAAGATAGCGAGTCGCTGGTAAGTTGCACCACTTGGTAGTGCTGTTCTCCATCATTATCGGTGTGGGTAAGTGCTGTTCCTGCTTCATTTAGTTTCCACTTGCCTGTTTCATCTTTAATAGAATGCGAATGATAAGTGTTATCGGCATGGTATTCTAAGCTAAAAGATTGGCGGAGGGAGGCTATGTTGGCCTCTATGAGTGGTTTATTTTCCGGTGAAATTTCTTGTTGGTATAAAATATTGTTGAATTGCCAATTACCAACTAAGAGTTGTTGGGGTGTATGGTTTTTACATGCCATTAGCAGCAAAATGCAGCCTATAATAAACGAGGTGTATTTCATAAGGTTGGCGAAGGTAAAATAAAAAGGGCTGCATTGCTGCAACCCTTTTTTAAAGTTTGTGAAACCACAATTATTTAGCTACAAAGAATTTGGTTTTGCCTACTACGGCACCTTGTTCGTTTTGTAAGTTTACAAAGTAAGTTCCAACGCTAAGAGTAGTAACATCAATAGATGTTTTACCGTTGAATACTGAAGATGTAACTTTTCTTCCGCTGATATCAGAAACGGTTAATGTTCCGTTGTGGATATCGGCAGCAACATTAAGTGCGCTGTTTGTTGGGTTTGGATATGCCAATACATTTACCATGTTGAAATCGGCAATAGCACTTGGATCGTTTACGCGGATTCTTAAAACACCATTAGCTGTTTTTCCGGTAGTAGA
This sequence comes from Chitinophagales bacterium, assembly GCA_019638515.1. Classification (NCBI taxonomy): domain Bacteria; kingdom Pseudomonadati; phylum Bacteroidota; class Chitinophagia; order Chitinophagales; species Chitinophagales bacterium. The sequence goes on along the minus strand of JAHBTS010000002.1, from coordinate 498,334 downwards.
AACCAATTCATAAAATACGGTATCGAAACCAACGTAGTTGTTTAGTGGCGTGTAAGTAATGTTGTTGCCTGATTTTGCAGCAGAACCGTGAGCGGTAGTAGTGCTGATGGTACCTAAAGAAAGTGTAGCACCGCTGTTGCAATCTTCATCGTTAGCCAACACATCTACGGTAACAGCTGTGTTTTTGTTGGTAACAGTATCGTCTTGTGCAGCAATTGGGTTTACTACATAGTTGCCGGGAGCAACACTGTAAGAAACACTATCTAACAAAAGTTCGCTTCCTACAGGAATGGTAGAACCTCCGCCTAAAGAGCTAAATAAGCTTTGCAGTTCAAATAAGTTGCTAGAAGAGAAAGCATAAGTTAAGCTATCTGGCACTTCGCAAGAAGAATACACAAACGGTACGCTAAATCTTTGGTAGCCATTAGTAGTATCTTTTACAAATTGTGCTGCTGTAGCTACTACTTCTGTACCTTTTCTCAATACAGCCAATAAAAGAGCTGAATCGCCTAAAGCAGGAGTGTAGTTGGCGTACACAGAGAAGCTGTCTAATCTTCCGGCAACAGGAATACCGCTTCCTGGTAAACTAGTTGGTGAAAATCCACCAGAACCCATAAGATTTGCTACACTAATTTTAAACTCACCGCTAATAATAAATCCAGGAATGGCAGTTTGTATGCCAATTAAAGGAATAGTAATGTTTTGAGTAGTAATTTTAACGGCACTGCTTCCAGCAAAGGCGTTGTTTGATTTTGTAACCATAATTACACCACCTGCTCCGGGTGCAAAAGTATCTGCTCCTGTAATGTAGTTTACAGAAGTCCAATCAATTGGGTCTTCAAAGCTAAAAGTGTCGTTCAATACAATTTGTTGGTTAATGTTTAGAATGGAAGTATCTATTTTCCAATTCTCAAAGCCGCCATTTGGCACAGTTTGTGCTCCGGCAGTTGCTACCAATCCTCCAAGCATGCTGCCGAGTAGAAATTTTTTCATGTCTTTCGTTGCGTTTTTTTATTTGTGAATGAGATGTGCGAAAATAACAATCTCCATTACTTTTTAATTTTTTCTTTGTTAAAAGGTATTTCTAAAGAGATAGATTTTTAGAAAAAAGATATTGCCGATTAAAAAGTGCCTAAGTGGTTTTACATTCGCACCTTAAAATTCAGATATGAGCGGTACTACCACAGGACAAATGTTTACGCATAGCTATTTAAGGAAAACCAAGCCGGTTCATCACTTTTTGCTGGCGCTTGCGTTTGGTGTAGTGGGTATGGCTGCGGCAAAATTGGTATTTGCTTCGCAGTCCGGTATTGGGTTTATGGGCTGCTTTGGATTGTTGTTTTATGCCATGTTTAACCCGTGGCTGGTGCTGTTGATGGCAGATATGAAACGCTATTTTTTAGTATCTCTTTTTTATTACAGTGTACTTGCATTAGTAATGTTTGGAACTGTTTATTTACTCACCGGAGAAAGTATTTTAAACGATTGGGGTTTAAAGATAACCCTTATTTCTTCTACATTTTTCTACTTTGTGGCTTTTGGTATGATGTGGCTTACCAAAACAATATTAGACGATGATGGCATGTTGTAATTTCCACTTCAGTTCAATTTCTAAACGGATTAAAGTCGTCTTTGTACAATAGAATGGTACTTACGCACACTATTGTTTTTTTTAACTTAAAACAAAAGGCTTTCTTTTTCATTTTAGCGGCATGAGAACGGGAATACCAGATACCAACAAACCTCGTGTGGTAATAATTGGCTGCGGCTTTGGCGGTCTGCAATTAGCAAAAGCACTTAATAATAAAGATGTACAAGTTGTAATGATTGATAAGAACAATTATCATTCCTTTCAACCATTGCTATATCAAGTTTCAACCGCGGGATTAGAGGCAGATTCTATTGCATATCCTATTCGTAAGATTTTTAAGGGGCAGAAGAACTTTCATTTTCGTTGGTGCGAGGTAAAAAGAATAATGCCTGAGCAAAACGAAATTGAAACTTCGGTAGGTAATTTGAATTACGATTATTTAGTAATTGGCACAGGAACCACCACTAATTTTTTTGGAATTGAAGGTTTGGCAGAAAAGGCAATGCCCATGAAGACCGTTACCGAAGCACTCAATTTACGCAGCTTAATTCTTCAAAATTTTGAAAAAGCGCTGCTTACTACCAATATAAAAGAACAGGAAGCGCTCATGACTTTTGTAATTGTGGGCGGAGGCCCCACCGGAGTGGAATTGGCGGGTGCATTGTGCGAGTTAAAACACCATGTGTTGCCAGCAGATTATCCGGAACTCGATTTGCGAAAAATGCGCGTAATGCTGGTGGAAAGTGGAAAGGAAATTTTGCAGAGTATGCTGCCTGCAAACCAACAAAAATCGTTAGATTATTTAAAAAAATTGGGAGCAGAAGTTTGGTTAGATACACGGGTTACTAAATACGATGGTAATCTGGTGCAAACCGCCAGCGGAAAAGAAATTTATACTGCCAATTTAATTTGGAGCGCTGGCGTAAAAGGGCAAACCATAGAAGGGCTTCCAAGCGAGGTTGTAGCCAGAGGGCGTTTTATTTGCAATGAGTTTAACCAAGTAAAAGGCACTGAAAATATTTTTGCCATTGGTGATGTTGCGTTGCTGCAACACGAAACTTTGTATCCAAACGGGCATCCGCAAGTAGCTCCCGTTGCCATGCAGCAAGGGCAGTTGCTGGCAAAAAACATTATACATAAAATTGAAGGAAAGCAATTGAAGCCGTTTACTTATTTCGATAAAGGAAGTATGGCCACCATTGGCAGAAATAAAGCAGTGGTGCAAATTCAAAACATGAAGTTTGCAGGTTTCTTTGGTTGGTTGGTATGGATGGGTTTGCACCTGCTTATGCTGGTTGGCTTTCGCAATAAAATAGTGGTACTTATCAACTGGATTTGGAACTATATCAACTACGATAGAAATATACGATTGATTATTCGCCCCTACGAGCGAAAGTAATTATCCCCGCACTTTAAAAGCCGTGGCAGCATTGCAGCCTCCAAAGCCCGAGGCGGTTTTTATGGCAATTGTTTTTTGCGAAACTGTGAGGTTGGTATTAATGTTTACTTCCACGCTTGTTCCCGTTTCGCTAAAGTTTTTAGAAGGAAGAATACAATTATTTAAAAGAGCATGATACGAAAGAATAGATTCTGCAACGCCAGCAGCGCCAAGCGTGTGCCCCAAAATGGCTTTTAAACTGTTGGTAGGAATGTGTTGTATATGGCACAAGCCAAATGCCTTTGCTTCCATTTCATCGTTAAAAAGCGTGCCTGTACCGTGTGCATTTACAAAAGAAATATTGCTCGTGTTAATATTGTTTTCGCTTATAGTATTTTGAATAGCAAAGGCCAACTCTGCTCCGGTTTTTGAAGGCCCTGAAATATGGTTGGCATCATTAGAGCTAAAACCTTTGCCAACGGTTACTTGTTTGCTAAAGCTACTATAAACATGGTCGGTAGAAAGAATAATGGTGGCAGCACATTCGCCTAAATTAATGCCTTTTCTGTTTTTATCGAAAGGTTTGCATGCTTCGTTAGATGCTGCTCCCAAGGCATGGAATCCCGATATAATAAATTTTGAAAGCACATCGGCTCCACACACAATGGCATGTTTGTATTGTCCGCGGCTGAGCATTTGCTGTGCTAAGTTGATGGCTACCACGCCCGAAATGCAGGCATTGGAAACAACAATTGGAGTAGTTGAGATATTGAAGTACGCTGCAATTTTTTTTGCCGAGGCATAAAGCGAAATTTCTGCGCGGTTGTATGGTTTGTTTTCTAAAAGTTCGATGTTGCCTTTAGTAGAAGAAAGAATAAAAACAGTGTCGTTTTTTTGGGATAAACCGTTGGTATTTTGCAAAGCAGTTGTAATAGATTCGATGCAAAGGCTTTCAAACCTTGTGAAACCTTTGCGTGTTTCCAACGCTCCAAAAAGCGATGCAAAAAATGGCTGCGGAAAAATGTTTAATCGCTGGTGTTCACCAATGCTTGATTGCAGGTTTGCCGCAGCTTCAAAATTTTTTTCGGATGAATTGGCAATGGGCGAAAAAATACTGTCGGCTATAGCATAAACGGTTTTCATACCAGCATTCTCCTCTTCCAATCTTGATAAAATTCCGGAACAGTAAGCGATAGCAAACGCGATTCTTGCTCCACAAAAACCTGAGTGGTGCTACCGGTGCAAATGCGCTCTCCGGTGGCCTCGCGGGTAATGGCATAATCGAAAATCAACTTTGCAGAATCGGTGGGGCGATAAGTTGCTCGCACAATGGCTATATCGCGATACATCAGTGGCTTTTTAAAACTAAAATCCAATGCAATAAGTGGAGTGGAATATTTGTACTGATGAAATATGTTTGCAAAGTCGAGATTATATTCTTGGGCAAACGTATCGCGCCCTAATTCAAAGAATTTGGCGTAGTTGCCATGCCACACAATGCCGAGTGGATCGCAATCGTAAAAACGAACTTCAAATTTTGCTTCTGTAAAAAGTTTCAATACGGTATTTTTTGCAATAATACTGAATACTTACTTGCTGCGGATTGTAGATTTTTAAAATCTGCTGCTGTTTTTATCGGAACTAATAGATAAGTACTTCGTTTATTACTTCTTCTCCCAATTCGGTATTGAGGAGTTCTTTAATTTTTTCGCGGCTGTAATACATTTCGTTTTTAAGTGCCGGAGTGCTGAAGTTTAAATAAAGTTTTCCTGCTTTTAAATGAACCGAAGTGGTGTGCTTTACAATGGTTTTTCCCATCAGTTTTTCCCATAGCGATTTTACGCGCATGGCATCTAACTGAGGTTTTAATTTGTTTTCTTTTATGAATGTATCAATTGCTTCGCCTAACGAAACTTTATTGTGCTGTTTCACAATTGCAAACTAAAAGAAAGAAAATGCCATTTTCTAAATAACTTTGCAAAAAAGGCATTACAATTGAACGCTTATGCTTGAATATGCCGAATTAGTACGCAGGCTTACACCGCTGGTTCAATGTGCGGTTTGCTTATTGTTGGGTGTAACTGTAATTGTGTTTAATCACTTTTTTTTACCCGGCAATGCCAATGAATTTTCGGGTGCTTTTATTGGTATAGTATTCTTTACGCTGCTGAATAATTTGATGAGTATTTTTAATGAAGCATATAAAAAATACGCTTTACTATCCTATAGTCTTTATTTTCTGCTAACTGCGGTATTGCTGCTGTTGGCAAAGTATATGGCACAAAAAAGTATATGGCAGTTGCCTACGTTTAGGTCAATGTTTTTGTCTGTTACTATTTTTTATTTTGTTACCAGCGTGTTTGTGCGTTTAATAAGAGCTATCTACCAATTCGCTTTGGCAGAGGAAAATGAAATGGAATAGATTTTACTTTTTTGGATAGGAACTTTTATATTGCATCTATAAAATAAATCAAAAATGAAAAAATTACTCACTTCAATTGTTGCTGTGGTATTGTTACTTACAGTACCTTTTCTTCAATCGTGCTCTAAAGATCCAATTAAGATTGGTTTAAAATTTACGAACTTAAATTTTACCATTCCGGCAGGAGATAAATACCAAACAGCAACCGTTACTATTAAAAAATCTGATTGGCAAAAGTTTGTTACCGATGCCGGGCAAACTTTTGATTTCAATAAGGTAAAGAAGCTAGATTTCAAAAGTTTTAAATTAAGTGTAGATGGGTCTAAGGTATTAGATGAGTTTGATTTTGCAGACTTGAAGTTTGCAAAAACCAACAATACTTCCGAAGAAAAGATTGCATACATAAGCACTATTGCCGATGGCTCTAAAGAAGTTTCCTTTTCTTCTAATTACTTTGATGCAAAAAGCTATTTGGCAGAAGATGAGTTTCTTGCCAAAGTGGTTATTTTTAGAAACTATCCGGGCGTAGCTTATACTTTTACTGGCGATTTAGAGTTAGAAGTAGAGTATTCTCAGAAATAATTTTTAGTTGAATTTCTTAAGTAAATGGAGTGCAATAGCGCTCCATTTGCATTTTTGTGAATAGGTAATGTTTTAAGTTTATATCATTGCAGCGCTTAAAAAAAATGGAAGGAAAAAAGAAAGTTGCCATTATTGGCGCAGGACCCGCAGGCTTAACTGCTGCATACTTATTAGCAAAGGCAGGGCAAGAAGTAGTAGTGTTTGAAAAAGATCCTACTTATGTTGGCGGTATTTCAAGAACCGAATCGTATAAAGGCTACCATTTCGATATTGGAGGACACCGCTTCTTCTCTAAATCAAAAGAAGTAGAAGATTTTTGGACCGAAATTTTAGGCAACGATATGTTGGAGCGCCCGCGCAGTTCCAGAATTTTTTACCAGAAAAAGTTCTATTCATATCCGCTTGCAGCTATGGAGGCACTAACTAATTTAGGTATTATAGAAAGTACACTCTGCGTACTCAGCTACTTAAAGGCAAAAGCTTTTCCGGTTAAAAACCCAACCAATTTCGAAGACTGGGTGAGCAACCAATTTGGTAAACGTTTGTTCAATATATTCTTTAAAACCTATACCGAAAAGGTATGGGGCATTTCTTGCAAAGAAATTAGTGCCGATTGGGCAGCACAGCGTATAAAAGGTCTTTCGCTTAGCAGTGCTATTATAAATGCGGTTTTTAAACCAAAGCAGTCTGGCGATAAAGACAAGGTTATTAAAACCCTGATAGATTCTTTCAGGTATCCTAAAAATGGACCGGGACAAATGTGGGAAGCCTGTGCCGAAAAATGCAAGGCAATGGGTGTAGAAATAAGAATGAACGATGCCGTAAAAGGAATTACATTCAATAAAACATGGCAGGTAGAAAGAACCAATGGCGAACCTGTGGGTAATTTTGATTACGTGCTTTCTTCTGCTCCAATGCGTGAGTTAATTACAGCTATATCTCCCAAAATGCCGGAAAAAGCATTTCAATCTGCTGCCAGTTTAGGCTACCGCGACTTTTTAACCGTGGTGCTTATTTGCCGCGATGAAGATGCCTTTGGCGATAACTGGATATATATACACGACCCAAGCGTAAAAGTGGGAAGAATCCAAAACTTTAAATCATGGAGTCCATACATGGTTCCAGATACGTCTATGGCTTGCTATGGTTTAGAGTATTTTTGTTTTGAAGGTGATGGTTTATGGACAAGCAGCGATGAAGATTTAATTGCACTAGGCAAAAAGGAAATGGCTCAAATTGGATTGGTGAAGCAGCAAGCTGTAGTAGATGGCTATGTAGTGCGCCAACCTAAAGCATATCCGGTGTACGACCATTTCTACAAACAACATGTAGAAAACGTAAAAGAAGAATTAAAAAATTATCCGGGCTTGTATTTAATTGGTCGTAACGGTATGCACAAGTATAATAATCAAGACCACAGCATGATGACTGCTATGCTGGCTGCACGCAATATCATTGCAGGAAAAGAACTTTTTGATCTTTGGAATGTAAACGAAGATGCCGAATATCACGAAGGAGGCAATCGCGGAGCCGAAGATATGGGCAAAATAAGCGAGCGCTTAGTGCCTCAAACGAATGTATAGAAAAGTACCGAGTTTTAAACTGAACTTCAGTTTAAGATAAGAGAAATAAAAAATCGCAACAGGTTTTTGAGATACAAAAATGTGTTGCGATTTTTTTATGTATGGAAAGAATAAATACCTAAGTTGCTACACGCTTTTAGCACTTCTGGTAAGTTGTTCAATCATATCCCATTGATCTTTGGTAACATCGTCAAACAAATTAAACTCTCCGGCACCTTGGAGCCATTCGCCACCATCGATGGTAACCACATCGCCATTTATATAAGACGAAAAATCGGATACTAAATAGGCTGCAAGATTTGCTAATTCTTGATGTTCGCCCACTCTGCGCAGCGGAACTTGTTTGCTTAAATCGAACTTATCGCGGAAAGGTTCCGGTACTAATCTATCCCAAGCACCTTTGGTTGGGAATGGTCCCGGAGCAATGGCATTTGCACGAATACCATACTTTGCCCATTCTACGGCTAAAGAGCGTGTCATGGCAAGCACTCCGGCTTTGGCGCAAGCCGATGGCACCACATAAGCGCTGCCTGTCCATGCGTATGTAGTAACAATGCTTAATATAGCGCGATTGGTTTGGTTGTTCTTTATCCAGTGTTTACCAAGCGCAAGTGTGCAGTTAATACTACCATCGAGCACAATTCCCATTACAGACTTAAATGCGTTGATGCTTAAGCGCTCGGTGGGAGAAATGAAATTTCCCGCTGCATTGTTTACCAACACATGTACTTCGCCAAAAGTATCGTTGGCTTTTTGTATCATGGTTTCTACTTGTGCATAGTCGCGCACATCGCAGGCCACAGCCAGCACTTTTCCTCCGGTTTCAGCTTCGAGTTCGCGGGCTGTATTTTCTAACACATCTAGTTTGCGGCTGCTAACAACCACATTGGCACCTAATTGTAGAAAGTAGCGAGTCATAGATTTTCCTAATCCGGTACCGCCACCGGTAACAATAATTGTTTTTCCTTTTAGCGCATCTTCGCGCAGCATTGGTTGGTTATACATACTTGTATTGTTTCGTGTAGTTAAATTTCTAAATGCCTAAAATACATTAGTTTTTAATACTGCCCGGTGTTGAGCAGCACGAGGGTGCAGGCTTCTTCGGTGGCAATGCCACTTTCTTCTGCTAATCTTTTTAACTCGGGATTTTCAGTTCCGGGATTAAAAATAATTCTGGAGGGATGCAGTTTCAATATACTGCTGTAATAGTTTTTTTGAATAGAGGGGTTAATGTATAGCGTGAGTGTATTTATAGGTTCATTTTCAGGGAAAGTTGTTTGTATGTGTACATCGGCAACGGTTCCTGCATTATTTCCTACGGCAATTACATCGTGCTTAAAACTGCGCAATAACTGTATAGCTTTATTGCTGTAGCGTTCTGTATTAGTAGATGCGCCTAATACTAAAGTTCTTTTACTCATGGTTATTGTTTTACGAATTTGAAGAATTGTACAGCTTGATTTTGGGTAGTAACTCTACCTATATATAATAACGGTGGAAGTGCTGCAATATTGATTCCTTCACCTTTTTTTGCGCTTTGCTTTGCAATGATTTTGCCCGCTGTATTCATGATTTCTACATAAAAGTTTTCGGCTGTAGTTTCTATGAAAAGACGTGTAGATGCGGGATTGGGATATACTGCCACTGTTTGTATGGTTGGTTCATGAATGTTTGTAGTGTTTCCAAATGAAAGTGAGGTGTCTTTTACTATTGTGTTTACGGTGTTTAGTATCCAGTTTTTAGGGTCAATAGAAATTGATGTGGCTTTTCCACGAATTTTTACGGTATAGGACTGTATGTTTTGGTTCATTTCGAGACGTAGTAGTGTATCGCTGAGTCCTATTCGCTTTACTAAATAATCAATAGGTGTAAAAAATAATGGCGTTTGAGCAGCCGAAGTGGTTTGAGTATTTTTTAGTTGAAGCAGGCTATCGTTGCTATTCCATTGCACGCTAAATATGGGATAGCCTTCGCCATAAATCCATTGGTTAAAGAATTGGGTAAAATCAAGTGCGGTAGTTGCTTCTAATACAGTTTTAAAATCTATAATGGATCCGTTGCTAAAACGGTATTGGGTTTGAAAGTTTTTTAGTGCTGCAAAAAACAGCGAATCGTTATTCACCACATAGCGAATAGAATGAATAACTGCAGCGCCTTTATCGTATGTAAGACGGGCATCGAAAATGCGGCTATCGCTGGTGTCGGTAAACCAAATGGCGCCATCGGGTTCGCTCATCACATTGTTGTGAACATCCAACATATTGGCTTGTGCATCGGTTTTTGAAAATAAAAATTCAGTAGCTAAATATTCGGAGTATGCGGCAAACCCTTCGTTGATAAAAATATCGCTCCAGCTACTGCAAGTAACATTATCGCCAAACCACTGATGCCCAAGTTCGTGGGCCACAATGCCGTGTGTAAAGAAACCCATGGTGCTCATGGTTTGGTGTTCCATGCCGCCCGATATGGGCGCCATTGCATGGCCGTATTTTTCTTTAGCAAAAGGATACAAACCATATAACTCAGAAAACAGTTTTATCATAGCAGCCGTAGAGTCTAAAAACTCTTTAAAGTAGGGGAGTGTTTGTGGATTGTTGTAAATGTAGTTTTGTATTAAAATAGAATCGCTATAGCCTTTTGGTTTGGCGTATTGGTGGTATGTAACATATTGCCCAACTGCTATGGATATTAAGTAATAATCAATTGGGAATGCCGATTTCCATTCGTAGCGTTTTTTTCCATTTGGTAAGGCAACTACATTGGAAAGTAAACCGTTGGCAGCAACCTGATTAGAAGAATCGGTGGTAACAAAAATCCATACAGAATCTAACTTGTCTTGCAGCGCCTGTTTGCACGGAAACCATTCGTAAGCGGCATAAGGTTCGCTAAGCGACCAAGTAACTTTGTTTCCCCACGAGGGCGAAGCGGCATTAGAAAACCCATCGCCTAAATTGCCGCCAGAGCTAGGCGGTGTACCGTGGTAGTATATAGTAATATCTACAAGGTCGTTTTCATACATTGTTTGTGGAAGTATTGCACGCCTTTCGTGAGCTATGGATCTTACATAAAGTGGCGTTCCATAACTTACTACACTATCTATAACTAAGTTGCTGTGCAGTTCAAATGCAAAAGTGTCTAGTTGCGGTGCTAAAATTTTGGCAATTGTTCGCACAGAGCCACTTATATTTTTATTGGTTCGTTCTACATGTAAATTCAAATGCTGAAATTGAGCATCGTACGCATTTTGAAGTGTATTTTGCTGCGAAGAAACTATGGTTGCAGCTTTGCTTTTTGCCCCACTTCTGTATTTGCAAAATTCGCCTGCCAATACAAAATTGCCATAAAGCATACATGCTATAAGCAATATTCCGATTCGATTCATTGTAACATAATTCATGAATGATAAAATGGCGGAAATAGTTGGAGAAACGCGAAGTAAAACTTTTTATTAGAACTGTGGCTGGTATAAAATTTACAGGTTCAATAGCCGAGCGAGGCAAAAAAACAAAAGCCGCAAGGCATTTAGAGTAAACACTTTACGGCTTTTTGAGTTGAGGTCGAGAGCGGATTCGAACCGCTGTACAAGCTTTTGCAGAGCTGTGCCTAGCCACTCGGCCACCCGACCTTTAAAAAAACGAATGGCAAATCTAAAAACTAAAATGAAGTTTAAAAGTTGGGGCATACTTTTTCGCCATATTTTTTTGTGGAACTGTTATGGGATGTTAAACAAATTTCAATATGCTTATTTCTTCCAATAAAAAAATGCCACATTCGTCTTGGTGTTTAATGAAGGACACTGCAATAACACTTTCACTCAGCATGGCTGAGATACAAAACGAACTTATTCGCGATACATTTCGCAAGGAGCAGCAGCGCCTTTTTAATTTTATTAAGAAGCGTGTGCCCAGTACCGAAGATGCCGAAGATGTGCTGCAAGATGTATTTTTTGAATTGGTTAATTCTTACCGATTGATGAAGCCTGTGGAGCAAATGGCTTCTTGGATGTTTACCGTAGCACGCAATAAAATTACCGACCGTTTTCGCAAGAAAAAGCCGGAAAGTTTAGAAGGGCTTTTTGCATTGCGCCAAGAAGAAGGTGAGCGGTTAGATATCAGCGATTTTTTACCAGCCAATGGCACATCGGCAGATAGGGAGTTGATGCGCCAAGTAATTAGCGATGCACTCATGGCTGCATTGGCAGAATTGCCCGATGAGCAGCGCGATGTGTTTGTAATGCATGAGTTTGAAGACAAGAGTTTTAATGAAATAGCTGAAATTACAGGTGCTCCACTTAATACATTGCTCAGTAGAAAGCGCTATGCCGTAATGCACTTGCGCAAGCGTTTGCAACATTTGTATAACGATATGTTTACAAGCTAAAACACACATTTATGAAAACACATTCCGTTAAAAAAATTATTGCATTTATAGTGTTAGTTCCTATAGCACTGGCATTGTTTGGTTACATATTCATGCTGCTTTGGAATTGGCTTATGCCCGAAATTTTTGGTTTAACTACCATTACATTTTGGCAGGCATTTGGCTTGTTGGCATTGAGTAAAATTATATTCGGCAGCATTGGTGGTAATTGGCGCAGCAAAGCACGCTGGAGAATGGAAGAAAAATTTGCAGGAATGACTTCCGAAGAGAAAGAATGCTTTAAGCAAGAAATGCGCGAACGCTGTAAAAAGTGGGGAACCGGTTTATGATGCAAAAAACTGACGAACCAAGCCAACTAATACTTTCACCGCCTCGTTATCGCCACGCCAACCCTTGCTAAGGGCATTGGTGTTTACTAAAGATTTTGCTTCTTCTAATGAGGTACAACGTTCTAGTTGTGCCACAAATGCATTGCACAATTCGCTGTTGCCGTTAAACAGTTCACGCGTGAATAAAATGCGGTTGTTAAAGTCTAGTAGAGATGAAAAAGAGGTTTTAGAAGAAATTAAATTATGTAACTCCTTTACGGGCGAAGACGATATTGTTTCGTTTAATGAAATTTCTTCTTTGGCAAAAGCCTCGTTTAGCGAAGGTGCTGTGTTGCCTCCAATGCCCAATGTTTCTTCGTGCTTTTGAGCGGTGGCAGCATCGTTATCTTGCATGTTTAGGTTAAAGTTAAAAGCGTTTTCATGGCGTACTTCATTTACAAGTGCCTCTAGGGCTTCTTTTTCTTTTTGTGCGGCCTCTCTTTTTTGTTGAGCCTCGCGCAATTCGTTTTGAATAGAAGCTACTAATTCTTCTAGCGGTACTTCGTTCAATTCTGCCGATGGCGAAGTGTCTTCTTGCATACCGATTGCAAAATTAAATTGCTCTTTCTCTGCTTCCTTTTCTTTCTCCGCAGTTGTTGTATTGGGAATAATAGTTTCTGTTACTACAGGATTAGAAACTGCTGCAGTTGGTGTTGGTAAAGGTTCTACCGTAACAGATGCTGTTTGCAATTCAATTTGCTGTGCTAAGCGGTATAAGTTTCTAATATCTTCAAGTAAAATATCTTTATCAATAGCTTCGAAATTAGATTCTTGTAATTGCAGAATTCTGTTTTGAATAGCTTTGGCTAAAATTATCAATTGGTTGTTCATACATTTGCAAAGTTGAATAAGTAATTGACTAACGCAAAGAAAAGTAGAAAGTATGTTTACAGAGCCGGTTTCGCAACCGCATAACAAAGGTTGGATAGAAGTAGTTTGCGGTAGTATGTTTTCGGGCAAAACAGAAGAGCTTATACGCAGACTCAGGCGTGCACAAATTGCCGGTAAAAAGGTAGAAATATTTAAGCCCGCAATTGATGTGCGCTATCACGAAACCGATGTGGTAAGTCATAACAACAATGCCATTCGTTCTACTCCGGTAGAAAGTTCGCAAAGCATATTGCTATTAGCAACCGGAAACGATGTGGTGGGTATAGACGAAGCTCAGTTCTTAGATAATGCATTGCCCGATGTTTGCGAGCAATTGGCAAAAGTTGGCATAAGAGTGATTGTGGCAGGTTTAGATATGGATTTTGGAGGCAAACCATTTGGTCCCATTCCTAATTTGTTGGCAATTGCAGACCATATTACCAAGGTGCATGCTATTTGCGTAAAGTGTGGTGATATTGCCCATTTTAGTTATCGCCTGCACGAATCGGAAGCTAAAGTACTACTCGGAGAAAAAGACTTATACGAGCCTCGTTGCCGTAGCTGCTATTACTCAGGTAGCTAAATAAAATTCTGTTGAAGCTCTTATGCTTGGCAGATGTATTGTGTGTAATTGTTTTTGTATGATTCTATTACAAAAAGATACATTCGCTTGAAACAATTTACGGATATGAAAAAGCTTTATACACTCTTGAGTTTAGTGCTTTGTTTTTCGCTTGCGCATGCTTCGCAAAATCGCAAAGTTCTTATTATTGGAATTGATGGAACCCGAAGCGATGCCCTACAAAAAGCTAACACGCCTAATATAGATACTTTACTGCCCAATGCACTTTATAGTTACGATTCATGGCACACTGCCATTACATGGAGTGGCCCATCGTGGGCAAGTATTTTAACCGGGGTATATTGGAATAAGCATGGTGTAAGCAGTAATCTTTTTCTTGGAAGTAAGTTTGCGCAGTATCCGCCACTGCCCACTTTGGCTAAGCAAATAAAGCCTAACTTACATTGTGCTATTGTGGCGGAGTGGTCTCCGCTTATTGATAACATTACCAATGCATCGTGGAATAGTGCTGTAAAAACGCCCGATACCGAAACATGGATTACCGCAGATAGTGCAGTAGCCCAGTTAGAAAAACCAGATATAGATTTGCTGTTTGCATATTTCGATCAAGTAGATGTAACGGGGCATTCTATCGGGTTTTCTCCAGATTCTGCGCAATATATTGGTGCTATTGAAACTGTGGACAGTGCAGTAGGTAAAGTATTGGGAGCACTCTATGCACGCCCCAGCTATGCGCAAGAAAACTGGTTGGTTTTGGTAGTTACCGATCACGGAGGTTCATCAGTTATACATGGTGGAAATTCGTTGGTAGAACGGCATATTTGGTGGATAGCTGCCGGAAGTGTAGTGCCGCATACGCAAATAACTAAAGCCGATCCGGGAACTTACAACTGCAATAATAACTTGGTATTCGATAAACTGTGTGTAAATGAAAGTTTAATGCGCCAATCGCCCGTACATACCGATGTGGCGGTAACAGCATTGCACCACTTATTGTTCGATACATTAAATCCTGAAACCAAAGCGGAATGGGAACTCGATGGCAAATCGTGGCTATTGCCAGTAACAGCAATAAAAGAAACAGCGTCTATTACAGATGTTTCAATACAACCCAATCCTAGTAATGGCATGTTTACTATTGGCAATTTGCAGTTGGCTGTAGAGGAGAAATTACCGATGGAAATTTTTTCTTTAGAGGGCAAGAAAGTTTTCTCTGAAGTGCCTCAAACAGCGGAGTTGTTGGTGGATTTACATGCCTTAAAAAGTGGTGTCTATATTCTAAAAGCTGGAACGGCAGTAAAGAAAATTGTAGTTGAATAATGTGTTGATACCTATTTGACGTAGGCTGAAATCAATGCTCTTAGATTTCATAATGAAGCAAAGTTTGTGTCTAAAAATCGTTGCCGTTTATTGCAAAGAGTATAATAAGGAATAAGATATCTATGAGCGGAATTAGCGCAATTTTTATAGACAGGGAATAGTTGCCGTTGGAGTATTTCATCCATGCAAAAACTTGTGAAGCAAGAATGAGTAAAGGCAGTATTACTACTGCCGCCAAAGCTAGCCAGAGCAGTTTGTTTTCTTCAGAGCCGGGGGCATCCATCATCATTGGCGACATAAATGCAAACGATGCGGTAGGAAAAAAAATGAAGCACCAAACAATGTTGGTGATGAGTGCTATGGTTTTCATTTATGTAAATTGTAGCTGAAAAGATAGAGCTACTTTGTTTCGTCATCTATTCTCGTAACCTCAAGTACACCGTCTAATGCCTTTAGGCGGGCAATTAAATCTTCGAGTTCTATGGTGTCGTGCACATACACCATAATGTTTCCTTCAAAAATGCCATCGGTACTATCGAAGGAAAGGCTGCGCATATTTAAGTTTAGCTGAGCCGTAATAATATTGGTAATCTTGTTTACCAAGCCCACATCGTCAATACCATTTATTTTAATACCGGTAAGGAATGCAATTTGGTGTTGTTTTGTCCAGCGGGTTTTTACAACGCGATAGCTGTATTTAGCCATTAATTGTACGGCATTGGGGCAGCTGGTGCGGTGTATTTTTATACCTTCGCTTACGGTAATAAAGCCAAACACATCATCGCCCGGCACAGGGTTGCAGCAGGTAGCGAATTTGTAGTCGATTTTATCGCTGCTTTCGCCCATAATAAGCAACTCTGCATTTTTCTGTAAGGTTTGTTTTATAGCATCATCAAAGTCGTTTGCAGTTTTTTCTACCGGGCGCGGTAGTTTCAATTTTCCTGCAATAACTTCTAATGAGTTGAGTTCTTCGAGGTTTATTTTTTTAGTGGCAATATTGAAATACAGTTCTAAAGAGGAGAGGGCTTTGAAGTAGCTCATGAGCAGTATTAATGTAGCTTCGCTATCTTCAATTTTTAGGTGCTTGAGTTTCTTTTCTAGTAGCTCTTTTCCGTGAACTGCAATTTTGCGCTGTTCATCTTTAAGCGATTGCTTAATTACGGAGCGGGCTTTTGCGGTTGCTACATAGTTTAGCCAGTCTTCGTTGGGTTGTTGTTTGTTTGAAGTTAGGATTTCTACTTGGTCGCCATTTTTAAGTATGTGGCTGAGTGGCACTAGCTTGTGGTTTACTTTTGCGCCAATACATTTCTTGCCTATTTCGCTATGTATTTCAAAAGCAAAGTCGAGTGAGGTAGCACCTTTGCGCAAACGTTTTAAATCGCCTTTTGGGGTAAATACAAAAATTTCATCGCTTACCAATTCGGTTTTAAATTCGCTTACCAAGTCTATTGCATTAGAATCTGGATTGCTCAGTACGTTCGATATCTTGGCGAGCCATTCATCTAGCGCATTATCGGTAGAAATTTCTTTATCGTTTCCAGCTACTGCTTCTTTGTATTTCCAGTGTGCTGCAAATCCTTTTTCGGCAATCTCGTGCATGCGGTCGGTGCGGATTTGAATTTCTACCCATTTGCCTTGCGAACTCATTACGGTGGTGTGCAAGGCTTCATAACCATTGGCTTTTGGATTGCTGAGCCAATCGCGCAGGCGGTCTGGGTTGGGGCGGTAAATATCGGTAATGGCGGAATATACGCCCCAGCATTCGCTTTTTTCTTTTTCGGGACTGGCGTGTACTAGTATTCTAATGGCAAAGAGGTCGTAAATTTCTTCAAACGGAACACTTTTGTATTTTATTTTATTGTAAATGCTGAATATAGATTTCGGGCGACCATAAATGGTAAAGTTGAAACCGCGTTTTTCTAGTTCGCCTTTTAGCGGACGAATAAAATCGTTGATAAACTTGGTGCGCTCGCGTTTGGTTTCTGCCAATTTTTTGGCAATGTCGCGATACATATCCGGGTCGGTATATTTAAGCGACAAATCTTCCATTTCCGTTTTAATGGCATACAAACCCATGCGGTGAGCCAACGGAGCGTAGAGGTAGGTAGTTTCCGATACTATCTTTAGTTGCTTTTCGCGCTTGAGCGAATCGAGGGTGCGCATATTGTGTAAGCGGTCTGCAAGCTTTACTAAGATTACGCGAATATCATCGTTGAGGGTAAGCAGCAGTTTTCTGAAATTTTCGGCTTGTATGGAACTATTTAAATCCGAAATGCCTGAAATTTTTGTAAGCCCATCAACTATTTTGGCAATTTCTTTATTAAAGGTACGCTCTATTTCATCTAAGGTAATTTCTGTATCTTCTACCACATCGTGCAGTAAAGCACAAATAACAGAAGTAGCATCTAATCCCATTTCTTCGGTGGCAATTTGCGCTACGGCAATGGGATGAAGAATATATGGCTCTCCACTTTTTCTGCGCATTTCTTTGTGCGCTTCTAGTGCCAATTCAAAGGCCTGCCTAATATGTTTTCTATCGGCAATGGTGTAATTTTTTTTTAGGGAACGCAGGAGTGCGCGGTAGTGTTTCAGTATAATTTTCTTATCTGCTTCAATCTGTTCTAATGCTAGTGCTTCTGCTTCGTTCATGCTGTCTTCCGCGTTTGGTTTCAATTTTTTCAAACTTAAAAAAAACGGGCAAATAAAGAATGCTTATTCATTGTTTTTCAACACAGTTTTCTTTTTTGCTTTACGATTATTAGTATTGAACCAAATTAGTGGGTAACGAGTTTTTAGATTTCTATGGCGAAACATACAATTACATTCATTTTATTTTTATCGTGTATTTCAATTTTTGCACAAGATATTTCAGGTATTTTGTTTGATAAACGTACAGGCGAGGCGCTTATTGGTGCTTCGGTATTTGTGAAAGGAACTACCAATGGTGCACAAACCGACATTGATGGACGGTTCAAGTTTAAACCAACTAAAGAGCCGCCTTACACTTTGATATTTTCGTATATTGGTTACGATCCTTATGAGTTAGTGGTGAAAGATGCTGCGCAGGTAAAGAACCAATTGCAAGTGCGCCTTACGGAGAGCGAAAATGTGTTGAAAGACGTAGAAATTGTGGACTCACGCATTACCGAAAAGCAAAAAGAGAATCCACTTACTATCGAAAGTATGGGTTTGCAGCAGATAAAGCAAACGGCATCTGCTACTTTTTACGAGGGCTTAAGTTCTTTAAAGAATGTGGATATGACTACTGCTTCTTTAGGCTTTGTGGTAATAAATACACGTGGTTTCAACTCTACTTCTCCGGTGCGCTCATTACAGTTGTTAGACGGTGCCGATAACCAAGCTCCGGGTTTGAACTTTAGTATAGGTAACTTTGCAGGCGCTTCAGAAATTGATATTCAAAAAGTAGATTTGGTGGTGGGTGCAAGCTCTCCGCTTTATGGTCCAAATGCGTTTAACGGTGTGCTTGCCATGCAAACCAAAAATCCATTTTATTACCAAGGATTAACTGTGTTTTTGAAAGGAGCAGAGCGCAATATGTTTGAAGGAGCAGTGCGTTGGGCAAAGGCATTTAAGAATAAAAAAGGGGAAGATAAATTTGCCTTTAAAATTACCGCTTCGTATTTGCGTGCTTACGATTGGGTGGCCGATAATTACTCTAAAAGTGCCAACGTAAATGCTATACAGAACGAAAGCAATCCGGGCGGCTACGATGCGGTTAATCGCTATGGCGATGAATTGCAATCGCAATATGCCAACAGCTTTTCCGGCTCTCCCAAGATTATTAGAGAAAATCTAGGCTTGGGGCAATTGCACCGTACAGGTTATGTAGAAAAAGATTTGGTAGATTACAATATTTCTAATGTGAAAACATCTGCCTATCTGCACTATAAAATTACCGATAAAATTGAATTTAAAACGGGCTACAATTTTGGTTATGGTACCACGGTGTACCAGGGCGATAACCGTTATAGCTTGAGAGGTTTACAGTTTCACCAACTTAGAATGGAGGTGAGCCAACCCGATAAATTTTATGTGCGTGCTTATATGACAGCCGAAGATGCGGGGCGTTCCTACGATGCCGTTTTTACTGCTTTTAAATTGCAGGAAATGAGTAAGAGCGATACCAGATGGCTGCAGGATTACAAATCGTACTGGAGTAATAGAATCATAAACTTGGGCAGCGGGCCATTGTTTGATTTGGATGGTATGCCTGCCAGCGTTTACGATAATCCTTCGGCATGGCTAGGTACCGCATTCGATACCACTTACGCAAAGGCGCAAGGTGTTATGGATACGTATCGCGATTCATTAGTAAAATGGCATGCAGAAGCACGCACTTTTGCCGATACGTTTACAAATGGAGGTGTGTACAATCAACGCTTTGTTCCCGGTACTGCACTCTACGATTCTGTAAAAAATGTAATTACCAGCCGCACAGCCTTTGATGAAGGCGGAACCCGATTCTTCGATAAAAGTAAACTGTTTCATGTACAGGCAGAGTATAAATGGGATGTAAAGAAAAAGGGGCAAGAAAAAAATTGGTTCGATTTAATTACAGGAGCTAGCTTTAGAATGTATTTCCCTTTTTCTTTAGGTACAATTTTTCAAGATACATTTTCTAGAACATACCTCTTAGATTCTCTTGGTAAACGTGTGCAGGATGCCAACGGCAGGGATATTGTAACCGACAGTACATACAATAAAATACGCAACTGGGAATTTGGCGCTTATTTTAGCATTACACGTAAGTTCGATTTTGGCGAAGGGCATTCAATTACGCCAACACTTACCGTTAGGTTCGATAGAAACCAAAACTTTGCATGGAAAAAGCCCGATGGGTCGTGGGATCCAATTATTACGCCAGCCGCATCATTGGTGTATTCTTATAAAGGAAATCATTCGGTGCGTATATCCTTTTCATCGGGGGTGCGTAACCCAACATTGCAAGATCAATACCTTTACTACAATGTGGGTAGAGCAATTTTAATTGGTAACTTATACGGTGTAGATTCTGTGGCATCGTTGGCATCATTGTCGAATTATGTAGCGAAATCGGGAAACTTTGCCCGCACCGATTCTTTGCGCGAGCTTAATTTGTTTAGAGTAGATGGGGTGCGCCCGGAGCGCGTACAAACATTGGAGTTGGGCTACCGTGGTTTAATAGCTAAGAAGGTGTATATAGATGCCGGAGCTTATGTGAGTTTCTATAAAAACTTCTTGGGCTATAAAATTGGTGCTACCTTTAAAGGAAATAAGTTTGTAGATAACGAAGTACGTCCATTTCAAGTTTGGCGTATAGCAACCAATGCAAAAGATATGGTAATGACCTATGGTGCATCTATAGGCGTAAACTACTACTTCATTAAAAATTATTCTTTAAATGGAAACTATTCTTGGAATGTATTGAATCGCATGGGTTCTAAAGATTCCATTATTCCTGCCTTTAATACGCCCGAGCATAAATTTAATATTGGTATAAGCGGCTACGATATTAAGATTGGTAAGCAACGCGGGTTTGGGTTTAATGTAAATTACAAATGGATTCAAGGCTTTTTGTTTGAAGGCTCACCGCAATTTACAGGGCCAATTCCAACCTATTCTCTCTTAGATGCTCAAATAAGTTGGGAGGTGCAAAAAATTTACACCACCTTTAAATTTGGAGGAAGTAACTTAATTTCTAAACGCAATTATCAGGCTTACGGTGGGCCGGGAATTGGAAGAATGATTTATGGTTCCATCTTGGTAAATATTGATTGCGACACATTTAAAAGCTGGACTAAGAAGAAGGAAAAATCGAAAAACTAAAATTGCTACGGTTTCCTATTGCTTGTAGTTTATGTGGTTTCTTTTATGATGTTGGTATTGGCTTCGCTTGTTTTAGAGCGTAGTTTCCTCTAAAGTTGTTATTTTTTTTTATAGAAGAAAGTACGGCATTGGTTTGAAGTTTTCTATTCTGTTTTTACTTTAGTAGCTCACATTAAAACGGAAAATGAAAAAGCAACTTACACTATTTGCCTTATTGGCTTGTTTTTTAGGGAGCGCAACAGCTCAGCGTTATTTAACGCCTCAGTTTACCAACGTAAAAGTAACGAAAGATGTAGTTTATGGTTCTAATTTAACGTACTCATCTATTTTTACTTTGGCAGAAGATTTAACCATGGATGTATATGAACCCGATGGCGATACAGTTGCCGATCGTCCGGTAATTATATTGGGTCATGCAGGTTCTTATTTAACGCTTTATCAATGGGGCGTAAAAGAGCAATATAGTGTGGTTGAAATGTGTAATCGCTTTGCTAAGTTAGGCTATGTGGCGGTTTCAATAAAATACCGTGTTGGTTGGGAGGCAGGTTCTTCTGATGCAGAAACCAGAGAAAAAACTATCATCAATGCGGTTTACAGATCCATGCAGGATTTCAAAACCTGTGTTCGCTATTTTAAAAAGAATGCCAATGAAGGTGGAAACCAATGGAAAATTAACCCATGCAAAATCTTTATTGGCGGAACCAATTCCGGTGGATATTCGGCATTGGCTGTTGCTAACTTAAATAAGCAAAGCGAGCTAATGGGCGTTAAATTTTTAGACTCACAAGGAAATCCTTATATCAACCAGTCTAAAACCGGAGATTTTGATGGTTTTGGTGGTACCGAGAACTTAAATAACCATGCAGGATACAACTCTTTGCCGGCAGCAGTATTGGCATTAGGTGCCGCAACAGGCGATACTACATGGGTGGAGCAAGGAGAGTTGCCTACAGTAGCGCTACATGGCATGAACGAAACCACTACACCATACAATACAGCAATTGTAATTACCGGTAGCGGTAGTGCCATAATTGTTGTTAGCGGCCCCGGAGATTTTATGCCACGCGTTGAAAGATTAGGCAACAACGATGTGTTTAAAAATGCATCGCTTCAACAAGGACCTGCCAATAAAAATGGCGCAGGACAGTTTACTCAACCTGTAGAAGGATTGTATCCGTTTTATGGCGAAAAATTTGAACCATGGAGCTGGTACGATAGCAATCAACCGGTAGGAGATCCTGCACTAAACCCTAATGCATCTGAGACGAAAGCAAAAAAATATATTGATACAATTATGGCTTACACAGCTCCGCGCTTTAAAGCTATTATTGATAATAATACTCCTTGCCAAATTTTATCGTCTGTAAAAGCAGTAGATACCAAAGCAGTATCATTTACATTGCTTCCTAATCCGGCAGCAGCAACACTAACCGTAATTGCATCAGAAACCAATGCTAATATCGCTACCGTAACACTGTTTGATTTTAGTGGAAAAGTAGTGTTGAAGCACCATAACGAGAGCGGTTATTACGCAGCTATAAATACAGAGAACCTTGCCAACGGCATGTATATGGTAGAAACCATTACTGCAAGCGGTGCAAAGGATGTTCGCAAACTGGTAATACAGCATTAAAAGTAATGCTTAAATAGTAAAAAAGGCTGCCTTTAAAGGGCAGCCTTTTTTTATGTAAGAAAAATGTTTCTGTTTTTACTCGAGTTGGAGTAAAGTTTATGAAGGCGCTTTAGAAACTTCGTTTTTCGGTTTGTAGGCTTGGCAAAGGTGGCGATTTTTGGCTCTGCACTTCACTCAAAGCATGAATGTTCAGATTTACAAAAAAAAGTTGGATACAAAGCACTTAACCGCCACTTTTGCCCAACCGATATTAGCGCCAGTTGTTCTTTTCTCGTTATTGTTTTAAAAATTCGTATTCGTAAACTTTTGGGGCTATTTTGCTGGCAAGTATGCTTAGTGTTTGCCTTAAGTTGCTGATTAACTCCGTATATTTTTCGTCTGTGCTTTTTGCGTTCATTCGTCCTTTGTCGTTGCGACCTTGAAAGTATTCTCTAATGTCGTACAAACTTGCATTTACGTTAATGTCTTTTTGTGAATGATAATACTTCCAAAGTTCACGACCGGCATTAAAAACATCTGTTGCTTCTTGTGAAAACTGTAACGCTTTATTAACAGTTGTTTCGTTGCCAAACAAGTTTGTGTCGGTATTGGGTTTTATTTTCCCTTTAATGAAATTGGTCATAAAGTTGCTTTCAAACTTTTCTTTGGCGTTTACTTCTTGCTCGGTAAAAGGTATCCAATGATTGGTACCTTCTGAACTTGATATACGGTTTTGACTATGGAATAATGTAAATGCCAAACAATCGTTTTGAAATTCAGTATCGGTTTGCCAGTCATCGTTTGGAAATAAAAATTGGTCACGGTCGTTAAGCCAAGTAGCCTCTATGCAGTGTCGAACGGAGAGATAAATAGCAATTCCTATAAGATTGTTTTTATATATTGAAATGCCTCTGTCACTTTTTACTAAATATCTATTATTGATAATTTGAATGAAATTATTGTTTTGAAAGTCATTTCCTCTAGTCGTTAGATAGCCAATACTTTCTGAATTATTTCTATATTTTACAATCCATTTGTTTATTATTTCTGGCAATTCTCCGTAAAAATTTTTCGTTCCATTGAAGTTTCCATTTTTGTCGTAAATGTCAGTAGAAATTATATTTATTCTTGACCTATTAGAAGTATCCCAAATGGTAAATCCAATAGGGAATTTGCCGTTTACATTATCAAAAGTATCCGCAGGAACAATAAATCCATTTATATATTCTGCTAAAAAATAGTCTTTAAACTTTTTGAAATTACTTCCATTTACAAATTTTAATGTTGAAAATTGACCTAAAATACAGCCATTAATTTCTTGGTAAATTCTCGCCATAAAAAGGGCGAAAATTTCGTTGGTAGCATTGCCTATTTTGGGGGTAAGCAGATTTTTGAGATTAATATCGGTAACTACACCCGCTTTGTTTTCGCCTGTTCCAGTTACTGTTTTGGCAGTAGTAGCCTCTGCATAAGGCGGATTGATGTAAATAATTAGTTTCTTCCGTTTCTGTTCGTCATTGATAATGTCTTGCAAACCTTGCGGAAGTTTTGAAAAATCGTCATTCAAAAAATCAAACTGAAAAACGTGGCTTTCCAAAAGGTTTGCACCGTGATTGATGCGTTCGTGCATTACGTTTACATCGGCTTGGTCTAAGGTGCTTGCCCAAATGTTGTATTTGTTGGTTAAACCCGCCAATAGATTACCTGTGCCTGCGGCACAGTCCCAAACATAATAATCGTCTTGCCAGTTTTCGCCCAAATAATCGGTTAAGTATTTCTGTGAAAGTTCAACCCATTGTCTTGGTGTAAAAAATGCTCCTTTGCGTTCTCTAATATCTTGCGGCACCAATAAATCTCTACGCTCTATAATGTATTCTTGAAACTCTTTTATTGGTGGCCGTTTGTAGCGTTTCCAAAACTGTTGGTAGGTTTCTTTGTTGCGAATGTTGATAGTTGCATCAAACATTTGCTTGATGTTCTCTTTTGCAATTTTGTAACCTTGATTTTGGAAAATTACAAATAGGTTATCTCTGATTGATGTGTCATCCGAAATTTGCTGCGTATCTCTGTCGTCCACAAACAAATCAGCCAAATAAAAGTCGCTGTCTAAAATGTTGGCTTTTTTGAGGTCGTCCCAATTTACGTCAATAATTGGTTTTACAATGTCGAGCCAACGTAAGTAAATTGGAATGAAATTGTTTTTGTCAATTTTTATTTTGCTTGTTTCTGTCGCCTTGGCAATGTTGTTTGAAATGAAGTGTTTAAGCTCTTTTTCGTCTTTTATGTAGTTGTAAACGTAACTGTTCTTTTTAAGATTGGCTTCAATTCTATCTTTTATTAGTTTAAACTCTTTTGAGTCGTGGTTACTTGGTGTTACGTTCCAATTAAAGTCGTTTAAATAGAAGATGTCTTGAATGCTGATGTAAGGAACAAATGCAATTTTTTGAAAGTCAAACGCACCTAAAAACGCTGGTGGCAAAGTTTTGTCAAAAGTTCGTGCTTTACCGATTGTCAATATAAGTTGAACGAACATTGTAGGCACGTCATAATTGCCTGTTTTTGCTTCTGCCCAAAGTAGTGGCGTTCGTCCAAAAATGTTGGCTTGTTTAGGGAAAACCGTAAAGTCGATATTACCTATTATTTCGGTGGTGTCGAATGTTTTAAACCAGTCTGCACCGACCTTGTTTTTTAGTTCTTCTTCTCTAATGTTTTTATACTTCATTCTTGTCAATAATAGTCTATTTCGGTATTGTTTTGCAATTGGTGCTAACTGTTTGTTGTTTTCATTTTTTTTCTGCACTATTGTGCTAATGAATTCACACAACACTTATTCTTTTTCTTGCTTACATGCGTGTTGTTGCTGTTGTATGTGTTAGTACGCAGCCGAATTCTATTTCAATAAATTTTATCGGCTAAAAAAATGCGAAAGTGTGCTTGTGGCATATTTCCGTTTTTATTTCTTAATCTAAAAAAAAGTAAAGTTTTATGGCGCATGTTTGCCCAATTGATGGAAACAAAGTAAACAAACCCGCAGTACGTATTGTAGCAGCTTGGGTAGTACTTATTTCGGTAGCGGGAATTGCTACTCAATCGTTTATTCCGTTTGTATTTTTGATGTACGATTTTTTTGTGCGAGGTTTCTTAAATAGGAATGGCAGTTTATTGCGGTGGCTTGCCATTAATATTGTAAATGTATTGGATATTCAACCTCAATTGATAGATAATGCTCCCAAACGTTTTGCTGCTAAAATTGGCTTTATCTTTAGTGCCATACTGGTAGTTTTGGCATTGTTGAATGTATGGATTCCGTTTTTTATAGTTGGCGGAATTTTGGTGAGCTGTGCCATCTTGGAGTCGGTATTTTCGTACTGTGTGGGATGCGAAGTGTTTGCACTTTTAGTACGTTTTAATCTTATTCCGGTTGCTTCAAAATAGTTGCAGTTATTTGGTTATATTTATTGCGAGAACTAAATAAATGTAAGCAACAGGATGTATATATTCATTCCAATTGGTTTAACCTTGATATTGCTTGTTTATGTGCTGTATCTTCTCCTTATTAAAAGAGATATGGAGCGGATTAAAGTGGCATTGTTTCCAAGTATGTTTTTTATACCTATTTGGGTTGCTATTTATTTCTTTTATTGCAGTAGTATATTGGTTTAACTTTAGTAAAGTCCATTATCTGTATTTATGATGGTAGTGGATTATGGTGTAATGGTGAATGGATAGAATTAAAAGTCAAATTAGAAAATTTTACGGGTGGACAACTTCCATTCCAGTATTAGCTTCCATACTCTATTTCTCAGGGTATCTTGATAATAATATTATGTTTCAGGCTATTGCCGGGGTGTTGCTTATATTTTGTGTAATGTCTGCCGTACATCATTCCGAAATTATTGCTCATAGGGTAGGAGAGCCATACGGAACCATTATTTTGGCTGTATCTATTACGGTTATAGAGGTGGCGATTATTGTTTCTATAATGATATTGGGGGGGAAGCAATATGCATCATTTGCACGCGATACGGTGTATTCGGCCGTGATGTTATTGCTCAATGGTATTGTTGGGTTGAGTTTGTTTATTGGAGGGTGGAAATTTCACACCCAAACATTTTCTCCGCATTCGGTAAAAATTGCATTGGTGTCTCTAACTTCTATTGTGGTATTTACAATGATATTGCCCACTTTTACCAAAGGGGAACCGGGACCTTATTATACCGAGGCGCAGATTTTATTTGAATTTTTTGCCTGTATTGCTATTTACACGGCATTTATTGCCGCTCAAACAACAGGGCATCGGGAATATTTTATTACAGATGGCGAAGACCAGCCCGAAAGCAATGTGCATTCTATCTCTAATGTTTCATTAGGCATTAGCGTAGTTTTTTTGTTAATAAGCCTTGCAATAGTGGTGTTGTTGGCCAAGCAGCTATCGCATCCTTTAGAAACAGTTGTAGTTAATTATGGGCTTCCAAAAAGTATAGTGGGCATAATCGTGGCAGCAGTAATATTATTGCCGGAGGGTATTGCGGCAGTAAATGCAGCTCGTAAAAATAAGCTCCAAACCAGCCTTAATTTAGCTTTGGGGTCGGCCATTGCCAGTATAGGGCTTACTATTCCAACAGTATCGCTTGCCAGTTATATTTATGATTTTCCACTCATTTTGGGACTCGATATTTTATCTATAATTCTACTGGTGATTTCAATTTTTACCGTAATGCTATCGCTCATTGGAGGCCGCAGCAATGCTGTGTATGGGGTGGTGCTTTTGGTAAATCTTATTGCCTACATATTTTTAACCATCAACCCATAGCAGCCATAATTTTTTATAGAGGGAAGTGGTGCGCAGACTTAGTTGTTTGCAGGATAGTTGCTATAGGCTCTTTTAGAGTTTTATTGCCTATATAGCGAAATTACTCTGTAGCATTGTACTATTTATGGCTTCGAGGTTGAGAATGGCAATAAAACAAAAAGGCTGCCTCGTATAAAAGACAGCCTTTTTTGCTTCAATATGGTGTAATATATTATTCGGCAGATTCTGCTCCATCAGCTTTTTTCTTAGCTGCAGTGCTTCTTCTAGTACGTTTTTTAGGCTCTGCTGCTTTAGAAGTATTTTTATTTTGAGTGTACAATTCATTAAAATCTACCAACTCAATCATAGCCATTTCTGCGGCATCGCCTGCACGGAAGCCGGTTTTAATGATTCTGGTATAGCCTCCCGGACGGTCGCCAACTTTTACTACTACATTGCCAAATAGTTCCTTAACGGCTTCTTTGCTTTGCAAGTAGCTGAATACTGTTCTACGGCTGTGGGTATCGTCTGCTTTAGCTTTAGTAATAAGTGGTTCTACATAGCCACGTAATGCTTTAGCTTTTGCAAGTGTTGTGAATATACGCTTGTGTTCAATTAACGAAATGGCAAGGTTCATCATCAAAGCATGGCGATGAGCCGTTTTTCTGCCTAGGTTGTTTACTTTATCCCCGTGTCTCATTTAATAATGATTTTTTATGTTGTTTTTATTCTTCGTCTAATCTTAATTTGCTTAAATCCATACCAAAGCTCAAACCCTTTTCATGTAGTAAGGCTTCGATTTCCACTAAGCTCTTTTTACCAAAGTTGCGGAATTTCAAAAGGTCGTTTGTGTTGAAAGATACCAACTCTTCTAAGCTGTTTATTTTTGCAGCTTTTAAGCAGTTGAAGGCACGTACACTCAAATCTAAATCTTCTAAAGGAGTTTTTAATAATTTGCGCAGGTGCAATACTTGTTCATCTACTACATCGTGCTCGATTGCAACCGGAGTGTCAAAGGTGATGTGCTCATCGGTAATTAGCATTAAGTGCTGAATTAAAATGCGAGAAGCTTCTTTTACGGCATCTTCCGGATGAATAGTTCCATCGGTAGTAAGGTCTAATACTAATTTTTCGAAATCTACACGTTGTTCTACACGGTAAGGCTCTACGCTGTATTTTACATTGCGTATTGGAGTGTAAATAGCATCAATGGCAATATAGCCGATTGGCAATTCTTTTCCGGCATTTTCATCGGCAGGAACGTATCCTCTTCCTTTAGTAACGGTTAATTCCATTTCTAAAGTTACAGAAGGCTCTAAATTGCAGATTACTAATTCAGGGTTCATTACTTGATACACACTGGTGAATTTTTCAATGGCACCGGCTTTGAATGCTTCTGAACCTTTTACAGAAATATAAATTTTTTCGTTTTGGCTTTCTTCGTCTAATACTTTCTTTAAACGAACTTGCTTTAAGTTTAAAACTATTTCGGTAACGTCTTCAATTACACCTTTTATGGTAGAAAATTCGTGATCTACTCCCGAAATTTTCACACCGGAAACAGCGTAGCCTTCTAAAGAAGAAAGTAATACTCTGCGTAAGGCATTACCAATGGTTACACCGAAACCCGGCTCCAATGGTTTAAATTCAAAGGTTCCTTCAAAATCTGTTGATTTTTGAAGAGATATTTTATCCGGCTTTTGAAACGTTAAAAGACCCATATTTTTGGTTAGATTTTACAATAAGGGCTGCAAAAGTAGCAGAATCATTTAAAATCACAAATAAATAATTGAAAAGTGCCAAAAGTGTTTATGCGGCTACTTAGCAGCAATGTTTTTTTCTAATTTTTCAATTAAAAGTAAAGTGGCGGGGCAGCGGTGTAGGTTTTCGGTGTACACGGATGTTTGATCGGTAAAATCTTTTCTAATAAAATGTGGAAAGTGCTTGCAGTCGTGCGGACGCACTTCATAAACGCTACACATATTGGTTTTTAAGTTCAGGTGCTGGCAAGGTGTGGTTTGGTTCACCAGGTCGCCATTATCTTCATCTACTTTTATGTATTCTCGATAATACGTTTCGTAATCCATTCCCACAAAAGTGGCTACTTTTCTTATTTCACTTTTTTTCCAAGTTGGGGTCATGGTTTTGCAGCAATTGGCACAAGCTATGCAACTCATTTCCTGCCATACTTCTTTATCGGCCGCTTTTACTTTTTTGAGTAAATCTACAGGTGGCTTTTTGGTTAGTTTTTTCAAAAATGCGGCAAGCGACTTTTTCTTTTGGTAAGCGCGGTTTCTATAATAGCTAACGTTTATTGGCTGCATATTTTTTGGAGGCGGCAAATAAAGTATAGAAATGCTGCTTTGGCAATTATTTCTTCAGTAATATTTATAGTGCGTGGGTGCTGCTGCAAATAATATGGTGAAGAAAAAATTATGTACGTTTGAACTTCGATGCCTAAAAAAATTAAGATTGGTTTATTTGGGGTGGGGCACTTAGGTAAAATTCATGCCAAACTACTGAATGAAATTACAGGATTTGAGTTGGTAGGTTTTTTTGATCCGGATGCTGCCAAGGCGGTGGAGGTTGAAAAAATGGGACTAAAGCGTTTTGAATCGGCAAGCGATTTAATCGCTGCTTGCGATGCGGCAGATGTGGTTTGCAATACTGCAGCTCATTTTGAAGTAGCATTGGCGGTGGCAAAAGCAGGAAAACACTTATTTATTGAAAAGCCCGTTACCGAAACAATTGCACAAGCCAAAGCATTGCTTAAAATTGTGGAAGAGGCCGGCATAAAGGCAATGGTGGGGCATGTGGAAAGGTTTAATCCTGCCATGCTGTCGTTGGATAGGAGCAAAATTAAGCCGGTTTTTATAGAGGTGCACCGCTTAGCACAGTTTAATCCAAGAGGTACCGATGTAAGTGTAGTACACGATTTAATGATTCACGACCTCGATATTATTATTGATTTGGTGAAAAGTCCGGTACACAAGGTATATGCCAGCGGAGTGGCTATTGTAAGCACATCACCGGATATTGCCAATGCAAGAATTGAATTTGCCAATGGCTGTGTTGCCAACTTAACTGCCAGCCGTATTTCCATGAAGAACATGCGTAAAATGCGTATTTTTCAACCCGGAGCTTATTTAAGTATTGATTTTTTGAAAGGTAAAAGCGATGTGCTGAAAATGCACCACCGCCAGCCTTCTACTGATATTCCTTCTTTTGAAATGGAACTTGGGGGGAGCAAGAAATATATTTCTATGCAAACTTTTTCTAAGCAGGATGTAAACGCTATTAAGTTGGAGTTAGAGCTATTTTACCAAAGCATAGCTAAAAATAAGCCTGTGCCGGTAAGTGTGGAAGCCGGCTACCATGCCATGCTTTTGGCGCAGCAAATCATGGATGCCATAGAGAAACATGCTGGCACAGTAAAAATATAACAGGAGATTTCAATTTGTTATTTTTTTGTTAAATCAAATGCTTTTTTGTGTATCAACTTGCATAAACGGAAATGCTTCTTACATTTGCAATGCACGTCTATGGGGTAAGACGTGCCATAGTGGTTTTAGGGTTAGCCGTCTTGTTGGGAAACCAGCAAGGCGGTTTTTCTTTTAAAAACTTTTGTTGCAAGTATTTTGTTGTTTTGAATTTTAAATCATAAAACTATATTTGCGCTCCATTTTTGAAAAAAGTATAGCAATGGCGAATCATAAATCAGCCCAAAAAAGAATAAGACAGACTGCAAAACGCAGACTTAAAAACCGTTACTTCGCTAAAACAATGCGTAATGCACTGCGCGATTTAAGAGCATCTGCCAAAAAAGATGAAGTGCAAACAGCATTGCCTAAAGTATCTGCATTGATAGATAAATTAGCAAAGAGAGGTTATATTCATAAGAATAAGGCTTCTAACTTAAAATCGAGCATTGCTAAAAGAGCAAACGGCTTGAAATAATTTTATTTTTTTCGGTTTCAAAGTTTAGCATTTTGGAAACCGTTCTATTTAGAAATTGTGTAAGGAAAGCAGCACTGCTGCTTTTTCTTTTTTGTTCATGTACCTCTTATGCGCAAGTGAGGTTGGCGCAAAGCAATACTCAACTTAGCTTTATTCGAGCTAATTATCCACTAATTGTTTTTAATAAGTATTCTTTTTTATCGGCTGAGAGCCAGTTGCAACAATTATTTTCTTCGGTTGAAATAGATAGCATTTACCAATTTGCAGATTCCTATTTTTTTACAGGAAAATTGGCACAACAATTTCCCATAGAAGTTGGACTTTTTTTTGATGCACAAAGCACCCGCAAATTTTGGTTGAGTGTAAAGGTGGAAGATGCCGCTGGCGTTATTACCACTTTGCAGTTGAACTTTAATACGGCCGCCAAACACTTTTGGGGCGGAGGAATGCAATATTCAGTTTCAGATTTTTCGGGAAAAAAGTTTAGTGCAATTGCAAGCAGTAGCGTTTTAGGAAATGCAATGGGGCAAAGCGTTGATATCAAAAATTGCGATGTGGCATTACCACGTTTTTGTACCGAAGAAAAATTTTGCTTTGAGGTAAAGCCTCCCGAATGTGAAGCTGCATTCGATTCAATAGGCAATGTTGCAGTAACTGTTTACCCGTATCGGAAGAATGATTATTGGCTATTCAATATAGAATTTGATGATGAAATTGCGATGACAAAGCCAATGGAGATAACATTGCCGCATTGGGCACATGGCACAATTTTGAGTGTGGCAGGCAATGTGAAGCGTAAAAATAAAACAGTATTAAAGGCAATGGCTGCCGGTAATCCTATCACAGCAGTGTACAGTAGAGATTGTATAAGCAAGAGTCTTAAAGGCACTCATAAAGCAAGAAGTCAAGATTTTAAAAATTGGATATATGCCATGAATAAGAAGGGCATAAAAGTTCTGGGATATATACAACCATTTGTAGCGCAAGAAAGCAAGTATTTTACACAAGCAATTGAGCAGCATTTTTTAGTAAGCACATATAATGGAGAGCCGTATAAAACAGTTGTGAATGAACAAACGGTATATCCAATAAATTTGCTAAATCCGGCAGCAGCACAATGGTATAAGCAAGTAATAAAGGAAACACTTATTGAAAATGGGTATAGTGGTTGGGTGGCTGATGTTGCCAATGGGTTTCCTTTAGATGCTCAAATTCCAGATGGTTTCAATGCGTATTCTGCACACAATTTTTACCCGGTGGTTTGGGCACGCATCAATAGAGAAGTATTACAGGAAACAGGCTTAACTGATTCCTGCCTGGTATTTCATACAAGTGGCGGTGCCGGCTCTGAGCGCTATATGCCAATTTTTGAAACGGTGTATCCAACTTTAGATTTTAATACTCAGCATGGTTTGCCTGCTGCCGTTAGAGGTGTACTGTCTGCTTCGGTTTCGGGGCTACAGTATGCTTATAGCAATATTGGTGGTTGTTTAAACACAAAGGCACGTTACAATATACAAGAACTGCTTTGCCGATGGATAGAATTTGAAGCGTTTACCCCCTTTTTGAAAACGAGTGAAATTACGGTAACTGATAAAGGTGTGGCATCTGTATTTAGCAATAAGTTTATGGTTAAATTTTTGGCGCGTTTTGGAAAAATACATGCATTGCTTAGTAATTATTTTATTGCCGAAGCTGCAGAAGGACGCTTAATTAAACCACTTTATACAAAATTTTTTCAACCGGAGGATACGGTATCTAGATTTCATTTTTTAGTAGGGCAAGATATGTTGGTGGCTCCGGCTGTAGCACCTTCTCAATCTACTGTGGCTGTAAAATTTCCACAAGGGGAGTGGCGTAATATTTTTGATGCTTCCACAGTTATTTACTCGGGATTGGAGCTAAAAAATATTGCATGCCCAATTGGATTTCCGGCAGTGTTTGTGCGCACCAATAGTGCCATAGATACGCTATTGCTAAGTAAAAAAGACTTGCTGCTTACA
The DNA here is from genome assembly GCA_019638515.1 of Chitinophagales bacterium. Lineage (NCBI taxonomy): Bacteria > Pseudomonadati > Bacteroidota > Chitinophagia > Chitinophagales > Chitinophagales bacterium. The sequence continues at coordinate 465,067 of JAHBTS010000002.1, read as the reverse complement.
CCTTAGCGGTGCAGCGCCTCACGCAATGTTTCTAAAAATTCACGAACTGCTGCTACGCTTACTACTTTATCGTGAAAGTGCAATTTGGCTGCTGCCTCTTCTTTTTCGGAGGCATTAAATTGTGCCAGAATATTGGTAAGGTGCATTTTCATGTGTCCGGCTTGTATGCCGGTGGTTACCAGTGAGCGCACTGCGGCAAAGTTTTGGGCTAAGCCAACTGTTGCAATAATTTCCATTAGTTGCTTGGCATTGGGGTTGCCGAGCAGCTCTAAAGAGCGCTTTGCCAATGGGTGCAAGGAGGTTAAACCACCAACTGTGCCTATGGCAATTGGAATTTCTAACCAAAACTTAAAGAGGTTGTTTTCAATAGAAGCATTGGAAAGGCTGGCGTAGCTTCCATTTCGGCAAGCATAAGTATGGGCGCAACTTTCTACGGCTCTAAAATCGTTTCCGGTGGCAATTACAACGGAGTCTATTCCGTTCATAATTCCTTTATTGTGTGTAGTTGCGCGATATGGATCTATGCGGGCAATACGCACTGCTCGCTCAAACTTCCATGCAAAATCTTCGGCAGAAATTTCTCCATTAGAGAAGGTTCCCAATGCCGATATGGGGCAACTTACTTCGCTGCGTACCACACAGTCGGGTGTATAATTTGAGAGAATACACATAATAATTTCAACGTTTTTTTCGGAATCGTTGAATACTATGCTTTCATTTATTTTTTCGCGCAGGAGCTTGCCAAATTCCTCTAAACAGGAATTGATGAAATTGGCTCCCATAGAATCTACAGTTTCAAAATAAGCACGAATTTGGTAGAAGTTTGGTTCTTGGGGAAACTCAATAAGTTCCATATCGAGCACTCCGCCTCCTCGCTTTTCCATATTGTGTGTAATGTGCTTTACACCTGTTTTTAGTTCATCTTTTCTACTTTCAAAAAATCGAAAGAGTTTGTCTTTACTTCCGGTGTAGTGAAAGTGTACTTGCCCAACTTTGGTGGTGGAAATTACATGGCTTTTAAAGCCGCCTCTATCCATCCAAAATTTAGCGGCATTAGCTGCTGCTGCCACCACGCTGCTTTCTTCCGTAACCATTGGAATGGCATATACTTTGCCATTTATTAAGAAGTTAGGCGCTACGCCAAATGGAATGGGAAAATTGGTAAGTGTGTTTTCCGAAAAGCCGTCTAGCAACTTTTGTGCTTCGATATTATCATGCCAATACTCGGCAAACTCCTTGAATATATCTACAGGATTGGCATATAAGAAGTTCTTAGCAAGCCAATAGATTTTATCGCGCTTGGTAAGTTTAGAAAAACCTGCTACCTGTTTATCTTCATTAGGTTGCTCACTCATTGCTGTGCAAATTTAGGAATATAAAAGATAGAAAAGGACTTTGTTTTTTTTCATAGTTGCAGCTGTGTGAAATGCCTTATTATTGCGCCAAAGCCATTGTGTGAAAAGGAAAATTGCTGTAAACACCAGATTGCTGCTTAAAGATAAATTAGAAGGCATAGGTTATTTTACACACGAAACATTAAGGCATATTGTTGCTGCCAATCCGGATATTGATTTTTACTTTTTATTCGACAGAAAGCATAGCACTGAATTTATTTATGCTTCCAATGTGTATGCTGTGGAGTTGTTTCCGCAGGCACGTCATCCTTTTTTGTATGTGTGGTGGTTTGAATGGAGTGTTGCCAACTGGCTAAACCAGCATAAGCCGGATTTATTTTTATCGCCCGATGGCTATTGTGCTTTGCGTGCAGCAGTGCCGCAACTTGCAGTAATGCACGATATTGCCTATGAGCATTTTCCGCAGCACAATAAGTTTTTGCAGCAGAAGTATTACGAGTTTTTTATGCCTCGGTTTGCACATAAGGCAGCAAGAATTGCTACTGTTTCGGAATATTCTAAAAGTGATATTGCTAAGTACTACGGTATTGAGCCGCAAAAAATTGATGTGGTGTATAGTGCTGTGAAAGAGAATTTTTTGCCATTAACAACGGTTCAAAAGCAGCAGGCAAGTGATACTTTTGCAGCGGGAAAGGAGTATTTTGTGTATGCAGGCTCTGTGAATCCACGCAAGAATGTTGCCAATATGCTGCGGGCATTTAACTTGTTTAAAGAAGAAACGGGCAGCGATATGAAACTGGTAATTGCCGGAGCAAAGGGTTGGCAAACCGGTGAGATATTCAGCACATGGGAAACATTGCAACATAAAGAGGATATAAATTTTACCGGACGGCTTTCTTTAGAAGATATGCAACTTGCAATTGGCGGAGCTTTTGGCTCTTTGTATGTAAGTTTGTTTGAAGGTTTTGGGGTGCCGCCATTAGAGGCAATGGCTTGCGGTGTTCCTGTAATTACATCTGCCGTATCTTCTATGCCCGAAATTTGTGGCAATGCGGCATTGTTGGCACAGCCCGAAAATGTTGGAGATATTGCTGCTAAAATGAAGATGCTTTTTAATGATGCAACTTTGCGAAGTAACTTAATAGCTCAGGGATTAGTGCAACATAAGAAATACTCTTGGAAAGAAACTGCCGAATTGCTTTGGAAGAGTTGTGAGCGAGCAATGGCGCAATAGCTATACCGATTCTTTAGGAATAGAAATGCAGAAGGTGCAACCACCAAATTCATTGCTTTCTACCCAAATTTTACCTTTTAGGTTATCTATAATTTTCTTGCAAATGGCAAGTCCAATGCCTGTTCCCGAAAATTGGTTGCGGGCATTGAGTCTTTGGAAAATAACAAATACTTTTTCGGCATATTCTTTAGCAATTCCTATGCCGTTGTCTATTACTTTAAACTCGTGTGTTTTTTCGGTGTTGTTGTATTCTACTTTTACAATTTTCTTGGTACTTAGATTGAACTTAACGGCATTATTGATGAGGTTTTCAAACAAGCTGTACATGTGTGTGTAATCGGCATTTACCGTTGGCAAGTTATCGGCCGAAAAGGCAACATGCTGCAATACTTCTGCATATCGGTTGCGGATATCGGTAATGGTGGTATTTAAGTCTATGGTTTCAACTTGTACTTCGTTGTTTAGTTTAGAAAATTCCAAGAGGCTGTTTATGAGTGCATACATCCTTTTGGCGCCTTCGTTTACAAAACCCATGTAGGTTTGTACTTGCTCATTTTGTTGCGGCTCTAATTGTTTTTCGAGCAGGTTAATGTAGTTGCTTATCATGCGCAACGGCTCTTTTAAATCGTGCGATGCTACGTGTGCAAACTGCTTTAACTCGTTGTTTGAAATTTCGAGTTGGTGTGCGTAGTTTTCTATTTCGTTGTTTTTTTGGCGAAGCATTTCTGCTTCTTTCTTTTTCTTTTCGAGTTCAAATCTTGATTTGGCATCCATAATGGCGGCTGCTTTATCGAAGTTGAACATTTCGTCTTTAGTACGATCGTAACGAATGTGGTACTCGTATGCCTGCTTAAAATCGCCTGCTGCGGCATATACTTCGGAAAGGTATTGGTAAACGGTGTTGAGGTCGCTTTTACTGTCTAAATCTTTCAGAATTTTTTCGCCTTCGTGAAAGTAGTGCAGCGATTCTTGCCAATTGCCTTTTAGTTTATGTGCCATTCCTAAATGGATATAGGAATTGGCAATAGAATTTTGGTTGCCAAATGTTAGTTTGGTTTGTAAGGAGCGGTTGAGGAGTTCGAAACCTTTTTCGAAATCGCCTAGTTCGCAATAGCTGTAGCCTGCATTATTTTGAACTACGGATGCAAAGTAGGTTTCGTTACCTTCTTCAAAAAGTACGAGTGCTTTTAAATGATATTCTAGTGCTTCGCGGTGGTTTTTTACCTCGTTTAGGTGGTTGGCAAGCATGTTGTAGCAGCGTGCCAAACCTTCTTTGTTGCCTATGCGCTCAAAAATGGAAATAGATTTTTGGAGGCATTCGAGCGGATATTCTTTGGTTTCGGAACTTTTGTGGAGTACCGAAATATAGTAATACAAATAGCCAAGCTCTTCTTCTAGTGCGTGGTTTAGTGCGGGTTGGGCTTCGAGGAGTTGAACGGCATCTTGGTAGCGTTGCTGTGCATTTTCCCAAATGCCAAGGTAGTGCTCATTCATACCCATGAGGCGCAGAAGGCGGGTTTGCAGCAATACATTTTTTTTGCTGTTGGCTAAAACCAGCGCTTGCTCGCAGAGTTGATTGCTTACTTTAAATTGCGATGCAACTTTTGAGTTAAAGGAGGCTAACTGATAGAGTGCTTCTGCTTGCCACTCGGCATTACCCGCTTGTTCGGCAATGGCTAAGGCTTCTTTTGCCAATTGCTCTGCCTGAACACTCTGTGATTTCACAAGCTGTTCTGCTTTTTCAATTAAGTGGAAGAATTGCGTTTGCATGGAAGATGACACACTCATTGCTTTACTCTTGTACGTTTGTTTTTGATTAAAGTTTAATTAAGCGTTGGGTAAATAAAATTTTATGCTTGTGCCTCCTAAATGGCTTGTTTCAATCCAAATTTTCCCATGTAGTTTTTCTACTGCTTTTTTGCATACGGCTAAGCCAATTCCGCTGCCGCTTACTTCGCTTTCTTTATGTAATCTGGCAAATATGTAAAACACTTTTTCGCGTTGCGATTCGGGTATGCCTATGCCATTATCGTGTACTTCGAATTGATGCTTGTTGTTTGAAAATTGGTAGTGTATTTCTATAATAGGTTGTTGGCTACGGTTATATTTTATGGCATTGGCAATAAGGTTTTGGAATATTTGAAAGAGTAAGGTTTTATCGCTGTTTATGATGGGCAGCGGGCTGCATGTAAGTACTGCATTTCGATGTTTGATGATGATGGATAGTACAGATTGTACTTCGCTTACAATTTCGGTTACATCTACTTGTTGTAAAGATATATTGGCATTTGCTTGGCTCAGTGCCATCATGTCTTGAATCATTTCGTACATGCGTTTGGCGCTGGAATGGATTACTGCCGTATATTCTTTTGCTTCGGGAGTGCCGCTTGCAGCTATGGATTTATCTAATAATTTGGTGTAGCTGTTTATCATACGGAGTGGCTCGCGCAAATCGTGCGAAGCTACATAGGCAATTTGTTTCAACTCTTCGTTGGAGAGTTGTAGTTGGCGTATGTAATCTTGAACTTGTTCGTTTTTTTGTTGTTGTAATTGTGCTTCGCGTTCTTGTTTTTCTATAGCAAAGCGCATGGTGGCATTGTGTAGCGTGGTAGCTTTGTCGAAGTTCATCCATTCGCCTTTTACTTTGCCGAATTTAAGGCGGTAATCGTATGCCGATTTGTAATCGCCAGATTCTGCTAATGTGAGAGCCATTTCTTCGTAAAGGTCGTGCAGTTCAACTTCGCGCTTATTTTTAAGTAGAAGTTCTTCTACCATAATGTAGTGCTCTATAGATTTTTCGTATTGCTTTAAATGGCGGTAGGCACGTGCAAAATAGTTGTGTGCCGCGGCAATGTAATCGGGAATTTGCGTGGCTTCCATTTCTTGCAAACCGGAGTGGAGCAATTGGAATCCTTTTTCGGTTTCGCCTATTTCGCAATAAACTAAACCAAGGGGGCAAATGCAGGATAGTTCGCCTACTTTATTGTTTGTTTCTTTAAAAATGGCTAGTGCTTTTTCAAAGAGTTCTTTTCTTTTTTGTGGGTGGTGCTTTACATCTTTATGATAATCGGCATAGAGGCTGTAGCATTTTGCAATGCCATCTTTGTAATTGGCTTTTTCGTAAAATTCTATTGCTTTGGTTAGGTGTACAAACTTTTCTTCATCGAATGCAAGATGCTGGTATATTAGAATGATATTGTAGTGCAAACTACCAGCCAAGAGGAGTTCTTCTCTTGTTTTTGGTATTTCTATTTCTAAAATTTTAGCTGCTTGCAGGTAGTTAGAAACGGCATTGGTAAAGTTCCCTGTCCAGTGGTAGCAAACTCCTACGAGTTTAAAGATGTTGGCGCTTAAAAATGGTTGGTATTCGTTGCCTAAAAGTACATGTGCTTCTAGTGCGTGGTGTAGTGCTGCATTGTAGTCGCGCAGTACGTTGGTGTAGTAATTGGCAATTTCTACTTTGGCTTCGGCTGCTTGGAAAGTAAGCTGGTTGGCAAGCGCCAGCGAAACTGCTTTTTCTGCATATTCAATGCATTTATAGCTGCGCTGAAGCCTTTCGGCTCTTGCAGTTGCTATAAGCGAAAGCACTTCGGAAAATATATCCAAAGCAGGCTTATTAGGTACTAAGTTATCCTTTTGGGATTCTTGAAGAGACATTCCAATGAGGGTTTGCAGGTAAAATTATGCAATAGATTTGGTGTTTTTACTAAAAACTATTACGGATAAAACGCAACAAGGTTTTAATAATTGTAAAAAAAGCCATCGGGTTGCGATGGCTTTTTTTTTTAAGGGAGTTGTTATTTCCCGAAATTAGGATCTAACTTAAATTCTTTTGCAAGATAGCCGGGGCGGCAAACTCTTGCTCTTCCATTGGTAAAGCGTTTATGTATGGCCACTTTGTTTAATGGTGAAGACATAAAAATATAAGGTTGTGCTTCGTACACTAAGCGTTGAAATTCTTTGTATAGTTCGTTGCGTTTAGTTTCGTCTAATTCGTAGCGAAGTTTATCTATTACTTCATCGCTTTTTTGGTCGCCAAAGCCAACGTAGTTGCTGCCGCCATCGTAAGAAGATGTGTGCCAGATTTGTTTTGGATCATCGCTGAGCGGGTGCGAAACCCAACTGCCCATATACATTTCGAAGTTATGCACTTTTATTTCTTCTAAGAATACGGTCCATTCTTTTGGTGCAATAGAAATTTCTACTCCGGCTTTTTTACAGTTTTCTTGGTAAAGGAGTATTATTCTTTCTGAAACTTCGTTGCCACTTGGCATTTTAACGGTGAGCGAAAGTTTCACTTTTTTGCCGTTTATCATTTTATCGCGCACGCCATCGCCATCGCTGTCTTTCCATCCGGCTTCGTCTAATAACTGATTACCTGCTGCAATATCAAAAGGAATAAGTTTTAAATTGTTGTTGTAGTATGGGCGTTGTGGGCTGGTGGGGCCAACTACGCGGGTTGCCATACCGTATGAAATTTTTTCGATAATTTGATCGATGTCAATTAGGTGTGCTAAGGCTCTGCGTACTTTTACATCGCTAGTTTTTGGGTCGCGCATGTTTAAGCCTAAATAGGAGTACACTAATTGTGTTGGTTTTTCGAGTTTGTATTTGGCAGTTAATTTTTCATCTTTTTCTAAATCAAGAAAATCTTTGGATTTGAAAGATGAAGCTACATCAATGTTTTCGCCTTTTACTGCAGCCAAGGTGGCGCTTTGGTCGTTGATAATTTCAAAGATTAGCTTATCGGGCAGGTTGCTGAATTCAGGATTTTCACTGGCAAATTTTTCGCCCCAGTAATTTTGTTTTTTCTTAAGAATAACGCGTTGCCCTGTTATCCATTTTTCTAGAGCGTAAGGTCCGGCTCCTGAAACGCCTTCCGGTTCGCGTGCAAATTTTTCGGAGTTAAACTGTTCTGCGAATTTTATGATGTCGGCATTGCCTTTCAGCTTTTCAACTTCCTTAGGGTTATTGAAGGTTTTGTATTCGAACTTGCGCATCAATTTTTCCGGGTCGTACACATATTCAGGGAAAGGTGTAATGGCACTCCAAGTTTCGCTTTGGAAGTATTTTCCTTTACACAAGAAGGTGAATTTTCTGTTATTGTCAGGATAGGTAACTACATCAACAATAAAATCGTAGTAGGAGCGTAGGTGTTCGCAATCTACTTTTGGGTTTTTAATTGTTTTGAGGGTGAATAGTATATCGTCTACAGTAATGGGTGAACCATTGTCCCATTTTGCTTCTTCGCGTAGTTCGTAGGTTATTTTTAATCCGCCTTTTAGTTCTCCCTCTGTAATTTCTTCAATAAGCGGACGTGCTTTTGCCAAGCCCGGAATAATGGTAAATGGAGAGTCTAATTGATTGTCTAACATGCCTGCAAAAATGTTTCGCTCTATTTCGCTGGCGTTAGAAGATGTTGAAGTTAAACCGTTTAATTTGTCTGGATCGGCAGAAATGTGGATGACTACTTCGTTTATGCCGGCTCGTTTGCTTTTTACGCCTTCACTTTTGTTTCCTCCTCCGCCACAAGCAGCTAATAATGCAGCAAAGGCAACACTTGCTGCAACAATTTTGGTTGATTTAAAATTCATTGTTTTTGAAATTTTTAGATGCCAAACGTACATAAATTTTTTATCACGAAATTCATATTGTGTAAATGAATTATTGGTGATGTTTATTGTAAATAATCTTTTTCGAGTGTTTCAAAAGTAGGTAGGTGGTTGTGGTGCCACATGGCTTTTACTACGCCATTTTTTAGCAATACCAATCCAGGATTGGAACGGATGATTGTTTTTAATGGTGTTTCATCGGCTGTGTAAAATGGATAGGCGGTTTGGTTTTTGGTTCTGAAATCTTCGATATTGATATCGCCACTAGTTACACAATATACATTCAGTTTTTTGGCTTGTGTTTTTTCTGCAAGGGCATTTAATTGTTTAAATGCGGCTTCGTTGGTTTTACCCAATTTGTATGCAACAATCATGAGCGAATAATTGGGGTCGTTTAGCAATTGGTCGGTAATATCGTTTTTGTGTTCATCGCTAATAAACAAGTTGGTAATTACGGCAGGAACTCCCGGATCGAGTACTTTATCCTTACGGTCTTTAAATTCCCATTCTTCGGAATTTATGGCGGTAAGTTCATTCATGCCAAATTCTTTTTCTGCTCCTGTTTTAGTGTTTTTATAGATGAATGTCATTTCGGTTTTTGGCGGTACTTTTTCTTTGCGTAGTTCGCGGATGTTGTTGCCCGGTTTGTAAGGTCTAAAATCTACAATTGGCAAATTCCATACGTAGTTTGAAAGACAAAACAACCATGTGCCAACCGTGCTTACAACAATAATGGTGTGGCGCACAATGTTTGAAAATAGAGGTTCAATTTTTGATGAGCCTGCAATAAGTATCACAATAAGTATATCTAAGAAAATATCTTTGTAGAACGATACCCAAGGTTTTAATTTTACAAAATCGCCAAAGCAGCCGCAATCGGTTACTTTCATGTTTTTTTCTTCGAATACTAAATTTCCTTTACTAAAAAATAGTTGCCAATCGTAGCCATTCAGGTAGGTAAAACCTGTGAGAATGGTAAAGAATATAAGCATGGCAAAGCTAAGCCACAAGGTGAGTTTGGTTTGCCAACCGATTAAAATGGCAATACCTAAAACTATTTCAAATACAATCATGAATACTGCCAAAGGCGTGCTCCAATCGCTTAGTAAAGCCCAAAAATCTTTTAATCCAAACTGGCTGAAGGCAGAAAAGTAGTCGTGCATTTTATAGGAGGTTCCCAGCGGATCTATAGCTTTTACCGCGCCTGAAAAGATAAACAGTGTGCCTACAAAAAATTGGATATAGGTAAATACAAGATGCTTGGGTTTTTGCAAAATATAGCGGATGGCATATAGCCCCAATGCAATAGTTCCAATAAGCGCAAATAGAGAATAAACGTTCATAGTTTTGAATTATGAATGGTGAAAAAAATTAGTTGTGTTTTCTTTCAGACAGCTGTATGAGTGCAAAAATGGCATAGTTGACAATGTCGGTGTAGCCTGCATCGACACCTTCGCTAATAATTGTTTGCCCGAGATTGTCTTCTATTTGTTTAATGCGGAGCAGTTTCATTAGAATTAAATCTGTAAAAGATTCGGTGCGCATATTGCGCCAAGCTTCGCCATAGTCGTGGTTTTTTGCCATCATAAGCGTTTTAATGTTGGCAACTTCCAGGTCGTAATGTTGTAAAATTTCGTTGGCGGAAATAATAATGCGTTTATCGTTTTGCATTTTAATTTGAAGCAGCCCAATAATGGCATAGTTAACTAAGCCTATAAACTCAGACTCTACGCCTTCGTTTATCATTTTTTGTTGTGCTTCTTCAATGGTTTGAATACGCTGAGCTTTTATAAATAATTGGTCGGTAATGCTTTTGGGGCGCATTACGCGCCACGATGTGCCGTAGTCTTTTGCCTTTTTTAAAAAGATATCGCGGCAAATAGAAATTTGTTCGTCAAATTGTTGCGATGTATTCATGCTGTGCGCTCAAAGTTAAACGATACAATGATGCAAAAAACTGTTTTGTTTTTTTTAGGGAAAGCGGTGTGCTATGTTTTTGCTACAGGCAAGCGGTTCTGCCGCCATCTACCGGCAAGTTTATTCCTGTGATATAAGCTGCAGCAGGTGAGCAGAGAAATACCGCAGCAGCTGCAATTTCTTCGGGTTTGGCGAAGCGCTTCATGGGAATTTCGTTTTTCATTTTTTGCTCATAGTCTTGTATGGCAACGTCTGCTTTGCTGCTGTTGTTGGCAATAATTTGTTTGAGTCGCCCTGTTTCGGTTGCGCCAGGCAGCACATTGTTTACGGTAATACCCAAAGGTGCAAGTTCGTTGGCTAAGGTTTTTGCCCAGTTGGCAACTGCAGCACGCACGGTATTGCTTACGCCAAGGTTGGGAAGCGGCTGTTTTACAGAGGTGGAGATTACATTTACTATTCTGCCAAAGTGGGCTTGTTTCATATCTTCAACCAGCAATTGTGCTAAAATGTGGTTGCAAATCAAGTGTGCTTCGAATGCTTTTACAAATTCAATTTCGGTAGCTAAAGCAATGTTACCGGAGGGTGGACCTCCGGTATTATTTATGAGTATGTGGTATTGCTTGGCGGTTTTCTTTTTATGGCGTTCTACAGCAGCTTTTAGTTTATCGGGCTGGCTGTTATCTACTACTACGTAATCGTGTTTTTGCTCGTTTTTACTAATAAAGCTAAGGTCTATTAGGTTTTGCATTAGCTCGGTTTCGGTTCTGCCTGCAAAGGTGATATTGGCACCTGCTTTTGCCAATTCAAAAGCAATGGCTTTTCCTATTCCTTTGCTGCTGCCGCCAACGTATGCGTTTTTGCCGTTTAAATCAAGAACCATGTGTGTTATTCGATTTTTAGAATACGTTCAAAGGAGGCATTTTTTCCTTCGTTTATTCTAACAATGTATTCGCCTTTAGAAAGGTGCAATTGGTCTGAATTTATTTCGATGCTGTGTTGGCCGTCTGCAAAATGGTTGTTGCTTAAAGTACGGTTGGTTTTACCATCAATACTAAACAATTGAATATTTAGGTTTAGTGGTTTAGACAGAGTGAAAGTAAGTGTAGTAGATTTTGAAAATGGATTAGGCATTACTTTTACTTCTATAATATTGTTTGCAAGGCTGTTTACTTCTTTGGTTGAAGAAACCGATTGCTTAACTATGGTAAATTTATCTTTTACTGCGCCTGTAGAAGAAAGGTATTTGCCATTAAGTTTATTGCCATCTATATCCAACACCAATGAGCCGCACACATTGGTGCCGCCATCGAAGTAAAACATGGCAGGATGTGCTTTTCCGTTGTAAAACCCGGCTTTAGAGGCATCTACATCGCTTCCACCATTTCCGGTTACAACATATACGGTTCCTACATTAGGCGTTGGGCCATCGGTGTATTTTATATAGGCTTCGCCAATATCTTCGTTGCCGCTGGTGCCATTTACTAAATGCTGTTGGGGATTAAATGTGCTGGATAAACCTGTGTGTCCTTTCAATAAGAAAGAGCGTTCGTAGGCATGGCTGTGTCCGTTTACAACCAAGTCCACTCCGTATTGCTCTAAAATTGGGCCTATATTTTGGCGCATAGCTTTCATATACAATTCATAAAACAAATCGGAATCGTGTGAGCCTTTAGTGTAGGGTGGTTGATGCCAGTATGCAATTACCCATGGCTGCGTATTTTGAGCCAAATCGTCTTTTAGCCATTGCAGCATGGGCGAAGTGGTAGCACCGTTGGTGTAAGCGCCAATCCAATCGAAGGCGGCTGTGGGTGAGCCAAGTTCTGAGTTAAGCGAAATAAAATGCACATTGCCATAATCGTAAGAGTAGTAATTTTCGAGCGAAGATGGTTTTCCTCCGGCTTCGCCATTGGAAGGAACTGTAATTATATCGTAGTATGGCCCTTTGTGTGTATTGGGATCTTGCTGGCATGGGATGCCGCAAACGGAATTGTAATCGTGGTTGCCCGGGCAAGGGTAAAAGTGCATGAACTTAAAGATTTCGCCAAAGGCATAATTGTGTTCAAACACATGGTCTTGATAATTTTGGTCTGTACCATCGGTATAGGCATTGTCGCCTAACCATAACCAAACATCGGTTTCTTTATCTTTAGAATAGTTTAAATAGGCGTCTCTTGTATCTTTCTGCCCTTGATTGCCTTTGCCAAAATCGCCTACTGCCCACACTCTAATGGGTTGTACTGTGCCCGGAACCGGAGCCGTTCTAAACCAGTGTGCGGTATCGGGGCCACTGAGTGTGTTGCCTCCGCTTTCAATTTTGTAATAGTACTTTGTAAATGGTTGAAGATTTTTAAGCTCTAGATCATGATCGCTTAAAGAAGTGGTATCTGTTACCGATAAATTTAGATTGTTAAGGCTGGTGCCGTAATATACAGTAGCATTGGTAGAATCTGCTGTGCGCCAGCGGATGTTGATACTGTTTTTGGTTTTCTTTTGTTGGTAAGGTCCTCTAAGTAGTTGTTGTGCGTTTGCAGCAGTTGCAAATGCAAAGAATGTAAAGATAGAACTGTAAAAAAATTTCATGCCCGAATTGTTTTGCGGTAAAATTAAAAATCTACTTTAATAAATCTGTTAAACGAATGTTGCGCAATTGTTTTTTTTCGCTATGGAGTTGTTTTGTTTTTTGGCGTTCTTTTTTTGCCTGAACCGAAGGTTGTGTTTTTTTACGTGGTTTCGGTTTTCTAAAAGCTCTTTCTATCATTTCAATAAGTGCATTGGTAGCAATTTCTTTATTGGTGTGTTGAGAGCGCGAAGTATCGCAGTGTGTGCTAATGCTGCCATCGGCAGTTATTTTACGCGATAACTTTTCTTCTAAAATTAGTTTTTCTTCAGGGGTTAAAAGCGTTGAATGTTGGATGTTAAATGTGGCTACAACTTTTGAACTTACTTTGTTTACATGCTGCCCTCCCGCACCACTGCTGCGCATGGCTTTAAACTCAAATTCGCGTTTTAATGAAGTAATTGAAATGCTGCCAAAAGGTGTTTTTGAAATCAGGTTCATTTTATGCTAATACTTGCCCTGCTTGTGTGGCTTTATATTTTTCAATTTGCTTATGCATTACTTTAAACCAAAGCGGAGGAATGGTTGCCAGTACCATCATGCCAGGGTATCCTGTTGGCATTTGCGGGCTTTGGTCGAAGTGGCGAAGGATTTGATACTTTCTGGATGCCATGTAGTGGTGGTCGCTATGGCGGGTGAGTTCAAAAAGCATTAACCTGCCAATTGGATGATTGGAATTCCAGGAATGGGCAGGCATTACCTTTTCGTAATAAGCATTGTCTATTTTTTTTCGTTGTAGCCCGTAGTGTTCTATGTAGTTTACAGTTTCTAAAAGAAGAGCACCAATAAGTGCCGATGCCATGTAGAGCAAAAGTGTTTTAATGCCCAATAGTGCAAGAATAATCAATAAGGTTGCTACCTGAATTATTTGATATACAAGCATCTCGTTTTTTAAACTCCAAACAGTTGCTCCGTTTTTTGCCAAGCGGTCTTTTTCTAACTGCCATGCAGAGCGCCAACTGCCACTGATGGTTCTAAAGTAGAAAGTATAGAGTGTTTCGCCATAGCGCGAAGATGCAGGGTCTTCGGTGGTGCTTACGTTTTTGTGGTGCCCGCGGTTGTGTTCAATAAAGAAGTGTAAATACTGTGTTGTCCAAAGCAATATCTTAGCCATGAATTGCTCGTGTTTGGTGTTGCGGTGGCCGAGTTCGTGTGCCACATTTATGCCGAATACACCACACGAAATTCCAAAAGAAACTACTAAGCCTGCCATTTCGAACCATGCTAAATTGGGCTGCGATACTCTGTAAAGAAAGTATGCCATCATGCCTAATTGAACCGGAACTATTGCCCAAACAATAAGATCGTAATGCCAGTCTCTTTTTACTATTTCTTCTTCTTGTTTACTCATGTTTTCTTCGGTGCCGGGAAGAAACAATTCTAAAAACGGAATAAGAAAAAATGCATAAAAGAGTGAAAAGAAAGTCCACCAACCTCCAGCCATTAGTGAAACAAAAATGGCAACTACGCTTAGAAATGCCGATAAGTACTTTAGATAGCGCAAGTTCATAGCTGTGTGCTGTTTTCAAACTTACGCATTTTTGAAACTATTTTTATAGGATTTGAAAAAATACTAATTGCAATCGTTTTTAGTGGATAGCGTTTATGTCTATCTTTTTTTCGTACCTAAAGGGAAGTTCCTTTTTAATGATGGCGTAAGCCTTGAATTTTACATTTCCTAAAATAAGCAGATTAGCACCTTGGCTTTTAAATAAATTGCCAAGGTTGGAGAATACGTTCTTAAGCATATCGTTGCCGGTGAGCGTAATAGAAAGCGGAACCGAAAATTCGCTTTTGCCTTTTACTTTTAAATCCATTTCCTTACCAAGCATGGTTACTTTTTGGTTGTTTAAAAAAACATTGGCAGCCAGGTTTTGAATTGTAAATCGAACTCTGTTGGGATTGTAGCAAACAACATCAGCTCCGAGCGTAAAGTTGGCTCCCTCGCGATTCAGTTTGTAGTTTTCTACTCTTCTAAATTCCGGTTGCGAAATTTTACAGGAACTAATGCCAATGGTGCTTACAAAGAGGAGCGTGAAAATGCTTGCAGTATTTATGTTCATAGCTGCAATTTTCAAGATTTTAGATTAAACCTAATAATTGTATTGCAGTAAAGTATGTTGCGTATGCAGATACAAAAACTAACAAACAGCACTAAAGCATATTGTGGAACCCTCATTACCACAACAGCTATGTGCTGTTCATCAGAAACTTTGAAAAACTATCAAGCCGTTTTGCTGCGACTTACAAGGTTCAATATAATATGGCGTAAAAGTTTTGTCAAGTGTAATTGGTGAAAAAAAATCCTTTTGTTTGGCATGTGGTTGAACAATTTGTAATTGGCTTAATGAGTGGCAGTTCTTTGGATGGAATTGACTTAGCATATTGCCACATAAAGGAGAAGAGCGGGCAATTTGCTTGCGATATTTTAGCAGCCGATTGTATAGCATATAGCGAGGAATGGCAAAGCAAATTGCGTTTATTGCCTGCCGTTTCGGCTCGCGAATTATGGCAAGCGCATGCTGCTATTGGTAAACTTTTAGGTGAAACTGTAGTACATTTCTTACAAACACACAGTATTGGGAAAGTAGATTTTGTGGCAAGCCACGGGCACACGGTATTTCATTTTCCCAACGAAGGTTTTACTACACAAATTGGCGATGGTGCAGCTTTGGCTACTGCATGTAAATTACCGGTAGTGTGCGATTTTAGAACAACAGATGTGGCACATGGCGGCACAGGGGCGCCCATTGTACCCATTGCCGATTTATTATTGTATAAGGAATATACTTTTTGTTTGAACCTTGGTGGAATAGCCAATATCTCGGCAAAGAGCGGCAGCAATATAGTGGCATACGATATAGCTCCTTGTAACCAATTGCTGAACTTTTTTGCACAGCAAGCAGGCAAAGAATTTGATAATGAAGGCTACATGGCACGTAAGGGCAACATAAGCAATGTGTTGCTGCAACAATTGCAAGAACTGGAATATCATAAAATGGGAGCGCCAAAATCGCTTGATAATGGTTTTAGTAAAACACAAGTATTGCCGCTGTTTACCAATATGAAAGTTGAAGATAAATTACGCACCGCAGTTGAATATATAGCCAACGTATTGGCAATGGAGTTACAGTTGGCAGCAGAAAAAGTGGGCGCAAACCTGCATACAGCCCAAATGCTTGCCACCGGAGGCGGAGCTTTCAATACCTTTTTAATGGAGCGAATTGCGGCACTCACGCCTGTAAAGGTTATAGTGCCTCCAACTCAGGTAGTGAAATTTAAGGAAGCACAAGCAATGGCTTTAATGGGTTTCTTGCGCTGGCACGGGCGAGCAAATGTGCTCTGTGCTGTAACCGGAGCCAACAAAAACACTATCAACGGTGCAATTTATTTGGGCTGATTTTTACAATGCCATTCAGCTTTTATTTGCATAACATAATTGCTACCTTCGCCACCTTCAAAAAAAGTTAGAAATGAATAAGTTTTCTGCCATCGAGTACAAACGCCCCGATTTTGAACGAGTTTCGGAGTCGTTTAATCAGCTTCTTGTAGATTTCGATAATGCTAAGAGTGCCCAAGAACAAAGTCTAGTTTTTAATAAGATAAATACACTTAGAAACGAGTTTCAAACGTATGCTTCTATAGCATCGGTGCGTAATTCCATAGATACCACCAATGCCTATTATGAATTAGAAAAGCAATTTTATGATGATCACGAGCCGCTTTTCCGCGATTTGAATATTCGTTTATACAGGGCATTGGGCAATACTCCGTTTAAGGCCGATTTACAACAGAAATTTGGTAATCAGATTTTTAACATAGCGGAGGTTTCTCTAAAGAGTTTTGATACTTCAGTAATTGAAGATTTAAAGGAAGAAAACCGTTTAGGTACTGAATACACAAAGATAATTGCAACTGCCACCGTTGAGTTTAATGGTGAAAGGATGAACTTCTCACAATTAGAACCTTTTGAGCAAGGGCAAGACAGAGCTGTGCGCGAAAAGGCAGTAAGAGCTAAATATGCAGTATTGGAAAAGAGCCTCGATGATTTCGATAGAATTTTTGACAGGCTTGTGAAAGTGCGCACCAACATCGCAAAAAAATTAGGCTATAAAAATTTTGTAGAGTTGGCGTATCACCGTATGCAACGTACCGATTACAATGCGGCAGATGTTGCGGTTTTTAGAGACCAAATCTTTAAATATGTAGTACCAGTAAGTACGGCTTTGCGTGAGCGCCAAGCAAAGCGTTTGGGTTTAGATAAATTTACCGTTTATGATATGGGATTGATGTTTAACACAGGCAATCCAAATCCAAAAGGTTCTCCGGAATGGATTATTGAAAATGGCAAGCGCATGTACACAGAGTTGTCGCCAGAAACAAAAGAGTTTTTTGATTTTATGGTGAACAACGAGTTGATGGATTTGGTAACCAAGCAAGGCAAAGCTGCCGGAGGATATTGCACCCATTTCCCAATGTTTAAAGCACCATTTATATTCTCTAACTTTAATGGAACATCGCATGATATTGATGTGCTTACGCATGAGGCCGGGCACGCTTTTCAGTTTTTCCAAAGTCGCCATTTTGAGTTAGATGAGTATTGCTTTCCAACTTACGAGGCTTGCGAAATTCACTCTATGAGTATGGAATATTTCAGTTGGCCTTGGATGGAGCTTTTCTTTAAGGAAGATGCTGAAAAATACAAGTTTGCGCACCTATCGGCAGCAGTATTGTTTTTACCTTATGGTGCAGCGGTAGATGAGTTCCAACATATTATATACGAAAATCCTGATTTAACCCCGGCAGAGCGCAGAAAGGTGTGGTTAGATATGGAGCAGAAATATCGCCCGTATATTGATTACTCAGGTATTCCGTTTTTAGAAGCCGGAGGTTTGTGGATGCGCCAATTACATATATACCGTAGTCCGTTTTACTATATAGATTATTGCTTGGCACAAATTTGTGCTTTCCAGTTTTGGCAAAAATCAAACAACGATTTTAAAGCTGCATGGGCAGATTATCTTGCACTTTGCAAAGCCGGAGGTAGTAAAACCTTTTTGGAGTTAGTGAAACTTGCTAATCTTAATTCACCTTTTGATGTAAATTCCATTCAATCTGTAATGACAGACGTAAGCGCTTGGCTCAATAAAGTAGATGACTCTAAGATGTAATTGCTGTTTTTAAAAGTTGTAATATTTTCAGCCTTTTCGAGTGCATCGGAGAGGCTGAATTTTTTTTGGGAATAGGTAATGCCGCACTTTTCGTTAGCAAGTTTTTGCGCTAGGTACTCTTGCTCTGTTTGCCCCGGAGTGGGAATGAATATAACTTTAGTGTTTGGCTGCATTGCCATTAAATCCATGATGGTGCTGTAACCGCTTCGGCATATAAGTACTTCGCTCTCGCTAATAGCTTTTGTTATTTCTGCTTGGTTCATAAAGTCCACCTCGGTTATTTGGTGGGAGCGGGTAGTGGTGTTGGACACTAAAGTTCCTTTAACTAAAAGCGATGGATGGGGGAGTTTTTTTAGTTCTTTCAATAAAATAGTTTGCAAGATGCTCCGTTGTGGCTCCGGACCGGAAAGCAACGCCATTACTTTGTATTTTTTTGGTTGCACGCTTGCAGTACTAAGGCGCGAAAGTATGCCGATGAATTTGGTGTTAGGCAATGGCGGATGCGAGAGTGCGCCAGCTGCATTGGGAGTGGTAGCGGCATCGGGCACCCAGCATTCACTAAAATTAGAGATAAGCATGTGGTTGAACTTATTGGCGGCATTCGCCAGTAATGTAAGGTGAAACGGTGCTTGCAGGTGTAGCTGGTGTGTTATGAAAATGCTTTTGATGTGTTTGTGGTAGCAACCGTATCGGTTGTCGGAAATGATAAAGTTTGGCTGGTATCTTTTTACAAGCTTATTGGTTGCCATGCGCTCTTTGGCAATGGTGAGCAATAAGGCAGGGAGCTGTTTTGCCATAGCCCATGCCATGTTTTCATTTTCGGGATATTGTATGTTATAGGCAGGTAGTTTTTCAAAACATAAATCGGGAAACTCTTGTTGAAGAAATGCAAGTGCAGCCCCATCGGAAGCAATAACAATTTTTACATGCCTTTGCTGTAATGCTTGAATTAAAGGTACACAGCGGGTGGCGTGTCCCATGCCCCAGTTCAAAACACATAGTAGTGCTGTTTTGTGCGGTATATCCATGTTTTAGAGGGGTGAAGGTATTTATTTTAGCAATGGCTGATTGACATAAAAAAAGGCTGCCCGGTTAGAGCAGCCTTTATAGATTAGAGAATGGATTTATTATTCAGCTTTTTTATCAGCATCATTTTCCATTTGTTCTTTAATTTGGCTTAGTACGCCTAAATCGCCCAGTGTTGCTTTTTCAACTTTTTGTTGTAAGTTTTTCACGGCTTTTTTAGTACGCTCTACTTCAGCTTTACGATCGCTCTTTTCGGTTTCTTTATCTTCTTTGAGTTTTTCTTCCCAAATACGAGCATGAGAAACTAAAATACGTTTATCGTTTCTGTTGAACTCTATTACTTTAAATTCAGCTTTTTCATCGGCTGCTAATACTCCACCTTGTTCTTTAGAAAGGTGTTTTTTAGGAGCAAATGCTTCTAAGCCGTAAGGCAACAATACAATTGCACCTTTGTCATCTACGTTCATTACGGTAGCTTCGTGTATAGAGCCAACAGGGAATACGTCTTCAAAAGTATTCCATGGATCTTCTTCAATTTGGCGGTGTCCAAGGTTTAGTTTTCTATTTTCCTTGTCCATTTCTAATACCACTACTTCTAATGAATTGCCAACTTTGGTAAACTCGCTTGGGTGGTTGAAACGTTTTGTCCAGCTAAGGTCGCTAATGTGAACCATGCCTCCGATAAACTCATCTAATTCAACGAAAATACCGTAAGGAGTAAGGTTGCGAACAATACCGGTATGCTTGCTGCCTACAGGATATTTTTCTTCAACTTTTTGCCAAGGGTCATCGCTTAAGCGTTTAATAGAAAGACTCATTTTGCGCTCTTCGCGGTCTAAAGTCATTACTACTGCTTCGTGCTCATCGTTTAATTTAAAGAAGTCGCGGCTGTTTGCAGGCGATGCACTCCAGCTAATTTCACTCACGTGTACTAAACCTTCTACGCCCGGAGTAATTTCCAAGAATGCTCCGTAGTCTTCGATGTTTACTACTTTACCTTTTACTTTGCTTCCTATTTCAACTTCTTTATCTAAAGTATCCCAAGGGTGAGGCAATAATTGTTTCAAGCCTAAAGAGATTCTCTTCTTGTTATCATCAAAATCTAATACAACTACATTCAATTTTTGGTTGAGTTGAAGTACTTCGTTTGGATGTGTAATTCTGCCCCAAGAAATATCGGTGATGTATAGCAATCCGTCTAATCCACCCAAGTCTATGAATGCACCAAAATCTGTAATGTTTTTGATAACGCCTTCTAGTACTTGACCTTTTTCGAGTTTGCTGATAATTTCTTCGCGTTGCGATTCGAGATCGCTTTCGATTAGAGCTTTGTGACTCACTACGGCATTTTTAATGGCTTCGTTAATTTTCACCACTTTTAATTCCATAGTTTTACCAACATACACATCGTAATCTGTAATTGGTTTTACATCAATTTGCGATCCAGGAAGGAAGGTTTCTAATCCATTTACGTTTACGATTAAGCCGCCTTTGGTTTTAGATGTAATTTTGCCGGTTACAATAATGCCGGTTTTAAATGCATCTACGATGAAATCCCAAGCTTTCAACATCTTAGCATTTTTGCGGCTAAGAATTAAATGACCTTTGCGATCTTCTTTGCTTACTACATAAACTTCAAAAGTGTCGCCTAATTTAAGGTCTTCCACATCGCGAAATTCGCTTAGTGGCACCATTCCATCGCTTTTAAAGCCGATGTTTAAAATTACTTCGTTTAAAGTAACGGCTACAACGGTACCATTTACGATTTCGTTGTCTTCTACAGTGCGCAATGTTTTGCTGTAAAACTCATCGTACTTAGCACGTTGTTGTTCATCGTATTGAACTACGTTGCGTTTGTCCACACTCCAATCAAAATCATCGTGTGCTGTGGTGGTTACTACCGGTGCAGCGGTTGTAGATTCTACGGTAGGTTCTGTTGTTTCTAAATTCTCAGACATGCGTCTAACGTCCGTTATTGTTTATTCCCGCCCGGAACTCGCGGGTTTTTTTGTTATTAAAGGAGCGCGAAGATAGGTTATTCATCGGCAAAAACAAAATGTTTCTTTTTTTAATATGCTATGATTGGTGAATGCTTGAAAAGGAATGTAGGAATGGTTTGTTGGGTCTCAATTTTATTGTATTTATAGTTTGCTAAAGTACAATGGTTAAGGAATATAGAGGCTTTAGAGTTTAGTTCGGCATATTATTTACCTATATAGGCAGGGTGTTTAGTAGGTGAAAACTTTAGCATTTTATATCATTTTCAAGTAAGGGACTTGTTACTTTTGCTACTCGATGGCAAGTCATTCCGATGCTTTTGCATCGCTGCAAATAGGTGGATTTAGGATGTTTTTGAGTGCAAGGGTGCTAACAACGGTTGGTATTTTGATGCAGCAAACCGTAATTGGTTGGCAGGTGTATGAATTGACGGGCGATAAATTGGCATTGGGTTTAATTGGATTAAGCGAGGCTATTCCTTTTATTCTTACTACATTTTATTCGGGTTATGCCAGCGATCGTTTTAACCGAAAAAAGTTACTACTTATTTTTACGCTACTATTGGCTGTGGGCATGGGTTTAATGAGTTGGGTAAGCCAAGGAAAAGCACCGCTTTTAAAGGAATATGGGGCTACACCGCTGTATATTATCTTGGGTTTTAATGGTGTGGCGAGAGCATTTTTAGCACCATTGAATTTAGCTATTCAGGCGCGGTTGGTGCCTAAACATTTATATGCAAATGCTGCAACATGGAGTAGTAATATATTTTATGCAGGTGCAATTGTGGGGCCAATTCTAGCCGGTTCATTGTTGGAGGTATATCAGCCGGATGTGGTGTATGCGCTTATTTCAATGGTTGTTTTTAGTGCATTTATATTAGGTTGGTTGGTGCCGGATCAACCTGTGGAAAAGGAACATATTCAGAAAGAGTCGTTTTTTTCGGCTGTGGGGCAAGGTATGCGTTTTGTATTTAAAACTCAGGCAATAGTATCGTCTATTTCACTCGATTTGTTTGCCGTGTTGTTTGGTGGTGTGGCTGCTTTATTGCCTGCGTTTTGTAAGGATATTTTACAAACAGGACCATCTTCGTTGGGAGTATTGAAAACAGCGCTGTTTATGGGTTCTGCGGTTATGGGTATTTTTATGGCGTACTTTCCGCCTACTAGAAATGCGGGTAAGAATTTGCTGGTAAGTGTGGCGTTATTTGGTGTTAGTATTATTGGATTTGCCTTGAGCAGTAATTTTTACTTATCGTATTTCTTTCTGTTCATGGCTGGAGTGTTTGATAATGTGAGTGTAATTATTCGCTCTACCATTTTGCAAATGCTTACACCAGACAATATGCGGGGTAGGGTAGGAGCCGTAAATTCAATTTTTATTAAGTCGAGCAACGAAATTGGCGATTTTGAAAGCGGAGCCGTTGCACGCTTTTTAGGGTTGGTACCCGCGGTAATTTTTGGTGGTTCTATGACTATATTGGTTTCAATAAGTACAGCGTGGATGGCACCATCGCTGCGCAAGTTGAAGCTTTAGCATAGCAACATTTATATCATAAAATCGAGTACGTTTTTCATTTCGCTTTTATCGCGAATGCGCACTTCGCTTTTGTGGTATGCAAAAGAAAATGGTGGAATACTTTCGGTTAAAAACACATTGCCTCCAATTATAGAGTCGTGTCCTACAACGGTATTGCCTCCAAGTATGCAGCTGCCTGCATAAATAATTACATTGTCTTCTATGGTGGGGTGGCGCTTGGTGCCTGCTTGTGTTTTTTGTACAGCCAAAGCGCCTAATGTTACACCTTGGTATATCTTTACATTTTTGCCAATTACGGTAGTTTGCCCAATTACAATACCTGTGCCGTGGTCTATAAAAAATGGAGAAGCAATGGTTGCGCCCGGGTGAATATCTATACCTGTTTTACTGTGTGCATATTCTGTAATTAAACGCGGTAAGATGGGTACTTGCAATTGGTACAAAATATGTGCAACGCGGTAGGCTACAATGGCGAAAAAGCCGGGATAGGTAACAATTACCTCTTCTAACGATTCGGCTGCGGGGTCGCTTTTCTCAAAGAATGAGGCATCGGCCTGCAGTTGCTGATGCACATGATGTAGTTCGCTGAAGAATGTATTAGCAACGGCTTCTAGCGGATAATTTATTTTGTCTTGCAGTGGTGCAAGCAAATCTTCTAATTGGCGTTTTAGAACTATGGTTCGCTCTTCGTTCCATGCTTCGTTGGCGTGCACTTCATTTTCAATAGGGAAAAGAAAGTCATGAATGATTTCGGTAAAGCGCTGTGTTTTTACACGCGATGGCATTGTTTGGAATGAGATTGTTTCTTTCATATTTCTTTAATTTCCATAAAATAAAAAACCCTGTGTAAAAAACACAGGGTGCAAAAAGTTTATTCATAATAACTGCTACACGCTGCGCTTTTGGGGCGAAATAATACAACAGTAAGCGGTAATTATGAAATGCATGGTGCGAAAGTATAAAGTTGCTCGAAACCTGCAAGAGTATAGATGAAAGTTAGTGGTGTTAAGTGTTTAAAACATTCTCTACCATTGCAGTTGCAATATGAGTATTAAGAATAGAATTGAGGTTTTACAGCGCGTTGGGCAGCAGTTGCTGCAAGTGCCAACCAAAGAAGTAATA
This sequence comes from Chitinophagales bacterium, assembly GCA_019638515.1. Classification (NCBI taxonomy): domain Bacteria; kingdom Pseudomonadati; phylum Bacteroidota; class Chitinophagia; order Chitinophagales; species Chitinophagales bacterium. The sequence goes on along the minus strand of JAHBTS010000002.1, from coordinate 441,479 downwards.
GCGCGCGCAAATAGTGCCAATAGTTGGATGACTCCTGCTTTTGCGTGGCAAGGCATACAGGCGGTATGCAGTGAATTTTTGAATGCAGATAAACTTGAACAGTGGTTGAAGCCTTATTGTATTGAAGATGACTTTAAGCTCAATAAAACAGTGGGTATTATTTGTGCCGGAAATGTTCCATTGGTTGGATTGCACGATTTTTTGTGCTGCTATGTTTTAGGTGTACCTACACAAGTAAAGTTGAGTTCAAAGGATACTGTATTGATGCGTTATGTAATTCAGCAGATTTTAGAGGAAGATAAAGCGTATGCTACTACCTTTTGTTTTGTGGAAAAACTACAAAACTTTGATGCGGTAATTGCTACCGGAAGTGCTTCTACTAATAGATATTTTGAATACTATTTTAGTAAATATCCGAACATATTGAGAAGCAACAGGGTATCGGTTGCTGTACTGTTAGGTACCGAAACTGCTGCCGATTTAGAGGCGCTTGCCAACGATGTATTTTTATATTTTGGATTGGGTTGCCGCAATGTGGCTAAGGTATTTTTGCCGGAAGGTTTTGATGCAACTTTGCTGCTCCAAAACTTTACTGCTTATAGCTGGCTGCATGGGCATTCGCAGTATATGAATAATTACGATTACAACCGCACCGTACTACTCATGAATAAAGCACCACATTGGGCAAATGAGTTTGTGATGCTGCAAGAAAATACAGCATTGCACTCGCCTATTGCAACACTTTATTTTGAGCGCTATAAAGATTTAAGCTCAGTACAAGCGCATCTTAAATTGCTTGAAAATCAAATACAATGTGTGGTGGGTAAAGAAAAAGGAATGATACCTTTTGGGAAAGCGCAGCAGCCCACACTTTCAGATTATGCCGATGGTAAAGATACCATTGGTTTTTTGCTTGGCTTATAGGCCATTTTAGGCTATACTTTCTTCGTTTACTTTGGTATTTGCCGTAGTTTTTTCGAGGCGAGAAAGCAGGCGTTTGTGTGTGTTTTTTATGTAACTTTTATCGTTGAAAATACGCGACATCATAATACTGCCTTCTACCTCTGCTACGCTTCTTTCTGCTAATTCATTTGCAATATCTTCAGCATATTTTTCGGCATAAATATGTTTGATGGCATTAAAGAAATCTTGAAAAAATTCGCGAATAATTGGATTGAATTCGGGAATAACCAATGCGCTTTCTACACCCATGTTGCCATACATTTTTCCGGTAGATTCATCAAAGAAAATTTTTTCGGAGGCCTTCAACATATTTTTGAATCGCACATTTGCCGGTAGGTTTTCTTCGTATGCTTTTGCAAAAACTTCTTGTTTAAAATAGTGATGCACATACCGAATTACCTTTTCCATAAGTTCTTCTTTACTTTTAAAATAGTGGTAAAGACTGCCTTTGAGTATGCCGCAAACCTTTGCAATATCGCTCATGCTGGTGCTATGGAAACTACGTTGGCGAAAGAGAATCAACGATTGGATAATAATGTGTTGTTCGTCAACTTTTTGTTTTGGCATGGTATTGTTCGATAAACAAAAATAGGAAAATGGAGCATTTATCAAACGTTCGTTTGGTAAATATGAATAAACACAATGCTATTTTTTTATTTTCGTGGCATGAGTGAAAATCCAGTTGTACTTGAAAAAAAGAACGTGAATGTATTTAATAGCGATGTTGCAGAAAACAAAGGGTATCGCTATACCAACAATGCGCCATTTTCTTCGGTAGTTGCCAATTTACGGCAAACCCAAGAAACCTTAAAGTTAATTGATAGCGATGCTAAAACATTGGTAGATATTGGTTGTGGTGATGGTACTTATACGGAAGAAATTGCAAAGGCACGCCCTGATTTAAAAATTGCAGGATTCGATCCTGCGGCAGTAGCCGTGCAACTTGCAAAGGAAAAAAATCCTGCTATTGATTTTAAGGTAGCCAATTTGTTGGATGCAGCTTCTATGCCGCAGCAACAGTTTGATATTGCCGTAATAAGAGGCGTATTGCACCACTTAACCGATCCTGCATTGGCAATAGAAAACGCTGCCAAGATTGCCAAGAAGATAATAATTATTGAGCCAAACGGCAATAATCCTATTTTAAAGGTAATTGAAAAAACTTCGAAGTATCATATTGAACACGAGGAGCGTTCTTTTTCGCAAGCATTGCTTACGCAGTGGTGCAAAGAGAAAAATTTAGAAGTGAAATCGCTTACAGTAATTGGTTTTGTACCGTTTTTCTTTCCAACAATTCCAGCAAAAGTAATCTACTTTTTTCAACCATTTTTAGAACTATTTTGGCCTTTAAAGAAGTTCTTTGGTGCGCAAATAGTAATTGTGGCAACTCGAAAGTAATATGAGTCATCCATTAGTTGCCATTGTAATTTTAAATTACAATGGCGAAAAATTTCTGCACGATTTTTTGCCCGGAGTGGTGGCCAATTCAAGCGAATCGTGGGCAAAAGTTATTGTAGCCGACAATGGTTCTACCGATAATTCGGTTGCATACATGAAAAGAAATTTTCCGCAGGTGCAGCTAATAGAATTAAAAGAAAATACTGGATATGCAGGTGGCTACAACCGTGCACTTTCGATGATTGAAGCAGAGTATTTTGTATTGCTGAATTCAGATATTGAGGTAACGAAAGATTGGCTGCTTCCGGTAATTTCGCTTTTGCAAAGTGATGAAAAAATAGCGGCTGCTCAGCCTAAAATATTAAGTTTTCAGAAGCGCGATTATTTTGAATATGCAGGTGCCGCGGGAGGCTTTATGGACGTGTTGGGTTATCCGTTTGCGGCAGGCAGGGTTTTTGATACGGTAGAGAAGGATGAAGGGCAATACGGACAGCAAACGCCTATTTTTTGGGCAAGCGGTGCTTGCTTGTTTGTAAGTGCAAGGGCGTTTTGGGAGGTAGGCGGCTTAGACAGCGATTTTTTTGCACATCAAGAGGAAATAGACTTGTGTTGGCGCCTACAGCGTGCAGGATACGAAGTGTGGAGTTGCCCGCAATCGGAGGTGTATCATGTAGGAGGTGGCACACTCAGTTATGCCAATCCGCGCAAGACTTTTTTAAATTTTAGAAACAACTTGGTAATGCTCTGCAAGAACCTTCCGTTGATAGCATTGTTGGTAGTGCTGCCGCAGCGTTTGATATTAGATGGTGTGGCTGCTTTGCAGAGTATAATTAAGTATAAATCGCTGCAAGATGTTTGGGCAATATTCAAAGCGCATATTGCGTTTTATGGTTCTATTCCATCTATTGTAAAGAAGCGCCAATTGCTGAAATTGCCCTATAAACTTCCGGTTACTATGTATAAACAGAGTGTGCTTTGGAAGTATTTTGTAGAAAGGAAAAAAACGGCACAGGCAATTTTTAAATTGCAGTAGGGCAAAACTTAGAAGCATGGTATGCTGCTATACTATCACCATTTCACTAAAGCCTTTACAAAAATATCATCTACCAATTGTTTGTTTATCTCTTCAATCAAGCGGTTTTCGATAGAAAATAAATCTTCGGTGGAAGGTACTTCGGCAAAGCGCGTAAAACTCTGTTGCCATTTGTCTTTTTCGTCTTTATTGTTTTGAAAATCTACCTGCACGGTTATAGTGAGCCTGTTTAGGCTGCTGCTAACTCCGGCTGTGGGAGCTTGGTTGGCATATACAAAGCCGGAGATGTAACCTTTAAAGTGTAAATCGCCATTGGTTGTAACTTGTTTTAAATTGGCTTCAACAATAAACTTGTTTTTAAGTTTATCTGTAAAAGTTTGGCTTAGCAATGCCGGTCCATTTCCGGAGCGATTTTGAAACAAATCTATCTGTACTGTTTTTATATCGGCAGGCACATTGGCTCCGCTAAAGGAATATATTTTACATCCTTGCAATACTATAACTGCCCATAAGAACAACAGCCAACGCATTATTCCTGATTATTGGGGTTTTCGGTTTCAACTGCCGGAGTATTTTCGGCAGCGGTTGCTTCGCTGGTAGTTTCTATGTTTTCGGTTGATGTTTCGCTTTCTGCTGTTTCATTGGGTGCTGTTTCGCCTTCTACCGGTTTGGCTACGGCTGCTGCTTTGCGTTTAGGGGTCTTTAGTTTTTCTAAGGTTTTATGAATATCGGCAATTTTTTCGCCTTTAGATGCAATGGCTTCTTCAATCATTTTAAGTTTCAACTTAGCTAATTGAATTTCGAGTGCATTGGCTTTGGGGTGGTTTACTTTTTTGGTATAGTAATCGAAATCGCTTTTATCGCGGTGGAGTGATTTTTCGAGGTTGGTTACAATTTTTGTAAGGTTCTCTATGCGCGAAGCATTTTTATTGTTGGTAAAACTGTTGCGAGCTTCGTGTAGTTGTTGGAAGGCAGCATCGAATGCTTTTTTAATGGCAGACTCATCGAATTTGGTAAGGCGCTTATTGCGATGTAAGCCTTGCAGTTGCTTAAGTTCTTCAAATAAATCTTTAAACATGGCACCTTCTACCATGCGGCTTTTTATTTCATCTATTTTAGCTGTAAGTTCGGTTTTTACAGTTGTAGAGGCTTCTTCAAATTGTGCGCTTTCTTGTTTGCGCAGTTCTTTGAGTGCTTCAAAAATTTTGTTTACCTCTTCTTTTATTTCATCGAGTTTAGTTTGCGAGATGTCGCGCTCTTTTTTGTGTTCGAGTACGCGCTCCCAAAAACTCTTGGCGTCATCAAAAAGTTCACGGCTATATGAAGTGAGTGCAGCGGCTTTTTTCTTTAGCTCGGTTAGTTCAATTAAATATACTTCCCAAAGTTTATTGGTAAGCAGGCGGTAGGCCCATTCGTTTTGCTTGCCTCTTATTTTTCCGGTTTCTTCGCTTTTAACATCATCGGGCAAAATAGAGTCGCTGTTCAAATCGGGATTGGTGAAAACGGTTTCTTCTGGAAACGAGTACTCGCTTCCTTCAATCCATTCTTTTTCTAGTTGCTGTACTTGGGCAGGCGTAAGCGCTTGCTTGGGTACAATGTGTAAGTTTACCTGAACGGCTTCTTCTAGCAATTCAAATGCTAAAATCACTTCTTTGTTTTCACTGTTTAGCCCGCGAGCTGTAAATCTTGATTGCATGAATTTCTTCTAAATGATTTTTTTTGAAAAGGTTGCAAAAGTAAATTCTTTCGCGCAAGAATGGAACTCGAAAATTTTTCTCCGTTTATTAGGCAATTATATGAGCGTTTGCAGCAGGCTTTACCGGGCGAAGATGCTCAGTATCGCATGGCTCCAAGTTATCGCCCACGCTTGAATAGCGATGCCATTGCAGCGCTGCATCCCAAGCGCAGCGGGGTTTTAATGCTGTTGTATGAAAAGAACGAAGAGTGGTTTACCGTGTTTACGCAGCGCAGAAGTTACAAAGGTGTGCATAGTGGGCAAATGAGTTTTCCGGGAGGGAAGTTTGAAGAGCAGGATGGCAGCATTGTAAAAACTGCTTTGCGTGAGGCCGAAGAGGAAGTGGGCGTGCGGCAAGAGAATGTAGATGTGCTTGGGTTGCTATCGGATTTATATATTCCTCCAAGTAATTTTTGGGTGCAGCCGGTGGTGGGCTATTTACGGCAACCTACCGTATTTATTCCGGAGGAGCGGGAGGTAGCAGAGGTAGTAGAGATTCCAATTTCTTTTTTTGCAAACGATGGTAGCATACAATTGGTGCAAGTGCCCGTGGGTAATGGCTTGGAGGCAAAGGTGCCGGCTTTTGTTTTTGGCAAGCATATTATTTGGGGAGCCACAGCCATTATGCTCAGCGAATTTCGTGAAGTGTATTTAGAAATAAGGCGCTAGACTATTGGGCTTTGTAAAGGTTCGTTAATAATTTTTTAAAAGTTGAATACTATTTAATTTGCGGCAGGCATGAAGGGTAAAGTATTAGATTGGTTGAAGTTTTCTCCGCTTATTTTTTTAGCAGGGGCTTTTGCGTATAGTTTTTTCAACTATGGCGTATTAGATAATCCCGGAAAGCTGTTGTATAAAAAACATTGTGCCGATTGCCACGGCATTGCCGGAGAAGGAATAAAACAGTTGATACCGCCTTTAAAAAATGCCGATATGGCGATGGAACATTTTGATTCCATAGCCTGCTGGATTAGGAATGGTATGAACGGAGCTATTGTGGTAAATGGTAAAGAATACGACCAAATGATGTACCCCATTAAACTGAATGAAGTAGAAACGGCAAATATCCTCAACTACATGGCAAAGGAGTTTTTTAATAGCACCAGGCATGTTTCGGCTGCCGAAATGGCAACACAACTCAAGCAGTGTGCTGCCGATGAAGTGGCGCAGCAGTAAGTTGTTTTTTATTCTTCGCTGGCTGTTTTTTCAGGACGCATTTGCGGAAAAAACAATACTTCCTGTATGCTTGGCTGATTGGTCATGAGCATACACAAGCGATCTATACCAATGCCAATGCCCGATGTTGGCGGCATGCCATATTCCAATGCGCGAAGAAAATCGTGATCTATAAACATGGCTTCGTCATCACCGCGTTCCATTAGTTTTACTTGCTCTTCGAAGCGGGCGCGTTGGTCTATAGGATCGTTTAGCTCGCTATATGCATTAGCAATTTCTTTTCCGTTTATCATAAGTTCAAAGCGCTCTACCAACCCCGGTTTGCTGCGGTGTTTTTTGGTGAGCGGACTCATTTCTACCGGATAGTCTATAATAAATGTGGGCTGCACAAATTTCTTTTCGCAAAGTTCGCTGAAGAGTTCGTCTATCAATTTTCCTTTGCCCATAGAGGCATCAATTTCTAATTTGTGCTGTTTACAAAGTTCGCGCAATTGCGCTTCGTCCATTTGGCTTACATCTGCTCCGGTGGCTTCGGTAATGGCTTCTAATATGCCAATGCGTTTAAAAGGGGCTTTAAAACTAATGGTGTTTTCGCCTACGGTTACATCGGTGGTGCCGTGGAGTGCCAGCGCAATTTTTTCAAATAATTGCTCTGTAAAGTTCATCATCCAAAAATAGTCTTTGTATGCCACATAAAATTCAAGCACGGTAAATTCGGGATTGTGGGTTCTGTCCATTCCTTCGTTGCGAAAGTTGCGGCTGAATTCATATACAAAGTCGAAGCCGCCAACAATAAGGCGTTTTAAGTACAGTTCGTTTGCTATGCGTAAATAAAGCGGTATATCGAGTGCATTGTGGTGTGTGGTGAATGGCCGTGCGGCAGCACCTCCGGGAATATTTTGCAATACGGGTGTATCTACTTCTATACCTCCGTATTGGTTTAGGTAATCGCGGATGGTTTGTATGAGTTTGGTTCGTTTTAAAAAGGTTTCGCGCACTCCAGGGTTTACTACTAAATCTACGTAGCGCTGGCGGTAGCGCAGTTCGGGGTCGCTGAATGCATCGTAAACCTCTCCGTCTTTTTCTTTTACGATTGGCAATGGACGAAGCGATTTTGCAAGAAACTTAAATTCGTGCACATGAATGGAGGTTTCTCCGGTTTTGGTTTTAAAAACTTGACCTTTTACACCAACAAAATCGCCAATGTCTAGTAACTTCTTAAATACTTCATCCCAGAGTGTAGTGTCTTCGCCTCGTTGCAAATCGTTTTTAGAAACATAGAGTTGTATTTTGCCGTGTTGGTCTTCGAGTACAGCAAAGGCGGCTTTGCCCATAAGGCGGATGGCCATTATTCTTCCGGCAATAGATACCTGCCAAGGTGCTGCGCCTTCTTCGCCTTTAAATGTTTGGTGAATTTGCTGGGAGTTTACATTTACTTCAAACAATTCTGCCGGATATGGCTCTATTCCTAAACGTTCAAATTCTTTTAGTTTTTCTCTTCTTACAATTTCTTGTTCACTTAGTTGATTCATTTTAAGATGCTGTATTTTTAAATATCAGATTTTAATTGAGGGAGGCGAAAATAAGTGTTCGCCCCACTTTATTCTAATTCTATTTTATTTGCTTTCCATTTTCTTTTCAACGTTTGAAAAAAGTACTGTTTGCATTTCCTGCATTTATATTTTGGTGTGTAACTGAAATTCGGAATTATTTTTTTGATAAAAAGGTAATTAATCGAGCCTCGTTTCAATTGCCGCTTATTGGAATTGGTAATTTAAGTATGGGGGGCACGGGTAAATCGCCATTGGTTGAATGGCTGCTGGGTGCGTTTTCTTCGGAGTTTAAAATGGCTGTGTTGAGTAGAGGTTACGGAAGGCGTACACAGGGTTTTGCAGTGGTGGAAACCGAATCGGATTTTTTGCACTCGGGCGATGAACCTTTGTTGTTTAAGTGGAAATTTCCGCAGGTGCCTGTATGCTTGAGCGAAGATAGGGTGATTGGTGTGCCCATGTTGCTACACGAATTTCCGGAAACGGAGGTTATTGTGTTGGATGATGTTTTTCAACACCGAGCCATAAAGCCTGGTTTAATGTTGCTAACCACAGAGTACGGAAATTTGTTTACTCGCGATGCTATTTTTCCTATGGGTTGGTTGCGCGAGAGCAAAAAGAATTATCACCGTGCCGATATTGTGATTGTAACCAAGTGTCCGGCAGATTTAACACCGCAGGCGGCAGAAACAATACGTGCAGAAATAAATCCGTTTTCATATCAAAGAGTGTATTTTACCATGTTGGAATACGGCTGGTTGAATGAAATAAACAGCAATGGAAGAGAGGAGCAATTTGAAAACATATTGTTGCTTACAGGAATAGCCAATGCAGAGCCGCTAAAGGCGCATTATGAAAAAGGCGGAAAGAAAGTTTTTGAAATGAATTTTGCAGACCATCATAAGTACACCAACCACGATTTGGAACAACTGCACGAGATGAAAAGAAATTTACCGGATAAAACTATTATAGTTACAACCGAAAAAGATGCAGTGAGGTTAATGCCGTTTCGCCAATGGTTTTTGCAAAATGAATTTCGCTTGTATATTCAACCCGTGCGCCACCGCTTTCTTTTTGATGGTACAGAAAAATTTTCAAACGATATTCGCACCTTTATTACAACAACATTAGAACACAATAATTGATGGAAAACATTCTAGAAAAAATTGAAGCCACCACTTCATTCATAAAAAAGCGAATTTCAAAAGATTACCATTACGGTATTATTTTGGGTTCGGGATTGGGCAATCTTTCGAAAGAAATAGATGTGCATTTGCAATTGCCGTATAGCGATATTCCTAACTTTCCGGTTTCTACGGTGCAAGGGCACAGCGGAGCTTTAATTTTTGGCGAGCTGGGCGGTAAAAACGTAATTGCCATGAGTGGAAGATTACATTATTACGAAGGTTACTCTATGCAAGAAGTAGTGTTTCCTATTCGAGTAATGAAGTTTTTGGGCGTTACGCATTTGTTTATTTCAAACGCATCGGGCGGTATGAATGCCGATTTTGAAGTGGGCGATTTAATGATTTTGCGCGACCATATTTATTTGCAGCCGGAGCATCCGCTGCGAGGTAAGAACGAACCTACATTGGGGCCGCGTTTCCCAAACATGAGCGTGCCATACAACAGAGAGTTGATAAACAAGGGATTGGAAATTGCGTTGGAAAACAATATTACTTGCCACACCGGAGTGTATGTGGGTGTGCAAGGGCCTACCTTTGAAACTCCTGCCGAATATAAAATGTATCATTTAATTGGTGGCGATGCCGTGGGCATGAGCACCACACCGGAAGTGGTAGTGGCAAGGCACATGGATATGGAAGTGTTTGCCATTTCTGTAATTAGCGATATGGGTTATCCACCGGAAAAGGCCGATATGGTAAGCCACGATTTTGTATTGGAGAAGGCAAAAGCTGCCGAGCCCAACATGCGTAAAATTATTGTTGAATTGCTGCGTAGGATTTGAGCGGTTACAAACATTTGGCTGTTGTAGGAAGTATGTGGAAGGCACAGAGGCAGTTTGCTTTTATATGGTTGAATACCTGCTTTTTGCTATTGCTTTTCCATACTGCGGTTGGGCAGAAAGATACTACTGCCAAGCGTAAATCGCTCAACGATACATGGTACCATTATGCTGCTCCCGATGTGCGTTATAGAATAGATTCCAGTATTGTAAATTTAGAGGAGTTTAATGCCATGCAGCGCCCGGGAAGTGAATACTTAAATATAGGTAATACCGGAAGTGCCGCATATCCATTGGTGTTTTCGCCATTTAAAATTACAGGCTTTAATGTTGGGTTTAACCAATTTGAGGCTTACCGATATACTTTCGATAGTACGCGTATTTACAGAGTAATGCGCCCGTATTCGCAAATTCAATATATAGTAGGGCAGAAGGTGGAGCAGATGTTTAACGGTAAGTTTGGCGGGCAAATAAAGGAGCAATTCCAGTTTGGGGTAGATTTTACGCGCTACAACAGCCGTGGTGCCTACCTTAATCAACATACCAATGTAAATGGATTTACGCTATATGGTTTTTATGAACCTAAAAAGCGCAACTATTCTGTGCAAACCATTTTATTGTTGAACATGGCACAGGCAAAAGAAAATGGTGGCGTAGAGGCCGATGTGTTTGCCAAGGGTAGTTCTTTTTTTAGTAAAGAATTAGTGCCCGTAAGATCAGAAACTGCTAAAAACGATTACAACGAAGTGCGCTGGATGGCGCGTGGAGCTTATCATTTTGGGAAGTATCAGCATGTAAAAAAGGATACCTCTGTTACCAAAATAAAAGTGCCAACTTTTAAGATTGGTTACGAAATTGGAACCGGAAGAGAGAAGTTTAAATACTTAGATACGGCTCCGGATTCTGCTTACTACAACTCGTTTTGGACTGGGAAAGATTCTTTAAGGTACGATTTGAGTGTAATTCATTTTACCAATGCCGCCTTCATGGAGTTTACAGGACAGCTGGCAAAGAGCGATTCTGAGGTAACACAAACAAATTTTAAAGCATCGGCATCGCTGCATTACGATTATTATGCCATTAAAGAAACTTCGGGGAAAAATTGGTTTGGAAATTTTTATGTAAAAGGTGTTATTCAAAATAATCCGTTGGCGAAATCTAAAATTTTGTACAAAGCCGCAGTGGCATATTACATGGCGGGTTACAACCAAAACGATTTGCGTATAGATGGTAGTGCCGGCTATGATTTTGGGAAGTTTGGAAAGGTAGAAGCTGCCGTAAATTATCACTTAACCGAAGCGCCATTTATTTGGCAGCATTACAGCAGCAAAGGAGAATCGTGGTTTAATAATTTGCCCAAGCAAAATGTGCTTGCATTTGGAGGCGATTACACTTTTAGCCACCGAGTAATTTCTGTTTTTGCAGGTGCCAAGTATCATTATGTAAAGAATTACTTCTATTTCAGTTCGCCAACTGTGCCTACGTTTGATGCTGCCAATGCGAATATATTAGTGTTGCATGCAGGCAATAGGTTTGGTATTAAAGGATTTCATTTAGATAACGATGTGTGGTTTCAATCTGTAACGGGTAGTAACGCTATTAGGCTGCCGCTTTTGGTTACGCGCCATAGTATTTATTATGAGAATCGTATTTTTAAAAAGTTATTGTGGTTTAGTATTGGTTTCGATTTGCGCTACAATACTTCTTTTTATGGGAATGAGTATTTTCCGCTTACCGGACAGTGGATATTGCAAAATAATACGCGTTTAAATTTTTACCCAGTATTGGACTGGTTTTTAAACCTAAAGGTGCGCTGGTTTCGCATTACAGCTAAGGTAGATAATATAAGTTCTGTTTTTGGACCGCGTGGCTATTACACTGCTCCCAATTATCCGGCAGCAGATGTAGCATTTAAAATGGGCGTTATTTGGCGCTTTTTCGAATAATGCAGGTGGGTTATTCGTCTAAATTATATTCCTTAATTTTTCGATAAAGTGTGCGTTCCGAAATTCCTAAATCGGCTGCTGCATCTCTGCGTTTATTGCGGTGTTTTTTTAGAGCTTTCACAATAAGTTCTCGTTCCTTATCTACTAGCGAAAGGCTTTCTTCTACTGTTTCGTGTTCTTGGAAGGTTGGCGTTTTTTCGTTGATGAATACAGGATGTTTTTCGGCAGAAATAATTACGGGTTGCGGATTTATACTTTGCTGAAAGGAAACTTGCTGTGGCATTTCTCTTTCTTCGAAAGAATGCGTGGCGGTGCCACCTTTGGCAATATCGAATACAAAGTGTTTTAAATCGTTTAAATCCTTTTTTAAGTCGAATATAAGTTTGTATAAAATTTCTCTTTCGGTAAATCCTCCGGCAGATGCAGTATCGTATCCACCGCTGTTTTGCACCAATGCAGGTAATTTATTATCGGCTATATCCGGCACAATAGAAATGAGTTGGGCAGCAGAAACTTCGCGGTCGGTAGCTAAGATACTTACTTGCTCTGCCACGTTTTTAAGCTGGCGCACGTTGCCGGGCCAAGTGTATTTTAAGATAAGTAGGCGTGCCTCATCGGTAAGGCGAATGGGAGTAATGCGGTGTTTTTCTGCAAAATCTATGCTGAACTTTCTAAAGAGTAAATACACATCATCGCCTCTTTCGCGCAATGGCGGAATGGTAATTGGAACGGTGCTTAAACGGTAATATAAATCTTCTCTAAAGCGCCCTGCGCTTACAGCATGTTGCAGGTTTACGTTGGTAGCTGCAATAATGCGCACATCTGTTTTAAGCACCTTAGAAGAGCCTACGCGAATAAATTCTCCAGTTTCTAATACGCGCAGCAGGCGGGCTTGAGTGCCGTGTGGAAGTTCTCCTACTTCGTCTAAAAAAATAGTGCCACCGGCCACGGTTTCAAAGTAACCTTTGCGCTGTTCGCTGGCTCCGGTAAAAGCTCCTTTTTCGTGTCCAAAAAGTTCCGAATCAATGGTGCCACCCGGAATTGCTCCGCAGTTTACAGCTATAAACGGATTGTGTTTGCGGCTTCCCAGTTGGTGAATGATGTGCGAAAATACTTCTTTTCCCACACCGCTTTCTCCCGTAATTAAAACTGTAAGATTGGTAGATGCTACGCGCTCTGCAATGCTAATGGCATGGTTTAAGCCGGGTGCATTTCCAATAATGCCAAAACGATTTTTTATAGATTGAATATCCATGACTTTCTGCTACAAACCAATTGAAACTTTTTAATTGCACAAAATATGAATGGCGTATATTCTTCTAAATTATTGTATAGTTCAAAATGATGTTAAGGTATTTGTTGCATTGCTGTGGTGGTTTATCTTCGCTAAAAATTTTGGTTCAATGAATAAAATACTACTTGCTTGTACATTGTTTTTTGCTACTGCGGCTATTGCACAAGAAGCAAAGCCGAATCCCAATGCGCCAGTTTTTAAATTTCAAGAAGAGTTATTCGACTTTGGCGATATACCGGAAGGGCCGCAAGTAACACATGAATTCAAGTTTAAGAATGTAGGAAAGGAACCTTTGGTATTATCAAATGTAAAAGCAAGTTGCGGGTGTACCACTCCAAGTTGGCCAAAAGAACCGGTATTGCCGGGAAAAGAAGCTGCCGTTACTGCCACTTACAACACTCAAGGAAGGGTAGGTCCTTTTACAAAAGCTATTTCTATAACGTCTAATGCCAGCGAAGCAACTAAAGTAATTACCATTAAAGGTAATGTACTGAGCGTGGAGCAAGAAAAGTCTGTTCCGGTAAAAGCGCCTTCTTTAATGGCTCCCAAGCAGTAATTAGCGAATGAGCGTAATGCTGCCTTTGCCATCGTCTTCCGGCTTTAAGCCATCTACAAAAATTACTTTCATATAGTAAACAAAAACTCCGGGTTCTTGTAATACGCCCAAGTAAGTTCCGTTCCATTGGAAATGCGGATCGCTGCTTTCGTACACTTTTTCGCCCCAACGATTGAATATTTTTAAATCAAACTCTTTTATACCATCTAAATTTCCAAATACGCCCCAGGTATCGTTAGATCCATCGTTGTTAGGCGAGAATGTGTTGGGTACAAACAATGTGTGGTCTGCAATAATTGAAATAGTTACAGTGTCGTTGGCTATACATCCATTTTCATCTATTGCCGTAACCAAGTAAGTGGTAGTTTTTTTAGGTTGCACATTGGGCGATTGGCAACTGTTGCAGTCTATTCCGGAGTTGAAATCGTCTGGTGTCCAATTCCAATGTTGAATATTATCGCTAGAAGAAACTGTAGTAAGTTCTATGCTTTCGCCCAGAGTAATAGTTTGTGCTGCAATGGTATTGATTGTAAATCCATCGGCTTTTGAAATAGCAATGGAAGCGGAAGCGGTACATCCATTTTTATCGGTAACGGTTACATGATATACACCTGCTTGCGAAGGATGAATTTCTGCATTTCGTCCGCCATTGCTCCAGGCAAAGCGGTATGGCGCAGCTCCACCTTGTACATTTACACCTGCCCATCCTGTAGCATTTGGTTGGCAGCCTATCTGTTTTAAATCTACAGTGGCTTCCAATGGTAATGCAATGCGAACACTATCTGCTGCCTGTGCAATACATCCATTTTTATCTTTTACAATAACTTGTATGGTAGAATTAGGTGCAATATTGCTGAGTGTGGCATTGGTGAATCCGTTGTGCCATAAATAACTAAATGGGGTTGTTCCTCCGCTGGCTAAAGCGGTTGCACTAATATTTTGATTACTTTGGCAAGAGTTGCTTCCTGAAATTGTTAGTACAACTTCAACTGGCGATGGAGATGTAATAGTAGCACTCTTAGTGGCAGTACATCCATTTTTATCGGTAACTGTAAGTGTGTAATTTCCATTAGCAAGGTTTGAGATGACTGGTGTGCTATGCTGATTGCTCCATGTGTAATTATATGGTTGAACACCTCCAGAAGTAAGCGTATTGATGCTTCCTTTGTTTTCGTTTGCACATATATTGTTGGTTAGATTCCAGTCAAGTATCAAGGTGTTGGGCGCTTGTATAGCAGCAGTTGCAGCGCGTGTGCAGCCTTTGGCATCGGTAACTGTAACAATGTAATTTCCGGCTGCAATATGGTGTATGGCAGAGGTGGTTTGGTTGTTGTTCCATTGATAAAAATATGGTGCTACACCACCCGATACAGTAAGTGTGGCGGCACCTGTTTTACTGCCTGAGCAAAGTGGATGTTGAATAGTAATATGAGTTGAAATTGAATCCGGTTGTTGAATTTGTATAGTGTTGTGTGCGGTACAACCGTTTGCATCAAATACTGAAACATAGTAGTTGCCAACAGCGAGTTGATTGGAATTATCGGTGTTATTACCATTACTCCAACGGTAAAAGTAAGGAGGTGTTCCACCGGTTACGTTTATTTGTGCACTTCCGGATTGAACTCCATAACAATCAGCATCTGTTTTAAAAGATACACTCTTAAGTTCTTGTTTTGGTTGCGCAACTGTAAATGCTTGTACGGCAGTACAGTTATTGGCATCTGTAACAGTAAGAGAGTAATTACCCGCAGCAACATTTGCCAAATCCTTCAAAGAACTACCATTGCTCCAAGCAAAGGCATAAGGCGCAGTTCCACCTGCAACTGAAATGTTGATACCCCCCGAAGCATTGCCGAAGCAAGCCACATTGGCAACTGTTCCATTCGAGCTGAGTGCAGCCGCAGGTTGCGCAACTGTAAAAGCCTGTACGGCAGTACAGTTATTGGCATCTGTAACAGTAAGCGAATAATTTCCCGCAGCAACATTTGCCAAATCCTTCAAAGAACTGCCATTGCTCCAAGCAAAGGCATAAGGCGCAGTTCCACCTGCAACTGAAATGTTGATACCGCCCGAAGCATTGCCGAAGCAAGCCACATTGGCAACTGTTCCATTCGAGCTGAGTGCAGGAGTTGTGGTGATTACGGAAGTATCTTTCTTTTCACATCCATATTTGTTAGTAATGGTAAGGTAGTATGAGCCTGCTGAAAGATTGCTTCTGTTAGGTGTTATTTCACCCGTGTGCCATAAGTATTGGAAGGGTAAGCCTGCACCGGAGGGGGTAATAGTGATAGTATTGTTGTTTGGAAGACATATATTTTTATTGATGCTTTTTAAATATGAAATTTCGGGAGCAACAGCAATGTTTATAGTATCGTTTGCTTTGCAACCCAGTGAATCAATAACATTAACTCGGTATTGAAGTGCGCTGTTAAGTGTAATAGATAATTGAGGAGCAGCATGCGTATTGTTATTGGCAGTATTTGTCCATAAAATCTGAAAAGGACTATTGCCACCGGTAATAGTGGGTGTGTAATTCTTAGAGGTACCTATACAGAGTGTATCGTTTGGCGGAAGCGAAACCACAGGCGGTGTTTTTACTTGTATGGTTGTAGCATTTCCAATAATAATGCAACTTGGGTTGGCTTCTGCTAAAGAAGCAGAGTCTAAGGAAACCACTACTCTGTACATGGAATTATGAAGTGCAGTGGTGGCAACAAATGGAGGAATGGTTGCAGCATAATAAGCACTTCCTCCTGAAGATTGTATGTTGCCAAAATTTGCCCAAGTATTGCCTCCATCTAAACTGCGTTGCCATCTGAACCAAGAATAAGGCTGTCCGTTTGTGCAGGCAACAGAATCTTGCACATGTACTGTGTCGCCCACACAGTAAACGGTTTTAGATGTTCTTGAAATAATTACCGGACCACACACTTTAAAGTGAATATCGTCTAGTGCTAAGTCATTGCCGAAAGCTACAAAGGTATAATTGTCAATCCTAATAGAAGCATACGCTGAGCTGCCGCTATGCCATGTTCCGCCCGCTTTTTGCCAGTTATTTTCCCATTGGCCACTGGTAGGGGGAATTTGCCCACTATACGCCACAATTACATTGTTGATAAAGAAGGCTACATTAGGAAAAGAACCTGCGGCATGTGTTTGCATACCTGTTTTAAGATTGGCAAGCCATGCGCTAAATTCATAGTCTGTGTTGGGGCAAACAGGAATAGAATCTAATCTAAAGAAGGTGCCGCCAAATTGAGCTTGGTCAGGCGATCCATTTATGGCCATAAAGTAGCCGCCATCGCCTGTGTGGTCAGAACCTCTAAAGTCGTTGTGTAAGCAATTGGCAGTACTGCCATCGCCTAATTTTTTCACAAAGGTATATCTTCCTTCGGGGCCTAGTCCTCCACTGCTTTGCGAATATACGTATGTAGTTTGAGTAGGTTTGGCATTACCAATATTGTTGAGTGGAGCAGCAGAAGACCCGTTTCTAATACAGTTTGCCGATGTACTGTTGTTGGGCGAAATATACGGTTCGCTAAAAGTACCCATTGCGCCCAATAGGTTTGGTCCCGATGCACCGGTACAAACAACATTACAAGTACCGGCTGTAATAGTCACAGTGTCGCTTGCTGTGCAGCCATTGGCATCGGTTACTTTTATGATGTAAGTGGCGTTTCGGTAAGGGCTGGCTGTAGGATTGGCTACCGATGTAGATGAGAGCGTATCGTAGAGGGCAGTCCATTGGTAGGAGTAGGGAGCAAGTCCTCCGGTGGCAGTAGGGGAGCCACCCACTCTAAAGCTGGTTCCGGCACATACCGAAGTGTCGCGCCCGGCAGCAACCTTTAAACTGGTGCACGGTTGCGCATACGAACTTTTTGAAAATAGTACAAAGGAGAGGATAAGAAGGGCGATTATTCTGCTCCAGTCATTACATAAACATCTACAGGCTTTCATATAGGTACATTGGTTCAGCTATGGTGGTTTACTGATTTTTAACTTTGAATGTTGCAGTGTTTATCCACAATTGAGTGTTGCCATTAGTATCAGTAAGCTGTGAGGTTTTTATTTATTGAAATCTATCTTTACAGAAGTGCCGCTGTTCCGTACTTATGCAGAAAGGTTTGCATGGGTTTGGGATGAAAGTATAACTGTAAGAAAGTAGAAGTATTACCTTTGTTTTAAACAATGCAGCAATCTTTGAAAGTATTTTTGCAACCCTATTTTGCCGGATGTATGTTTTTAGGCATTTGGCTAAGTTCATGTGCCACTCTTAAAGACAGAGAATTACAATCGCAACTCAATAAAAGCAATTGTAATCAGCAAAATTCTTATAGCTATTCAAAGGCAGATATTCCTAGACCTATACATGAATTACCGCTCGATACTTTGCTTACTTCCAAGTTCAGTTTTAATAGTTTAAATGCTGCCAATGCTATTGGTATTTTAGATTTACTCACGGCATATATTAAGAAGAAAGAAGAACTTAAAGCAAATTATACTATTGAAAATCGCCTCGATTTACTCGAAACTTATCAGGAAATAAATCAACAAGTAGATTTTGCATCGTTAGAAATTTCGGCAGCTTCATCAGAAATAGATTGTGAAGAAGAGCGGGCCGACCAAATATCTTCCTACCTTAAAAATATTGAAAGCACTACCGAAACCAGATTAACCGTAGGCTCCATTGTGGTTGGGGCGGCAGGTGGTGTAACTTCAGGTATTTTGGCCATAAAAGGCAACGAAGGCAATGTGGCAGAATATATTGGTTTGGGAACCGGATTGGCAGAAACGGCACTTGGTTTGGGAATTCTTTTAAACGAGCGAAAAGTTATATTTCACCACAAACGAAATGTTTTAAAAGGAATATGGAACAATGCCGAAACATCGGATGTGTTGCCGGCTTCTATTTGGTATTATCTTAATTATTTTAATCCACAAAAGCCCGATAAACCTTCGCTCCGCGACCAAATTATGGAGAGCTGGATGAGCTTTAAGCAAATAAAAACCAGTAAAGAAGAAAAACGGAAAGTATTGATTGATATCTATTTTGGGAACGGAGGGAAATATACCGCAGCTCAACTCAAAAACCGTGCGCGTATGTACGATCAACTAGAATCTGTAATAAAGCTAATGAAGCAAGATTTAAAGGAATTGATGTTGGAAATAGGAAAAATAAGGCAAGCAAAGTAAGCAGGCAGCAATGCTCATCTGTAAATATTGCTACCTGCCGTTTAATGATAGCAGTTGAATTACTTTTTAAAGAAGCCACCCAACATATCGCCAATGCCACCGGCATTACTGCCTAAAAATTGAGAAGCAATATTGCCCAAATCTACGCCACCGCCTTGTTGCAATTGCGAAACAATATTCCCGCAATCTACGCCCGAAGCACCTTTGCCTCCCGATAGTTGATTCATTATGTCATTGATTTGAAATGAAGAATCGTTAGGGTCGTTTGTTTTGTTTACCACGCTGCCCAATACCTGCGGAATAAGTTGCGAAGCTATATCTTGTGCACTGGCACCGTTTACGCCAAATTTACTTCCTAAACTGTTGGCTAATTGTGCAACAATAGCACCTACAATTGGGTTGTTTTGCAAGTTTTGTGTGTTGCCAAACATGCCCAGCACATCTTGCAAATTACCTTGGCTAACAGCTTGTGTTAATTGACTTGTAATGGCATTTGTAGCTTCGCCCATAGCCGCTTCATTAAATTGGTTAGGCACCGCCTGATTGTTTACAATAGCTTCTTGTGCATTTTCTTTTACGATATTTAATAGTTGTTCTAGCATAATACTTTAGATTTTGTTGAATGAATAAGTATCAAAAGTGTATTTTTTTTGTTAGGGGAGTTGATTTTTTGTCTTCTTGGGACTTCTTGGGTGCTTTTTATAGTGTAACATTTTTGTAAAAACTCTATTTAGAATTTGTCTAAATAAAGTTTTTAAAGAGTTTTGCCACCGTAAGCATCACCATTAAAACATACTACAATTTAGGGATGAGAATAAAAGTAATAGCGCATATAGTACTGTATATTTTTTCAATAAGTATTACATGGAGTGTGAGTTCATGCAGCAACACTTCAAATAACAAAGCCCATATTTCTTCCGATAAAAAAATTGGGGTCTTGTTGGTAAACCATGGTTCAAGATCCGAAACTTGGAGAAATGCATTGCTCGATTTAGAAAAAGCCGTGCGCGACTCCATATTAAGTTTTCATGGTGTTCAGGATGTAAAAACAGCCTTTATGGAATACACCGAACCGAGTATTGCTACTCGAATGAAAGAGTTCGATAAAGCAGGCTTTACGGACGTGGTAATTGTGCCGGTTTTTTTAACGGTGAGTTCACATTCTTTTGATGATATACCTACCATTATTGGACAAAAGGAAAACCCGGAATCGCTAGAATCGCTCAAGCTGGAGAGTATAGAGCGCTATACGCCCAAAGCTAAAACATATATTACACCATTATTAGACTTCACAGATATTTTGGAAAAGAACATTCTTCGCAGATATACGGCACTTTCAAAGAATACAGAAAAAGAAGGTTTAGTAATGATTGCATATGGCGATGCCACCTATAATAGCGAGTGGAGCGCTTTGTTAGACAAGATTGGCATGTTTGTTTCCGCCACTACCGGAGTTGCCAGTTATGCTTATGGTTGGTGTGGTCATCTAGTGCATTACAACCCCGATTCTACCACGGTGGCAATAAATACCGTATTAGAAAAGAAAGAAAACGCAGTGGTAATACCCGTTTTGGTAGCACACGATGAAATGTTTCAAATAAAAATTATTGGCGATGGAATAGCCAAAGTGAAAGACTCAAAAAATAAAGTAATCTATAAGCCCGATGCAATTCTGCCAGACGAGAATGTAAACCAATGGATATTGGAAGCGGTAGCTAAAAAATTAAAAGAGGTAAATACCTGATAAATGCTACCAAGAAGTATTGCAAAAAAAATTAAGCAAGCCAATATCGCTACCCATCGCGATTTGGGTTATTTCTTTTCTTCCATGATAATTATGTATTGTATTTCAGGATTGGCATTGAATCATATCAATGAATGGAATCCCGATTTCATAATTGAAAAGAAAATGATTCGTGTAAAAGACAGTTACAATGCACACACACTTTCAAAAGAAAAGATAGAAGAGTATGCTGCACTAGTGGGCGAAACCAAGTTTAAGTTGTTTGATTTCCCAACCACCAACCAAGTGAAAATTTATTTTGAAAATGCATCGCTGCACATAAATTTTTCAACCCGCGAAGGGGTGTACGAAAAAATAACACGCAGACCCATTTTTTACCATGTAAATTTTTTGCATCGCAACAGTAATAAGAGTTGGCGTTGGGTAGCAGATGTATTTGCAGTTATGTTGATTGTGGTAAACGTAACAGGGCTGTTTTTACTAAAAGGCAAAAATGGAGTGCTCGGTAGAGGAAAATGGTTGATTGCAGCAGGCTTCTCATTGCCATTTGGTATGTTGTTATTACAAATTCTATAAGCAATAAAAATATGAGTAATCAAATTAGAGTTACAATTCTTTGGCTGGTATTAGTAGTGTGCATGATGTTGCATTTCGATTACCATGTAAGCGAAATCTTTTACGGCATAGATGTAAAGCGCTCCGATGCCAATGGTACTGTGCCAAATACTATTGTAGTAATTAGAACATTGTTTCATTTTTTGCCCCTGCTTTATGTTGCCGTATTGTTATGGCTAGAAAGTAAATTGGCGCGTTTGCTCAATGTAGTTTTGTCGGGTCTGTATCTACTTTCTCATACATTTCATTTGGTAGGAGAGGTACAAAAATTTAATAACCCCAGCCAAATTGTACTCTTGAGCGTTACGTTGGTACTGGCTTCATTATTAGTGTTGGCATCCTATAAATGGTTGAAGGAAATAAATAGCTAACTGTATTACAGAGATAAAAAGCAACAGCATGTGTAATAGTAAAATTTTGTACCAGAACGAGAATGGTTGCGTGGCGCAATGCCGCACATGTAATCATATGAAAGTACTTTTTAGTACCACAAGTTTCACATTAACCGAGCAGCAGTTTTATGAGTTTACAGATGTAATGAAAGAACACTATGATGGCAATAAGCATCAGATAGAAAATTGCAGATGTATTCCAATTCCTACAATTGCTCCTTCTATACAATTGCTTTATAGTTTGCTGGAGTTAAAGGCATTGATAAAAATCTTAGATGAAGCATACTTAAGTTTACAAGTAGAAAAACTATTACAGTCCTAACAGAATAAATAGAAAGAAATGAAAGCATCAGCCATTGCAAGCATACATGCCGTTGTCTCCATCATTATTGCACTAATTTTTCTTAACGCAGGAGTTAAAAAATTTATTCCCAAAGCACCACGTGCTATTGATAACACCATATTACTAAAAGCGGTTACAGAAGATACGTATGTGAGCCCTGCTAGTTTTCAAATAACAATGAAGGCCATGAAACAATCGGGATTTATGTATTTTATTGGAGTATTTCAAATTGCAGCAGCAGTGCTCATTGTATATCCCAGAACAAGGCTGCTTGGTTTGCTTGTGTTGTTACCCATTGTTGCCAACATCTTTTTGCTACACGTATTTATGGATAATCGTACTCACGAAAATATAGAAACAGGCTTGCTGTTTGGCTTAACGCTCTTGCTTACTACATTTTATTACAAGAAGTTTTCTATGCTACTAACCGAAAGTAATTGGTTTAAAAGTTAGTGAAACCTCTAAGCAAACTTTAGAATATGATAAACAAAATCTCACTTGGACTATTGGGTGCACTTTGTGCTTTTTTATTAGTATTTGTTGTTGCCGGATTATCATCCGCGCCTGAATGGAGAGGCAGTAAAACAGAGGTGTACAATGCACCGATAGATAGCGTATGGTTTTTATTGAAGGATACACACAGGTATAATTCGCAGCGGCACGAAGTAGCCAAAACACAGATGCTTGTTGAAGAAAATACCTATCGAAAGTGGAAAGAACATACAAATATATTTGGCGATATACTCTTAGAAACTGCACACGAAACACCAATGAAAGAATTGGAAATTCGTATGATTGAAAGTGGTTTCGGAATGAAAGGAACATGGACATTTCTGCTTACTCCCGAACATGGAAAAACTAAAGTTACCATAACCGAAAACTCTGTAACCGATGGATTGGTTATGCGCAGCATCCTTACATTGGTGGGGCGTAATGGCAATTTAAAATTGCAAACCAATGTATTAAAAAGACATGTCCAAAAAATGAATATCAATAGCTAAACTATCCTTTATGAAGTCTCTCTTTTTTAAACTGTTTTTACTCATAGCAATAGTAGTAGCAAATAGTGCCATAGCACAGCAGCCTAAAACAAAAGTTACGTTAGGAATAAAACCCGGATACTTTTTTTCTTCAAAAGGGAAAGGCGTATTGGTAGATGGGGTCATAGAAGGCAAATCGGCAGCGAAAGCCGGAATTAAAGAAGGAGATATTATAGTGGCATTTGATGGGAAACCCATTACTACCATCTTTGAATACAAGGATGCTCTGAGCCTGTATCGTAGTAACGACAAGGTAAAAGTAACAATAATAAGAGGCAAAGATGAATTAGTTGTCGATGCCGTTTTTTAAAATTCGTAAGCAATTTTGTAGAGCTAGGAAGTGGAATCTTATTGCTTTTCTAGCAAATAGCAGCCTTACTTAATCTTACTAAATGTAGTTTTACAAGTATATATTTGAACATTATCTTGTAAAAAAATAGAAGGCTTAAAATGAAGAAAACGTTATTGCTACACCTATTACTTGTTGTTAGCTTTATAGCCACCGCGCAAATTACCATTACAGATTCTATTGTTTCAAACGGCATACAACGGCAATACAGATTGTATATTCCTGCTGTGTACAATAATACCTCATCGCCTCGGCCATTGGTAATAATCATGCACGGATATACCGGAAGTGCAGCGAATATTCAGTCTCATACTAATTTTATGCCCATTGCCGACACAGCCAATTTCTTAATGGTTTATCCGCAAGGTACTTATATCCCCACTACTACCAACACTTATTGGAATGCAAATTTTTACGCCAATGGTGTAAACGATATTGCGTTTGTCGAAGACCTTATTGATACACTCAGCAAACAGTATAGAATTGATTCTACAAGTATTTTTGCCACAGGATTCAGCAATGGTGGTTTTATGAGCCACACTTTAGCTTGTGCTTTAAGCAATAAAATAGCCGCTATTGCTTCGGTATCGGGCACCATGGCAGATACGCAGTTTGGAAGCCATTGCCAACCAGCGCGTGCGGTTCCTGTGATGCAAATACATGGCACTTCCGATGCTACCGTTTACTATAATGGAGGCACCAATTTAGGCATCAATATGATGGCAGTAGATTCTGTATTGCAATTTTGGATTAGCAATAATAAATGCGATACAGCTCCGCTTGTTTCCAATGTGCCCGATATAGATACGTTCGATAATTGTACAGCCATACATTATGTGTATGGCGGAGGCACTTCGGGTGCCACGGTAGAATTGTATAAAATTGTGCTGGGCGGCCATACCTGGCCGGGTTCGTTTCCTATAAACTTTTGGGAAGCCACCAGCCAAGATGTAAAAGCATCAAAAGAAATATGGCGGTTTTTCAGCGCCAATAAAATGGTGCTTCCAACAGCAGTAAATGATGTGGCAGCACGTACCATAGCTGTATATCCCAACCCTGCGGAGCGCGTTTTAAATTTCAATATCGGAGATGAAAACAATATGGAATTGAAAACAATTAAAGTTTCCAACTTACTGGGCAAAAGTGTAAAAGAGTTTCAAACTAATGCTAATTTCTTTTCTGTTGAAGAATTAAAACCGGGCTGGTACTCTTTTTCAGTATCTATTTCTAACAATCAGTTATTGGAGGGGCGCTTTATTCGCAAGTAATTGGTGCAAGTATTTTAAAAAAGAAAGAGGCTGCTCTTTGGGAACAGCCTCTTTTCTTTTTGGAGATGGTATGTATTAGTACATTCCTTCCATTCCGCCACCCGGCATTGCAGGCATGGCTGGTTTATCTTCTTTTTTATCTACGATTACAGCTTCGGTAGTAAGTAACATAGATGCAATTGAAGCGGCATTTTCTAAAGCTACGCGGCTAACTTTTGTTGGGTCAATTACGCCAGCTTTTTTCAGGTCTTCATATTCATCGGTACGGGCGTTGTAGCCATAATCGCCTTTGCCTTCTTTAACTTTTTGCACTACAATGCTTCCTTCTAAACCTGCATTGGCAACGATGGTGCGCAATGGTTCTTCGATAGCACGTTTCACGATTTGGATACCGGTGTTTTCGTCATCGTTATCGCCTTTAAGTTTTTCTAAAGCTCCGGTAGCGCGGATGTAAGCTACACCACCACCAGGTACAATACCTTCTTCTACGGCAGCACGCGTTGCATGTAAAGCATCATCTACACGGTCTTTTTTCTCTTTCATTTCTACTTCGGTAGGAGCGCCAACATAGATTACAGCTACACCTCCGCTTAATTTTGCTAAGCGTTCTTGAAGTTTTTCGCGATCGTAATCAGAAGTTGTTTTTTCTACTTGTGCTTTAATTTCGTTTACGCGGGCAACAATTTGGTCTTTATCGCCTTTTCCGTTTACGATAGTTGTATTGTCTTTATCTACGGTTACTTTTTCTGCTTGACCAAGGTATGAAAGGTCTGCATTTTCTAATTTGTAGCCTTGTTCTTCGCTAATGGCAATACCTCCTGTAAGGATGGCAATGTCTTTTAGCATTTCTTTTCTGCGGTCGCCAAAACCCGGAGCTTTTACAGCTGCTACGCGCAATGTACCACGCAATTTATTTACCACTAAGGTTGCTAATGCTTCGCCTTCTACTTCTTCAGAAATGATTAAAAGCGGGCGACCTGCTTGTGCAGTTTTTTCAAGAATAGGCAACAGTTCGCGCATGTTGCTTATTTTTTTGTCGTAAATTAGAATGTAAGGATGTTCTAATTCAGCTTCCATTGCTTCGGCATTGGTAACGAAGTATGGTGAAAGGTAGCCGCGGTCGAATTGCATACCTTCTACTACATCTACGTAGGTTTCGGTTCCTTTGGCTTCTTCTACGGTAATTACACCTTCGGTTGTAACTTTTACCATGGCATCGGCTATCATTTTTCCGATTTCATTATCGTTGTTAGCAGAAATGGTAGCTACTTGTTCAATTTTTTTGTTGTCTTTTCCTACGTTTTCGCTAATAGATTTTAGGTTTTCTACTACTACTTTTACGGCTTTGTCTATGCCTCTTTTTAAATCCATTGGGTTGGCTCCGCTGGCTAATGTTTTTAAGCCTGGGCCTACAATTGCTTGTGCCAATACGGTTGCGGTAGTGGTTCCGTCTCCGGCTTGGTCGGCAGTTTTAGAAGCTACTTCTTTGGTCATTTGAGCGCCCATGTTTTCGATAGCATCTTCTAGTTCAATTTCTTTAGCTACGGTAACACCGTCTTTAGTAATTTGGGGTGCGCCAAATTTTTTGTCAATTACCACATTGCGACCTTTAGGCCCTAAGGTAACTTTTACGGCATTTGCCAATTTGTCCACACCGGATTTCAGTTTGTCGCGTGCGTCTTTTTCGAATAAAATGTTTTTAGCCATTGTTCTTAATTTAAGATTTGTAATTTTTATTTAGGAGGGGAGGAGGTTTTAAAGAATAGCAAAAATATCGCTCTCGCGCATAATGAGGTAGTCTTGCCCGTCAATTTGAATTTCGGTACCGCTGTATTTTCCATAAAGAATGGTATCGCCTGTTTTTACCGAAGTTGGTTCATCTTTTTTGCCGGGTCCTGCAGCTACTACAGTTCCGCGTTGTGGTTTTTCTTTTGCTGAATCGGGAATAATAATGCCGCCAGCTGTTTTAGTTTCTGCATCTGCGGGTTTTACCAGCACTCGATCTTGTAAGGGCTTTACTTTTACGTCTGCCATAACTATGTTGTTTTTTTAGTTAAATAATAAATGGTGAAAGCATGATATCTAAATGTGTGCCAAAGGTGTAAACTGTATTTTTTGTCAGTTACGGGCGCATGAGTGTCAGTATGCTTAGTTGGTTACAGCATGGTTATGCGCCAAATTGACAATAACTTTAGTCGAGTTTTACTTCTTCATCGTTTTCATCAAAGAACTGGTAGTCCATAAATGCCAGCGATTCGTTGCTGTAAATTTTTATGTACATGCGGTATTTCCACCACCATTTCATTCTAATAGACGGGAATCCTTTTTTTAGATATGCTTGCACAATTGGGTGTACATAAAGTTTGAGCGATTGGTGGGTTTGGGTAAGTACTTGCAGGTCGGCTTCAATTTCATCGTGTAGTAGAAGCGAAGATTGGATGGCTCCGGAACCGGCACAAGTTGGGCATACTTCGGTAGTGGTTATGCTTATTTCTGGGCGCACTCTTTCGCGAGTTATTTGCATAATATTGAAACGCGACAGGGGTAATAGTGTGTGTGTGGCGCGGTCGCCTTCCATAAAGGTTTTCATGGCTTGGTAGAGCTCTTGCTTATGGTCGGCTACTTTCATATCTATGAAGTCTATTACAATAATGCCTCCAATATCGCGCAGGCGGAGTTGGCGTGCAATCTCTTTTGCGGCTTCTATATTGGTGTTGAGGGCATTTTTTTCTTGTGTGCCTTCGCCAATGCTGCGGTTGCCGCTGTTTACGTCTATTACATGCAGTGCCTCTGTTTTTTCAATAATAAGGTAGCTGCCGTTTGGCATGTTTACGGTTCTGCCAAAGGAGGTTTTAATTTGTTTGGTAATAGCGAAATGGTCGAAAATGGGCTGTTTGCCGTTGTAGGTATTAACTATATTTTTCCTTTCGGGGGCAATGCGGGCAATGTATTCTTCTAACTCAGAGGAGAGGGAAGCGCTGTTTGTAACCACGCGGTTAAAATCGGGGTTTAGTAAATCGCGTAAAATTCCGGTGGTTTTATCTACTTCGCTCAGTACTTTTTTTACGGGTTGTGCACCGCGTAGGTTTTGCGACATTTCGCGCCACTTTTCTATGAGCATTCTAAGATCTTCTTGTATGGCGGCAGTTTGTTTTCCTTCGGCTTGGGTGCGTATAATTACACCAAAGTTTTTGGGTTTCATGGCTTCTACAATTCCTTTTAAGCGCTTGCGCTCATCGGCACTGTCTATCTTTTTTGAAACGCCAATTACATCGTTAAACGGTGTAAGTACAAGGTAGCGCCCGGCAATAGATATTTCGCAGGTAAGGCGCGGCCCTTTGGTGGAAATAGGCTCTTTAAGAATTTGAACCAATAGGTAGTTTTTGCCCGATAGTACTTCTTTCACATTACCTGTTTTAAGAATTTCGGGATCGAGCGAAAAGTTGTTGAGGGTGCCATCGTTAGCACCGCCAATGGCATGTGCCGTAAACTTCATAAGGGAGCGAATATCCGGGCTTAAGTCGGTATAGTGTATAAAGGCATCTTTTTCGTGCCCCACATCTATAAAAGCGGCATTTAAGCCGGGCATTACTTTTTTTATTCTACCCAAATAAATATCGCCTACATTAAAGCGGTTAGTGATGCGCTCTTGATGTAGTTCTATGAGTTGCTTATCTTCTAATATGGCAACGTCAGTACCTTCTGCCGAAGTACTAACAATGAGTTCTTTGTTCAAAATTCCACACGTTTTGGGAACGGGCTATTGTTACTTTTACAACAATGAAACTCATGAAACAGCAATGTGTTTTACATTACTATTACGAGTAACTGAAGTACCGAAACAACAATACCATTCCAATTATCAATAATCGCATTGAGCGAAATCAATCACAGGAAATAACAATAAAGGCAGGAGGAAGAAATAAGCAGCCGTTGAGCTATTATAGGCTGAAACTTAACGGCTGCTATGTATTACTTCTTCTTATGACGGTTTTTGCGAAGGCGCTTTTTACGTTTGTGGGTTGAAATTTTGTGACGTTTACGTTTTTTTCCGCAAGGCATAATTTGCTTTGTTTAAGTTTAAAGAATTTATTTTTTAATGTTTTTTGTTTCCTCTATGTAGCGGTCTATTTCTCTTTTCAATGCTTCGTTATCAATATATTGCTTACACTTTTCTAAATACTCCACTGCTTTGGCAACATTTCCCGTATTCTTATGTGCTTCTGCTAAAAGGAAAAGCACTTCGGAATTTTGGGGCTGCGAATGTAATACTTTTTCCAATCTGTAGATAGCTTTTTCAAATTGCCCGCTCACCATGCTGAATTTTCCGAGCGAAAATTGGGCTTCTACATTGGTTGAATCTTGTTTTACGGCATCTAAAAGCAAGGTAATTCCTTGCATGGCATTGCTGCCTTGCTCTACATAGGCGGTTCCTAATTTTATTTGATGGCTTAAATTTTTAGGTTCTAAATCGGCTGCATTTTTAAAGGCATTGATGGCTGCATCGAATAAATAGCTTTGGGTGGTAGGTGCCGAAACGGAACCTGCAAGCACCAAAAAGTTTTCGCCAGAGTTGTGCCATAAGGTTGCCGTATTGCCTATTTCTGCTGCTTGGTTGTAGTAGTAGGCGCTGCCAAGCGGGTCGCCTGCTGCTGCGGTAAGTGCTGCCAATTTTTCGGCTGCTGCTTGTTTGGCAGGGCGCTCGGCTTGGGCAGATAAGCCTTTGAATGTTTTTTCGGCTGCTTCGATAAGCGCCAGAGTGTCTTTAGATTTTAGGTTTTCTTTTGCCAGTTTCAGGTATTGGTGAATATCAAACACTTGCTCATGGTCGGCATGTTGTTGGGGTGTGGCGGTAATTTTTTGTGTGTTTTTAGTTTTGCCAAACAGAAAAAAGCCCAATAAGGCTAGGGTTGCTGCTCCAACAAGAATTACCTGCTTAATATTCATGCTTTGTTTTTAGCCGTGCGAAGATAGATTTTATGCTTGTATCGGGGCAGATAGTTTTGTTTTTTTAGGGAAGATTATTGGGTGCAGCGCATGGCTTTACTTATTACTGCTTTGCCGTATTTCTTTTATCAGCAGTTGTAAGCTGCGGTTGCCGTTCCAAACATTTTCTTCTATTTGAAATGCTATATCAAAAGCGTGCTCTTTTATTATTGGAAGATACGATGCCATGCCAAAGGCAATGCCGTTTATGAATTGGTTGTTGTGTTGCAGCACCAATTTAATGTGTTCGTCTTTTAAACATTTACTGTAACCTGAATCGCGCAGGTTCTTTATGGCAAAAATGGGTTTCATGTTGCCGGGGCCAAATGGAGCCATGCGCTGTATAATGGCAAAGAATTTATCGTTTATATCGCTGAGGGAAATTTCGGCATCTATTTCTATTTCTGGTACGAGTTGCTCCGGCAAAATGGTAGCTGCCACATATTTCTCAAAGGCTTGAATGAAAGGTTCAATGTTTTCTTTGTGCATGGTTAGCCCTGCTGCAAATTGATGCCCTCCAAACTGAATAAGATGTTCGCGGCAGGCATAAATGGCTTCGTATAGGTTGAAGTTTTTTACACTGCGTGCACTGCCTGTAATGTTTCCATCGCTTTCGGTTAATACAATGGTGGGGCGGTAGTAGCTTTCGGTTAGGCGGGAGGCTACAATGCCAATTACGCCTTTGTGCCAGTTGGCATTGAAAAGTACTGTGGTTTTGCGTTGCTGCAATGTTTCGCTGGCTGCAATGATGGCTAAGGCTTCTTGTGTAATTTGTTGGTCTAAATCTTTGCGCGCTGCATTTAGTTTGTGCAGTGTTTCGGCATGTGCCGAAGCGGTATTTTCGGCTTCGCCTATCAGTAGTTTTACGGCATGCTTTGCATCATCTATTCGTCCAGCAGCATTGATGCGTGGAGCTAGTATAAAAACCACATCGGTAATATCCATTACTTCTTTTTGTGCCGATAGCGCTTTAAGCGATTTTATGCCGGGCAGTGCTTCGTTGCTGTTTATTTTTTTTAATCCATGAAAGGCTAGTATGCGGTTTTCGCCCGTTATGGGAACGATGTCGGCAGCAATGCTTACACAAACTAAATCGAGCAGGGCAAAGCATTTATCTAAGGAATAACCATGTTCTATGCTGTATGCTTGCGCGAGTTTAAAGGCTAAACCGCAGCCTGAGAGTTCTTTGTATGGGTAAGGGCAATCGTGCTGTTTGGGGTCTATTACTGCAACGGCATTGGGAATTTCGTTGCCGGGCAGGTGGTGGTCGCAGATAATAAAATCTATGCCGTGGGTGTTGGCATATTCTATTTTATCGGTAGATTTTATGCCACAGTCTAGCGCTATTACGAGCGAAAAATTATTTGCAATGGCGTAATCTATGCCTTGTGTTGAAATGCCGTATCCTTCGCGGTAGCGGTGCGGAATGTAGTATTCAATAGAAGAATAAAACTGTGTTAGGAAAAGATAGGTGAGTGCAACTGCGGTAGTGCCATCTACATCGTAATCGCCATAGATTAGGATTTTCTCGTTTGTGCGAATTGCTTTGTTGATACGGGCTATGGCGCGGTGCATGCCTTTTAATAAAAAGGGATCGTGCAGGTTGGCCAGGCTGGGGCAAAAATATTGTTCTGCTTCGGTGTAGGTTGCTATACCGCGTTGTGCCAATATGCCAATAAGTTTAGGGTGAATGCGGAGTTCTTGCTGTAGTTGCTCTGCTTTCTGGGGATTGGGTTGTAAAAAATGCCATCGTTTTTGCATAGAAAATAGCTGGGTGGGTTAAAACATAAAGGTTAGTGGAAAGAGGGAATACGCGCTTACTTTTTTCCTTCAAATTTCTTTTCTAGTTCATCTAAGCTAAAGGTAACAATAGCGTTTCTACCATTGGGTGCGGTGTATGGATTGTCGCAGGCAAAAAGCTCATCAATCATTGTTTTCATTTCTTCTACCGAAAGTATTTTTCCCGATTTTATGGAAGAGCTAACGGCAAGTGCCTGTGCCATTTTTTCGCGTTTGGAGAATTTGGTAATGTGCAGTTGGTTTTTGTATTGCTCCAGTAGTTCTTCTAATACTTGCTGTTCGTTGCCGCTGTTTACATCTGCGGGGAATGAATGGATTACAAAGGCGTTTTCGCCAAATTCTTGCACTTCAAAACCGAGGTTATTTATTTCTTCTAAAATTTCTTTTAGCAAAATGGCATCTGCTGGTGCAAACTGTACTGTTTGCGGAAAGAGCTGCCGCTGGCTGGTGCTTCGGTTGTTTTTTAAGAGGCGCATGTAGCGTTCGTATAAAATACGTTCGTGTGCTGCTTGTTGGTCTATAAGAATAATGCCGCTTTTAATTTGCGACACAATATAGCGCCTATGCAATTGGTGCGGCTGTACTACACCTTTGTCTGCTGCTTGCGAGGATCGGAATGTAAGTTCCGATGGAGATTCGGTTTTGGCTGCCGTATTTGGCGTGGGGGCGGCATGTGTAAAGGGCGGTATTTCGGTATGGTTATGTGCAACATGGGTTTGGTTTAAAATTTGCCAGTTGCGCGGGGTGTTATCTAATGGTTTAAAATTGCTGGGAGGGGCAAATTTTTTTGCCTCACGGTTAAGTTCGGGAGTTTGGCTAATAACACTGCTACCTGTAAAATTATTGTTGGTGAAAGCACCAATGGCATCTAAATGTTGCTCTTGGTTAAAATCTATAGATGGAGCAATACTATAAGCCCCCAAGGCGTGTTTAGCTCCCAAATTCACAAAGGTGTAGAGTAGTTTTTCATCCTCAAATTTTACTTCGTATTTCTGCGGATGTACGTTTATATCTATACGCGCAGGATCTATTTCTAAAAATATAACGTAAAACGGGAAATGTTCTTTGCTTAGCATTTCTTCGTATGCCTGCATAACGGCATGGTGCAGGTAGGGCGATTTTATGAATCGGTTGTTTACAAAGAAGTATTGCTCTCCTCTGCTTTTTTTTGCAGCGCTTGGTTTGCCAATAAAGCCATATACATTGAGTGAATACGATTTTTCTTCGAGGGGTACAACTTTTTGTGCATAGCTATCGCCAAAGATTTGAATAATTCGTTGTTTTAAATTACTGCTTTTGAGGTTGTAAAGTTCATGATCGTTGTGGTAAAGTTTAAATGCAATATTGGGATGAGCTAGGGCTGTGCGTGTAAGTTCTTCTATAATATTTTTAAGCTCTACATTTTCGCTTTTTAGAAAATTTCTGCGGGCAGGAACGTTGAAGAATAAATTTTTAACGAGAATAGAAGTACCCGATGTGGTTTGGCATGGTTCGTGGCGAATTATTTTGGAGCCTTCAATTTCTATGTGTGTGCCGGTGTCTTCATCGTGAAGTTTTGTTTTCATTTCTACTTGCGCAATGGCGGCAACCGAAGCTAAGGCTTCGCCCCTAAAACCCATAGTGCGTATATTGAACAAATCTTCGGCTTTTGAAATTTTAGAGGTAGCGTGTTTTTCAAAACTCATGCGGGCATCGGTACTGCTCATGCCGCAACCATTATCTATAATTTGAATAAGGGTTTTTCCCGCATTTTTAATGATAATTTGAATAGCGGTTGCTCCCGAATCTATGGAGTTTTCTACCAGTTCTTTTACAACGGAAGCGGGGCGCTGAATTACTTCACCGGCTGCTATTTGGTTGGCAATGGAATCGGGTAATAATCGAATAATATCTGACACGCTTCAAAGAAAGCGAAAAAGCAGAAACATTGTAAGGCTTACTTGCTTTCTGCAACAAAATTCAACACTAATTTTTCTTTTACAAAGAGTTGCAGTGTGTTGCCCGAAAGTTTATAGGAGGTAACGGTTGGTAAAATTTGGTTGAAAGCTGTTTCTGTTTGCATGTTTTCGCATGCCATCATGGTGCTTAATCCTTGTGAGAATGCAATGGTGTTGTTGCCTTTAATCTCAAACGATCCGGCAATGTTGTTGCAACCCATGAATGCGCTAAAGCGATTATCGGCTGCTTGCAAAAGCAAAAACAGTTCTTTTTTACTCGATGATGTAATGGTTTTGTTTTCTATTGCTTTTAATAGCCATTTGGTATTGGTAATGGGTACTGCCATATTGCCTGCTGAAGTTACCTTTTTTAGAATATAGTTGGATGCAAGTGGGCCTGTTATTTTATTGCCTTCTCTATCTAACTGTATTAGTTGGTTTTCGCCTACTTGATATTGTATGGTATCATTTGGCAGTAAGCAATAGATGTGGCTGCCGCTTGTATTCCATTCAAACTTTCCTTTTTCGGTAAAAGATGTTGCTTTTTTTTCTTTATAGAGTTGGTGTAAGGTAAAGGTGTTGCTGTCTGTAAGTTCAATGCTGGTTTCTATGCCGCTGCAATCGGCACAGGGTAATGTGCCTTTGTAAATACCTTTCCAGTCCAATGTGTTGCGGCTGTTGTCGGCCGTAGGCGCAGGAGTGTTGTTTACTGTGGTAGAATCGGTGGTGGTACCCGTTGCTTCGGTAGATGGTGCGTTTTGGTTTTGGCAGGCAACAAGCGCAAGGCTGGCAAGCAATGGCAAGTATTTTTTCATATTGTTGAATGTAATTAAGATGAAGTATGAAGGTGTGCTGTATCGCAATGTAATTGAATTTCGAATGTATGGTTGGCTAAGTAATGCACTTTATAAAGGCATAGGTTTACATGATGAAAGCTATCCATTTTAGATAGATGGGTGTTGGTAAGGGTACACATAAATGCACGCGTAAAACGCCCGTGTGTGGCAATAAGTATTTTTTTTTCGGGAGCGGCAAGAAGGTTTTTTAGAAATCGCTGTTGTCTTTGTTGAAGTTCAAATGGGCTTTCGCCTCCGGGGAATTTATCGTGTATATTTCCATAGCTCCAGTTGAGCAACATTTGTTGGAAATTGGCATCGCTTTCAACTGTATTTTGTTGTCCTTCCATGTTTCCCCAGCTAATTTCGTCTAAGTCGGAACTTATTTCTAATGGTACATTTTGCTGTTTAAAGCGTTCAATAGATTGCTGAGCACGAAGGAGCGATGAGGCATACATTTTATCGAAAGGAATATGCTTATAGGCATCGAAAAACTGCTGTGCTTGTTTTTGCCCCAATTCGTTTAGCGGCAGGTTTACGCCTTTTCCTTGTATGATGCCTTGGGCGTTGTGGTTGGTTTGCCCATGTCTTATGATGTATAGTTCCTTTAGTACTTCCATTTACGGAGGCAAAAGAAAGTAATTCAAACCGTATTCAAATAGTATTCTTTTTCTTTGTGTATAGATGCAAATAAGAATGGTTTAAACAGTATGCTGTAAACAGCTAAAACTATTGGCGCAATTAAGAAGATGGCAATAATTAAATACCATTTAAACACCCTGCTCCACCATATTTTGTTGGGTTGCTTATGTATAAAGTTTGCCCATAGGCTAAAGAGTTTTCCTGCTCTTTTTTCAACAAACATTAAATTGGTATCTACTTCAACTGCTCGAATTTCAATAAACTTTTGTTGAAGTGCAGGCAGCTTGTTTTCTTGTAAGTATTGCTGTGTGAATGTGCCTGCTGTTGCTATTTCGCGAATATCTTTTTCTGAAACTCCAGAAGCGGGAAGCCAACGCGATGCTTCTTGTTTCCCTTCAAACATCCAACGCATTACGGTTAATACGCTTATTAAGTTATGTGCCTTATCTACTAAAGCGGCATTGGCAACCAAGTGTGCGTTGTTTGCTTTTAGTAATGTTTTTACTTTTTCTTGGGCATTGAGCCACATGTTTCTTGCGCCAATAATGGTTACAATAGGTGTGTTGTATATTCGTGCTTTTACTTCGGGGAGTTGCAAAATTGCAGTAGCAGGAATGCTGGGTGAAAGAAACCACGGCTGGTAAGCAAAAACTACCAAGTCGTAATTGCTATGTCGAAAGGTAGGCGTTTCGAGTGCGGTTCCGTGCTGCAATACGCTATCGGGCATGGCTCCAAAAAAGGTATCGGAAGTCCACGGAAAGGGATATTTTTCTTTAGGTTGAAGTTCTACTATTTCTACCTCAGTTTGTGCCGATTGCAAACCGGAAACAAAGGAGTGGACTATTTTTTTTAGTTGTCCGGTTTGGGAGTAGAACAGTACTAAAACTTTTTTCATTCTAAGCTAAATGGTGCTTATTTTTTTGGTGCGGGGGTGCCGGTAGTTTTAGGAGTTGTGTTTGTTTTGGCTGCTGCTGCTTTGCGTTGCTCCACCAGTGTTAAGTTATTTTTAGCCAATATAAAATCCGGGAATAGTTTCAGTGCTTCGTTAAAGTTTTCTTTAGCAGCATCGTCTTGGTTTACTTCTAAGGCACAAATTCCTTTTACGTTAAAGGCGGCTGCTTTCATGGGTACATTTTGCCCTCCGCCATCTTGGTTTTTAATGGCAATTTGTTTCTTTTCAGATTCAGGGTTGGCAATAATTTGCTCTAAAGATGCAATGCACTCTCCAAAACGTTTCAATTGGTATTGTAAGGTGGCAACTTGGTATAAGTACTGCAACTCTTTGGTGGCGTTGAATATTTTTTCGTAATCGGCTAATGCTTCTTTGGGCATATTGAGTGCTTGCTTGGCTACTGCCAGCATTTCGCGAATATCATTGCGGTTTTCATCGCGTTTTAAGATATCTTCTCCCATTAAATATACTTGCCCGTAGCGTTCGCCTGCAAAGTATAAGTAGGTGAGGGAGTCGTATAAATCTTTTCTTTCGGGTTTAAGTGCTATGGCATTGTATAGTGCTACCGAGGCGGCTTGCAAATCGTAGTACTTCACTGCATTTTTATAGATGCTCATTTGCAAGGAAAATAAGTCGGGGGAAGTGCTTTTTTGTTCTGCAGGTGCAGTTTCCTGGTTCTTGTTTTTTTGTGCAGTTATTGAAAGGCTAGAAAGTAATAGAAGTGCAATAGCAAATTGTTTCATTGGTGTTGTTGATTTTTGCGTAATATAGAAGAATGTTTCTGAGCTACACAAGCGCAGTTAAGAATTTTTGCATGGGTTTTACGGTTTGCAATGCCATGTTATAGGCTGTTTCGGCAAAGTCTTCGTTGGGAGAGGCATAAATAATTTGCCGTGCAGAATTGATAAGTAGCCCACCGGAACTATTTATGGCATTTTCGCACACAGCGTCTATACTGCCGCCTTGTGCGCCAATTCCCGGAACTAAAAAGAAGTATTCTTCTGCCAATTTTCTTATGCCTGCCAGTTGGGTAGGGTGGGTGGCACCGGTTACAAACATGAGTTGCTCAGAACTGCCCCATTGCTGTGCGGTACGGATTACTTTTTCGTAAAGGTGTTCGTTTTCTATTGGTTGAAATTGAAAATCGTTGCTGCCTTTATTGGAAGTTAGCCCCAATAGAATTACCCATTTGTTTTTATAGCTTAAAAATGGAGTTACAGAATCGTTGCCCATGTACGGTGCTACGGTAACTGAGTGGAAGTTTAACCATTCAAAAAATGCTTTGGCATACATGGAGGAGGTGTTGCCAATATCGCCCCGTTTGGCATCGGCAATGGTAAAGCATTCGGGATAGTTTTTGTTTAGGTATTGAATGGTTTTTTCGAGGCTTTTCCATCCTTCTATTCCCATTGCTTCATAAAAGGCTATATTGGGTTTATAGGCTACGGTAACTTGGTGTGTGGCGTCAATTATTTGTTTGTTGAATTCAAAAATAGGATCGGCATACTGGAGAAGGTGCTTAGGTATTAAGTTTATATCGCTATCTAAGCCTACACAGAGCATACTATTTTTCTTGAAAATTTCTGCCGTTAGTTCTTGCTTGGTCATTCTTCGCTACTTTGGAACTGAGGTTTTGTATTGAGGGCAACTACGCTTTTTACTTCCGGCACGGCTTGTTTTACAGCGGTTTCAATACCGGCTTTCATGGTCATAAAGCTTTGAGGGCAAGTGCTGCAAGAGCCGGTTAATTTTACAATAACCTGCATATCGCTTGTAACTTCTACCACTTCCACATTTCCACCATCGGCAATTAAATATGGGCGCATGGTGTTTAAACTGGCTTCAATTTTTTCGAGTAGTTTTTTTGAAGTATTCATTGAGGCAAAGGTAACTGATTTAAGTTGAAAAAAGTTTTATCAATTTTAATTAGAGTTTCTGAATGTAAATGCTATGTTTGCAGCCGCATCGCGGGGTGGAGCAGTTGGTAGCTCGTTGGGCTCATAACCCAAAGGCCGCAAGTTCGAGTCTTGCCCCCGCAACTAAAGGAATGGCTGCTATTTTGGCAGCCATTTTTATTTTGGATTGGTAGAGAAATTTATTGTATCTCTTAAATAAAAAAGGTTGCCAAATGGCAACCTTTTTTGTAGAATATAGTACGGTTGGTATTAACCTCTTTCTTCTAATGCTTTTACCAAGCCGGCAATTTTTTGAGCCGAAGAGCCTTGCAATGCACTGATAACATTGCGAGCAGGAGATTGTAGTAAGCTGATGATTTCGCCCAACAATTCGTCTTTGCTCTTTAATGCAGCAAGTGCTTCTAATTGGTTATCGCCAACAAAGATACTGCTATCAATATAAGCACCTTTTAGAACCGGTTTCTTTTTGTCGGCACCGCGAAACTCTTTTAAAAGTTTAGCAGGCACTGCGCCTTCTGTTGAAAATAATACGCCAGTTGGGCCATTTAACAGTGGATACAACTCTTCGTATTGCTCGCCTACTTGCTCTAATGCTTTTTTAATAAGCGTGTTTTTAGCAATGCGGAACTCTACGCCTTTGCTAAAGCAAAGTCTGCGGAATTTGTTGATGGTTTCAACATTCAGCGTAGAAGAATCGGTTAAATAAAAATATTGTGCAGCACTGAATTTTTCTTTCAGGTCTTGTATTTCTTGTGTTTTTTCTGTTTTTGTCATGATTGCTCAAAATTTAAAAGATTTGAAATTAGATACCAGCAACTGTTTTGTAATCAACATTTATGCCCGGGCTCATGGTGCTTGCCATGCTAATGCTTTTAAAGTAGATACCTTTAGCAGTAGCAGGTTTCATTTTAGAAAGTGTTACCAATAGAGCGGCAGCATTTTCATTTATTTGAGCTGGTGAAAAACTAACACGACCGATAGATGTGTGTACAATACCGAACTTATCTACCTTAAAGGCAATTTTACCTTTCTTTACTTCTTCAACTGCTTTGCCAACTTCTGGTGTAACTGTGCCCGATTTTGGATTCGGCATTAAGTTTCTTGGTCCTAAGATTTTACCGATTTTGGCAATTTTTGCCATTACGTTTGGTGTAGCAATTACTACATCAAAATCTATCCAACCACCTTCAATTTTTTGAACAAATTCTTCTAATCCTACGTAATCTGCTCCAGATTTTTTTGCTTCATCTTCTTTGTCGGGAGTAGTTAATACCAATACTTTTTTGGTTTTACCTGTTCCGTGAGGAAGCGCAGTGGTACCACGAATAGCTTGGTCTGCTTTTTTAGGATCTACACCCAATGCTACGTGTAAATCAACTGAAGCATCGAATTTTGCAGTGTTCACTTCTTTTACTAAGGAAGAAGCTGCCTCCAGCGAATAGAGCTTGTCTTTATCAACTTTACCAGCTACCGCCTTTCTTTTTTTAGTTAGTTTCATGTTACTGAAATTTTGTGTGGTGCAAACGAGGCGAAACCACCTCTACCACCGATTAAAAATTTTAATTAGAGTCTATAATAAATTAGTTTTCCCAAGGAGCTTTACCTTCGATAGTAAAACCTGCACTTTTTGCCGAACCTGCAACCATACTCATGGCGCTTTCGATGGTAAAGCAGTTTAAGTCAGGCATTTTTTCCTCTGCTACTTTGCGGATAACATCCCAAGAAACAGAACCTATTTTTTTGCGGTTTGGCTCGGCAGAACCTGCTTGCTTTTTGGTTAATTCCATTAAAAGGTTGTAAGCAGGAGGTGTTTTGATTACGAACTCAAAACTTTTGTCGGTATATACCGTGATAACCACGGGCAATACTTTCCCCATTTTGTCTTGCGTGCGTGCATTGAACTGCTTGCAAAACTCCATAATGTTTACACCTTTAGAACCGAGTGCCGGACCAATTGGTGGTGCAGGATTGGCTTGTCCGCCCTTTACCTGCAACTTAATGAACGTTTGAATTTCCTTTGCCATAAAATTGCTTTTTGAGGTGCTTGCGCCTGTATGTTTTGCACATTACAAACTCCCTCGTTGTTAAAAAATTGGGCTGCGAAAATAATCCCTTTTGGCGTTTTTGCAAATTTATGCTGCCTTTTTGTATGCGTTTTCTTTTAAATATGGCAAATGGGCAGCATTGCCATTGGTTTGAACTGCCATGTTTAGGGCAGTATTTCTCTTAGTTTTTTAAGGTCTTCGCCTTTTTCTTCTACGCCTAAATGTATGTGAATATCAATGAGGTTGCTGAGCAGTTCACGAATAATTTCGTGGTTGGTGGCTGGTGCAAAATAGGTTGAATGGTGTGGAGCATTCAGTTTATCTAAGTAGTCTTTTATTTCGTTTCGCGAAAAGATTGAGCCTTTGTTTACCGGATTTATGTAAAACATAATTTCCTTTTCGGGGCGCTCATTTTCTTGAAATTCATTGATGGTGCGTTTACAAAAACATAAAATATAGTGGCGCAGCAGGGTTACGCCATACACCGGAAGGTTGAGGTCGTTGGCAATAATTTGATACAGCATACCCAGCGAAATAGCGTTGCCTTTTTTTGTTTCCAATAGGTGGTTAAGGCAAAACTCGTTGAATTCTAAACTGCCTTGGGTGGAGGTAAAGCGGTGTATATTGTAAAAAACTTGGTT
Organism: Chitinophagales bacterium; assembly: GCA_019638515.1. Lineage (NCBI taxonomy): Bacteria > Pseudomonadati > Bacteroidota > Chitinophagia > Chitinophagales > Chitinophagales bacterium. The sequence continues at coordinate 401,163 of JAHBTS010000002.1, read as the reverse complement.
GAATATCTGAACCTGCTCTAAGGCTGTTTGGTTATAGTTCAACTCTAACCAAATACGTTGTTTAATTTTAAAGAGTTGTTTTTCTATATCTTCAAAACTAAGGGTAGGGTAGTAGTATTTTGATATTAAGAAGAAGCCCGTAAGCAAATCGCTATCTTTTTGAGCTGTCCATACTTCAAACGATTTTTGTAGTGCTTCAAATTGAATGGAGTGAATAATGTTTTCGAGCTTTTGCTGTACCTCTGTATTTTTTTCGTTGCTCCAAATTTCCTCTAAAGTAGGAATTACGCTTTGCCCAATACTCACTAACTTAGTGTAAACGTGTTCCGATACTTCGCGGTCGTCATCGTCTAGTAAATGAATGAGGGCTTTAAGTTCTTTTTCGGTTGCCATAGGCTATTTCTTTCGTGCAGCCGGTTTGCGAGCACCTTTTTTAGGCGCAGGACCGGCTTTTACAATTTCCAATACTTCTTGCAAGGTAATGGTGGCAGCTTCAACTCCTTTGGGAATTTTAAAATTGTCTTTCCCCTTTTTTATATAAGGACCAAATCTCCCTTTTAAAACTTGAATACCTTCTTCTGCAAAATCGTGTATGAGTGCATTGGCTTCGGCTTCGCGTTTGGCTTTTATTAGTTCAATACCTTCTTCCAATGAAATAGTATATGGATCGTGCTCTTTTTTGAGCGATACAAACTTATTGTTGTGTAAAATATACGGGCCGAAGCGACCTACGTTTACTTTAATTTCTTTAGATTCAAATTCGCCCAAGAGGCGTGGCAACTTAAAGAGGGTCATGGCTTCATCGAAGGTGATGGTTTCTATGGATTGTCCCGGGCGCAAACTGGCAAAGCGCAGTTTTTTAGTATCGTCATCGGCTTTTCCAATTTGTACCATAGCTCCGTAGCGCCCCATGCGTGCATAAACGGGTTCTCCGCTTTCGGGATCTTGTCCTAGTAAACGCTCTCCGGTAACGCGTTTAGCTTCTTTTTCGGTTTGTGATACGGTGGCATGAAATGGTTTGTAGAAACCGTCAATCATAGTATTCCACTCTAATTTGCCGAATGCTATCTCATCGAATTGCTCTTCTACTTTTGCGGTAAACCCATAGTCTAAAACGCTGCCAAAGTTTTCTACTAAGAAATCGGTTACTAAGGAGCCAATGTCTGTTGGAAACAGTTTCATTTTTTCGGCTCCGGTAATTTCTGTTTTGGTTTCTGCCGAAACTTCGCTGTTCTTTAAAGTAAGAATGCGGTACTTTCTTTCGGTGCCTTCTCTACTTTCTTTAACTACATAACTTCTTTGCTGAATGGTAGAAATGGTTGGTGCATAAGTAGATGGACGACCAATGCCCAATTCTTCTAATTTTTTTACTAAGCTGGCTTCGGTATAGCGCGGTAGTGGTTTGGTGAATCGCTCGGTGGCATTCATTTCTTTGAGCAATAGCTCTTGCCCAACTTTTACGGGAGGCAGGAGAGTGGCTTCATCGCTGTCGGCATCTGGTTCTTCATCGTTTCCTTCGGCATACACTTTTAAGAAACCTTCAAATACTACTACTTCGCCTGTGGCATTCAGTATGTCTTTGTTGCTATTGTTTTGAATAGAAATAATGGTGCGTTCCAGCTCAGCATCGCTCATTTGCGAGGCTACGGTTCGTTTCCAAATAAGCTCGTATAAGCGTTGCTCATCGCGCTCGGCATCTACTTCCATATTGCTTACGTTCGATGGGCGGATGGCTTCGTGCGCTTCTTGTGCACTCTCGTTTTTGGTAACGTATTGTTTACGTTTATGGAAAGGTGCTCCGTAACGATTTTTTATCTCGGTAGCAATGTCGGCCAATGCCACATCGGATAAGCTGGTAGAGTCGGTACGCATATAGGTAATGTGTCCGGCTTCGTAAAGATTTTGTGCCAGGCGCATGGTGCGCAACACCGAAAAACCTAATTTGCGCGATGCTTCTTGCTGTAAGGTAGAAGTGGTGAAGGGGGCAGAAGGTGAGCGTTTTGCAGGTTTCTTTTCAATATTTTGAACCGAAAAAAGTGCGTTTCTAAGTTCGTTTAAATATTGCTGCGCATCTTTTTCTTGGTTGAATTTTGTGTTGCTTTCGGCCTTTAAGGTTGTTTTTTTGCCATTGGCATCGCTTACAAAAAAGTTAGCAGTAACTTTAAAGGAAGAAACTGCGGTGAAGTTTTTTACATCGCGTTCGCGCTCCACAATTAAGCGTACGGCTACAGATTGCACGCGGCCTGCAGAAAGAGATGGTTTTACTTTTTTCCAAAGTACGGGCGAAAGTTCGTACCCAACTAAGCGATCTAAAACCCTGCGTGCTTGCTGTGCATTTACCAAGTCTAAATTAAGTTTGCGCGGATTGTTTATTGCATTCTTAATTGCTTTTTCTGTAACCTCTGTGTAGGTAATGCGTTTTGCTTTTTTAGGGTCTAAATTTAATACGTGGCAGAGGTGCCAAGAAATGGCTTCTCCTTCGCGGTCTTCATCCGTTGCCAGGTAAATTTCGGCTGCATCTTTAGCTAATTTCTTGAGTTCTGCTACTAGCTTTTTTTTGTCTTCGCTTACCTCGTATTGCGGTAGGTAACCATTGTCTATATCAATAGCTACTCCTTTATCGGGGAGGTCGCGTATGTGTCCGTAGCTGGAGGTAACCACATAGTTATCGCCAAGGTATTTATTGATTGTTTTTGCCTTGCTGGGCGACTCCACAATGATTAAATTTTTTTCAGACATCAGCTTTTTGTTTAGTGGAAATAAATAAATTCAAAAACTAAGAAAACAAATTGTTGGCTTATGGTTTTGAAGCGCGAATGAATAATTTTTTTTTGAGGAAGGAATTTTTTGTGTGCTTATAGCATACATAGTGTGTTAGATTTGGGAGATATTTTTTATTGATTACAACAATCGTTTTAAAATTTTTAATCGGTGCGAATACTTCTTTTTATCTACGTTGAAAATTCCAAAATGGTCTAGTTTATCTATACGCACTTTGCCACTGGCGTGTATTATTTGGCGGTCTTTGAGTACTATGCCTACGTGTGTAATGTTTTCTTCTTCGTTGGCAAAAAAGGCAAGGTCTCCCGGCAGCGCTTCTTCAATAAAATTCACAACTATACCTTGCTCTGCCTGCTGGTAAGCATCGCGTTTTAGAGCGGTAAATAAGCACTTGAATACTACTTGTGTAAAGCCTGAGCAGTCTATGCCAAATGGGGAGCGGCCGCCCCAAAGGTATGGAGCGTTCAAATATTTGAGTGCAATTTTTTCTACCATAGAGGCGTTGGGTTGTTCTTGCTGCATAGCTGCTCCATTAAAAATAAACTTCTCTTTATGCAGTTTAAAACTTATACCATCGTAAAGCGGCAATGTGCTGCCACAGAGTATGGGTATATTGTTGGTGTCGCTCATGGCAGCGCTTACAATATCTAGCGAAACTGCTTTAGATGCTGCTTGTTGTTGCTGGTATTCTTTTTCGTTAATTGAATGAAAGGAAGATTCATTTAACCAACCTTCGTAGCCATCGTAGTTACATACAATTCGCAGCCACTCTTTAGCTTTTTTTTCTTTTACTTCATAGGTTTCGCCAAATAGAAGTTGGCTTACCATTTCGCTTCGGTGCGAAGGTTCTTTTCGTAAGGGCAATGCCGAAACATTTACTATTCCATGAGTCATGATGCTGCAAACAAACAATTAAATGCTGTATTCAGGATTGGCAGTTTTAAACACCAATTCATAATAATTTTCATATTGCGGGAGAATATTGTCTATGTTGAATTGCTGAGCTTGTTTAAATGCATTTGCTTTAAATGTGGCGAGGGTTTCGTTGTTTTCTAAAATAGCAATGGCATTTTTGGCCATATCATCCACATCGCCCACATTGCTCATAAAGCCTGTTTTTCCTTGAATTTGTATTTCGGGCAGGCCGCCAGCATTGGATGAAATAACAGGGACTTCGCAAGCCATTGCTTCTAATGCTGCCAAGCCGAAGCTTTCGGTTTCGGATGGTAATACAAACAGATCGGCTATTGCCAATAAATCTTCTACGGCATCTTGTTTTCCAAGAAACCTAACTTGCTCGCATATACTGTATTGCCTGCATAGCATTTCAATATTCATACGTTCCGGGCCATCGCCTACCAGCAGTAGTTTGCTTGGTACTTTTTGTTGCACTTTACAAAACATTTTTACCACATCTTCTACCCGTTTTACTTTTCTAAAGTTGGAAACGTGCATTAGTATTTTTTCGCCTTGGGTAGCAATTGCTTTTTTGAAGTGCTCTTTGTTGGTTTTTTTGAAACGAGCAAAGTCTATGAAATTCGGAATAACTTCTATGTGCTTATTGATATTGAAATGCCGTTGTGTATCTGCTCTTAGGAAGTCGGAAACGGAAGTAATGCCATCGGAATGGTTAATGGAATATGCAACCACGGGAAGATAACCGGGATCGCGCCCCACCAATGTAATATCGGTACCGTGCAGTGTGGTAATAAACGGAATGTGAATTTTTTGCTCTGCCAAAATTTGCTTTGCCATGAGTGCCGAAGATGCGTGCGGTATGGCATAGTGTACATGTAGCAAATCGAGTTTTTCAAACTTTACTACATCCACAATTTTACTTGCCAATGCACTTTCGTAAGGCGTGTATTGAAATAAAGGATAATCCAACGAGCTTACTTCGTGGTAAAAAATGTTTTCGTGAAAACTATCTAAGCGCACCGGTTCTTGGTATGTAATAAAATGCACCTGATGCCCTTTTTTTGCCAGCGCCTTGCCAAGTTCTGTTGCCACCACTCCGCTGCCGCCATAAGTGGGATAGCATATAATTCCAATTTTTAATAATTCCATTGCAGGCGAAAGTAACAAGAAGCCATAATGTACAAGTTAAGGATTGTAAATGTGTGTGGATTTAGACTTTTATCGGCAAAAAATTATACATTTATATTCTTGAAAAAAAATAAAGCAACATGAGTACAGCAACCGCAACACTCACTCAAACAGTGCCTATTAGCAGCAATACTAAACTCGAAGAAATTTTGAAACTGTTTGATGCACAATTCAAGAATAAATGGAATGTGCGCAATACTACCGCCAAAATAAGAATACAAAAGCTGAAAAAGTTAAGGGATATTATCTTGGCTGAGCGCGAAAAAATAGAGCAGGCAATTTATGCCGATTTCCGCAAACCTGCTGTAGAAGTAGGTTACTCGGAGGTGGCTCCGGTAGTTATTCAAATTAATCATGCCATTAGAAATATTGGAGAATGGATGGAGCCAAAGGCAGTAGATACGCCTGTGATATTTTTAGGTACATCTTCAAAAGTAGTATTTGAGCCCAAAGGCAATACGCTTATTCTTACACCGTGGAATTATCCTTTTCAATTGCCGTTGGTAGCTATTGTTTCTGCAATTGCAGCAGGCAATACCATTATTTTAAAGCCAAGTGAGTTTACTCCGCACACTTCTGCCTATTTAAAAAGTTTAATGGCACAGGTGTTTAGCGAAAATGAGGTGGCTGTGGTGCAAGGCGATTATTCAGTATCATCGGAATTGCTAAAGTTGAGGTTTGATCATATACACTTTACAGGAAGCCCGGCTGTAGGTAAACATATTATGCGAGCCGCTGCCGAAAACCTTACCTCTGTTACCTTAGAATTGGGCGGCAAATCTCCCGTAATTATTGATGAAACTGCCAATGTGAAAGCTGCTGCCATGAAATTGGCATGGGGCAAATTTCTTAACGAAGGGCAAACATGTATTGCTCCGGATTATATTTTGGTACACGAGAGCAAGCACGATGAATTCTTGCAAAAAATGCGCGAACGCATTCAGTTAAACTATGGTAGCGAGCCACAGCAATCTGCCGATTTATGCCGTATTGTAAATAGAAAGCATTATCACAGAGTTAAGAATTTATTAGATGATGCCGTAGCGCAAGGTGCTAAAATAGAAGCAGGCGGCAAAGTGGTGGAAGAAGAAAACTATGTGGCGCCCACAGTGCTTTCCAATGTGTCGGTAAATGCACAAATTATGCAAGAAGAAATTTTTGGCCCGCTGCTACCAGTTCTTAAATACGCTAATATTGACGAAGCGCTTGCTTTTGTAAACTCGCGCGAAAAACCACTGGCCTTGTATATCTTCAGCGAAAAGCATAAAAACCAAGATTACATACTAAACAACACTACGGCTGGCGGAACTGTAATAAACGATAACATAGTTCATGTATCGCAACCCAATTTGCCTTTTGGTGGTGTAAACAATAGCGGTATTGGAAAAAGTATGGGGCATTACGGTTTTAAAGAATTTAGCAACGAGCGTGCCGTGGTAAAGCAATTACATAGCGGTTCCACTATGCAGTTGCTATATCCGCCATATAAAGACTTTCACAAAAAGTTGATAAACATTATGGTAAAGTGGTTGGTGTAGCGTAAGCGAAAAACGGTTACTTTTCGTAGCTGTATAGTACGTTGGCATCTTTATCTACAAACCAAACCATCATTTTGTTGCCGCTAAGGGCAACTACTGCAAATCCAGCTTTGCTTTCGGCAAATTTTGTGTGTTCGTATTTTCCGGTGGGGCGTAGTTTAGAGCCTGCTCCCGATACAAAGTAATCAACTGAACTGCCAGCCGGTTGTTGGTGTTGCAAATCGTGGTCGTGCCCGCAGAAATATGCAGGAACATGGTGTTTTTCCAGCATTGGTTTAAGATGGTGAATAAGCGTTTTGGTATCGCCATGCGATGGATTAGAAGAGTAAACTGGATGATGCCCAAACACAAATTTCCACTGTGCGGTAGAATGGCTTAGGGAGCTATCAATCCATTTCCATTGCTTTTGGGCGGCAGAGCCTGTACAGTTGTTTGCCAATGGCTCGGTATTGATAAAAAGAAAATCTGCCTTTTGGGAATTGCCAATAGGAGTGGAGTAAGCAAAATATTCGGCAGGCATTTTCCATCGGTTATTTTTCTTTGAATAGTCAATTTGGGCCTGTTCGTTTCCGTAGTGGTCGTGATTGCCGAGTACTACATACCAATCTACGTCTTTTATGTTGTTGCCAGTGTAAATGTCTTCAAAGGATTTTTTCCAGAGTTTATCGTTGGTGTTTTTAATGCCAAAGGTGTAGAAGTTGTCTCCCGTTGATGCAATAAAACTAGGTTTCACTTTTCCTGCACATTTATCCATGGCGGCAGCCACATCTTTTTGGAAATATTTTCCTTGCCTGCCCCAATCGCCAATTACATAAAAAACGTACGCATCTTTTGGTACTAATGCCGCCTCAAATGGCTTGGAATCAATTGTTTGTTGCGCAAAAAAGGTTTGAAACAAACATATTGCAAGAACAAAGAGTACTGTGTTCTTAATTTTTAAGTTATGAGTTATCATGGTAAAATATCAATGCTGTAAACCTACTTGAAAAGTTTCACCTTCTATGGCTAAAAAGCTGTTTTCAAACACTGTTTTAGCTTCACTTAACAAAACGGTAAGGTCTTCGTATCGTGCAGAAAAATGTCCAATCATCAATTGCTTCACATTGGCTTTTGCTGCAATAGTGCCTGCTTGTTGAGCGGTGGTGTGCATGGTTTCGGCAGCGCGTGCTGCGTGTTCGTGGGTAAAGGTAGCTTCGTGATACAGCAAATCTACACCTGTAATTTGCGGTAAAATATCCTCGTTGTAAATAGTATCTGCACAGTAGGCAAAACTACGCGGCAATTTTTGTGAGTGCGTAAGTGCGGTGTTGGGCACTACTGTTCCGTTGGGTAGTATTAAATCTTCGCCCGCTTTTATTCTTACAATATCATCTAGTCCTATATTGTATTCTTGGATTTTTTCTTTTCGGATATTCAGTTGTGCCTTTTTTTCTTTAAAAAGAAATCCGGTGGTGGGCAGGCGGTGTTTTAAAATAATGGTTTCTATTTCTAACTGGTCGTCTTCGTAAATGGTACAAGATTGCTCAGCCGAAAGTGGATAGAATTTAATTTCATAGCGTAGTTGCGTATTACTCCAATGCAAGTGGGTTTCAATAATTTCGCGCAAGCCGTGTGGACCGTAAATATGTAAAGGTGTGGTACGATAGTTTAAATTAAAAGAGGTAATTAAACCAATTAGGCCAAAGTAGTGATCGCCATGCAGGTGCGAAATAAGAATGTGATCCATTTTCCCGCGTTTAATATTGTAGCGGTTCATTTGCAGTTGTGTTCCTTCTCCGCAGTCTAGCAAAAATAAACTGCCATGAAAGTTTAAAACCTGCGCAGAAGGATGTCTGTTGTAAGCCGGAATAGCACCGTTACTGCCTAAAATGGTAATTTCAAACTGCACTAAACAATTTATAGTTAGGTAATAAAGGATTAGTTTCTCAAATCGCGGTCGAGTTCTTCCATCATTACATAATCTACCGATTCACTCACGGTAGGTACAATATTTAAGATAGGTTCTAACTGCGAAATTTTTATGAGTTTAGCCACCTGCGGGCTTAATCCTGTTAGCACAAATGTGCCATTCGATTCCTTACAAAGCCTATTGCCAACCAAGAGCGAGCTTAAGCCGGAAGAATCAATAAATTGAACTTCACTTAAATCTAAAATAATATTGCGGTAACCTTCGGTATTCAAATACACCAATTCGCTTTTTAGCTGAGGAGCAAGTGTACTCAGTAGCTTCTCTTCGTGTAAGCGCACATGGCACAATCTTTCTTTTTTATCTAAGGTTAGCTTCATTGGTGAATAATTTGAGTTTGATTACAGTTCTATTTTCGTTTTATCAGGTACAAGTATAACCGCCATTTGCCAAGTTGCCAAAAACTGTACGAAAAAAAATGCTGTTAAAAGAAGAATGTTATTTAGTTTTTTGAAAAAGCTCTGTGCTTATTTGCGCGGTAATAGAAAAATAAATTCATTCGTAAACGATAGTTGAGGTTTATTCGTCTTGAATATTATTGCAGTTGCCACAGCAGCAGGTAGTATTTAATTCATTATTGAAAACAAGGAAAGAAATGGAAGCAAAATTTTCACCAAAGGTAAAAGAAGTAATAGGCTATAGCCGCGAGGAAGCCTTACGCTTGAACCACGATTTTATTGGAATAGAGCATTTAATGTTGGGGTTAATTCGCGATGGAGAAGGTGTGGCCATAAAAGCACTGCGCACACTAAATGTAGATCCTATTAAACTGCGCAACAGGCTCGAAACTTCCATAAAAGATAAAACAGCCAAAGGCGTGTTTAATCCCACATCGGTGCCACTTACCAAGCAAGCCGAAAGAATACTGAAAATTACAGTGTTGGAAGCTAAGTTGATGAAAAGTGATGTTATTAGCACGGAACATTTGCTGCTCTCTATTCTTAAAAATAAAGACAATATAGTTTCTAATATCCTATTGGAATACTATGTAGATTACACAGCATTTAAAGCAGAGGTAGAAACCATGCTTTCAAATATTTCCGATTACGAGATTTCATTACCTAAAATGGAAACGCCCAACGAACCTTCAGATGAAGAGTTTGACGAGGAACGCAGCAGAGGATACAATCAGCCTCCGGCTGGCAAAAAACCGGGTAGCACCAAATCCAAAACTCCGGTATTAGATAACTTTGGGCGCGATGTTACCCACTTGGCAGAAGAAGGCAACTTAGACCCAATTGTAGGACGCGAAAATGAAATAGAGCGCGTGTCGCAAATACTTTCGCGCAGAAAGAAAAACAACCCAATACTAATTGGCGAACCCGGAGTAGGAAAAACCGCAGTAGTAGAAGGTTTGGCATTGCGCATCATTCAAAAGAAAGTGAGCAGAGTTCTTTTCGGAAAAAGAATTGTAATGCTAGATTTGGCAGCATTGGTTGCAGGTACTAAATACAGAGGGCAGTTCGAAGAGCGCATGAAAGCAATCATGAACGAACTGGAAAAAAACCGCGATGTAATTCTTTTTATAGATGAAATACACACCATTGTGGGTGCAGGCGGAGCCACCGGCTCATTAGATGCTTCCAATATCTTTAAACCCGCTTTAGCACGCGGAGAATTGCAATGCATAGGGGCTTCTACATTAGATGAATACCGCCAATATATAGAGAAAGACGGAGCCTTAGACAGGCGCTTTCAACGTGTAATGATAGACCCACCTTCGCCAGAAGAAGCCGTGCAAATACTCACCAACATTAAGCCTAAGTACGAAGAATACCACAACGTATCGTACTCCAAAGAAGCCGTAGATGCATGTGTGAAATTAAGCACACGCTACATTACCGATCGCTTCTTGCCGGATAAAGCCATAGACGTAATGGATGAAGTAGGAGCAAGAGTACACCTTAAAAACATACACGTTCCTAAAAACATACTTGAGTTAGAAAAACAAGTAGAAGATATTAAGAACGAAAAGAACCAAGTTGTAAAGAGCCAAAAATACGAAGAAGCAGCCCGTTTACGCGATACCGAAAAGCGCTTATTGGAAGAATTAGAACGCGCCAAAACCCAGTGGGATGAGGAGTCTAAATCTAAGCGCTATCCGGTAAGCGAAGAAGATATTGCCGAAGTGGTGGCCATGATGACCGGTATTCCGGTAAGCAAAGTTGCCCAAAGCGAAAGCAATAAGCTCTTGAATATGTCGCAAGACCTAAAAGGCTCGGTAATTGGGCAAGACGAAGCCTTGCTGAAAGTTACCAAAGCCATACAGCGTAACCGAGTTGGGCTTAAAGATCCCAAGAAACCAATCGGAACTTTTATTTTCTTAGGACCAACAGGCGTGGGGAAAACAGAGTTGGCAAAAGCCATTGCACGCTACATGTTCGATAGCGAAGAATCGCTCATAAGAATAGATATGAGTGAATACATGGAAAAATTTAGTATCAGCAGACTTATTGGTGCGCCTCCGGGATATGTAGGTTACGAAGAAGGCGGGCAATTAACAGAGCGAGTACGCAGAAAGCCATATTCCGTAGTACTTTTAGATGAAATTGAAAAAGCACATCCCGATGTATTCAACCTATTGTTGCAAGTATTCGATGATGGAATTCTTACCGATTCGCTCGGCAGAAAAGTAGATTTTAAGAACACGCTCATCATTATGACTTCTAATATCGGTGCCCGCGATTTAAAAGAATTTGGCACCGGAGTGGGTTTTGCAACCAAGGCCAAAACAGAACAAAGTGACGATATGGCTAAAAATGTAATTTCAAAAGCATTGAAGCGCACATTCTCACCGGAGTTTTTGAATAGAATAGATGATGTTGTAATCTTCAATAGTCTTGAAAAAGACAGCATCCACAAAATAATTGATATTGCATTAAAAGATGTGGTAAAACGCCTGAAAGACTTAGGTTTTGAAATTAAATTAACCGATGCCGCTAAAGACTTTTTATCAGAAAAAGGTTACGATCCGGCTTATGGAGCGCGCCCTTTGCATCGCGCCATTCAAAAGTATTTGGAAGACCCGCTTGCCGAAGAAATTTTAAAAGCAGCTGCCAAAGCAGGCGATACATTTATTGTAGATATAAATTCTGAAGCAACAGGATTAACCATTAGCACTAAAACGCCTAAGAAGAAAGCAGAAAGCGAAGCATAAAAGTATAGGTATTAAAAGCGAGGCGTTTTGTTGTGTTTACAATAAAACGCCTTTTGTTTTCTTAAAAGTTATATTCGCGCCCTAAATGTTTTTTTATGGCAGTAGTATTGGTAATTAAGAATTTGCGTAATCTTGCAGCCAAATTTTTCGACATGGGCAAAGAAAAAACAACAAAAAAAGCTGCGAGTAAAACCAAAAGCACACCAAAAAAGGTTTCAAAACCGATAGTTAAAAAAGCAACGGTAAAGCCTGCAAAGAAGGCACTTCCTACTAAAAAGGCAGCAAAGCCGGTAGCTAAAAAAGCTGCTGTACCTGCTTCTAAAAAGGTAGTAAAAGTTGCTCCTAAAAAGGTGGTGAAACCCGCAGTAAAAAAGGCAGCAAAGCCAGTAGAAAAAGTTGCTAAACCTATAGCAAAGAAAGTGGCAGCGCCTAAAAAAGTTGTAAAGCCTGTGGCAAAGAAAGTGGCAACGCCTAAGAAAGTGGTAAAACCCGTGGCAAAGAAAGTTACTAAACCGGCACCCAAAAAAGTGGTGGCAAAGGCAAAAGTAACACCTCCCAAGGCTGCCCCTAAAAAAGTTGTAAAGGCAATTGCAAAACCTGTGGCGAAGTCAGCCAAGGCTGCCACACCTAAAAAAGTAGTAGCACCTCCGGTGAAACAAGTTGCAGCTCCTGCCGTAAAGAAAGTGCAGGCGCCCGTGGCAAAGCCAGCAACTTCAACAGTATTAAAAACAAACCAACCAAAAAAATCAGCAGTGAACGAGAACACGAATTTACGTTACAGTGATGATGATTTGAAAGTATTCAGAGAACTCATCGAAAAGAAATTAGAACAAGCAAGAGAAGAATTGAAATCCTTAAAGGAGTCGTTGGATAACCACAACGATAGCCTTGCAGGAAACAAAAGTTGGAATATGGAAGAAGGTTCTGATACTACCGAAATGGAGTATCTTATGAACCAAATTTCGCGCCAGCACCAGTATATTAAAAATTTGGAAGCAGCATTGGTGCGCGTAGAAAATAAAACTTATGGAATTTGCCGCGTAACCGGAAAATTGATTCCTAAAGAGCGCTTGCGCTTAGTGCCGCACGCTACATTAAGCGTAGAAGCCAAAATGAATAGAAAACCGGAAGAAACCAATCCAACACTTGCCGGTCCATCGCATGGCGATGAAGCTCCAAGTTTTGGTAGCGAAGACTAAAATAGCTACATATTTAATCGTATAAAGGCTGTCTCATAAGGGCAGCCTTTTCTTTTGTGTGTACTGCATGTTTATCATAATAATGAGAGTAATCATTTTTTTGTTTTTTTTCATAAATCTCAGCACGCTACTTAAGCTAAACTTATATTTTCGCCCTACTTTTAAAAACAAGCCAATGGAATATAGAATAGAAAAAGACACTATGGGCGAGGTAAAAGTTCCTGCTCATGTTTATTGGGGCGCTCAAACCCAACGCAGTATCGAGAACTTTAAAATAGCTCAAGATACCAACAAAATGCCGATAGAAATTATTCGCGCATTTGCCTATTTGAAGAAAGCAGCTGCCATTACCAATGCCGAAGCAGGTGTATTGCCAAAAGAAAAAGCCGATATTATCGGAAAAGTATGCGATGAAATCTTGGAAGGTAAGTTAAACGATCAGTTTCCATTGGTGGTTTGGCAAACAGGAAGCGGCACCCAAAGCAATATGAATGTAAACGAAGTAATTGCTTACCGTGCGCACGTATTGCTGGGCGGTTCACTTACCGATGAAAAAAAGCTAGTACATCCTAATGATGATGTAAACAAATCGCAAAGCAGTAACGATACTTTCCCTACCGCCATGCACATTGCTGCCTATAAAATACTGAACGAAGTTACACTGCCGGGCATTAAAGCACTGCGCGATACCTTAGCTCAAAAGAGCAAAGAATTTATGCCGATAGTGAAAATAGGAAGAACACATTTTATGGATGCCACTCCGGTTACACTCGGGCAAGAAATATCGGGATATGTTAGCCAGCTGAATCATGGAATTAAGGCAATAGAAAATACACTTCCGCATTTAAGCGAGTTGGCATTGGGCGGCACAGCCGTAGGAACCGGAATAAATACCTTTAAAGGCTATGCCGAAAATGTAGCCAAGCATATTGCTGCACTTACAGGGCTTCCATTTGTAACTGCCGAAAATAAGTTTGAAGCATTGGCAGCGCACGATGCTGTAGTAGAAAGCCATGGCGCATTAAAAACTGTAGCCGTTAGCTTAATGAAAATTGCAAACGATGTACGCATGTTGTCTTCGGGTCCTCGCTGCGGTATTGGCGAAATTTTTATCCCCGATAATGAGCCGGGTTCATCCATTATGCCGGGTAAAGTAAACCCTACCCAGTGCGAAGCACTTACCATGATTGCTGCACAAGTAATGGGCAACGATGTGGCCATTAATATTGGAGGTGCTACCGGACATTTCGAGTTGAATGTTTTTAAACCGGTAATGATTTACAACTTCTTGCATAGCAGCAAACTAATAGGAGAGGGTTGCGTTTCTTTCAACGATAAATGTGCCATAGGTATTTTGCCTTTGTACGATAACATTGCAAAGAATTTACACAATTCGCTGATGTTGGTAACACCACTCAATACCAAAATTGGATATTACAAAGCTGCCGAAATTGCACAAACAGCACACAAAAAGGGCGCTACGCTAAAAGAAACTGCCATAGCATTGGGTTATCTTACTTCGGAGCAATTCGATGAATGGGTAAAACCAGAGCAAATGGTAGGCGATATTGCTTAGCAGCTGCACTTTAAACTATTGAAATGAGCTGTTTTAAAAGGTTTGCACCCGATAAAACAGCTTATTTTTTTGTGCTAAACGAAAACTTTCTTTGCGAAAAGTAGCTAAACACAATTACAATACCAGTTGTAATAATTTTGGCAATAGTGGGGTAAAAATGGAAATGCTCCACCAGCAACTTAATAAAAACATAATTCAGTAAGAGACTTACCATTACTACTGAAAAATAGCGCACCAACTGCACCCTGCCTCTCAAGTTAGATTCAGTAAACACCACTGTGCGCATCAAGAAAAAACCAATAGGAAATGTAATAAAAAAAGCCAGCATAAAAGCTGCAATGTGAGGACTAATGGCAATAAGCGGAGTATAAACAATTTCTTTATGTAGAATAAAATTATAGCTAATATAATACAGGAAAATATCCAATAAAGTATTGCCTCCGCCACAAGCTGCATAACGAAAAGTTTGCTTATCGAAAATCTTTGAAAAAGGCAGATAGAAAAAATCAATAATAGATATGATAGCCTGGCGCAACATGGCTGCGAAGAAAAAATTTTTAGGTAAACTTTTCCTGCTTCAAGAATTAAAGAAAATATTATAGATGATAGAAGTGTAGATATTGGGAATCAATATATATCTTCATTTCTTGGAAAAAATGTTAAAGCATGAATCGTAGAAAATTTCTTACAGGATTTTTACCGGAAGAAAAGCTCCCGCAAATACCCGCAGCACCTCGTGGCAGTTCAACAGGTGTAGCTCCTTATAATGGGCAATGGACCAGTAAAGAGGTTACACACCTTTTGCGAAGAACCATGTTTGGTGCAGCATATAGCGATATTACCTATTTTACAAATAAAACACTCGCACAAACGGTAGATGAATTGCTAACCACAGGTACTGCTCCTGCACCACCGCTTAATTATTATGGAACCGACTCTGGTGCTGCATTGGGGCAAACTTGGGTAAGTGCACCTTTCGATCCCAATGTAAATACTAACCGTGCATTTTCATTAGTGGCATGGGAGGTTGGAAATATGGTAAACCAAAGCAAAAGCCTCGAAGAAAAAATGGTGCTGTTTTGGCTCAACCACTTTGGCACCAACTTACAAGTATATGTTGATGCCCGCTTTGGCTATAAACATGTTTCAACCATACGGCAATATTGCTTAGGCAATTTCAAATCGCTGGTAAAGGCAATTACCGTAGATCCTGCCATGCTGCGTTTTTTAAATGGTGAAAAAAATACCAAAGCAAAGCCCGATGAAAACTACGGACGCGAGTTAATGGAATTGTTTACCATAGGTAAAGATGGAGGGCAAAAGTATAGCGAAGACGATGTGCGCGAAGCTGCACGCGTACTTACGGGGTATCGTATTCTCACCAATAACGTTTCTTATGTATTCGACCCAAGTAAGCACGATACTACCACAAAAGTTTTTTCGGGTTTATTTAACTATGCAACCATTGCAGGTAAAAGTGGTAATGCAGGAGAGCAAGAATTAGACGACCTGCTGAATATGATTTTTGCAGTGCCGGATGTAGCACTGTATATATGCCGAAAGCTATACCGTTTCTTCACGTATTACGAAATTGATGCTGCAGTTGAAACCAATGTGATTGTGCCTATGGCAGATGCGTTTCGCAATTCGGGATACGACATACAAGCACCATTGCGCTTGCTGTTTAATAGCGAACATTTTTTTGATGATTACAATGTTGGCGCAGTAATTAAACCGCCATTAGATTTAATGGTTGGTGTAGCCCGCGAAACCGATGTGGTATTTCCGGATGCTACCGATTTAGAAGCACAATATTTTATGTGGTTGCAAATTGCCATTTTGGGTGGAGGTGGTTTGCAGCAGTTGATATTTGCCACACCAAACGTTGCGGGTTGGCCCGCCTATCATCAAGAACCCAACTTTCATGAACTTTGGATTAGCACGGTTACACTTCCGCTGCGCAATCAAATGACCGATTTACTTATTTATATTGGTTTAAAAAAGAATGGAAAAGTATTGGCAATAGACACTGCTCGCTGGCTCGATCAATATCCAAATGCCGATGATGTAGATATGGTGATAGACCAACTAAATGCACATTTACTTACACATCCACTTTCGGCAACCAATAAAGGAGTACTAAGAACCATAATGTTGGCAGGGCAAACTAGCAGTTACTATTGGACCCAGATTTGGCTCGATTACAAAAACAACCCAACCAATAATGCCAAGAAAAAAGCAGTTACCGATAAGTTGCAGTCGGTAATAAAATACGTAACCAGTTTAGAAGAATTTCAGTTAAGCTAATTCAACTAGAAAAAATTGTACAGTAAATGGTATTGGAGTGCAGCATGCACCTACGCCATTTGCAGAAACAATAAAAAAATATACAAATGAAAAGGAGAGAATTTATACGCACAGCAGTGCCCGCAGTAACAGTTCCTGTATTGCTAAACGGTGTAAGTGTAAAAGCATTTGGCAGTGCACCTGAACTAGAAGCATTAACAGGTGCAAGAGGAAACAACGATCATGTGTTGGTATTGATTGAACTGAACGGTGGCAACGATGGTTTAAATACTGTAATTCCAATAGATCAATACAGCGGTATTGCTGCCGTACGCTCTAACGTAATGATAGAGCAAAACAAAGTATTGCCTTTAAATGGCACTACAACGGTAGGTTTGCATCCGGCTATGTCGGGCATACAGCAAATGTACAATAATGGTAAGGTACGTATTGTGCAGTCTGTTGGTTATCCCAATCCTAATTTTTCGCACTTTAGATCTACCGATATTTGGACTTCGGCCTCTAATTCCGATGATTACTTAACTACCGGATGGATGGGGCGCTATCTTAATTTTGAGTACCCCAATTTTCCGGCAGATTATCCCAACAGTGTTATGCCCGATCCACTAGCCATTCAAATAGGTGGTGTTTCTAACCCTGTTTTTATGGGGCCGGTAATGAATATGGCTTATTCTTTACTGTTAGATCAAAACAACAATATACAGAGCTATACTTTTTTGGGTAATGTACAAGATCCTTATGCTGTGCAAAAACCATACAAAAAGGAGTTGGAATATATTCGTTTGGTAAAAGAAAATACCAATGGTTTCGGAACTGCGGTAAAAAGCGCTTACGATGCTCCCGGAACACAAATTTCATATCCTAATACAGATTTGGCGAAGCAGCTTAAGATAGTAGCAAAGCTTATTTCCGGAGGGTTGAAAACTAAAGTGTATTGGGTAAGTTTAAATGGTTTCGATACGCACGCAGCACAAGTAGAAACCGATACCACACAAGGAACTCATGCTACTTTATTGCAAACGCTTTCCGATGCTGTAAAGGCATTTCATGACGATTTGCAGCAAATGGGTTTGGGCGATCGCGTGGTGAGTATGACCTATTCGGAATTTGGACGAAGAATAATTTCCAACTTTAGTTCAGGTACCGATCACGGAGCTGCAGCTCCATTATTGCTTTTTGGTAATCAGGTTATTTCGGGTGTGTTGGGCAATAACCCGTTGGTATCGCCTACTGCAACTGTAAACGATAACTTGCCGATGCAATACGATTTTCGTTCGGTTTACGCATCTATACTTCAAGATTGGTTGTGTGTTTCAAAACAAGATATAGACAATACAATTTTATTGCAGAACTTTCAGGCGTTGCCATTGGTACACAACAGCGATTGTGCGGCAGTAGGCATTCGGGAGTTAAATAAAACTGCAGGGTTGAACTTAATAAGCGCATACCCCAATCCATTTACTACACGCACCACCATTGAGTTTACTACTGCAGGCCAACATACTCTGGTAGAAATATTTAATCCGTTTGGGCAGCAAATTAAAACGCTGATAGATACAGAAATGATGGCAGGAACTTACCAAGTGGATTTTGAAAATGAGGGCTACGCTGCAGGAATGTATTATGTGCGCTTCCAAAATGGAGCCGTGCAGCAGGTAAAACCAATAGTTATTGCACAGTAGCTATTCCAAACTAAAGGAAGCTATAGCCGGGAAATGGTCGCTTAACTGCCGTGCCGATGAATGATACTGCTGTATTTGCAGGTTGGAACTTGCCAATATATAATCTATTCTAAAGTAGGAATATAAACTCACAAAGGTGCGGCCAATGCCCCAACCTTTTGCCACAAAAGCATCTTGCAAATTCTTAGAGCCAACAATAGTATTGTATGTGTAGCTTACGGGAACATCATTTAAATCGCCACACACCACTTGTTTTCCCTTATACTTTCTAATTACTTTGGCTACTTGTTCTGCTTGCGATGCACGGGTGCAGTAGCTAAACTTCATTTTTCTTGCAATGCGTTTTAGCGGAATCCAATCGGGAACTTGGCTGGCTTCCATTTTTTGTATGGCATTGTAATCTTTTTCATCTAAGTGAATAGATTGTAAGTGCATGTTATACACGCGTAGCGTATCGCTTCCTATTTTTAAATCGGTGTAAATACAATCGTTGCTTCTCGAGTTTTTAAAATCTACACGGTTGGCTTTTACAATGGGAAATTTTGAAAAAGTAGCTTCGCCCCATTGCTGGTGAATAGGCTTATTGCAGTGAATTCTATCTAACTCTATGGTAGGTTCAAAATGAAAATAAGTATAGCCCAGTGTATCTCTTAAATACCGAACGTTGTTCATAATTACGCCTTGGTCGGAGTAAAACTCCTGTAAGCAAAGTACTTGCGGTGCTTCTTGCCGAATTAAATCCAACATTTCTTTTCTGGTTTTTACATTGCCGGTCCAGTTGTAGAGGTCGAAATTTTTTACGTTCCAACTCATTACTTTTATAGTATGCTCTGCCTCCTCTTTGTTTGGGAAATTAGCTGCAAAAGTTACTTTAAGCTGTTGGTGGCAAAGTAGCAATGCGGTAATAGACAATAAAGAAAACCAAGGCTTGCGAAAAATCCACCAGCATACAAAGAGCATATTCAGCAATGCTAAAGGTGGAAACAGTAAACCGGCAAACGAAAATTGCCAAATGCTATTGGGGTTTATATAGGCAGAATAGGCCGAAAGCAGTAATGCTCCAACTATCAATAAATTACAAACGGCTAAAAAGCCCCTAAACATAAAGTGAAGATAGGAAAGGAAAAGAAAGAAAATAAACCGTTGCGGAAAATTTCTGCAATAAGCATTCACCAAAACCGTTTTCTTTGCGCTTTTTAAAATGAGAAAGTATTATTGGATTGGGGTACTTGTGCTGCTAAGTTTTACTCAGTGCAAAAAAATGCCGAATGACGGTTATCCGTTTTATTTGCGTATAAATGAAGTAGAGTTGACCACGCAGCCTTCGCAGGGAGCCAATACACACGGCATTGTAGATGTGTGGATAGAGGCCAACAATAGTTCATTGGGAGGGAACCAATTTCCCATAGAAATGCCGGTTTTAGAAGAGGGCAATGTGCGCATGTTGTTCCAAGCAGGTATAAAGGCAAATGGGTTTACGCAGGCACGCATTGTGTATCCTTTCTATTCGCCCGATACGGTAACTTTTACAAATGTAAAACGGTTAGATAAAATTGTTTACAAACCTAAGTTTACCTATAAGCCAGCAACTAAATTTCAATTCTTAGAAGATTTTGAATTTGGAAATCAGTTTTCGTTTACCCTCGATAAAGTAAAGGATGGCTACGGCACATGGTGCGGCAAGCTATCACTCAATGCCACTCAAACCGATAAAGAAACCCAAAGTACAGCACCGCTGGTGTTAAAAGGCGGAACTGTGGCATGGGTAGAATTTGATTACAAAGCCGATGCTTCGTTTGAAGTTGGTTTGTATGCCGGAGCTGCGCGGTTAAGCAAAATAGTGCTGTTTCCTAAGCAGAACTGGAATAAGTTTTACTTAAACGTGAGCGATGAAATTGGTGCATATAGCGGAGAGCAGTTCAATCTTTTCTTTAAAGTAGCCATGCCCGATAGCGCTTCGGCTGCCAATGTGTGGATTGATAATGTGAAACTTCTAACTTTCTAAAACTTGAAAAAAATATCCAAGTTAATTTGGGTTTACTTAGTATTCGATTATGTGGCTGCTATGGTTGCATGGCTGCTGCTGTTCGTTTACCGAAAAATATACATAGAGTTAGAACCTTACGAAATTCAACTGCTGCCACACGATAGTAATTTTGTGTGGGGATTGCTGTTGTTGCCTTTGGGTTGGCTCTTGCTGCACTATATTACGGGAACTTATACCGATGTATATCGCAAATCGCGGCTTAGCGAAATGGCAAAAACATTTTTGGTGTCGCTAGTGGGCGTAACCGTAGTGTTCTTTGTGTTTTTGTTAGATGATTTGGTTCAAAAGTATTCCGATTATTACTTTACATTTTTAGTGTTGCTGAGCGGTCAGTTTATTTTTACCCTTTTAGGAAGATTGGTAATTCTACATTATGCTAAGCGCAATATAGAGAGCGGAAAGTTTGGTTTTAATACACTAATTATTGGAAGCAACCGCCAAGCCGAAGAAGTGTATGTAGAACTTACTTCAAAAAAGAACCTGCTGGGTTACCATTTTAAGGGATATATAGAATTGAATGGAAGGCAAAATAATCGCCTTACACGCAACTTGCCGTGTTTAGGCACTCTGGAGCAACTCGAAACCGTTATTGAACAAGAAAATATTGAAGAAGTAATTATTGCCATAGAGAGCAGCGAACACCAAAAGATAAACGATATTATCAATACTATTTCCGGTAAGCAGGTGTATATTAAAATTATCCCCGATTTGTATGATATTCTTTCCGGTACTGCCAAAATAAACCACATAATAGGCACCGCATTTATTGAAATACCACCAACAGTGTTAAGCGAATGGGAAGTAATAACCAAGCGCTGGTTTGATGTTGTTTTTTCGTTGGCGGCATTACTTGTATTGGCAATTCCCATGTTTATAGTGGCGGCTATAATAAAGCTAACCTCCAAGGGTAAGGTATTTTACCGCCAAGAGCGCATTGGGCAATTTGGCATTCCATTTAAAATTATTAAGTTCCGAAGCATGTACGAAGATGCTGAGAGAACGGGGCCGCGCCTTACTACCGATAACGATAGCAGAATTACGCCCATTGGTTTATTCATGCGCAAGTATAGAATAGACGAAGTGCCGCAGTTTATCAATGTATTAAAAGGTGAAATGAGCATTGTAGGGCCACGTGCCGAGCGCAAATTTTTTGCCGAGCAGATACTAACTTTTGCTCCTTACTACAAACAAATTTGGAAGGTAAAACCCGGCATTACATCTTTAGGAATGGTGAAATTTGGCTATGCTGGTACCGTAGAAGAGATGCTCAAACGCCTAAAGTACGATGTTCTTTATATTGAAAACATGGGCATGTTGCTCGATATAAAGGTGCTTATTTACACGGTTATTACCGTTGTTACCGGCAGAGGAAAATAACATATACATGAAAACTATTAGCACTTGGGGATTATTGCTGGTGCTTGGTATAGCTGCATATATCTTTAGAGTGCCGCTGCTGCAAACTCCTGCAAAATGGCTTATACAAGAAGATAAAATTGAAAAAGCCGATGCCATTATTGTGTTATCGGGTGGGAGTTTCGATAGAGGCAATAAAGCTGTTGAGTTGTTTAACAAGGGTTTGGCTCCTCGCATTATATGCCCGGGAGGGAATCGTGCATACGAATTTGAAATTTTAAACATGCACATCACCGAGGCCGAGGCTGCCAAAATAAATTTGGTGCGCCAGGGCATTCCCGATTCGGCAATAGTACTGCTGAATGCCGGAACCTCCACTAGCGAAGAGGCTGCCTTACTTGCATCTTATTTGGTAAATAGAAAGTATAAGAAAGTAATTGTGCTTACATCACTTTACCACACCCGCAGGGCAGGAAAAGTATTTGGAAAGGCGTTGCAACATACCAACATAAAACTGATGGTATGCGGAGCTAAAAGCAGTAGGTTCAACGAACTTTACTGGTGGCAAACCGAAGATGGTTTAATTGCCATAAACAATGAGGTGCTGAAAAATCTATACTACTGTTTCAAAAGGAAGTAGTATAGTTTTATTGTTAAGTTGCATGTTATATTTTATTGGTAACCAATAAAATATAATTCATTATTTAAATTTTAGAATTAAGCCGTTTTCTAGTGCTTTTACGTCCTCTAAATTGCCCGCGCTTGCTTGTACAAAATCTGCCGGCCCGCCACCTTTAATGCTTGGGGCAAGTTCTTTTAGCAACTGATTTCCATTTATTTCCAGCGAGGGTGCTATGCGCAAATGCACCGGACGCTTTCCATTTATTTCGGTTGAAAGCAGCAATACAAAATTCTCTTTTAAATCATTGGCAAGTTGAATGCCGAGCTTTCTTAGTGCTTCAACAGAATTTACCTCTACCTGTGTGGCAGCAAAAAAATGAACGTTTCCAACTTTTTTAATTGAGGCAAGTATCTGCTTTTTAAGATCGGCAACGGCTTTGTCTTCCAGTTGTTGTAGTTGCTTTTTTAGTTCTTCGTTTTCGCTTTTTAGGCTTTCAATGCTTTTAAGAATGTCTTTGGTATTGTTAAGTGCGGCTGTTGCCGTAGCCAACTTGTTGAGGGCGTTATTGGCTAATTGTATGGCATTTTGTCCGGTAACGGCTTCAATTCTGCGAACACCTGCAGCTACCGAACCTTCTGATGTAATTTTAAAGAAGCCGATTTCTCCGGTGGCTCCTACGTGTGTGCCTCCGCAAAGTTCGCTGCTAAAATCCTTATCGAAGGTAATAACACGCACAAATTCACCGTATTTTTCGCCAAAGAGCATGGTGGCACCCAGTTTTTCGGCATCGGCAATTGGCATGTTTCTTTTTTCGTCTAACGAAATATTCTGCATTATTTTTTCGTTTACCAGTTGCTCTACCTTTGCTATTTCCTCTTCGGTCATTTTGCTGAAATGCGAAAAATCGAAGCGCAAATAATCGCTATTTACTAAGGAGCCTTTTTGCTGTACGTGTGTGCCCAATACTTCTCTTAGTGCTGCTTGCAGCAAGTGGGTGGCAGAGTGGTTCTTTTTGGTACTGTTGCGCTTGCTTACGTTTACTTTTGCATGTACTGCCACTTCGGGTTGGGCAGGTAGTTTTTTTACCCAATGAACAATTAGGTCGTTTTCTTTTTTGGTGTCGAGTACTTCAATTTTTTCGTTTCCAAAATCTAAGTAGCCGGTATCGCCAACTTGTCCGCCACTTTCGGCATAAAATGGGGTTTTGTCTAATACTATTTGAAATAATTCTTTGTCTTTTTGTTTTACGCTGCGGTATTTTAGCACGTTTACTTGTGCTTCGGTAAAGTCGTAGCCAATAAATTCGCTTTTGGCATCTTCGTCAACCAGTACCCAGTCGCTTTGTTCGGTGGCTGCGGCTGCTCGGGCGCGTTCTTTTTGTGCGGCCATTTCTTTGTTAAATCCTGCTTCGTCAACTTGCCAGCCTTTTTCGGCTGCAATGAGTTTAGTGAGGTCGAGTGGAAAGCCATAGGTGTCGAACAATTCAAAGGCGGTTTTGCCATCAATTTCATTAAGGCTTTCTATGCGTTTTATTCCATTGGCAAGGGTGCGTAGGAAAGCGGTTTCTTCTTCTTTAATTACATTGGTAACAAAGCTTTCTTGTGCTTTCAATTCCGGGAAAACGTGCATGAATTGTGTGGCGAGCATTGGTATTAAATCGCACATAAATGGTTGTTCCAATCCTAAATAGGAATAGCCGTAGCGAACAGCTCTGCGCAGTATTCTGCGAATAACGTAACCTGCGCCATTGTTGGACGGGAGTTGCCCATCGGCAATAGTAAATGCAATGGTGCGTATGTGGTCGGCCACTACACGTAGGGCTATATCTTTCTTTTGAGCCTCGGTTAAAGTTCCAATTATTTTTCCATCGGCAGAAAGGGTAGGGGCGGTATAGCTGTATGTGGTGCGGGCGGTGGTAGCTAATTGCTGAATAATTGGTTGGAAGATATCGGTATCGTAATTGCTTTTTTTGTTTTGTACGGCAACGCATAGGCGTTCAAAACCCATTCCAGTATCTACGTGTTGCTTTGAAAGTTTTACTAAGCTGCCATCGGCTTTGCGTTCAAACTCCATGAATACGTTGTTCCAGATTTCAATTACTTGTGGGTGTCCGGTGTTTACTAGTAATTTGCCATTGGTGGCTTGGCGCTCTTCTTGGCTGCGGAGGTCGTAGTGTATTTCGGAGCAAGGGCCGCAAGGTCCGGTATCGCCCATTTCCCAAAAGTTATCTTTTTTGTTTCCTTTAAGAATGCGGTCTTCGCTTATCCATTTTTTCCATTCGAGGTTGGCTTCGGTATCGAAATTGAGGTTTTCTTTTTCATCGCCTTCAAAAACGGTTACATAAAGGCGGTCTTTTTCGAGTTTATATACTTGCGTAAGCAGTTCCCAGCTCCATTCTATGGCTTCTTTTTTAAAGTAGTCGCCAAAGCTCCAGTTGCCGAGCATTTCAAACATGGTGTGGTGGTAGGTATCTACGCCTACTTCTTCTAAATCGTTGTGTTTTCCTGAAACGCGCAGGCATTTTTGGGTATCGGCAATGCGTGGATATTGTATGGGTTCATTGCCAAGAAATATGTTTTTGAAAGGTGCCATGCCGCTGTTGATGAACATAAGCGTGGGGTCGTTTTTTACAACAATTGGTGCCGATGGCACTATTTTGTGGCCTTTGCTTTCAAAGAAATCAAGAAATGCTTTGCGAATTTGTTCTGATGTCATTTTACAAATGTATTTTATGCTTTTTGGGTGTAGCCAAAAGGAAAGGCTTTTTCTTTCAATTTTGAAACATCAAAAAGGTACAGATAAAAAAAGTGGCGCGAATGTAATGCTTCCTATAAATCTATTTCAAGGAGAAACAAAAAAATCGCTCTCGAATTTTAGTTTATACGATTGTGCTAAGGATTGCAACAATTTACGGGAGTCGCGGAAAAAATCGTTTTGGAATGCGGTATCGAAGCATTTTTGAAGTTTGGCTGTGTATTGTTTGCGTCCGGTGGCAAGTAGTTGAGCGGTATAATACAAAATGTGTATGCTAAGATCGTTGTCTTCGTACAGTGGTTTTCCTTTAGATAGTTTGGAGTAGCGTACGAATGTTTTGGCGCACATGTCGTAGTCTTTTAAGGCAAAGTTGCCAAGTATAAGGCATAAGAAAATGCTGTCTAAGCTAGCATTGATGTTTAATTGTTGATAGCTGAAGAGTAATCCTTCAATCATTTCTACTGCGCGTTTTATTTCTTTTTGTGTACCGAGTAAAAGTAGGCATGCGTAAGTTAGCGAAATATAGAGGCGGTCGGAATTGTGTCCTTTTTCGTTCATTACCGGCATGGCAAGTACTTCTTCGCAGCGTTTTTTTAGTTCGGTAACTTCTTCAATTTCTTTTGGTAGTAAATCGGGTTTGCTTTCGTGTATTATACTGCTGTATTTAGATAGATAGTACGATGCTTTAACCGTAAGCATATTTAATTCGGGTATATTCAAATAGCTCTTCCAAAAACTAACCTTGCTATAGTGTTGTTGCATTTGCTTAAACTCTTTTTGCCCTTCTGCGGAATCTAAGTCCACCAAGGGTGAGTTTAGTTTTAAAAAGTTCATGATACTTAGCATATCCATAAGTGGAGGAAATGCTACATAGCTCTGCAGGTTTATTTCTTTTTCAAAAAGCTCTATTTCTTTAACTGTTTTTTCGCTAGAAAAAGATTTTGGCTGGAAATAGTATTTAACATATAGTAATACAAACATACTCAGTAGCCGGATATTGGCTCTCGGATGTTTGGTAAGTGGTTTAAGGTAAGCGGTGTTGGCGGCTATTTCTTCATCGCTGGCTACTTTGTCGCTATTTATATTAAAATGGAAGCGTTGGATATAATATACATTATTGAGTGTTAATTCATCTTCCATTACTCCTTTTAAGAGTGCTTGGTAGCGGTTGCCGCGCGTAATATCTTTTGAAAGAAATGCTTGCTGCTGCTTTACTTGATAAATGTATTTAAGAGTGGCGTAGTCTTCAGTTTTTTCGGCTACATCTATAAGAATTTCACATAAAAAGTCTACTACTTTTATATTGCCATCATTAACAAGCCTTTGTAATGTGTGTATATTGGTTTGGAGGTAAGCAGGGTAATTTTGTACTAAATAGTAACTTAACTTAAATGTATAGGATGAAAGTTGGTTCAGGCTTTGGCGAAACTTAGAAGTATCTTCTCCATACACAAGTTTACATAAATTGCCCCATTTTTCTTTTTCTGCTTGTTTTCTGATAGTTGAAATCAATTTGGCAGATAATTTAGCATTTTGAGACTCCAGTATTTGAACAAATGTTTCAAAATGAGCATCATCTAAGCACCATATTAGTTTCTCAATAGTGCTGAGTTCATCCGGTTCAGGTAAATGCTTAAATTCACTTATCTTATTCACAGAGTGAACTTATGAAAAAAAATATGAAATGCAAATTCATGTGTTTTATATTTTTTAGTTGCTTGCGATTGTCTTATCCTGTTACAGTTTTACTTTCTTTCTTATGTATAAAGGATGGGAATATGTTATAGTGTGTTTTTTAAGAAAGATATTGATGGTGTCTTATTTGAACTTCAACTGTGGCTCTTTTCCACAATAAAATGTTTATTTACATTTGTTGCGCAATATCTCTTAATTTAACAAACTATGGATTTATGGTGCGAAAAGTTTTACTCTCAAAAATTTTGTTACTAGCTGCGTTGCTGTGGGCAACGAGCGGATGGGCACAGACCATCGTAATTGGTACAGGCGGTTCTAATAGTAATGGTACAGGAAATGATCCTATAGATGATTATTTTGCCTATATGCATTATCAAACAGTTTATACTGCGGCAGAACTATCGGCTGCAGGTTTGGTTGCATATAATGAGCTGACAGGCTTGGGTTTTTCTGTATCCGAGAGTCCGGGTACATTGGCAAACTATACTATTAAAATTGGTCATACCTCTGCCACTAATGCTGCAGCCCATATTGCGGCAAGCAGCACTACGGTAAAGCCTGCTTTTAGTTATACCCCAACTGTTGTTTCTGCGGGTAGTTTTGATATGGTATCTTTTGCTACCAATTTTGTATGGAATGGTACAGATAATATTTTTATAGATATTTGTACAGGTTCGAATCCATATGTATCGCCTTATGGAGGAGTAAGAGTTCATTCACTTACGAATGGATCAAGATATGTCAGAAGCGATGGCTCTGCACAATGTGCTGTAAACACAAATACTACTAATAGTAATCGTCCACAAATACAGTTCTCATATATTACAGGAACTCCGCCTTCATGTTTGCCGCCTTTGGCCTTGTCTGGTACAGCAACCACAGGAACTACTGCCAATATCAACTGGACAGCTCCTTCACCAGCACCTTCTAATGGTTATGAGTATGCGGTTACCACCTCTGCAACGCCTCCGGTTTCGGGCACTGCTTTTGCAGGTACTAGTACTAGTGTAAGTGGATTAACGCCTGTTACAACCTACTATTTGCATGTTCGCAGTTACTGTGGTGGTAGCGATTATAGCTCTTGGGTTACTAGCACTTCGTTTACAACGCCTTGTGCTGCGGCTACATTACCATGGACAGAAAATTTTGATGGCGTAACCATACCTGCTTTTCCTAATTGTTGGAAAAAGGAAAATGGTGATTGGACAACAACCAATAACTCTAGTTCTTCCTACGATGCAGATGCTCGCTCAGGTACGCAGTTTTTAAGAAATTCTTGGTCTGCCACTAATGAGTTTGTGTGGACGCCCAGCTTTACTATGACAAGCGGTACCACCTATGAGTTTAAGTTTTGGTGGGCTGGCGATAATGAGTCAGGATGGACAGGAGATGTGTTTGTAAACTCAGCACAAAGTTCATCGGGTGCAACTCAGTTGGGAACCTCATTTGTAACCAGTGGTACTACAACTACCAAAACCTATGTTCAGGAAACATATTCATTTACTCCAGGCACAACAGGTGATTACTATTTTGCCATTAGAGTAAATGCTACTTCTAATCCTTGGTATTTAAGTTTTGATGATTTTGGAGTGGATGTAGCACCTTCATGTTTGTCTCCAACAGCTTTGTCAGGTACGCCAACAACAGCAACAACAGCCAATATTGGTTGGACTGCACCATCGCCTGCACCTTCTAATGGTTATGAGTATGCAGTTACCACCTCTGCAACACCTCCGGTTTCGGGTACTGCTTTTGCAGGTACTAGTACTAGTGTAAGCGGATTAGCTCCTGTTACAACTTATTATTTACACGTTCGCAGCGATTGTGGAAGCGGTAGTTATAGCCCTTGGGTTACTAGTGCATCGTTTACAACGCCTTGTGTTGCAACTGCCTTGCCATGGACAGAAAATTTTGATGGCGTAACCATACCAGCTTTTCCTAATTGCTGGAAAAAGGAAAATGGTGATTGGGTAACAACCAATAACTCTAATTCTACCTACGATGCAGATGCTCGCTCAGGTACGCAGTTTTTAAGAAATTCATTTTCTGCCACTAATGAGTTTGTGTGGACACCCGGCTTTACTATGACAGGCGGTACCGCCTATGAATTTAAGTTTTGGTGGGCAGGCGATACTTATTCGGGTTGGACAGGTGATGTGTTTGTAAATTCAGCACAAAGTTCAGCAGGGGCTACACAGTTAGGAAGTTCATTTGTAGCCAGCGGTACTGTTACTACTAAAACCTACAAGCAAGAAACATATTCATTTACTCCAGGCACAACAGGTGATTACTATTTTGCCATTAGAGTAAATGCTACTTCTAATCCTTGGTATTTAAGTTTTGATGATTTTGGAGTGGATGTAGCACCAAGTTGTATTCAACCATCAGCTTCGGCTGCAACTTCTATTACTACTAGTAGTGCAGACTATAATTTTACGTGTACATCGTGTTCTGGTAATTATATTGTAGAATATGGTCTTTCCGGTTTTACTCCGGGTACAGGTGCCACTGCGGGAACCGGTGGTACTGTAATTACTACTAGTACACTAACAGGAACAATAAGTGGTTTGAGTGCATTAACCGGTTACGATTATTATGTGCGTCAAGTTTGTGCTGGTTCAACCTATAGTACCAATGCGGGGCCTATCAGCTTTTCAACCTCAATGGATTGTTCTGCCGCTGTGGCAATTACATGTGGCGTTAATTTTGCGTTTAATGTAACTGCCGGATCCGGTTCATGGAATACTACTCCGAGTGGTTTGTGTGTAGCTACTCCCGGTAAGGAGGTTTTGTATAGCTTCACTCCAGCTCTTACGGGAGTTTACAGTTTAGCTAATACAGTAGCCGGAACAGGAGATTTTGTTGATGTATATATTAAGACAGATACAGGAGGATGTTCTGATGCTGCTTCGTGGTCTTGTGTAGGTTGGTATTATTCCCCACTGCAAAATCGCTCCTTAGGTACGCTATCTGCAGGTACTAAATATTATATTATGGCAGATGTTGAAAGTGCTGTTGCCAGCACACAAACTTTTAACATTGCATGTGTATTGCCTCCACCGGCAAACGATAATTGTGCGGGAGCAGTAGCCTTTCCAACTATCCCAACCGATGGTACTTGTGCAAGTGTTACAGTAAACACAGCTGGAGCAACCGGTTCTGCTGATGCTACGTGTTCAGGAACAGAGGATGACGATGTTTGGTACACCTTTACGGTTCCTGCCGGTTATACATCTGTAAATTATGCCAATACAAGTATTTCAGGCAATGGAGACCGTATGATTCAAGTGTTTAGTGGTTCGTGCCCCGGAACATCCATTGGTTGTTACGATCCGGAAAGTGGAACTATAACCGGACTTACCGGAGGCTCAACCTATTTGTTGCGTACATATACTTACGGCTCAGGAGTTACCTCTAACTTTTCAATATGCTTGAGTGTGCCGCCACCTCCACCGGCAAACGATAATTGTGCAGGAGCTAAATTGCTAACCAATTGCTCTTTGCCAGATACTACTAAGAATTTAGGTGGAGCAACCTCCTCTTTGGCTGCGGGTTCTTGTGCCGGTACTGCAGACGATGATGTGTGGTATAAATTTGTAGCTACAGCATCTTCCATGTATGTTACTTGTTTTTCATCTTACGATGCAGTTTTAGAGTTGCGTTCTGGAGCTTGTAATGGCACAGAGGTGACTTGTGTAGATGATTATACAACAAATACCTTTGAAGATATTGTTGCTACCGGGCTTACAGTAGGCAATACTTACTATGTACGTGTATATAGTTATGGAAGTTCTAAACCTTCCGCAACTGATTTTGTATGGGTAACTGCTGCCGAAGCAGGTTGTTGGCAAGGTGCTACCAGTACAAATTGGGCTACAGCCGGAAACTGGTCAGATTTGGTAGTGCCAAACAGTTGTTCTAAAAACGTAACTATACCAGCCGGTACGCCTTATGCTCCGGAGATTTCATCTGCAAGTTACTCAGTGGGTAATATAAATATTAGCAATGGAGTTACATTAACCATCAACGCTACTCGTGCATTAAATGTATGTGGTAACTGGAATGGAGGCGTAAGTTCTTTGGCTGCTGCAATTGGAGCCGGAAGGGTAGAGTTTAATGGCACGGGTGCGCAAACAATAAGTGGTAAAACTACTTTTAGCACATTGCAAGTGAATAAATCTTCAGGAACAACAGCATTAGCAGCGGGTGCGGTAGTGAACTCTACAGTAGCGTTAGAGTTAAAAGCAGGAAATATAGATGTAAGTGCAGGTACATTTACGCTTAAATCGGCCGATGCTAGCAATGCTGCCATGTTAGATAATTTCAGTTCAGGTTTTACAGGTTCTATTATCGGTAACATTTCTGCAGAGAGAGGCTATAATAATGCTACCGACCCTTCTTTGCATAAGCAGCATTTCTTCTCAAGCCCAATTAATAATGTTGCAATAGCTCAATTTGCACCAACTTATGGCGTAAATGGCGGGTGGGTTACTCCAAAGCCCGATTGCGATGAAATGAATTTGGCTAATGGCAGTAACTACGGCAGTGTATTTGAATACGATGAAAGCCATGTAACTGCTTGTCATTTAGAAGCATGGAAGGTTAGAAGCAGCGGTACTGCAGATAATGCACGCGGCTATTCTGTGGTAAAAAGTTCTGCCGGAGTATTAACATTGAGCGGTGCTCCAAACTTAGGAGCTACTTATACTGTACCTAACTTAACCAGAATCGGTTGGACATCTATGATGACACCTCAAGGCAACCAATACGAAAGTGGTTGGAGTTTATTGGGTAATCCGTATTCAGCATCTTTAGATTTGGACTACTCAGTAAATGGCGATTTTGAAAATGCCATTCAGGTATTGCATACGAGTGGTTTATTTGCAGGAACTTACCAACCTGTTACCATGAGCGGAAGCGATGTGTTGGCTCCGTTTCAAGGATTTATGGCTCGTAAAGCCATACAAGGTGGATCGGCAACATTTACAATAAATGCAGCTAATCGTTCAAGAACAACAACTACATTCCAAAAGAACGGGGAGCACCAAATGAGTTTATCGGTGATAGGAAATGGATTTGCCGATATTACTTATTTTAATTTCGATGCAAACTCCACTACCGGTTTTGATGTAGATGCAGATGGTGGTAAACTTTCCAGCTACCACGGCCAGCCAACATTATACTCAATTATTGGCGCTACTTGGGCTTCTATTAACACCAACCCCGATGTGCCAAGTACTCCGAATATTCCACTTGGATTTAATCCTGGAAGCAACGGTGCATTCCAGTTTGTAGGAACAGGTTTTGATGAAATTCCTAATACAACTGTTTATTTGGAAGATAAGAAAGCAGGTGTAATGCAGAATTTAACTGCACAGCCGGAATATATTTTCTCTGCCGTAAAAGGTGAAGCAAACGAACGTTTTGTACTGCACTTTAATTACGAAGCACCAAGTTCTGTAAGTACAGTTGAAAACAACAGTATGAAAGTATTTAGCTTCAACAATAATGTGGTAGTTGATTTTAGCAATGCGGCAGCGCAAGAAGCCCACACCATCGTAATCTACGATATAATGGGTAAAGTTATCAGCCACGAAAACTTTAATGGAAAAGTTTATTCTAAATCGTTAGAAATAAACGAACCAATGTATGTTGTGGTAAAAACAAACGATGGTAACTCTATTGTGAGCAAAAAGTTATTTGTTACTAAGTAAGTTTTGGCTCTTTGTTTGTGTAAGCGGCTGCTCAATTGAGCAGCCGCTTTTTTGTTATAGATGCTTATTTTTTAAGATTAAAATGAATGGTTTTTAAAAAGCTGTTTATTTAATTTGTTCTCTACTTGTTTTGAAACTCAAAAATCTTCTTCTTTACACCATACAATTGTACAGATGATTTCCGATAGGGTTCGATTTTTAGTCCCATTCTTAGGGCTGTTATTATTATTGAGTAATGTTTTTGCACAAGATATTGCAACGGTTGATGAACTTAATGCTTCAGCCAAAGCCATACTGCAAAGCCAAGGGCAGGGAGGCGAAGAAGAAGCCAAGAGTTTATTATACAAAGCCACTTCTTTAGCCATACAACTGAACTACAAAAAAGGAGAAGCCGATGCCTACTTAGTATATGCCGATATTTTTGAGATGAATGGTGATGTGAAATCGGCACTAAAACTTAGGAAAAAGGCAAGTAAAAAAATGGTTGAAAGCGAGGATAAAAAAACAATCATCATAGCCCCAGCTACACCAAAAACTATCGAAGATTTTGCAGTTTCAACCATATCGGCAAGTAAAAAAGCAAAGGCAAAGCAAGAAGATATAGAAGCAGCCCCATTACCTGAGCAACCCAAAGCAGTTGAAAATAGAAAAACCGTGGTGCAGCATACCGTGCCTACACCAGTTGCCAAACCTACAGGCAATGCCGATAACGACATAAAGAACAAAATGACGGAGTTAGAGGCGTATAAAAAACGTATTGAAGAACTTCAACTGCAAAATTCAGTGGGCAGCGACTCCCTTTCTGAAGCAAGAGAGGCAGAAATAGAAAGATTAAAAGCCATTTCGGTTGCCACCCAAAGCCAAATTCAAGCATTAGAAAAAGAAAAGGAAAACAATGATTTGCGCATTAAGCAGCAGCGTGTTATAGGAATTATTTTAATTGCAGCAGTAGTTGTAATGCTGCTATTCGTGTTTGTAGTTATTAGGCAAATACGTGCCAAAAACAGAGCCAATACCGAATTGGCAAAAGCGCTAGAAGAGTTGAAGGCAACACAAACACAATTAGTTCAGCAGGAAAAATTAGCCTCACTTGGGCAGCTTACAGCAGGTATTGCACACGAAATTCAAAACCCGCTAAACTTTGTAAATAACTTTGCCGACCTTTCACTCGAGTTATTAGAAGAAATGAAAGAGTCGAGCGATATGGAAGATATAAAAGCCATTGCTGGCGACCTCACCCAAAACCTCACCAAAATACATCATCACGGAAAACGCGCAGACAGCATCGTTAAGAATATGCTACAACACAGCCGTGAACAAAAGGGCGAAAAAGAGCCAACCGACTTAAACGAATTGCTGAAAGAATTTGTGAATTTGGCTTATCATGGTATGCGCGCTACCAACAAAGATTTCAACTGCCGTATTGAACAAGTATTTGATAGTGAGCTTCCTAAAGTGAAATTGGTAAAGCAAGATTTAGGTAGGGTATTGCTGAATATGTTTAACAATAGCTTTTACTCCATTGGTAAAAAGATACCATTACAAGTTAAAGATTATCTACCCACTTTGCGAATATCTACCAAAACCGAAGGCGATAAAGTACTTATTGCCATTTACGACAACGGTTTGGGTATGAGCGAAGAAGTGAAACAAAAATTGTTCAATCCGTTTTTCACCACCAAACCAACCGGAGAAGGAACCGGACTCGGACTTTCTATAAGCCACGATATCATTGTTAAGCTGCACAACGGCAGTATGAAAGTAGAGGCTCAAGAAGGCGAATTTGCACTGTTTGAAATTACATTACCAATTACATAAAAACACAAAACTATGGCTCTGAGAATTTTAGTTGTGGACGATGAAGAAGACGTAGAACTACTCTTCCGTCAGCGGTTTAGAAAAGAAAGCAATGAAGGCAGAGTAAATTTGCATTTTGCCAATTCCGGAGTAGCAGCATTAAAGGAATTAGAAGATGTTTCAAACCAAGACATCATTATTATACTCTCCGACATCAATATGCCGGGAATGACAGGATTAGAACTGTTGGAGAAGATAAAATCGCAATATCCCAATAAGAAAGTAATGATGATTTCTGCCTACGGAAATGAACAATATATGAGTGAAGCCGAGCGCAAAGGAGCAGACGATTTTTTTACTAAACCGGTAGATTTTAAGTTGTTAAAAGAGAAAATTTTGTCAGACGTTTAAATCAATAGCATGAGTGAATTACAAGGAGTTATTAAGCCAATAAAAATTTTAGTTGTGGACGATGAGCCGGATGTTCAACCACTCATTACTCAACGGCTTCGCAACTTAGTTAAAGAAGGCGTTTGTGAGCTCGATTTTGCACAAAACGGAGTAGAAGCAATTGAGAAAATTAAAAGAGATACAGATATAGAACTCGTAATGACCGACATAAACATGCCGGAAATGGACGGGCTTACACTGCTCTCAAAAATAAATGAAGAGGTAAACCGCTTAGTAAAAAGCGTGGTAATTACGGCATACAGCGATATGCAACGCATACGAACCGCTATGAATAATGGCGCTTTCGATTTTCTTACCAAACCATTAGATGCCAACGATTTAAAAGCCACACTCGAAAAATCCATAAAGGAAATTCGCTTTGAACACCAAGCCCGCGAAGCCCGCACACAGTATGAAGTAGAGCGCCAAAGACGTGAACAAGCCGAACAAGTAGCAAGTTTAAAGCAAGAATTTTTGGCAAACATGAGCCACGAAATTCGCACGCCCATGAACGCAATCTTAGGAATGACACGCCTTTGCTTACAGCTAGAAGATTTAAAAGATACACATTTACGTTACTTAAACGGCATCAATAAATCGGCAGAAAACTTATTGGTTATTATCAACGATATTTTAGATTTTTCAAAAATTGAAGCCGGAAAATTAGAGTTAGAAACCATTCCTTTTTCGCTTAAAGAAACCCTACAAACTGTACAAGATACATTGCGTTTTAAGGCAGAAGAAAAAGGCTTGCAAATGAAACTTGAAGTGCCTGAAAATGTTGCCGATATTCTAATTGGCGACTCCGTTAGGTTAAATCAAGTACTTTTAAATTTAGCCGGAAACGCCATAAAGTTTACCGAAAAGGGAGCCGTAACCATAAAAGTATCCGAAACTTCAAAAGATACTGAAAAAGTAGCGCTGCTATTTGAAGTTACCGATACCGGAATTGGAATTTCTGAAGAGCAAATTTCTAAGCTTTTCAACAGTTTCTCGCAGGCAAGTTCCGATACCACACGCAAATACGGAGGCACCGGCTTGGGGTTGGCCATTTCAAAGAAATTAGTTGAAATGCAAGAAAATGGCACCATAGGTGTTCGCAGTAAAGTAGGCGAAGGCACTACTTTTTTCTTCAATATAACATACCCAATCGGCACCCTTATCTCATTAGAAACTAAAGGAAAAGATGAGCAAATAAAACTTTCAAACCTTAAAATTCTATTGGTAGAAGATAATGCCTTTAACCAAATGGTAGCAGTAGATACATTAGAGTCTGCCATAGAAGGTGTAGTGATAGAAGTTGCAGAAAACGGATTAGAGGCAGTAGAAAAAGTAAAGGCATACGAGAATCAAACATGGGAAGCGGAGCGGAAATTTCCTTACGATGTAGTATTGATGGATATGATGATGCCGGTAATGGACGGCTTGGAAGCTACGCGACAAATACGGCAATTAAGCAGCCCTCTTAAAAATATTCCAATTATTGCACTTACCGCCAATGCAATTAAAGAAGAAGTAGCAAAGTGCTACGATGCGGGTATGTATGATTTTGTAACCAAACCTTTTGATACAGAGGTATTGTTGAAAAAAATTGCAGCCTTCACAAATTAAGTTTGCAAAGTTCTTTTTTAATTTAGTTTAGCATATCATTTTAAAATGGCATTAACCGATTTATCTTTCCTATTAAATTTCACCAAAGGCGATAACGCCAAAATGAAAAAGTACATTTCCATGTTTTTAGATATTGCTCCCAAGAGCATTGCAGATATGGAAGTAATGAATACCGAAAAACGCTACGAGGAATTAAAAGTAGTAGCACATTCACTAAAACCGCAAGTGAGCTATATGGGTATTAAGCATTTAGAAACAACCATTAAGGAAATAGAGCTATTTGCAGGAAGCAAAACCAATACAGACCAATTACCCTCTAAAATAGACTATTTTAAAGTAGAATGCACCAAAGCCTGCGAAGAGTTAGCACAGGCTGTTTCTAAAATGTAATCAATAAAACAAACCAATAAAAAACAAAAGCAATGGCAAATCCTTTAAAAGTTTACGTAGTAGAAGACGATACCATGCAAGGCGAAATGGTAAAAGACCATCTTACAGGTAAAGGTTATTCAGTAAAATTATACAATACAGGCGAAGGCTTATTAAAAGAGTTAGAAACCGATGCTCCAGATATATTAGTACTCGATTACAACTTAAATTCTGTTGATAAATCTGCCATGGAAGGTATTGATATTTTAAAACGAGTGAAGGATAAGAATACAGATGTAGAGGTAATTATGTACAGCGGGCAAGATAGCATTGATGTGGCAGTAGATACTATGCGCTATGGTGCTTTCGATTATATCGTAAAGGGCGAAGCAGCGTTTGCAAGGTTAGATTTTATTATCGGCAAAATACGCAAACAATGGGAATCTTCGGCAAATGAACAGCGCTACCGCAAGTTAAGCACTTGGCTTATTGCATTAGTGGCAGCAATGGTGGGAGCAATGGTTGTAGGAATAATTACCGGCAATATTACATTAGGAGCATAGTTTATTTCCTTTTACAACAATAAAAGAAGAGGCTGCCAATTGGCAGCCTCTTCTTTTATATAGGTTAGTGAACACACAAAGTTAGTGGGTTCCTACTTTTTCTGTTTCCGGAATGCCAATAAGTTCTACTGTAACGTTTTTCAATACTGCCGAATGGTTTTTAAAATCATGCAGTGCTTCAACAACATCGTAGTCAATATAAGCTGAGCGCGATCCATCCACAATTACCTTGCTGCCATTGGGTAGGTTGTGCAACATTCCCCAGATACTTCCTTTGTTTAAAAACGAAACCTCTTCAGAAAGTGTTAAACGGATAGAATCCTTACCTGCCTCTGCTACTTTTTCGTATCTATAGGAGTGGTTATGGTTTTTCCGTATAATGTAAAAAATTGCCACACATAAACCTACTGCAATGCCTCGTAATAAGTCGGTAGAGATGATAGCAATAATGGTAACAGCAAATGGGATAAATTGTTCCCATCCTAAACGATACATACCTTTAATGAGCGAAAACTGAGTGAGTTTGTAGCCCACCAAAAGTAGTATAGCCGCCAGTGAAGCCATAGGTATGTAGTTAAGATACTTAGGAATAAAGATTGCAGATAGCAGCAGGATGATGCCGTGAATAATGGTTGCTAATTTGGTTTTTCCTCCGGCATTTATATTGGCAGAACTGCGCACAATAACTTGTGTAACTGGCAAGCCGCCCAACATGCCCGATACCATATTTCCAAGCCCTTGTGCCTTTAATTCTTTGTTGGTAGAGGTATTTCGCTTAAAAGGGTCTAACTTGTCGGTGGCCTCTACACTTAGCAAGGATTCTAAACTAGCAACCAATGCCAATGTAAATGCAAACTGATATACTTTCCAATTGGTAAGTTGCGAAAAATCGGGCAAGGTGAAGAATCCTACAAAATCGGCAATACTGTCGGCTACGGGCAATTGTACCAAATGGTCGCCACTGAGTGCCAGCGATGGATTCCAAACTTGGAAAGCGATATTGGTGAATATGCCAATAGAAACCACAATTAAAGACCCCGGCAGAAACTTAAACAGGCCAAACTTTTTCATAAAAGGCTTATCGAAAAGTACCAGTAAAAGCAGCGAGGCAATAGCAATTACGATAGCTCCCATGCTGCTAAACTTTATGGCATAATACAATTCTGTAAAGGTATTGTGGTGATCTTGTGTAGCAAAGTCCATATTACCCATTAAATCCTTATCGTACCCCAACGCATGTGGCAATTGCTTGAGTATTAGTGTGATACCGATAGCTGCCAGCATTCCTTTAATTACCGATGAGGGAAAATAATAGCCAATAACTCCGGCTTTTAGCACACCTGCAATAAATTGAATAGCTCCGGCTAATACCACTGCCAGTAAAAAGGCTTCAAAGCTCCCGATGGTTGAAATTCCGGTTAGTACAATTGTTACTAAACCTGCAGCAGGTCCAGAAACGCCCAGTTGCGAATCGCTAAAAGAACCAACAACAATTCCTCCAACAATGCCCGCAATAACACCCGAAAAGAGTAAATCTGGACGCCCCGTAGCTGCTGCAGCTATACCAAGGCAGAGTGGCAGTGCCACCAAATACACTACTAATCCAGAAGGTAAATCCGATTTCCATTCTGCAAAAAAGCTACGATTTTTCATGATTAGGCTAATTCAAATTTGTAAACGGTATCTATTTCCTGAGTATCGTCAACAGTTACGTTGAGGTCTTTTAGTAGGCCATTGTTGATGTCGTACACTAGTCCGTGTACTTGCAAAAACTGCCCGCGCGCCCATGCGTTTTGCACGATAGAAGTTTTGGCAAGATCGAGCACTTGCTCTTCTACATTTAATTCTACCATTCTGCGGTGTTGTGCTTCAGAATCTTCAATGGCATCAAGTTCAGCTTTGTGTAAACGGTACACATCCTTTATATGGCGCAGCCAGTTATCAATTAAGCCTACTTGTTTATTACCGAGAGCTGCAGTTATGCCTCCACAACCATAATGCCCACAAACTATAATATGGCTTACTTTTAGTATATTGATAGAATAATCTAATACACTTAGCATGCTCATATCGGTATGTATTACCATATTGGCAATATTGCGGTGTACAAAAATTTCGCCCGGCTGGGTTCCGGTAATATCGTTAGCAGGTACGCGGCTATCGGAACAGCCAATCCATAAAATAGGAGGCTTTTGTCCTTTAGAAAGTGTGGTAAAATAGGCAGGGTCTTGCGCAAGTTTTTCTTTAACCCATTTCTTATTATTGATGAAAATATCTTGATATATCTTAG
The DNA here is from genome assembly GCA_019638515.1 of Chitinophagales bacterium. Classification (NCBI taxonomy): domain Bacteria; kingdom Pseudomonadati; phylum Bacteroidota; class Chitinophagia; order Chitinophagales; species Chitinophagales bacterium. The sequence goes on along the minus strand of JAHBTS010000002.1, from coordinate 361,583 downwards.
GCATTTGTTTGAATTTTAGTAAGAACAGCAACCTAAAAAACAGTATTGTTTTTGAGCCGCTATTCAATTAGAAAATTTGAAAAGGCACAGCAAAAACTATAGCATACTATAGTTGCTGTAAACAGAATTACTTAAGATATAAAGTTGGGAGGGGGCGAAGTTTGCTCCGAAATAAATTGATGTACCACCCTTTCGTTGCGGGTTACAAATTGGTAAATAAAACCACCTTCATCGCAATAGTGCTGTGCAATGCCATGTTTATGTTCATACTCCGAACTGCTAGATTGGCTGTTATCGGTTTCTTTGTGCGTTTCTTCTTCTGCCATATTCATCATAACAATAAAGGCATCTTTATCAATTGAATAGGCGGCAGCCAATTGGGTTACTCCCAAGCAATGGAAAGTAAGCAGTAAAGACACTAACCAATAAAAAGGGCTGCTTGTTATTTTCACTAAGGCAAAAGTAATACAGAGATTTTATAGTTGCCTTAAAAAAACTAAAGAAGCCTGATTGCGAAAGTTAATCTTTCAATTGCCTATATTATTTGAGCTTGCGCGAAGCTATCTAATGCGTTGGGATGTGTTGATGATAAGGTTGTGATTATGTTGCTCAAAATATTTTACCGTAAAGTGCTATCAACACATAAAAAGTAATAAACTCGCAGCATAATATTTTAGAAGAATATGAAATTAGAACGCACCATTTACAACGAAGAGCAATTACTTTTTGCACAAAGCGTAAGAGATTTTGCAGCCAAAGAAATTACACCACACAATCCCACTTGGGAAAAGAATAAAATGGTGAGCCGAGAGAGCTGGCAAAAGTTGGGCGAAGCAGGATTTTTATGTATGCAGGTGGATGAGCAGTACGGAGGATTGGGAATAAAAGATTTTAGATACAATGCCATATTTATAGAAGAGTTAGGGCGTACAGGTTGTGGAGGTCCGGCAGTAGGCTATCCTTTACATTCAGATATTGTGTGTCCCTACATTGAACACTACGGAAGCGAGGCAATAAAGAAAAAATGGTTGCCTAAAATGGTTACTGGCGAAGCTATTGCAGCCATTGCCATGACAGAGCCCGGTGCCGGCAGCGACCTACAAGGAATGCGCACAACGGCCATCAACAAAGGCGATTATTACTTACTCAACGGCTCAAAAACTTTTATTACCAACGGATATTTGAGCGATATTGCCATAGTAGCTGCAAAAACCGACCCAACACAAGGTGCAAAAGGAATAAGTTTATTCTTGGTAGAAACCGGCATGAAAGGCTACAGTAAAGGAAAGCCTTTTGAAAAGGTGGGTTTGCATGCTCAAGATACTTGCGAATTATTTCTTGAAAATGTAGAAGTACCCAAAGAAAATTTAATAGGAAAAGAAGGAGAGGGCTTTAAGTATTTAATGACTGAACTTTCGCAAGAGCGTTTAGTAGTTGGTTTGGGTGCCATTGCATTATCTGAAGCAGTATTGGCAGCTACGGTGCAATACACGCAAGACCGTGTGGCATTTGGCAAACCAATTTCGGCATTGCAAAATACACGCTTTAAATTGGCAGAAATGGCCACAGAGATAGCCGTGGGTAGAACCTTTGCCGATCGCTGCCTAGAATTACATTGCGAGAAAAAACTATCGCAAGAAGCTGCCAGCGCCTGCAAGTTGTGGCTTACTGAAATGCAATGCAAAGTAGCCGATGAGTGTGTGCAATTACACGGAGGTTATGGCTATATGTGGGAATATCTTGCAGGACGAGCATGGGCCGATGCACGTGTACAACGTATCTATGCAGGCACTAATGAAATTATGAAGGAACTTATTGCTAGAAGTGTAGTTGGCAGATAAAGTAATAATATATAAGCGTTATGAAAATTGCATTGGTAGCAGCCATCGGAAGTAATAATGAAATTGGCGCTCACGGTAATTTGCTATGGCACTTGCCGGCAGATTTAAAACGCTTTAAAGAGATTACACTTGGGCATCATGTACTCATGGGACGCAAAACTTATGAGAGTATCCCTGCAAAATTTCGCCCGTTGCCCGGCAGAGAAAATATTGTACTCACTAGTAATAAGTATTATACGGCACAAGGTTGTAAAGTGGTGCATTCAATAGAAGACGGAATACAAATTGCAGCAACCGCAGGTGACACAGCGCTGATGATTATTGGTGGTGGCGAAATTTATGCTTTGGCAATGCCACTTGCCACCACACTCTATATCACAAAAGTAGAAGGAACATTCCCCGATGCAGATGCGTTTTTTCCAGCATGGAACAATGCCGATTTTGTGCTAACGGAACAAGAACACTTTTCTAAAGACGATAAACACGCATTTAATTTTAGTTTCCTACAATTAGAGAAAAGAAGTAGCATGTAGTTAGAGGCTGCATCACTGTTTACTCGCTTAAGAATTGTATATTTCTGGTAAGCCCGGCAAACTTTGTTCGTTTTACAGGAGAGTTCTTAAATAGTACTTTAAAAGAATCTTCTGTAAGTGATTGCCATTCTGTTGTTGTTTTCTGCAACAATTCATTTTTTGGTGTAAACAACGGTTCGTTATGCGGTTGCGCTTGTGTATTTATAGGGCAAACTTGCTGGCATATATCGCAGCCAAACATCCAGTTTTCAAACTTGCCTTTCATTTGCGCAGGTAAGGTTTCTCCTCTGTGTTCAATTGTAAAATACGATATGCATTTAGAAGCATCGAGGCGGTAGGGACTTTCAATAGCTTGCGTGGGGCAGGCATCTATACATTTGGTGCAATTGCCGCAAAAATCTTTTACCGGACTATCGTATTCCAGTTCAATGTCGCAGATAATTTCACTTAAAAAATAGTAAGAGCCGGAGCGTTTGGTGAGTAAGAGCGAGTTCTTGCCTACCCAACCAATACCTGCTCGTTGTGCCCATGCTTTTTCTAACACCGGAGCCGAATCTACAAAGCACCGTGCCGCAATCTTTCCTGTTTTAGACTCAATAAATTGAAGGAGTTGAAACAGTTTCTCTTTTACCACATGGTGGTAATCTTCGCCCAACGCATACATAGATATTTTGGGAGCATCTTCAACCTGCTTTAATGGCGTGTAGTAGTTAGTAGCCAACACAATTATACTTTTTGCTCCTTCAACCAATTGGCGCGGATCAATACGTTTGTCGAAATGGTTGGCCATATAGTGCATGGTGCCATGCTTTTGCTGGTTCAACCAATTTTCTAAATACCTTGCTTCGTTGGTTAGCTCCACTGCCTTGGCAATGCCGCATGAAACAAAACCCAAGGACTTGGCTTGCGCTTTAATTTCACTTGTAAGCAGAAACTTGTTCATACCATCTTTAAATTAAAAAAAACATAACACATACTATTTTGTTGCAGGTTTCGCTTTATTTGATTTCAATGGTAAAAAGGTCGGGCGCTTTTTTGGTGCTTCTACTTGCTGTTTTCTGTGTTACAAAGGCGCAAGTTACAATTTCGGGAAGAATAACCGATGCCGATAGCAAACGCGGTTTGGGCAGTGTGAGTATTATCTACCCTAAAATTGGTGTTACGTATGTTTCTGCCACCGATGGTACCTTTAGTTTTCAGGGCGAAAAAAGCGATACTTTTTTCTTGTTTCTACCGGGCTACCAAACCATTAAATTTTCGCTGGCAGATTCGCTGCCACAAGAGCGCTACTCGTTGTATTTTCAAATGCAGATGATGTATGCCGAATCTAAACCGGTAATTATTAGACCCAAAAAAGATTTGAATAAAATTGAAGAAGAAAGGAAAAAACTGGGTGAAACTCCACGCGAACTCGACCCTCCAAAAATTGAACCATTTACCAGCCCAATTAGTGCCATTTACGATTTGCTGAGCGATGAAACAAGGCAGAAAAAGAAACTTAGAACCCAAATTATAGAAGATAACAGGAGGAAATTATTCTATGCGCTCTTCGATTTTTATCGCGATAACAAAGTGGTAAATATTCCTGAAGATTATTACGATAATTTTATAGACTTCTTAAACCTTCCAATTGAGTTTTTAAAGTACAATTCCGATTACGAAATTACCAAAACCGTAGTGGAGCAATACAAACGCTACGCCCGTTTTTCGGGTATAGAAAAGTAAGTACTCGGCATAGTGAATAATGCCTTGTTTAAAGCCCACTCTTTATATTACTTTCGCACCGCTTTATGTCTAAAAACACTGGAAATACTAAGTCTGATAAGAAAGTACAATCGGTTGAAACTACCGGCAAATATACGCATACCAAACTACCACTATTAGAACCCGAAACTATTGAAGTATTTGGAGCCAGGGTTCACAACCTGAAGAATATAGACGTTTCTATTCCGCGCAATAGGTTTGTGGTAATTACAGGTATTAGCGGAAGCGGTAAAAGTTCACTTACATTCGATACTATTTATGCTGAAGGGCAACGTAGATACTTAGATAGTTTTTCTGCTTATGCACGCCAGTTTATTGGCAGCATGGAGCGCCCCGATGTAGATAAAATAACCGGACTATCGCCAGTTATTTCAATTGAACAAAAAAGTACTAACCGCAATCCACGCTCTACGGTAGGCACCATTACCGAAATTTACGATTTTATACGTTTGCTGTATGCGCGTACTGCCTATGCTTATTCCTATAATACGGGAAAGCGGATGGTGAAATTTACCGAAGAGCAAATAATTGAAAACTTATTGGAGCAACACCAAGGCAAGCACGCTATGCTTTTGGCACCTGTAATACGTGGTCGGAAAGGCCACTACCGCGAATTGTTTGAAAATGTACGCAAACAGGGCTACCTAAAAGTACGTGTAGATGGCGAAGTAGTTGATGTGAAACCTAAAATGCAGCTCGATCGTTTTAAAGTACACGATATTGAAATTATTATAGACCGTTTGGTGATTGAGCAAGATGCAATAGACCGTATTCGCCAGAGTGTGCAGTTATGTATGAAGCAAGGCAAAGGTCTTATGCAAATGCTCGATGCCGATACCAACGAGTTATTTGGATTTAGCAAGCATTTGATGTGTGTAGATTCCGGTATTTCGTATGAAGAGCCATCGCCCAATACATTTTCTTTTAACTCACCTTATGGTGCTTGCCCCACTTGTAATGGTTTGGGTGCAATTTATGAAGTACAAGAAGCCACCATTGTGCCCGATAAAAATAAAAGTATAAACGAAGGCGGCATTTTGCCAATTGGCGAAAAACGTGAAGCAGGCTTATATCGCGAGTTGGAAGCAATGGCAAAAAAGCACCAGTTTAGTTTGAGTACACCCATTAAAAAGGTTCCTAAAGAATTTTTAGATCTTATACTATTTGGCGATGGCGAAAGCGATTTTTCGGAAGAAGAGTTTCAAGATATTAGCGGGTTTGACGACCGCTGGTACACGCTTCAAAAAGGAGGCGTAGTGGGATTACTCAAGCGCTGTTTCCGTTTTACTTCCAGCGAAAGCATTCGCAATTGGGCAGAAGGGTTTATGGATAAGATAAACTGCCCATCGTGTAGCGGTTACAGGCTAAAAAAAGAATCGCTTTGGTTTAAGTTGAACGATAAGCACATTGGCGAATTAGCGGCAATGGACATTAGTGAATTGGCAAATTGGTTTGCACAGGTAGAGGATAAGTTAAGTGAGCGCCAGCAAACTATAGCCCGTGAGTTGCTAAAAGAAATTAGAGCAAGAATCGGTTTTATTTTAGATGTAGGTTTAGATTATTTGGCGCTCGACCGCCCGGCAAAAAGTCTTAGTGGTGGCGAGGCTCAGCGTATTCGTCTTGCTACGCAGATTGGAGCAGAGTTGAGCGGCATTACGTATATTTTAGATGAGCCAAGTATTGGCTTACACCAGCGCGATAATAGGCAGCTGATTCAAGCATTGCGCAAACTTGCCGGCAACAACAACAGTGTGTTAGTAGTGGAGCACGATAAAGAAATTATGCTCGAAAGCGATTACATTATTGATATTGGACCGGCAGCAGGCGAACATGGAGGTAAAATTGTGGCACACGGTACTCCGGCAAATTTCGTGAAATTAAATACCACTACGGCTCAGTATTTGAGTAATAGAAAAGCTATTGAAATTCCTGCAATGCGTAGGAAAGGAAACGGCAAACTTTTGGAGCTTATACAGGCAAAAGGCAATAACCTCAAAAACATTTCTGTAAAATTTCCATTAGGTACTTTTATTGGTGTAACGGGTGTTAGTGGTAGTGGAAAATCCACGCTTATCAACGAAACGCTATATCCCATTCTTTCTTCGCATTTTTATAGAAGCAATTTAAAACCGCTGGCATACAAAGAAATTCGAGGGATAGAACACATAGATAAAGTAATAGAAATAGACCAAAGCCCCATTGGCAGAACTCCACGCAGCAATCCGGTTACTTATATTAAAGTGTTTGATGAAATACGCAAGCTCTATGCACAATTGCCTGAAGCAAAAATTAGAGGTTACCAACCGGGGCGTTTTTCGTTCAACGTAAAGGGTGGGCGCTGCGAAGAATGCCACGGTGGCGGCATGAAAGTAATTGAAATGAATTTCTTGCCCAATGTAGAAGTAACCTGCGAGAAGTGTAACGGTAAGCGCTACAATCGCGAAACACTAGAAGTACGCTATAAAGGGAAAAGCATCAGCGATGTGCTGAATATGACGGTGGAAGATTCGCTGGAATTTTTTGAGGCTGTACCTGCAATCTTCCCCAAGTTGAAAACCTTGGCAGATGTGGGTTTAGGTTATTTGCGTTTAGGCCAAAGCAGTACTACGCTCAGCGGTGGCGAGGCGCAGCGCGTAAAACTTTCTGCAGAGCTTAGCAAACGCGATACTGGGAAAACATTTTACATCTTAGACGAGCCTACTACAGGGCTTCATTTTGAAGACATACGAGTACTGTTGGAAGTGTTGCAAAAGCTAGTAGATAAAGGAAATACGGTATTAGTAATTGAGCACAATTTGGATGTAATAAAAGTGGCCGATAATATTATTGATATTGGTCTAGAAGGCGGTTTTAGAGGCGGTACATTGATTGCCCAAGGCACACCCGAAGAAGTGGCACGGCATAAAGATAGCCATACTGCCAAGTTCCTACGCGAAGAATTAGGTGTGTAATAGTGCGCGTTTTGTATTAGCGCAGGTCTATCACTTTTACACTTGGATATTTTGCTGCATCAAAAGAGAAAAACGCATCGCTGAGTTCTACATCCGGTTTTTCGGCAGTAATTTTATATAAGTAGCGTGAACCGTTTTTGGCGTAAATTTTAGATTCTAATAGTGCGGCATTGCTATCGTTTATACTCACATCAATTTTAAAGTAAGAAGTCTTTTTATTTACCGGACTCATTTCTGCCACAAGTATTTTCTTGCCTGCCACAGTTTTCTTTTCTTTTACTTGATACGAAAATCCGGTTTTGTAGAAACTGAATAGTTTGGAAGGCGAAAACACATCATCGGTTTCTTCAAACAAATCCACTTGTACTTCGCGCTCTTTAGGGAGGTAAGTCCAAATGTTTTTTCCATCGCAAAAGATTTCTTGCCCGGGCATTACAATCTTAAATTTTTCACCCTTTAATGAAATGCTTCCCGGTATGGTATCTGTAAGTTTAGCTTCGTTATCGGTTGGTTTTAATTTGGGATTGGTTACCACTAGTTTAAAATCTGCTTTTATGGTTTTGAATGCTTCGTAGCGGGTGCTCATTTTTTTGAGTGCTATGTCGGCCTCATCTTGAATGTATGTTTTTGCCGGACCTTGTGTAAAGGCTTGCAATACAAGGCATGTAAAGAGTAAAGAAAAAAGTTGTTTCATGTAGTTGCGACTTTGCTTTTGGCGTATAGTTTAATGTGATTTACCGAAAAGAAACTGCGCGGGCATAAGCCTCTTCGATATTGGTTTGCATGGCGCTTATTTCTGCTTCGTGCAGTTGCCATTCTTGTGCTAATTTGTTCACCACCGCAGGTAGTAATGCTTGTGTTTGAGGTCGTGCAAAGAAGATATTTCCGGTTCTGCGAATAAGAAAATCTTCGGGATACAATATGTTTTCGTTTTGAATGCAGTACTCTAATTCTGCCCAAAAGAGAGGTGCTTCGGCAGCCTTGTTTTCTTTTAGGTTTGAGGCTGTGGCAAGTATGGTTTTGCTTTCGCTTCCGAATTTATGAAAGAGGGTTGCAATTTCTGTTTCGTTGAATCCTTTTTCTTTTCCTTCTAATTGAAGTTGGAGAAGATAGTGGTTGGCATCTTCGGGAGTGTTGAAATTACCGCCTGCAAGCCTATGTTTTTTTGTACTACATTTTTTAAATGTTTGTGCTTGTATTTTAGATAGTTTTTGGGCTACCAGATTTACAACTTTTTCGGCCATGAGTCTAAAACCTGTGAGCTTGCCGCCCGCAATGGAAATTAGGCCCGATTCAGAAACAATAATTTCATCTTTTCTAGATAATTCCGATGGCGATTTTCCGTCTTCGTGAATAAGCGGCCGCAATCCTGCCCAACTGGATACAATATCGCTCTGTTGTAAATGAACCGAAGGAAACATATCGTTTACGGCTTTAAGCAAATAAGTAACATCTGCTTGTGAAGCAACGGGGGCATCTATATCTTGGTTGTAAACAGTATCGGTGGTGCCAACATAGGTAATGCCGTTGCGCGGAATAGCAAAAATCATTCTGCCGTCTGCCACATCGAAATACGCTGCCTGCTGCAACGGTAATTTTTGATAAGGAAAAACAAGGTGTACGCCTTTGGTAAGTTGCAGTCGCTTTCCTTTTAAACTATGATCTTCTTTGCGCAATAAATCTACCCACGGGCCGCAGGCATTTACAGTAATAGAAGCATTGATTGTAAAGTTGCTTTTACCTAGATGGTCTGCTATTACGGCTCCGCTTATTTTGCCGGAATTGTTTTTGGTAAAGTGCTTTAGTTCGCAGTAGTTAAGCAATGTTACTCCTTGTGCAAAGGCAGATTTTGCTAATTCAATTACTAAGCGCGAATCATCGGTTCTGTATTCGTAGTAAATGCCGCCTCCTTTTAGTTTTTTTTCATCTAAAAGTGGTTCGGCAGTTATGGTTTCGTGCTTAGATAGCATTTTGCGTTGCTCTGCAGCTTTTACACCTGCCAGCATATCGTACACCCATAAACCAAGCGAAGAAGTTTGCTTACCGAGTGATCCGTTTTCTACAATAGGAAGCAGCATTTTTTCGGGAATTACCACATGTGGCGCATTGCGGTACACAATGGCTCTTTCGCGTCCCACATCGCGTACCAGCTTCAACTCCATTTGTTTTAAATAGCGCAATCCGCCATGAATAAGTTTGGTAGAGCGGCTGCTGGTGCCAAAGCCAAAATCGTGCTTTTCTACCAATGCCACTTTCATGCCGCGCAAGGCTGCATCTAATGCTATTCCACAACCGGTAATGCCACCGCCAACTACCAATAAATCGAAATTGTTTTTCGATAAATTGTCTATAAAATATGCTCTGTTATGCTGCGAAAATTTCATATTCAAAAAGCGCTTAGGAAATAGTTTTGTTGGCTTTTTTAGGCTTAATTATTGGTATGCCTGTTTCGCGAATTTCATCGAAAGTGGCAGCTACGGTGCGCGCCAGTTCTACACCGTTTCTTTTTAAAAGAGAAGTGGCGGTAAATGCTTGCTCGGCAGTAGCACCTACTACATAAATGCGCATGTTTTCGCTTAGTTCTTGCGACATGGCTGCCAAGTCGTCCATAGGTATATTTTCTGAACCATCAATAAATTCGGCTTCAAAGTCTTCGGTAGTGCGTACGTCTATTAAATAAAATTCATCGTAGTTAAAATCAATGGTAAATTCTTGCGCATCCACCACAATAATTACCGAAGTATTCTCGTGCTGCAATTCGCTTGCGGTTATGTAACCCTTCACAGCTGCAAAACCGCTGCCAAGTATAGCTTTAGAGATTGCCACTGCATTGGCTTCTTCACAAATTACAACTAAAGGTTGTTCGCTGCTTACTATGTTTTGGAAAATTTCTAGAAAGGTATTTCCCCAAGGAATATTCAGCGCATCTTCGAAAATGTTTTCGGCTGCCACCTCAATTGGCCGGGTATCTAAGAGTAGTATATTCTCGGTTTTGAGTTTTGAAAAATCTGCTTCGGTAAGTAGCTGCATCGTTTTAATTTTAAGCTGCGAAGCTAATACATGCGTGCAACTTAAAACTATAAAATTGTGAAGTACCACAGTGCAATATGTTGCCGCCCAAAATGGTGCGGGTACATTGCAAAAGCATTATAGTAAGAACAGAAATATGCAAGAAACACAAAAAATGAAGCAGATTCTTAGTTAATACGCCCCATAAAATTACATTCGCAGAGGTGAGGTTTTTAGCAATTATATGGTTGTTGTTTTCTATGCACGCAGTGGCGCAGCCCGGGCGCGATGAAGCCTTAGCTGCCAGCTACCTGCAAGAAGAAGCATACAATAAAGCTGTGGAGCTTTATCAGCAGTTATGGGAAAAGAGCGATTACGCACCCAAATTTTATGCACCATATTTTAAGTGTTTAGAAAAACTTAAGCAGTACGATAACTTAGAGAAAGCCGTAAAGAAGCAAATGAAGCATTTCCCTTCTACAGCGCAGTATGCCGTAGATTTGGGTTATGTGTATGAGTTGGCAGAGCAACCTGCCAAGGCAAAGGCGCAGTTTGAAAAGATATTGAAAGCATTGCCGCCCAACGAAAACTATATTAGAGATGTGGCAACTGCCTTTGAAGGCTACAAGGCATTTGATTATGCCATTCAAACTTATGAGAAGGGTGCTAAGATGTTTAACAGCAGCATAATTTTTGCCATGCCGCTAGCTATTTCTTACGATGCCAAAGGCGATATGCCCAATGCCGCCAAGCAGTACATTACTTTTGTGGAGTTGCAGCCGGGGCAGGCGCAAATTGCTAAGAATACCATTATGCGTTCGCCCAATGTGAGCAAGTTATTTGCCGAATTAGAAACACAACTGTACACCAAAATACAGCGTGGTGGTGGCGATGAATGGCTCAACGATTTTTTAATTTGGCTTTATATTCAAAACAAAGATTTTGAGGGCGCCATGCAGCAAACCAAAGCAATAGACAGGCGGAAAAACGAAAATGGATTCCGTGTGTTGAATATGGCGCGAACAGCCCAAGCCGAAGACTTTTTTGATGTGGCAATAGACGGATTCGATTACATTATTAAAAAAGGTAAAGACAACGCGCTTTATTTTCTTGCGCGCACCGAGTTGCTCTATTGCCGCAAGGCTAAAATTGCCAAGCGTATTAACTTTTCTATGGACGATGTGCTTGGATTAAAAAACGATTACGAAAGTTTTATTGCCGAATCGGGTAGGGGATTGCAAACCGCACAAAGCATGAAAGAGTTGGCAGAGTTAGAAGTTTTTTACTTACACAATATTCCGGCAGCCATTAAGTTGTGCGAAGAATTACTGCAAATGAATGGTGTGCCGCAGCAGTTAAAAAACAAAACCAAGTTATTGTTGGGCGACTGTCTTTTAATAGATGGCGATATGTGGGAAAGTTCGTTGCTATACGGGCAAGTAGATAAGCAGGAAAAAGATTCTCCTTTGGGCGAAGAAGCACGTTTTAAAAATGCAAAACTCAGCTATTTCAAAGGCGATTTTGAATGGGCGCAAACACAGTTAGAAGTACTAAAAGCTTCTACCAGCGAACTTATTAGCAACGATGCCATCAACCTGAGCGTTTTTATCATAGATAATTCAGGATTAGATTCCATTACCACACCATTGGAGATGTTTGCACAGGCAGAATTGTTGCTATATCAAAATAAATTAGACGAAGCCAACCGACAGTTGGATTCCATTAAGTTTTTATATCCCGGCCATGCGCTGTACGATGATATTTTGTACACCCAAGCCAAAATATTTTGCGATAAGCGAGCCTTTGCACAAGCCGTACCTTTGCTGGAAGAAATTATTAAAAACTATAAAAGCGATTTGAAAGGCGATGATGCAACCTTTTTATTGGCAGAAATAAACGAGCAGTATTTAGGTAATAAAGACAAAGCCCGCGAACTTTATCAATCTATTATTACAGATTTTGAAAGTTCACTTTTAGTAATTGAAGCCCGCAAGCGGTTCAGAATTTTAAGAGGCGATAAAATTTCGGAGTAGTGTACACATGAAAAAAATCCTTTTTCTACTTATGGTTTTGTTGGTTGCCGGAGGGTGCAAAACCCAGAAAGGCACCATTAAAAATGGCGAAGATGCTTATGCCCGTAAGCTATACAGCAATGCAGCATCGCTGCTTGAGCACGAATTTTCGGCAGAAAAAAATCCTATAAAGAAGCAAGCAAAAGCCATGATGCTGGCAGCTTCTTTTGAGAACAACAACGAGCCCGAAAGAGCAGCGCAGTGGTATAAAAAGGCAGCAGCAGAAACCGGCACCGCCACTGCCGAAGCATACTTTAAGTTGGGGCAAATGCTAAAGATGCAGGAGTTGTACGATAGTGCTATTGCCATGTTTAATATGTGCGGTAAACTGGGCGGAAATTTTAATATCCGCAAAGAAATTAAAACCAGCCGCGATGCCATTAAATGGAAAAATGAGTTTTCGCGCATAAAGGTTTACAACCTTGCTACCATCAATAGTAAGTACAGCGATTACGCTCCGGCAGTACTAAACGGAAAATTGTATTTTACTTCTTCCAGGCCGGCAGCAGAGGGCGAAGCCACCAATGGCTGGACAGGCGAAAAGTTTGGCGATTTGTTTGTTGCAGGAAAAACTTCTTCGGGGGCTTTTGCCAATGCTGTTCCGTTTAGCAAGGAACTCAATACCGCAGCCTATGAAGGCACAGCCTGCTTTTCGGCAGATGGTAAAAATCTGTTTTTTACACGCTGCCATGAGGCAGAAAAGGTAAACCAATATTGCCACATTTATTTTTCAACCTACGATGGTATTACTTGGAGCGAACCTTTAATGCTCGAACTTTTTCCCGATACTTTTAATGTGGGGCAACCTGCCATTTCAAAAAACGGAAAACTGCTGGTGGTATCGAGCGATTACAATGGCTTTGGAGGAAAAGATATTTTCTATTTCACCAAAACAGATACCGGATGGAGCAAACCTGCCAATGCCAGTGGCGTAGTAAACACTACCGGAAACGAAATGTTTCCGTGGTTAGACGAAAAAGATAATCTGTACTTTGCTTCTAATGGATTTCCCGGCATGGGCGGCCTAGATATTTTTAGAGCAAGCCGCATAAAAAAAGGATGGAAGCAGGCAGAAAACCTTAAAGCGCCCATCAATTCCGGTGCCGATGATTTTGGATTGGTAATTGAAAAATACAAACCTGCCAGCGATGCCGATACTGTTTTAATGAGTGGATATTTTTCTTCTTCGCGCAAGGGTGGCGAAGGCAGCGATGATATTTACCGCTTCGAGGAGCTTTGGTTGAACCAATACGAAGTAAGAGGCAAAGTGCTTACCAAGCAATTTGAGAACCCCGAAAATCCCGAAAGCCGTGTATTGGGATTGGTGCCGCTGCGCTTGGCTAAGTGCGAGTTACAAACAGCCAATGGCGATTCGGTGGCGGCATTTGTTACCGATACGGCAGGTGTGTTTTTCTTTACGCTTCAGCCGAATACGGCATACACTATTTTGGCATCGCGCAACGATTATTTTTCAAACAGTGCGGGTGTTTCTACCATTGGTAAAAAGAGCCGCGATTCGGTTTTAATTTCGCAGTATGTAGAAATTGAATTAGATAAAATTTTTACATCGAAAGAGATTGTAATTCCTAATATTTATTACGATTACGATAAGGCAACACTTCGCCCGGAATCTAAAGCTGTGTTAGATTCTTTGGTGCTTTTCTTTGAAATAAACAATGCCATAAATGTGGAAATTGGATCGCATACCGATAGCCGCGGCAGCGATGAATACAACGAAAAACTTTCGCAAGCCCGCGCACAAAGCGTGGTAGATTACTTAATTGAAAAGGGTATTGGCAAGCAGCGATTGCTGGCAAAAGGATATGGCGAAACCCGCCCTGTAAATGGCTGTGTAAATGGTGTGGATTGCACAGAAGAAGCGCATCAAAAAAACAGACGCACTACGTTTAGGGTAACGGCAACCAACTTTACTTTAGAATCTATTGAGCCAACTCAAATTCACGTAGATCCCAAGCCGGAAGAAGAGGAGGGAGAATAGGGTGTAATCTACTGCTTGGCATATAGCCAATACGTGCTTATGCTGCTTGCTGCTTGTAAAGATGCTCTTGAAATTCTATAAACAGTCTGCTGATGTTTGCAACGTCTCCCAAAATTTCTTTTGCATCTTCCAAAGATTGATACTTGTTTGTGAGCAAGATGGGTAGTTTCTCTTGGTCGAGTTCGTCCACACCTGTTTCAATGTATTTACTCAAAACGAAAGTGATAAACTCTTTCTGTTTGTCGTTGAGTAAGGCAAATATGGTGGCTTCGGCTGCTTTAGCTCTTGCTTCTCTTGTCATTGCGATATAGTCGCCATTGAAAACATATTCCAACACATCATACAAGTCGCTTTTTTCCATATCTACCAACTTTTGCAAAGTCAGTAAGTCGTCTTTTGGAAAACCTGCTGCATCTAAATTCTCTAACAAGATTTTCCTTGTCATTGGATTACTCCAAAGTTTCCGCAGTTCTTCTTCGTCTTTGAAAAGTTTGGGTAATTCACCAAACAAATTATTCAAAAATTCTTCTGCTGAAATTGGCTTGCCGTCTGCACTCCAAAACGAAGTGGAAACCATGTGCTGAATTTCTCTTTCTTTTCCGTTTTTGAGTTTAATTTTTACTTTTTTCTTGCACACACAAGGTCGTTGTCCGCATTTCTCACAAGGTTGTGGTGGTTGTTTCTCGCAAACACAAGGTCTTTCGCCACACACAGGACACGGCTTTGGCGGCACATATTCACATTCACACGGATTTTGTCCGCACTTTTTGCAAGGTTCTTCTCCAAGTGGTTCTCCGTCCCATTCAGGGTCTGAAAAGTGTTTGTAGGCATCTACAAAGTCGTAAATGGTAAAAAACTCTTTGCCGTCAAAAAGCCGTGTGCCACGACCAACGATTTGTTTAAACTCAATCATTGAATTGACTGGACGAAGCAAAACGATATTCCGAATGTTCCTTGCATCAACTCCTGTAGAGAGTTTTTGCGAAGTTGTCAAAATGGTTGGTAATGTTTTTTCGTTGTCCTGAAATTCTCTCAACAGTCTTTCACCTTCTTCTCCGTCATTGGCAGTTACACGAACACAATATGCTTCGGCTTCGCTCAGCATGCCACCCGTTTTGCCTTGCTTTCTCAAGGTTTCTGAGCGTGTCGAAGAAACCAAATCTCTTATCAATGCTGCGTGTGCCTGATTGGCACAGAAAATTATTGCCTTTTCGTTTTGGTTGGCTTCTTCTAAAAAGATATTTACTCGTTTGGCTTCACGTTCTACTATTTCAATGGTTCGGTTAAAGTCTTTTTCTTCATAGAGTTTGCCTTCTTCAATTTCTCCTTCTACAATCGTATCATCCGAAGTATAGCGGTAATCATCCAAAGTAGTTTTGATGCGTTTTACTTTGAATGGCGTTAAGAAACCGTCATTGATACCTTCCTTCAGCGAATAGATGTAAACGGGTTCGCCAAAGTAGCGGTAAGTGTCCACATTGTCTTTTCGCTTTGGTGTGGCTGTTAAACCCAACTGAACGGCTGGACTGAAATATTCTAAAATTCCCCGCCAATTGCTTTCGTCATTGGCTCCGCCACGGTGACACTCGTCAATGATAATGAAATCAAAATAGTCGGCTGGATATTCGCCAAACGCTTCGACAGGCTCAGCGACCTTTGGCTCATTTTCAGATTTGTTCTTAGAAAGGTTTACTAATTGCTCTTTGTCGCCTTTGATTAAAGCGAATTTCTTTGCCCTGCTCCAACCTTGAACCTGCTTTTCTCTTTTGAACGCTAAATCAACCCTGTCAAATGTTTCGTAATAAACCAACTTTACCGGAAAATGTTCCTGAGTAAATTTTGCTCCCTCACCGCTTTTATGTTCTTCAATTCTCCTTTTTAAGTTATTTGTGCTACCAGTATAGAAACTACCATCTGCACATTGAAGGATATACATATATCCTTGTTTTCCGGTTTCAATATTTTTAATTTCAGCAAAATCTACATTTTCATCTTTGGTGACTGAGCTTGTCGAAGTCATAAAGGTTTGAAAAATGGTAAAGAAAATGCTGCCGTTGGTTGGCACTTTTCCACTTTTCTTTATCTCATTGGGTTTTATCCGCACCAAAGCATCTTCTGGAAATGCCGAAAATGAATTGTAGGCTTGGTCGGCTAAAATATTTCTGTCGGCTAAAAACAAAATTCTTGGTCTTCGTTCGACACGCTCACGAACCAGCTTGCTGCCGTTGGTGTCTGAGGTTCTCGAAGACAAGTTCCAACGGGTTTGAAACAGTTTCCAAGCAATTTGAAAAGCGATTGCCGTTTTTCCTGTGCCTGTGGCAAGTGTAAGTAAAATTCTGTCTTTGCCTTGGGCAATGGCTTCAACAGTTTTTTGAACGGCTATTTCCTGATAATATCTTAACTGCCAACTACCGCTTTTATCTTCAAACGGCACATTGGCAAATTGCTCACGCCACCTTTCGACAAGCTCAAGGGCCGTTCGCTCTTCTTCGGTGGCTGAGCCTGTCGAAGCCACCGGGTACGTTTTGTTCCAAAGTTCATCAGGGCTTAAAAAGTTGGTTACCAAACCTTCTTCGCCTGTTTTCATACAAATTTGGTAAATGGCTTTGCCGTTGGTGCTGTAAGTGGTTTCTAATTGAAGTTTTTGAGCATATTTTTTGGCTTGCATTACGCCTTCGCCAACTTCCTGTTCATCACTTTTGGCTTCTACAACAGCCAATTTGATGCCTTTGTACGAAAGCACGTAATCTGCACGAAGCAACTTACCTCTTATTCCTCCTGTCTGTATTTTGCCTGCTGTAATTGGATGATTCCTAAAAACTTTTGAACCTTCCACCACTCCCCAACCACAAGCCTTTAGCTTTGGGTCTATGAGTTCTGCTCTTGTTTCGTCTTCGTTCATTATCGTCTGAATTATGATTTTTAGGATTTGATGATTTTAGGATTGCTCTTAATGTAGTCTTTATTGTCGGGGTGATTTACATTATACACCCTTTTAAACTCAAGACTCTTTGCTCCAAAATTTATCAGTAATCCTATGGGTAAATTATATGCCTGGCAGTAGTTCATTGCCTGTGCTAAATGCACATCTTCTAATTTTATCAATGCTTTTAGTTCAACCATTATGTTATCTTCTACAAAGAAATCAACTCTTCTTGTCCCAATATCAATGCCCTCATAAAAAATACTCATTTCCATTTCACGCTGAAAGCCCAAGCCTTGTTTTTCCATTTCAATAGCTAAAGCCCTTTGATAAATGACTTCTTGAAAGCCATTGCCAAAAGTGCTATGCACTTTCATTGCACAGCCAATTATTTTATGGGTAATTTCTTCGTGCTTCATAAATTGTCAGGATTAAGATTTTTAGGATTTGATGATTGTAGGATTTTCTTTTTTTCAATAATCCTATCATCCTTTAATTTATCAAATCCTAATTCAGACAATTGCCCACTAAATGCTTTTTGCAAAATACTCTTTTTCAGTTCCTCCAAATTAGCAATTTTTTGTTGATACACTGCTTCCAACTTTTGCGTTTCAGCTCGCAGGGCATCTAATTGGCGGACGATGGTTTGTTGAGCTTTTTTTGAAATAAAAGGGACTAATGCTTCTGTAATCGCTCCAATACCAACATTCCCTTGCCCAACTGTTCCTGTTTCATTTGCAAAATATTGGTCTTTGAAGATGTTTGTCCACGAAAAATAAAGAAAAAACTTTGGAAGATACTTTTCCGAAAACCTAATCGAAGCAATTCGTTGATTAAGTAAATAATTTCCCTTTTCAATTATTACAGTGAAACCATAATCTCTTTTATTTTTTGTTCCCGTTTGAGTAATGATTACATCATTGATTTGTAGCAATGCTTTTGAAAGAAGTTTTTCGTCCGTTGTATCAATGAAAACAGGACTTTCATTTTCTCTTATCATTGCAGGACGAATATTCCCCATTCTTAATACTTGATATTTTCCTTGATTTTTGAAATCTGTACTTTTGAAGGAGTATCCACCGATAACTTTTGCAACTTCTGAAATCTTCTTTTTTTCTTTTTCCTGAAACAAATTCTCAAACACTCCCTGCAAATAACTCTCAAAAAGTTCTTTGGCGTTTTTGAGGTTTTGTTCGGCATTGGCTTTTGCTTTGTCTATTGCCGCAAATGCCTTGTCTAAAATGGAAACTATGCGTTGTTGTTCGGGGAGGGGGGGAAGGGGAATTTCATAATCCCTAATCATTGGAACTGTTAGTTGAGGAATTGAAGAACCACTATGTTTGAAATCTATTTTTCTTAAAGCATAATCTAAAAAGTCTAAACTTAATTTCTTTAAATCAATTGGTGATACGACAATTAGCCTTACAATAGGAAAGAATGGTTCAAGTCTTTTTATTGAAAACCCAATTGTTCCCCTTGCAGAAACAGTAATACTTGGTTTTACTATTTTTGCAATAGTTGTATATCCGTAAAGTCCATCATTTTTTTCTCCATTTGCATAAATAGGAATTTGATACTTTTCAGTTTGTATTTCTGAAAAGTAATCTTTCGGAACATCACCTCCTGCTGATAATTCACAAACTTCCCCCAACTTTTTTATTTCCCATTTGTCTGAATCACGGATTTGCTTAGATTGCTCAGATGACACAGATTTTTCATTCGTGTAATCCTTTAATCCTACTAATCCGTGATGCTGACTTTTCTTTTGTTTCATATCAATTCCAAAATTGAGTTTAATATTTCGGCACTTTTTGTCTGAATCACGGATTTGCTCGGATTGCTCAGATGACACAGATTTTTTGATTGTACAGATTCATAATCCGAGCAATCATTTAACCCTTCTAATCTGTAATTCAGATACTTTAATCTTTCTAATCCGTGATGCTGACTTTTTATTTCATTCATAATACCAATCTCTTAAAGGTTAAACTCTTACTGCCAAAGTTGATGAGCAAACCAACTTCTAATTTGTATGCTTTCAAGTAATTTAATGCTTGAGCCAAATGCACATCTTCAAGCTGTATAATTGCTTTTAATTCAACCAATACTTTTCCTTCCACCACAAAATCAGCCCTTCTTGTACCTATAGGCTCTTCCAAATCTTTATAAAAAATATTCTGTTCTATTTCTCTGGCAAATTCCAATCCTGCTTTTCGCATTTCATAAGCCAATGCACGCTGATAAATCACTTCCTGAAAGCCATTACCTAAAAATTTATGCACTTCAAATGAAGCCCCAATTATTTTTTCGGTTATGTCTTTGTATTTTAAATCTACATTCATAATCTGTGTTATCCTTTAATCTGTGCTCATCAGTGATTCAGACAATAAGGTTTGCAATGCTCTCCAACACTTCATCCGCTTCTTCGTCCAATGCTTTCATTTCTTCCAAAATGGCTTGTGGTGAGCGCAGTCGAACCACTTCTTTTTTGTTCGGGTTTTTTACGCTTAAGTCGTAGGTGGCTGAGTCTATCGAAGCCACATTTACCGTCCAAGAGTTTTCGCTATCGGCAAAGTTTTTTTGCAGTTCTACAAATTCTGCCAAGTCGTTTTCGTTGAGTGGGTTGGTCTTGCCCAAATTTCGGTTGAGGTTCAACTGGTAAAACCAAACTTTTTGCGTGGGCTTTCCTTTTTCAAAAAACAGTACTACGGTTTTCACCCCTGCACCGGTAAATGTTCCACCCGGCAAATCTAATACAGTATGCAGGTTGCAGTTTTCCAATAAAGTTTTGCGTATGGCAACTGTGGCATTATCGGTATTGCTCAAAAAAGTATTTTTAATGACTACACCTGCCTTACCACCTGCTTTCAGAATTTTAATGAAGTGCTGCAAAAAAAGTGAAGCGGTTTCGCCTGTTTTAATGGGGAAGTTTTGTTGCACTTCGGCACGTTCCTTTCCACCAAATGGCGGATTGGCAAGCACTACATCATAGCGGTCTTTTTCCTGTATGTCGGCAAGGTTTTCGGCAAGTGTGTTGGTGTGTATGATGTTGGGAGCTTCTACCCCGTGCAAAATCATATTCATAATGCCAATGATATACGCCAATGATTTTTTCTCTTTGCCGTAAAAGGTGCGTTTTTGCAGTATCTCGGTTTCTTTGGTAGAAAGTGATTTGCTGTTTTTCAGATAGTCGAATGCTTCGCACAAGAAGCCCGCTGAACCCACAGCACCGTCATAAATTTTGTCGCCAATTTTTGGAGCAATCACTTTTACAATGGTGGTAATGAGCGGTCGTGGCGTGTAGTATTCGCCACCGTTTCGCCCTGCGTTGCCCATATTTTTAATTTTGTCTTCATACAGATGGCTCATTTCGTGCTTCTCTGCGTGGGTGCGGAAACGCAACTCGTCAATGCGGTTAATCACTTCACGCAAATTGTAGCCGCTTTGTATGCGGTTTTTCAGTTCGCTGAAAATCTCTCCAATCTTGTATTCAATGGTGTCGGCACTCTCAGCACTTTGTTTAAACTTTTTCAGGTAAGGAAACAATTTATTATTTACAAAGTCGGTGAGGTCGTCACCTGTCAGGGCGTTGTGGTGGTCGAGTTCGACAAGCTCACTGCCCGCTTTTTTCTTTTTAGGCATTGCCCAAACTGTCCATTGGTAATCTTTGTCAATGATAGGCGTGTAAGTTTTGCCTGTTAGTTCGGCTGCTGTGGCTCGGTCTTTCTCCAAGTCGTCCAAATATTTGAGGAACAAAATCCAAGAGGTTTGCTCCACATAGTCCAATTCACTACCGCAACCTGCGTCTTTGTGCAGTATGTCGTCTATATTTTTAAAAGTTTGCTCGAACATGTTGGTGTATATGTTATAGAAGTGGCGAATTTATTATTCTTAGCGATGCATTGGCATTTCAATTTATTATAGGGTTATTGATATTGCCGGAATACATTTTAAGGATAGTATGTGCGCTTAAGAATTACATAATAGGGTAGTGGTTTCAATAGCGTTACTTGCTAGGCAAGTTGGCGTTGAGTTTAAACTTTTAATAAACCTCGGAATGCTCTTGCGGCATAGTACGATTCTGCACCATTGTGATAAATAAAAGCTCTGCCAAAGCGAAAGTCGCCAAATAGCGCACCGCCTTGCTTTCTTAGATCGTTGGGCGTAAGAATCCAACTCGATGTTTTGGTGTCGAAATTTTCTACACTCTGTAATTGAAGGTATTGTGCTTCGGTAAGCAGTTCTATGCCCATTTGTGTAGCCATTTCGAGGGCACTGTCTTTAGGTTTGTGTTCTTTTCTGCTTTCTAATGCTGCCATATCGTAGCACAAACTTCTTCTGCCGCTGGGGCTTTGTGCTGCGCAATCGCAAAACCAATATTGGTGGGTGCTTTCATCGTATGCAATTACATCGGGTTCGCCACCGGTTTCTTCCATTACATGCAGCGACCATAGCTTGGCAGCTTGTGGCAGCAGTTGCGCTTCTATTGCATTCCACTGTAGGTTTTTATGCCTGTGCATGTTTTTAGTAAAGCGCAGTTGCAGTGTTTTTAGTAGCGCTGCTTTTTGGGGTTCCGATATTTTTCTATCCATGTTTAACTGTATTGAATTTTGATGAGGAAGAAACAAAGATTTCGGCTGGTAGCATAAAAAAAAGCGACTGTTTTTTTACGACAGTCGCTTTTTTGAAAATATAAAGCAGTTATTATTTCGCTTTTCTTCTGTTCATTAAATCTACTACAATAGGAGCTGCCACAAATATAGAAGAGTAAGTTCCCACAGCCACCCCAATAATAAGGGCAAAAGAGAAACCTCTAATGGCTTCGCCACCAAATATGAATAAGATTAAAGCTACCAAGAACACGGTTACCGAGGTCATAATAGTTCTGCTCAATGTGTTGTTGATAGAAGCGTTTACGTTGTCTTCTAACGAGCGACCCGGATACAAACCAAAATACTCTCTAATACGGTCGAATACGATAACCGTATCGTTTACGGAGTATCCGATTAAGGTAAGTACTGCTGCTACAATGTGTTGGTCTATTTCTAAACTGAATGGTAAAATATGGCGGAAGGCAGAGAAAACACCCAATACAATAATAGGGTCGTGCACCAATGCAATAATGGCACCCACGGCAAACTCAATTTTGCGGAAACGCGCCAATATATACACAAACACGCCTAAGATACCAAACAAGCCAGCCCACCAAGCGCCTCTGCGAATATCATCAGCAATGGTAGCACCAATTTTAACGGTACTCTTTACGTAAGTTTTTTCAAAAGCATCTTTATCTACCGGAGTTTTGTAAATGCCTTTTACACTTTCGTAAATAGCATTTAGTACTAAGCTATCGGCAGCTTCGTCTTTAGAATCAATTAAGTAGGCAGTGGTAATATTTACGGTGTTTGCAGCTCCGTAAGTTTTTACCTGAGGTACGCCTTCTATCTTGGTTTCAACGGCATCGGCAATTTCTGCAGTGGTAACATCGCGATCGAACTGCACTACATAGCTTCTTCCTCCTTTAAAATCTACTCCCAAATCGAAACCATAGAAAATGGTTGAAGCAAGGCTTAATGCTAAAACAGTTCCTGAAATGGCGTAAGAAATTTTTCTCTTTTCGATAAAATGGAAATGGAAGTTTTTGAAAAGGTTCATTGATACATTGTTTCCAAATTTCACATCCCAGTTTCTAGCAAACATGAAATCGTACATTAAGCGCGAAAACAATACTGCTGTGAACATGGAAGTAAACAAACCAATTACAAGTATTACCGCAAATCCTTTTACCGGTCCTAAACCAAAAATGAGGAGCACAATACCCACCACCATTGTGGTTAAGTTACCGTCTATAATGGCTGTATAGGAGTGTTTGTAACCTTCTTCTATGGCAAGGCGCACACCTTTGCCGCGAGCTAACTCCTCTCTAATTCTTTCGTTGATAATAACGTTGGCATCTACCGCCATACCGAGGGTTAATACTATACCCGCCATACCAGGCAAGGTAAAGGTAGAGCCCGGAATAGAAGCTACTATACCCACAATTAGGAATAAGTTGAGCAGCATGGCAATATTGGCAATTAAGCCGGAGCCGCTGTAGTAGGCTATCATAAATAGGAACACCACTACAAAACTTAAAAGCAAGCTCATTAAACCTGCTTGTATGGCTTCTTTTCCGAGAGATGGTCCTACCACTTGCTCTTCAACCACTTTGGTACGAGCTTCGAGTTTACCGCTTTTTAATACGTTGGCAAGGTCCACTGCTTCTTCTAATTCATCTATGCCTGTAATTTGCGAGCGACCGCCACTAATTTTAGATTGAACACGCGGAGCGCTGTACACGCGGTTGTCTAGTACAATAGCAATACATTTTTTTACTGCTTTTCCGTTTACATCGCCATTAAAGGCGGCTTCGGTCATTTTTTCCCATTTTGAAGCGCCTAAGCTGTTCATTACAATATCTACTTCAGGAATACCAAATTGGTCGTAGCCTTGGTTGGCATCGGTAATTGCATCTCCGGTAAGTGGAGCTTCATCGGTGGCAGCATTTCTTTTTATGGCATAGAGTGCAAATACGTTGGCATCTTTAGAAACAGGTTTATTGCCCCATAACAAACGCAAATCGCGTGGGAAAACGCTGCGCACTTCTTCCATTGCCAATAGGCGGTTTACTTTGGCAGTATCTTTACCCATTGCGCGCCCTACCACTGGGCCTTCGGCTGTGCGCATGTTTTGTCCGTCTTGGTAAATAGAAGGATACAATACATCAAACAGCGGATTTGAATTTTTATTGGCAGTATCGGCAGCAGCGGTGGCGGCAGAATCTTTAGCCGGAGTAGCTGCGGTAGCAGAGTCGCCCAATAAAATGGCAGCAGCATCGCTGGTAGCGGTAGCGGCTGAATCTGTGGTAACGGCAGCAGTTGCAGTATCGGCTACTTCAGCCTTTTTTACGGCAAAGCGGGTGCGGAGTGCAGAGTTTGCTTGGTCTAAGTAGTTGATAATTTCTTCGTTTTCGTAGGTGTCCCAAAATTCTAACTGCGCGGTTTGCGATAAAATTCTGCGTACACGAGTAGGGTCATCTACTCCCGGAAGTTCAAGGATAATTCTTCCGCTACCTTCTTGCAGCGATATGTTTGGTGCGGCTACACCAAATTGGTCAATACGAGTTTTTAATACGTTGAAAGTGTTGCCCACAGCGGCTTTCATATCGGCTTGCAGTACTTTAACTACTTCATCGTTGGTGCTGTTGTAGTTTATTTTTCCTTGGTAGGTTTCAATAGGAGCAAAAATGGCAGCCAATTTTGCATTTGGATCTACTTCTTTAAACGATTCGGCAAAGAGGGTGAGGAAATCGCCTTCTTTTTCGGTTTGCTTCTTTACAGTCAATTCAATAGCCTTATTAAAGGTTGGGTTTTTGCTGTTGTAAGCTAATTTACGCAGTACATCGTCTTCAGAAATTTCGAGTACCAAGTTCATACCGCCTTTAAGGTCTAGCCCTAAGTTTATTTGCTTATCGCGGCAATCTTTGTAGGTATATTTAACGATACCTAAGTTCAAAATAGTTTCATTTTGAATGCTATCTAAATACTCTCTGCGAACTCTGCGGAACTCTCTTTCTTGAGCATCTTCGGCCACCACTCTGTCGTGTCCGGTAAGCGAAGCCGGTATTTCACCAACTTTAGCGTGCGCAAATTCATCGGCTTTGCTTTCGGCTACTTTAGAAGCTACTGTAAAAGAAAGCTGGTAGAGACATACGATTGAAAGTACAATCGTGAAAAAACGAACTACACCTTTTAACTGCATTGTGTTTGAATTAACTTAATTATGTGGTATTTCTTTTGAAAAGAGGGGCAAATATAGAAATTGAATACAGATTAGATAATTTGAGTTAATCTATAATGTTTAAAGTAGGTGTGTATATGTGTATGAAGGTGCCTTTATTGCGTTCAAAGCTAGGTTTAGCCTTGTGGTGGGCACGGTTGAAAACAAAAATGCCAAGATGAACTTGGCACTTCTAAGAAATTAAAATAGTATGAAATAGAAAGCAAACGCCATTTTAAGGATGTGCGCAAGCTGCATTGGCATCTTTTTTACAGCAGGCAGGTAATTTGGCATAGTCTTCTTTTGCCGGTTGTTCATTATTAAAGGCATAACCGGATTTTAGCACTGCTTCTTTTATTTTATTGGTATTGGTAAGTTCGGGATTGTATTTTACACTTACTTTATGTGAACTCAAATTTACCAACGAAACCAAAACGCCATCTACTTTACTTAAAGTTTCTTCTATTGCCGATTTGCAAGTTTTACATACACTACTGGTTTTAAAAACCAATTTTTCGGGTTTGGGATTGGAGGCGGCACTTACTAAAAATGATAGCAGCCCAATAAGCAAAAAGGTGCGCGCAAAGGATTTGGTTATATTTTTCATGGTTGGCAATTTGTGTTTGCTAAAATAACGTGTGGCGAGATTTTTAATTTCCTCAATAGTATTTTTTAACTCAAAAGGAGTTGTAACATTGCGAAGCAAAGCAATTTATGGCAAAGAATAGAAAAACCAATAAGGAAACACTTAAAGAAAGCAAGCCTTTAACCCAAGCACCCAAAGACCGAATGCTATTGCCGGGTTTATTGGTGGCGGCATTGGCATTTTTGCTATATGCAAACACCTTACAGCATGGTTATGTATTAGATGATTTTAGTGTGATAAAAGAAAATTCGGTGGTAACACAAGGTACATCGGCTATTGCCACCATTTTTAAAACTTCGTATCGCTATGGCTATTTGAATTTGGAAGATGGCTTATATCGCCCACTATCGCTTGCCATGTTTGCTACCGAGTGGGAGTTGGCTCCCGATAAACCTGTACTGGGGCATTGGGTGAATGTACTTTTGTATGCGCTTAGTTGCTTTTTGTTTTTTACGGTGCTTAAAGATTTATTGAAACAATATTCAATTGCAATTCCGTTTTTGGCGGCATTGCTATTTGCGGTTCATCCGCTGCATACCGAAGTGGTTGCCAATATTAAAAGTAGGGATGAAATACTGTCGCTCTTGTTGATTTTATTGTCGTTTTACGCTTTGCTGAAAGCAGAGGGCGCTAAGGCTATGCTGTTTTCTATAGTATCGGGTATATTGTTTTTTGTGTCGCTGTTGAGTAAAGAATCGGGAATTACCATGCTTGCCGGATTTCCGCTATTGATTTGGGCCTTTAGAGAGCGCAGTATTTCCGGTATCGCTATTTCAATGCTGCCACATGTGCTGTTTACGGGTGTTTTTTTAGCAATAAGGTATCAAGTATTGGGTGGGAAATTGAGCGATAGCACGGTAACGGCATTGGACAATTTTATTTTGCAATCGCAAGATGTTACGGTACAGTTTGCTACTGCCGTAAAGGTGCTGGGCTTGTATCTTAAATTGTTTTTATTGCCGCATCCGCTGCTTTATGATTATTCTTTCAATAAAATTCCGGTAGCAACGCTTAGCGATATAGGTTTTATTATATCGTTTATTATTCATGCGGCTTTGTTGGTTTTTGCATTGGTAAAGGTTAAGAGCAAAAATATTTTTGCAGTGTTTATACTTCTATACTTTATCAGCATTTCGCTCTTTAGCAATGTGTTCATAAAAATTGGTGTGGGCATGGCGGAGCGCTTAATGTATTTTCCATCGGTGGTGGTTTGTGTGTTGGCTGCTTTGGGTTTGGTACGCTTAACCAAAGAAAGCATGGTGCGTAGTGAGTTATTGCTCGCAAAGCCTTTGCAATTACTTTCGGCACATAAATTTTCGGTAGCAATAGTGAGCGTGGTTGCTTTTCTTTTTAGTATAAAAACTGTAGCCCGCAATGCCGATTGGAAAGATAACTACACTTTGTATTCCAACGATTTGGTGCACTTGCAGGCAAGCACCCGTGCACACTATTATTTAGGCAATGAGATTATTAAAATTATTGCTCCGCAAGAAAAAAATACCGCCCGCCAAAAGCAGCTGTTTACACAAGGTATCAACGAATTGCAAAAGGCATTGCAAATTTATCCTACTTACAGCGAAGCGTTGTCGCAATTGGCGGTGGGTTACTATAAAACAGCCGATTATCCCAATGCCGTAAAATACTCGGAAATGGCACTGAAGTATAATCCTAACGATATTATTACCATCAACAACTTGGGTAGTGCGCTCTTTCAAATCGGGCGACCGGAAGATGCCATGCAGTATTATGAAAAAGCGGTTCAAATAAATCCGCGCTACGAAGATGGTTGGATGAATATAGGTAGCATAAACGGCTTAAAAAAGGAGTACCCAAAGGCAATAGATGCTTTTAATAAAGCACTTGCCATAAATCCACAAAATGCCCGTGCTTATTATTATTTAGGCATTACCTACCGCACACTTGGCAATGAGCAAATGGCAACGCAGCATTTACAGAAGGCTAAGTTGCTGGATCCTAATTTACAGTAGCCTTACTACTTGCCCAAGTATTTAAACCAACCTTCGGTGGCTTTGGCAATGGAAGTAGGTTCCCAAACGGGCGCATTTTTCCAGTAAGCGATGTTGTCTAATATTTTTTGCACGCCATCTTCTAAAGATACTTTAGGCTGCCAATTTAGTTGGCTTTGTATTTTGGTAATATCGGCAAAGGTGCAATCGGGTTCGCCCGGGCGTTTTGGAATATATACTTTTTCGCCTTGCAGGAGTTCGGTAAGGCGGTTTACGGAGTAAGTGTTTCCACTACCTACATTGAAAATTTCGCCCGAAATATCGTTGCGTAGCGATGCGGTGTAGCAGGCATCAACAATATCGGTAACATAAGTAAAATCGCGTGTTTGCGTGCCATCGCCCACAACCGTAAATGGTTTATTGTTTAATTTTTGTGCCAAGAATACACCAAATACAGCACCGTAAGTTCCGGAGGTTCTGGAGCGAGTGCCATACACGTTGAAAAATCGCATGGAGGTTACATTGAGTTTATACACTTTGCTCCAATGCAAGCACAATTGCTCGCCTAAGAATTTAGTGAGCGCATAAGGATATTGCGTATCTATCTTAGTGGTTTCGGGTGTTGGGAAAGTGTCGGGCAAGCCGTAGCAAGAAGATGAAGCGGCATAAATAACCCTTTTTACACCTTGGGCACGGGCGCATTCCAATACGGCAAAAGTGCCATCTACATTGGAGCGGTAATAGCTAAGCGGATTTTCGATAGAAGGAACAATATCGGCCAGTGCAGCAATATGGAAAACGGTATCTACATTTTCAAAATACGGCAGGTTGTTTTGTACATCGTTTATATCGGCTTCTATAATTTGAAGCGCCTTATTTTCTTTTTGATGTTGAAGGTTTTCGCGCCTTCCGGTAGAAAGGTTGTCTATTACGGTTACTTGATAGCCTTCTTGTAAAAGTCTATCTACCATGTGGCTGCCTATAAAGCCACATCCGCCTGTAACTAATGCTTTTTTCATGCTAATATTTTTTGATAAAAATGATAGAGTTTATGAATGTTGTTTTTGAGTGAGAGTTGGCTTCGGTGTGCCATTAGTTCTGCTTGCAATGCTGTGTAGTCTGTATGGTTTAGCTTATTGCCAATGGTAGCAATATCGCTTTCAGACACTGCAAATCCGGCAGCATATCGTTTAAGTATCCATGCTTGAAATTCAATATCGCGCGAACAAATAGTTGGGATGCCGGCTTCAATAAAATTGAAGAGTTTTAGTGCGGTGGAGTATTTGTATTTATCGCTAGATTGCCCCGATGTGCTTTTGAAAAACGGAATAATGCCGTAATGATATTTTGAAAGTTCTGTTGAAAGTTGGCTTTGAGCCACAGGTTTTTCTAAATGAAAATAGGGATTTTGCCTAGCTACCTCTAAGTATTGGTTGTACAGCAAAGGATTGGTAGAAGGTGATGGATATACATGGAAATGTATTTTTTGGTTCGATAGTTGCTGTATTAAATCATCGAATTGAATATTGCCGAATTGCCGTTTATCGCGGTTGCTGTTTTGTATTTCGCCAGCATATACAAGGTGTATGCCATCGGCTAATTTAGGTGCGGGATTTACAAAGCGATCGTCATCGCAAAAGAGCGGAAAAAACAATCGGTTGGTTTTGTGTTTTATATTGTAAACTCTATATGCAGGGATGGGTTCTAAGCCATGCGAAACCAAGCCATTGGCGTATTGCAAGCAATTTTTTTCGTGCGGAAATTCTTTTCTAAACCATGCAATATCGGTGTTTAAACCAAAGTAGATGCCAAGCACATCTTGCATGTCGTACACGAATTTAAGGTGCGGCATATATTGCCTTGCCATATCGGGAAAATATGATTTTGGCCCAAAGGCATGTATGAGCTGCGCACCTTCTATTTTCTTTAGAATAGAGTAAAGATGCCACTTGTTTCTAAATAAATATACGCGGCTAAATTCTACTTCAACAAACTTAGGGTTGTAGCCGTTTTGGGCACAAACCAATATGGCATTTACTGCATGTGCTCTATGTAACCATTTATACATGCGCGCAATGCGTGGCGGCAGGTTCTCGCCTAAGAAGATGATGCCTAAACCGCTGGCAGGAAAAGTAAATGGTGCAACGCGGTGCAAGCGGAAAGTGTATAGTAAGAAATCTACTATAGTACTTAACCTGCTAAAGGCTTCGTTTTTAATTTTTAGGAAGAGCAGTTTCACGTTTACAATAATGGTTTTAAACGGCTTACCTGCTCCGGTAGAAAACAAAAGAGATTGTCGTGAAATGGAATGTCGCTTTCGTTTTTCACTTCTACCAATTTAGATTTTCGCTCTTTGCCCAATTGAAGTTTGAAAATTTTGTAGCTGTTTATTTGCAACAAGTATTTGTAGAGATCTACGGCCGAAAAATTAAGGTTGCTTCTGCTTTCGCTACATTCAACAATAAGTGCAGGCGCATTTTTGCCCGATAGTAGGTTGGTAGCACCTTTCAGCACTTCCATTTCAAATCCTTCCACATCAATTTTCATCATGGCTGCGGAGGGTATTTGGTTGGTTAAGGCATCTAAACATTCTACGTTTACATCTACTCCGCTTTCGCCTTTGTTTAAATCGCTTTGAACCATAGAAGCTCCGCCTCTGTTGTTTTTAAGCGTGTTTGGGTAAATTTTAAGAATGCCTTTTTGCGAACCTAATCCAATTGCAAATGGGGTAATGTTTTTAAAGTTGTTCAGCTCTATATTTTCTTGTAAAATCTTGAAGGTATCGGGATTGGCTTCAAAAGAAAAAACCTGCCCGTGGGTACAAATTTTGGCAGCAGTAAGCGATACAAATCCAATGTTTGCACCAACATCAATAAAATTATCGGTAGGTTGCAAAAAGCATTCCATTACACTTACGGTTCCTTTTTCGTAAGTGCCTAAGTAGTAAATATCGTGTTCTAGGCCGGATTTATCGAATGCCGGATCTACCCATACCGAAAAGCCGTTTACGGTTTCGGCAATAATGCGCTGCTTGGGTGTGGGTAATAAAAGGTACGAAAGATAGCGTACGCCTTTTGCCGTACCGAAAATATTGGTATTGGAAATGTTTTGAAACAGCCTTACCAATTGGATTCTATTCATAAGGCAATAATAATTTATTCAATGAAAAGAACTTTAAACGGCATGTAAAATGTGCATTCAATACGATAAAAATTATCTATGCACTACAATCTGCAAGGCTTCATTAAGTTTGTGCAACAATTATTAAATATCTGAACTTGGGAAAATTAGTATCATTAGAAGAGTTGGCTTCTATTTCGGCTCAACTGAAGAAAGAGGGAAAAACAATTGCGCATTGCCACGGCTGTTTCGATTTAATGCATCCGGGGCACATAAAACATTTTCAATCGGCTGCAAAGGCGGCAGATGTGCTTATAGTTACTGTTACGCAAGATAAATTTGTAAACAAAGGTCCGGGCAGGCCTGTTTTTAATGAGCAAATACGGGCAGAAAGCATTGCCTCGTTGGAGTGTGTGGCTTTTGTGGCCGTAAACAAGTGGCCAACTGCCATAGAAACTATCAATTTATTAAAGCCCAATTTTTATGTAAAAGGGCCCGATTACAAGGTGCGCAGCAACGATGTTACCAATAATATTGGACTAGAAGAGCAAGCCGTGATAGATAATGGAGGGAAGTTGCATATTACCGATGACGAAACAATGTCGTCTTCAAAACTTATCAATGCACACTTTTCGCAGTTAGATGATGGCGTTCAGAAATACTTGGAGAATTTTAAGGCAAAGTTTAATGTAGATACAGTTGCGCAATACATCAATGATTTAGGCAACTTAAAAGTAATGGTAATTGGCGACACCATTATTGATGAATACCATACGTGCACACCGTTGGGAAAATCGTCTAAGTCGCCCACCATTTCTACCATTTACCGAAGTGGCGTTTCGTATGCAGGTGGTTCTTTGGCTATTGCCAACCACATGGAGCAGTTTGCCGGAAAGGTACAGCTGGTAACGCTTTTAGGCGAGCAGAATACACAAAAAGATTTTATTGAAAGCAAACTTTCGGAACCTATTGGGCGAAAATTTTTCTTTAGAAACGATGGCCCCACACCTACCAAACGAAGGTACTTAGATACCTACCTGAACTTAAAACTTTTTGAAGTAACCTTTATGAACGATAAGTTCATAGAAAAGAAATTGGAACAGGAAGTAATAGATTATTTAAAGGAGGCAATTGCCGATTTCGATATTATACTTATTGCCGATTTTGGTCATGGTTTTATTACGCCCGGTATTATTAGCTTTTTAGAAGAAAGCGGTAAGTATTTGGCCATAAATGCTCAAACCAATTCAAATAATTTCGGTTTTAATTATATTACCAAATATAAGCGTGCCAATTACATTTCTATTGATGAAAAAGAGTTGAGGTTGCCGTTTGGCGATGCGTATGGAAGTGTGGAAGAACTAATTAGAAAACTGCAAACAATTACGCACTGCAACAATATCCAAATTACATTGGGTGCTGCCGGATCGGTAATTTACCAAGACAAAAAGTTTATGTACACACCGGCATTTGCCACTTCGGTAAAAGACTCGGTGGGCGCGGGCGATGCTGTACTTTCGGTTACCACACTTTGTAATTTTGCAGGTGTACCCGCGGAGGTAACAGGTTTTGTGGGCAATTGCGTAGGTACATTGGCTGTAAATATTTTGGGTAATGAGCATCCTGTTTACAAAAAAGATTTAGTGAAATTTGTATCGCATTTTTTAAAATAGGTTGGTATGGAAATAGCACAGTTTGTAAAAGAATATAACACACAGTTTGTAAACGCACTGGAGCAAACCGCAGTAAGTAACCAAAATGGAACTTCGATACTGTTGGAAAATGCTGTGGCAGCGATTGTGGCACAGTTGCAGGCGTTGCAGCAGCATAACCGCAAACTTATGTTGGTAGGCAATGGCGGCAGTGCGGGAATTACATCGCACATGGCATTAGATTTTTGGAAAAACGGGAAGGTAAAAGCAACAGCTTTCAACGATGCTTCGCTGCTTACGGCTATTGCCAACGATTATTCGTATCCCGAAGTATTTGCCAAGCCGATTGAAACCTTTGCAGAGGCGGGCGATATGCTTTTTGCCATCAGTGCTTCGGGCAATTCTCCCAATATTTTAAATGCTGCCAAAGCTGCTATTGAACGCAATTGCACGGTGGTAACATTTTCTGGCTTTTCACAAGAAAATAAATTGCGCGGTTTAGGCGATTTTAATTTTTATGTGCCTGCATTTTCTTATGGTTTGGTAGAAACACTGCATGCACACCTTATTCATTTATTGCTCGATGCCAAAATGCGCTGCGCAGATAATATAGATGTATTTCAAAAAAATACGCCATTGCCATGAACGATTCATCTCCGGAGTATTTAACCAATTTTGCTATTCAGTTGGCACAAAAAGCCGGTAAATTGTTGATGAAACATTTTGGAAAGGTGCATGAACAAATAGAAAAAGAATCGTTTCACAGCATTGTAACTTCAGCAGATGTGGAAGTGGAAACATTTATTAAGAATGCGATTGCGCATACCTTTCCGCATCATAAGATTGTAAGCGAAGAGAGCGGTGCTACCCACGCAGAAAGTGAATTTATTTGGGTAATAGATCCATTAGACGGCAGCAGCTATTATGCCAGAGGAATACCTTCCTTTTCTGTTTCAATAGCTTTAATAAAAGGCCATTCGGTAATTTTAGGGGTAGTTGAAAACCCGTTTTTCAACGAAACATTTCATGCCTTTTTAAGCATGGGCGCGTTCTTAAATAGAAATGCCATCAGCGTTTCTACAACCACGGCATTGTCTTCGGCAATTTTTAATTTCGGACATCGCTACTTAAGATCCGAAGGCTATAAACCGGCATCGGTACATAACTTAATGGCGGTGCGCTCCATTCGCGGAGGCGGTTCGTGTGCCCAAGAATTGTGCCAAATTGCTTGCGGCAGAATAGACGGATTGGTAACGGTAAACCAAGCAAGTTGGGATTTTTTTGCGGGTAAACTTATTGTGGAAGAAGCAGGCGGAAAGCTAACCGAACTAAACGGAGAGGCCATACATCCTTTAAATGCCTTGATGAAACATACCGATATTGTGGCTACAAACGGGTTGCTCCATATTCAAAATTAGTGATGAAGATTAGCGGTTTTACCATGGTGCGCAATGCAGAGAAGTATTATTTCCCGATTAAGGAAAGTATAGCTTCGATTTTACCATTGGTAGATGAATTTATTGTGGCGCTAGACGAAGGCAGCGATAATACCAGAGCTATTATTGAGTCGCTGCAATCGCCTAAGGTTAAGATATATAGCCGCGTGTGGAGCGAAACCTCGTTTGTGGAAGGGAAAATTTTTGCAGACGAAACCACTTTTGCATTGCAACAATGCACGGGCGATTGGTGTTTTTATTTACAGGCCGATGAGGTAATTCATGAGCAAGATTTACCGGCCATACAGCGCGCATGTGCTATGTATTTGCACGATAAAAATGTGAATGGTTTGCTGTTTAAGTATTACCATTTTTGGGGCGATTACAAACACTATTTACCATTTCACGGATGGTATAAAAACGAAATAAGAATAGTGCGAAATTCTGCCGGTATTGTTTCGTATAAAGATGCGCAATCGTTTCGCAAAAGCACGGGCGAAAAGTTGAATGTAAAAGCAGTAGATGCGCATGTGTATCACTACGGTTGGGTGCGCCCACCGGAAACAATGCAATCTAAAAAGAAAGAGCAAGACAGTATGCACCACGGAACCGATGGGGCAGCCGCAATGCACGCAAAACGCTTGGCAAATTTCAATTATGGCAATATGGAAAAAGTGCCGTTGTTTGCTGCTTCGCATCCAAAAGTAATGCAGGAATTTATGCGGAAAATGTATTGGCAGGAAGCACTTGAAGTTTCAAATCCAATACTGAACCGTCCTAAAATGAAACACGAAAAATGGAAGTACAGAATGCTTTCGTTTATTGAAAATACCTTGTTGGGAGGAAAAGAATTGTTTGGCTATTCTAATTGGAATAAGCTTTAAAGCCACTAAGCCAAGTCTTTACTTTTTGAAATTCATTTGCTGGATGCGCACAGCATTTAGTATTGCCAAAAGTGCTACGCCCACATCTGCAAAAACGGCTTCCCACATGGTGGCAATGCCTCCGGCTCCAAGTAGCAATACAATCCCCTTTACCGTGAATGCCATTCCGATATTCTGCCATACAATTTTCTTGGTTTGTTTACCAATAAGTATAGCCATAGGAATTTTACTTGGCATATCGTCTTGTATTACTACGTCTGCGGTTTCTATGGCGGCATCGCTTCCCAAGCCGCCCATGGCAATGCCCACATCGCTTAGTGCAATTACAGGCGCATCGTTTACACCATCGCCAACGAATGCTACTAATCCGGCATGAGCTTTTATGGCTTTCACTTTATTCACTTTGTCTTCGGGGAGCAAATCGCCATAGGCATTTTCTATTCCTAATTGCTGTGCTACAAAAGTTACTACACTTTGTTTATCGCCACTTAGCATGGTTGGTTGAATATGCAATTGTGTTAGCGTTTGTATTGCCTTTGGGGCATCTTGTTTTATACTGTCGGCAATGGTAATATATCCGGCAAACTGCTTGTTGAATGTAATGGCAATAATGGTGTGCGAACTGTTGGCAGTATTGGTATTGTATGGTATTTTAAATTTATCTAGGAGTTTAAAATTGCCTGCCAGCAACTCCTTTCCGTTGATGCTTGCACGTAAACCATGTCCTGCAATTTCTTCTACATCTTTAAGTTGAATAGTGGGGTTTACTTTTCCTGCAAATTGATGAATTGCCGATGCCACCGGATGTGTGCTGATGCTTTCTAATGCATTCACCATTTCTATTATTTCAGATTGGTTAAAGGTGGGAAGAATATGAACCTCTTGTACCTTGAAAACACCTTCGGTTAGGGTGCCTGTTTTATCCATTACCACTTGCTGCACGGAAGCCAGTATGTCTAAGAAGTTGCTGCCCTTTATGAGAATACCGTTTCTGCCTGCCGCACCAATGCCGCCAAAGTAACCCAATGGAATAGAGATTACCAATGCGCAGGGGCAGGAGATTACTAAGAATATTAAGGCGCGATAAAGCCATTGCTGAAAGTGATAGGACTCAACAAAAAAGTAGGGCAGGAGGCAAATAAGGATTGCAAACAGCACTACGGCAGGCGTGTAGTATTTGGCAAACTTTCGTATAAAAAGTTCGGTTGGCGCTTTTTGAGCAGTAGCATTTTGTACTAACTCTAAAATTTTGCTGAGTTTACTGTTTTGGTAGGTTGTGGTTACGCTTACTAAAGCAGGTGTGTTTAGGTTAATCATTCCTGCCAAAACGGTGTCGCCCTTTTGCTTGGTATCGGGCTTACTTTCGCCAGTGAGGGCTGCTGTATTAAAAGAAGCCGTTGGGGAAACCAGTATGCCGTCTAATGCTAATTTTTCTCCGGGCTTTAGTTGAATGGTGTTGCCAATTTGTGCTGCTGCGGCTTTAATGGTTTTAGGTTCGTTGTTTTCAATAATGGTTATGGTGTCGGGGCGTTGGTCGAGTAGTGTTTTTATGTTGTTTTTAGCACGTTTTACTGCCATGGTTTGGAAGGCTTCGCCAATGGAATAAAAAAGCATTACGGCTACTGCTTCGGGATATTCGCCAATGGCAAATGCACCAATGGTGGCAATGCCCATGAGTAAAAATTCTGAAAATATATCGCCATGCAATATGCTTTCAAAGGCTTCTTTCAATACCGGAAAACCAACGGGCGCATAAGCCAACGAATACATGAGCAGCCGTTGCCAGCCACCAAACCATGTAGGTTGCAGCCAATGGTCTAAGTATAATGCACTTAATAATAATACAAGCGAAACTGCAGCCGGAGCAAAGTGTTGCCATGCCGTATTGGCATGGTGCTTGTGGTGGTGCTCGTATGTAGAGATTTGTTTCTTTTTGGTAGCAGAGGAGCAGCAACCATCGTCTTCAATTATATGTCGGGCGGCAGCTTGCGTATAAATTTTCCCTTCCTGCGGTGTGCAGCAAAGTTGATTTCCTTGTGCATCGTAAATATGTTGGTGGCTCATGTGTTGGAATGTTTAGTGTTGATGAGTGTGCGTGCCTGTATTGTTCATTTTTGCAAGAATAAAGAATGCGCCTTGTGTTGCAATTTTTGCATCGGCAGGAATATCTTTTACAAAGGTAACGGCAGTATAACCCATATCGCTTACGCCTTTTACTACTTCAATTTTTTCAAAGGTGATACTTTCTTTTGGTTCTGTGCTATGCTGTTTTTCTTCGTGTGTGTGTGCCTCGCCATCGTGTGCGTGTGTGGCTATTGCTGGTTGTGTGCTTGCGTTTGCCAGAATAAATACATACGATTTTCCATTGGCATCCACAATGGCTGTGCTTGGAACGGCAGGTGTAGTGGCGCTGTTTAAACTTACAATTCCGGTGATATTCATGCCATCTATCAAGCCGTTTTTATTGCCTTTTACTTTGGCATGTACGGGTATGGTTTTGCTTTCGTTTTCAAAAGCAGCACCAATGCTGAATACTTCGGCATCGTATTCGTTTGTGGGGTTATTGGTGAGAGTAAAATGAATGATTTGCCCTACCTTTAGCAGTGGTAAATCTTTCTCAAACACTTGCAGGTCTAGGTGGAGAGAACCATTATCTACAATTTCGGCCACAGGTGAAGCTACATCTACATAGCTTCCTATTTTTGAAAATACATTGCTGATAACACCATTGATTGGGCTGGGAACTTTTAGTACAGAGCTAATGCTTTCGGCACTAAGTTTTTCGGGTTGAATGCCCATAATTTGAAACTGTTGTTGCAGTGCTGCTTTTCTAACTCTTAGTGTTTGCACATCTGCGGTTATACTTTGTAAATTTTTGAGTGCGCCTGCTCCGCCTTCATTCAAATCTTTTTGGCGATTCAGTTCTTGTTCGGCCAACGTTATTTTATTGGCAAGGCTTAAATACTCTTCTTGCAGTTGTATAAACTGAGGATTTACAAGCGTTGCAATTGGTTGCCCTGCTTTTACATTGTCGCCTACTTGCACTATAATAGATTTTACTACACCTCCATAAAGCGAAGTGGCGTTGGCTTTAAAGTTGTTGGGTACTTTGAGCATACCGTTTGCTTTTATGGTTGCAGTTAATTCTTTGTTTTCAACCGTTCCAAGTTGAATGCCCACAGCATGCATTTGTTCGCTGGATATGGTGGTTGTTTCGGCAGTAGATTCGTTATGAGTTTTAGTGATGGCAGCAGTTTCGTGACTGCTGTGATCGTGGCACGATACAAGTATGGTGCTACATGCAAATAGGAGTATGCAGAGCAATGCTAAAGTGCTGTGTTTGTGTTGGATTGTATGTGTGGTGTTCATTTTTGCTTACTTATTTATTAAGGAATAGATATTGATAATGGATTGATTGATTTGCTCAATACTTTTTAAATAGTTTAAGCGAATATCTGTGGCTGTTTGCAATGCGTAGAGATACTCCACATAATCGGTGTTGCCTGTTTTGTAGCCCAGTTGAGCTGCCTCTACAATAGCTTCTGCATTGGGTAAAGCACTTTGGCGATAGTATGTAAATTGCTGCACATCTTGCCTGTATTGGTTAATAGCATTTTGAAGATGGGCAGCCAGTTCTTTTTGTTGCTGTTTGGCTCCTGCTTCGGCTGCTTGCTGTGTATATTGATGCGATTTTACTTTTGCAATGGTAGCACCAAATGAAAGTGGAATAGAAACGCCTAGATTGCCATAGTTGAATCTATTGTGTGCATTAAAGTATTGTTCTTGCCCATTGATGGTTTGGAAGCCCGTGAGCGATTGATTGGTGTAGCCAAATGTGAAATCGGGCAAGGCTTGTGCTTGCTCCACACGCTTTGCTTGTGCTGCAATTTGGGCGTTTTGGTGCAGCAATTGTACCGATGGATGATTGGCTAAAGCCGTGCTATCGGGCAAGTTGCTTAACTGCATAGGCTGAAAATTTTCTTCAACAGCAATTGTTATGGGCATTTGGTTGTTGAGCAGAGCCAAAAGGCTTTGGTGTGTATTTTCAATATGCACTTGATTTTGCTTGAGCAGCAGGTTTATTTCGCCCTGCTTTGCACGGGCAGTACTTACATCAACTTTTTTGGTGTCGCCTGTTTGGTAGCGGAGTTCTGCCATTTTAATAAAGTGGTTGTATAGGCTGTCTAAATACTCTAATTGCTTTTTATTGTGCTGCAGGTATTGCAGTTGATAGTAGTAGCTGCGCACTTTGTTTTTCAACTCTGTTTCGTACCATGTTTTTTGAAGTTCTTTTGCTTTTACCTCTGCCTTTGCCAACTTGCTTTTAGCGGCAAAAAGTGTAGGAAAAGGAATGGTTTGCGAGAGTTGGTATGCATGGTCGAAGTTAATGCTGTTGTATTGCCCGAGTTGTGTATTGAACTCAAGTTTAGGCAATTCGCCTACTGCTTTTTTTAAACTCTTAGCTGCTTTAATTTCCAGTTCTTTTGCCTGAATGGTATTGTTGTTTTGTAAAGCCATGGCAATAGCATCGTCTGCGCTGGTAATGGTTTGGTTTTGGGCTGTTGCCATATTGCTTGCCAGTAGGCAGATAACTAAAATTGGCATAGCTTTTTGCATTATATTTTTCATGCTGAATTTAGGTGTAGTGTTAAACAAAAGATAGAGGAGCGGTAACACAAATAAGGTAAGGAAAGTGGCGCTTACTAAGCCTCCAATTACTACCGTTGCTAAAGGCTTTTGTACTTCGGCTCCGGCTCCGGAGCTAAGTGCCATGGGCAAGAATCCAAACGATGCTACGGTGGCAGTCATCAATACCGGGCGCAGTCGTTCTTTAGTGCCTTCTATGATGCGCTGTATGATATTGCTTACGCCTTCCTTTTCTAATTGGTTGAATGTGCCGATAAGCACAATGCCATTTAACACGGCAACGCCAAACAGGGCAATAAATCCTATGCCTGCGCTGATACTAAATGGCATATTGCGCAGCAGTAGTGCCAACACGCCACCAATGGCGCTCATGGGTATTGCTGTGAAAATTAGAAGCGCTTGCTTGAAGGAGTGAAAAGTAAAATAGAGCAACGAGAAAATAAGCAACAGCGAAATAGGAACGGCTATCATTAAACGGCTGCTTGCTTTCTGCAAGTTTTCAAACTGTCCTCCATAGGTAAAATAGTAACCGCTTGGGAGTTTTATCTCTTTGTTTAGCTGTTCTTGAATATCAGTT
Organism: Chitinophagales bacterium; assembly: GCA_019638515.1. Classification (NCBI taxonomy): domain Bacteria; kingdom Pseudomonadati; phylum Bacteroidota; class Chitinophagia; order Chitinophagales; species Chitinophagales bacterium. Next base: position 321,744 of record JAHBTS010000002.1, on the reverse strand, counting down.
ACTACGCTTTGTACATCTCTACCCGAAACATTGAAACCAATTACAATTCTGCGTTTGCCACTTTCTCTGCTTATTTGTGCAGGTCCTAACTTATAGCCAATGGTTGCCACTTGCGATAACGGCACTTGTATTCCGCTTACAGTAGGTATCATAAGATTATTTACATCTTCTATTCCGGTTCTGTGAGCTGTGTCTAGGCGTACTACTAAGTCGAATCTTCGTTCGTTTTCAAATACCTGGCCTGCTACTTTTCCTGCAAAGGCTGCACTTACCACATTGTTTACATCTTCTACGTGTAAGCCATAGTTTGCCAAACGGTTTCGGTTGTATTCTATGTTTATTTGTGGCAAACCCGCAACCCGCTCAACCTGTGGCGCGGTAATGCCTTCAATGCTTTTAATACTATTTGAAACTAGGGTGGCATAGGTGGCAAGTGTGTCTATATTTTCACCAAAAATTTTTATGGCTACATCTTGCCGAATGCCTGTCATGAGTTCATTAAAGCGCATTTGAATGGGTTGGCTTACTTCAAAAAATATACCGGGAATTACTTCTAATTCTTCCATCATTTCTGCAGCTAGTTCTTTGTAGCTCCTTTGTGTTTTCCATTCTTGTTTTGGTTTTAATACGGCTACTAAATCGCTTACTTCCGGAGGCATTGGATCGGTTGGTACTTCGGCAGATCCGGTTTTTCCCACTACCATTTTTACTTCATCGAATTGTTTTAAAATGCGCGAGGCTTGCATAGATGTTTCTATACTTTGGCTGAGTGAACTGCCTTGCGGTAAAATACAGTGGAAAGCCAAATCGCCTTCTTGCAATTGAGGAATAAATTCGCCTCCCATGTTTTTAAATAAGAATAAGCTAAGTATGAAGAGTGCAAGCGTGCTGCCAATGAACCAATATCTAAACTGTATGGCCTTTTCTAAAAGTGGTGTGTAAAGTAGATGTAGCCTATGCATTATCTTGTCTGCAAAGGTTTGTTTGGCTTCAATGCTTTTAGATAAGAATACAGCACTCATCATAGGAATATAAGTGAGCGATAGTAGCAAGGCGCCTAAAATTGCAAAGCCAACTGTTTTTGCCATTGGCGTAAACATTTTTCCTTCTATGCCTTGCAGTGTAAGTATAGGAAGATACACTATTAGAATAATAATTTCGCCAAATGCAGCACTATGGCGGATTTTAGAGGCCGAAAGCCACACTTCTTTATCCATTTCTTTTTGCGATAAATTGAGTGTGGTGTTGCCGTGTGCCAATTGTAGTTTACTTAGATGATGCAATGTTGCTTCCACAATAATTACGGCACCATCCACAATTAACCCAAAGTCGATGGCGCCTAAGCTCATTAAGTTGGCACTTACGCCAAAAACATTCATCATGCCTAAAGCAAAGAGTAGCGCTAAAGGAATGGCAGATGCCACAATTAAGCCTGCACGTATATTTCCGAGAAATAGTACTAGTACAAAAATCACAATAAGCGCACCTTCTATTAAATTTTTCTCTACCGTGCCAATGGCTCTATTTACCAATTCGGTTCTATCTAAAAACGGTTCAATCACCACATCTTCCGGTAGCGATTTTTGAATGGTTGGAATCTTTTCTTTAACACGCTGCACTACTTCGTTGCTATTAGCTCCTTTCAGCATCATAATAATACCGCCTACTACATCTTTTTCGCCATTGTAGGTTAATGCTCCATAGCGGATGGCACTGCCAAAGCGAACATCTGCCACATCTTTTATGAAGATGGGAACTGTGCCTGTGGTATTTTTTACCGCTATATTTTTTACATCATCTAAAGATGTTACCAAGCCTATACCTCGAATAAAATAGGCGTTTGGCTTTTTATCTATATAGGCTCCGCCTGTGTTTTGATTGTTTTTTTCGAGTGCCGTAAAAATATCGGTAATGCTTACGCCTAATGCTTTTAGGCGATACGGATTCACAGCAACTTCGTATTGCTTCAATTCTCCACCAAAGCTATTTACCTCTGCAATACCCGGAGTGCCATAAAGTTGGCGGGCTACAATCCAATCTTGCATGGTTCGCAAATCTTTGGCGCTGTATTTTGCCTCACTTCCTTTGGTGGGGTGCAGTATGTATTGATATACTTCGCCCAACCCTGTGCTTACAGGAGCCAGTTCGGGAGTTCCAATTCCGGCAGGAATTTTCTCTGCGGCTTCTTTTAATTTTTGGGTAATGAGTTGGCGAGCAAAGTAAATATCTACATCGTCTTCAAACACAACGGTAATTACCGATAACCCAAAGCGCGAAATGCTTCTAGACTCTTCTATGCGCGGAAGATTTGCAATACTTTGCTCTATGGGAAAAGTAACCAGTTGCTCCACTTCTTGCCCTGCCAGCGTGGGGCAAACCGTAATAATTTGTACCTGATTATTAGTGATGTCGGGTACAGCATCAATGGGTAATTTGGTAGCACTCCATGTGCCCCAAACTATAAGTGCCAATGTGATAACTGCAATGGCAATTTTGTTCTTTATACTGAACTTGATAATACTATCTAGCATGCTAAACTTTTAAATTATCTGTATGCAATGGCGCAACAGCGCAGCAAGGGCACCTTGGTTGAAACCAATTGCCGATGGTTAATACTATGCCGAAAAAGTTTAGCTGATTTTTGGCGGTTGCCAAATATTGCCGAAGAAATTGGAATCGTAAACAATAGCTCTTACTGCAAATTTGGCATGCAGTGCAACATATTGCTTGGCGGATTTTAAGTAATACTCTGTGAAATGTAATGTGCCAATAGTATTGCAGCAGCTACATACACAAAACGGACTGCAAGTATCGTTGTGATCCGAAGTGTGGTCATGATTTTCGGCAATTGTGAGTATGGCAGATTCCGATGAGCAAGTAGTATGAACATCTGTACACGGCATTACTGATAATGCCAAGAGGTAGATATTTAAAATTGCTACTAAGAATTTCATTGCTGTGTGAAGGTAGAAAAAGAAAGACGGGTTTTGCAAATGTGTTTTAGAAATATTTTAAACTGTGTAGTATCTTCCCGTTATTGTAGTCTTTGAATAGGTGTGATTTAAAAGGGAAAATAAGACGACTATTTGTTTAATTTGGATAAAGTTGTCCGATATTCAAAACTATTATTTACACTTGTTGTGCTAAGTGAATTAAAAGTCAATAATATATTTTATGAATGGCGGTCAAATTATAGCAAAGGTATTGCAGCAGCAAGGCGTAAAGTTCTTGTTTACACTATGTGGCGGGCATATATCGCCCATTTTTGTGGCAGCAGAGCAATGCGGTATAAGGGTAATAGATACGCGGCACGAAGTAAATGCAGTTTTTGCAGCAGATGCAGTGTCGCGGCTTACAGGTGTGCCGGGCGTAGCTGCAGTTACTGCGGGGCCGGGCGTTACCAATACCATTACTGCAATTAAGAATGCTGCATTGGCACAATCGCCATTAATTTTATTGGGAGGTGCTGCCGCTACAATTTTAAAGGGAAGGGGCAGTTTGCAAGATATAAATCAGCTATCTGTTATGAAAGCGGTTTGTAAATGGAGTACAACCATTAGTAAGGTAAAAGATATTGTGCCCACAATAGAAGAAGCATTTCGCAGAGCACAAACAGGTGTGCCGGGTCCTGTATTTGTTGAATGCCCTATAGACACTTTATATGATGAAGAATTAGTGCGCAGTTGGTATGGTGCTAAAAGTAAAGAGGAACCTCCCAGAAACTTACAAGAGCGACTCGTTCAGTGGTATATAAATTTTCATGCCAAGCGCATATTTGCCGATAAGGACACCGTAAGTTTTGGCAATGCCATCCCCAAGCCCTGGTTCCCGCAGCATACAGCTTCGGATGTGGCAAATGCTACACAAATGCTCAGGGCTGCTAAAAAACCTTTACTCATTATTGGAAGCGGAGCCATAATGCAAGCTGAAAAAGCACAATTGTTGGCAGCGGCAGTAAGTAAGTTAGGAATTCCTGTTTACCTGAGCGGAATGGCACGAGGACTTTTAGGAAAGGACAATCCATTGCAGATGCGCCATCAGCGCAAAGAAGCCATTAAAAATTCCGATTTAATTATGTTGGCAGGAGTGCCAAACGATTTTAGGTTAGATTACGGCAATCATATTGGCGGTAGAAAATTTATTTCTATCAATAGAAGTAAAGAAGATTTATATAAGAACAAAAAGCCGAGTTTGCCAATTTTAGCCGACCCGCAAGATTTCTTAATTGCGTTAGCTCATGCCTATAATGCCAACACCAATGAGTGGTGTAGATTTCTTGCAGAAATAAATGCGAAGAGAGAGCAGTCAATTGAGGAGAAAGCCAATGCTCCGGTAAATGTAGGTTTAAATCCTATTGCATTGCTAAAGAATTTAGATGCTGCTTTAGACGACAATTCAATACTAATTGCCGATGGTGGCGATTTTGTGGCTACGGCTGCATACACACTACGCCCGCGGGCGCCATTGAGCTGGTTAGATCCGGGCGTTTTCGGAACTTTAGGTGTAGGAGCAGGTTTTGCTTTGGGCGCCAAACTAGTGTACCCCGAAAAAAATGTTTGGATTATTTATGGCGATGGTAGTGCCGGTTACAGTCTTATGGAGTATGATACTTTTAAGCGTCTCAATTTGCCGGTAGTATCTGTAATTGGCAACGATGCTTGTTGGAGTCAAATAGCACGCGATCAAGTTGAGTTTTTAAAAAGCGATTGTGCCATGAATTTAGCTTACAGCGATTACGAGTTAATAGCAAAGGCATTTGGTGGCGATGGCACACGTGCAGATACAATGGAAACCTGGCAGCAGGCTGTAAAAGATGCCAAAGCAAGTATAGCAGCAGGTAAGCCATATATTATCAATGCCATAATTGGCAAAACCGATTTCAGAAAAGGCTCTATAAGCGTGTAGCAATGGGTGTATAAAATAAATTTTCAATACCATGAATACTTTACTTCCTACTGTTGATAATAGTTTGCTGTTGGTAATAGATGTGCAGGAAAAATTAATGCCAGTAATCCATGAGCAACAAAAAATCATACAGAATATACAAACGCTTATGCAAGGCGCAATGGTGCTGGGTTTAGATATGCTTTTAACCGAGCAGTATCCCAAAGGTTTAGGACACACTATTCCCGAATTGAGCTATACTACCAATACGCCTGTATTTGAAAAAGAATGCTTCAGTTGTTTACTGCAAGCAAACGTAAAAACACATGTGGAGCAGGCAGACAAAAAGCACCTTATTCTTTGTGGAGTTGAAAGCCACATCTGTGTATTGAAGACTGCATTAGATGCCGTAGCACAAGGTTACACGGTGCATGTGGTAGCAGATGCGGTATCGTCTAGAACTCCGGAAAATAAAGCACTTGCATTAGAGCGCATGCGCCAAGCGGGTGTGTTAATTGTGTCGCTGGAAATGATATTGTTTATGTTGATAGATCGTGCAGGCACAGCAGAATTTAAAGCTATCAGCAAGTTAATAAAATAGAAGGTTATGGAAGTGAAGCGTTTATTCGACTACCTAACCAAGCAGTTGCAAAACCAGGCCGATGCTCCATTTATTTCTGCCAAAGAGTTTACATCTACAGGAATAAAAGAATGGAATCATTACAGTTATCAAGCGTTTCAAGATTGGTGCAATAAGGTTAGTTTATTGCTGTTGAGTAAAGGTTTGCAGCCGGGCGATAAAATTGCCATTATCAGTGCCAATAGAGCCGAATGGAATATGGTAGATATTGGATCGCAGCAAATTGGTTTGGTGAATGTACCGATGTATCCTTCTATTTCCGAAGATGACTATGCGTTTATCTTTCGCGATGCACAAATTCGATTTGCCTTTGTGGGCGATAGTGGTATTTACCAAAAAGTGAAGTCGCTGCAAGAAAAAATCCAATCGTTGCAAGGCATAATTTCTTTCGATAAAATTGAGGGAGTTTCCAACTTTTGGGAAGCATTGAAACTTATTGACAGTACCGATTTTTCTTCCGTAGAAGCAAGAAAGGCATTGGTAAAAGAGCATGATGTTGCCACCATTATTTACACATCCGGCACTACGGGAAATCCCAAAGGAGTAATGCTTACACATCAAAATATAGTAAGCAACCTTACCGGAATATCTCAAGTGCTGCCATTCTTGGAGCGCGAAAGGGCACTTTCTTTTTTGCCGCTTTGCCACAGCTTTGAGCGCACAGTTTTTTTTGCGTATTTAATGATTGGCATTCATATCTATTATGCTGAAAGCCTTGAAACCATTGGCGAGAACCTTCAAGAAGTAAAACCATATTGCTTTACTACGGTTCCAAGATTATTAGAGAAAGTGTACGAAAAAATAATGGCTAAAGGCAATGCACTTTCAGGCTTCAAGAAAAAGTTGTTTTTCTGGAGTATAGCATTGGGCGAGCAGTACGAATTGGGCGTACACCAAGGTTTTTGGTATCAGTTAAAGTTATACATAGCGCGCCTGTTTGTTTTTTCTAAATGGCAACTTGCCTTGGGCGGGAATATCCGTTTTATTGTAACCGGAGCTGCTGCCATGCAACCGCGCCTTATTAAGCTTTTTGCAGCAGCCAATGTGCATGTAATAGAAGGCTACGGGCTTACAGAAACTTCACCCGTTTTATCTGTAAATGGAATGCTGGAGCAGGAGCGGTGTGTAGGTTCCATTGGTATGCCCATTCCCGGAGTAGAAATTAAATTGGCAGCAGATGGCGAAATTATTGCCAGAGGTAAAAATATCATGAAGGGTTATTACAATCGCCCGGATTTAACAGCCGAAGTAATTGATGCCGATGGCTGGTTTCATACAGGCGACATTGGCACTTGGGTAACCCATTTTGGTAAGCAGTTTTTAAAAATAACCGATAGAAAAAAAGAACTTTTTAAAACGGCAGGCGGGAAATACATAGCACCGCAAGCTATAGAAAATAAAATGAAAGAAAGCTCATACATTGAACAACTACTGGTGGTGGGTGGCGATGATAAAAAGTATATAGGCGCGCTTATTGTGCCTTCGTTGCAGCAGGTGAAAGCATGGGCAAATCAAAACAACATTCTGTTTAGCAACGAAACCGATTTGGTGCAGCATCCAAAAGTTATTGCACTTATACAGCACGAAGTAGATAGCCTGAATACGCACTTCGGGAAGTGGGAACAAATAAAGCGCTTCAAGTTGCTGGAAAGAGAATGGACAATTGAGCAAGGTTATTTAACACCCACCATGAAACTCAAGAGGAAAATACTGCACGAAAGTTTTAGGCGTGAAATTGAAGATATTTTCAACTCATAAAATCAGTTATAGTAAAATTGCTTAGAGTGTGAATTTTATGTACGTTTGAGTAATAACGACAAACGAAATGAAACAACACTTCTTTAACCCACACCAACCGCCTTTAGTGGTAGAGGCCGAAGGCGAAACACTGGCACAATTAAAGCAATCCATTGCTGCAAATTTTAAATTTGAAAACGAGTTGCTACAACATGGAGCCGTACTCTTTAGGGGGTTTCCGGTAAATACACCAGCCGAGTTTGAGCAAATAGCAGCCTCCATAGATGCCGATTTAAAAAACGATTACTTGGGAACTTCGCCACGCGATAAAGTAGCAGGTACCGAGTATGTTTTTACTGCTAGCGAGTTGCCGCCATTTTATCCTATTATGCAGCATTGCGAAATGAGTTTTTTGCCGCATCCGCCACGTAAGTTGTTTTTCTATTGCCATATAGAGCCGCAGCTGGGAGGCGAAACGCCTATTTGCGATTTCAGAAAGGTGTATCAGCAACTTAGTAAAGAGGTATTGCAAGAGTTTGAAGCCAAAGGTGTGCTTACGGTTCGCAACTATTCGAGTATAAACGAAAAATCGGCTTTTAACCTATTTGAATTAAAGAAGTGGAACCAAATGTTTCTTACAGAAGATAAAAAAGTGGTAGAGCAAAAATGTAGGCAAAACGGCATAGAATTTGAATGGCACGAAAACGATAGATTAAAACTAATAAACCGAACACCAGCCGTAAAGGCCCATCCGGTTTCGGGCGAAAAAGCATGGTTTAATCACGCACAAGTATTTCATCTCAGTGCTTCTGCATTTGAGTATAATCATATTCATGCAAGGCAAAAGCGTCTTAAAACACTTTTCTATAAAATTTTCACATCGGTGCTGGTGCCTATTAAAAAGGTTACTGCCGAGCCCGATGCGCAAAGCATGAATATGTTTTTTGGCGATGGTACTCCCATTCCCGATAGCTACATACAACACATCCAAGAAACGATATGGAACAACATGAGTATTTTTTCGTGGAAAAAAGGCGATGTGTTGGCAATAGATAATTTCAGCACTTCGCACGGGCGCTTGCCATACGAAGGTGCAAGGGAAATTTTAGTAAGCTGGAGTGCATAACCATGAGTGAACTCGACCAGTTGCGCATCAACTTTAATCCGCAAAGTTTAATGGCATTGAATGTAATATTGGCATTGGTGCTGTTTGGTATTTCGCTGGAGTTAAAGAAAGAAGATTTTATAGCATTGCTACACAATAAAAAGAGTACGGTTGCAGCATTGTTTTCTCATTTTATATTGTTGCCGGCACTTACTTTTTTGTTGGTAATAATTCTAAAACCTACAGCTTCTATTGCGCTTGGTATGATATTGGTTGGTGCTTGCCCGGGTGGCAATATGAGTAACTTTTTTACCCATATTGCTAAAGGAAACACGGCATTGGCAGTAAGCACCACTTCTTTGTCGCACATAATGGCAATAGTGCTTATGCCGCTCAATTTTTCATTTTACGGAAGTCTTTATCCACCGGCTGCAGCATTGCTGCAAGAAATACATTTAAGCACAGTAGAGGTGTTGCAAACAGTGGTAGTTTTAGTGGTGTTGCCCTTGTTGGCAGGTATGCTGTTGCGGCATTACAAAGCCACATTTGCCGAGCGCCTGCTGCCCTATATGCGTAAGATTTCTTTTGCTGCATTTGCATTTTTTTTAGTGGCAGCATTTGCCGCCAATGCAAGTGTTTTTTTAAGCACTTTGCATATCATTTTACCGATTGTAATTGCTCACAATACACTGGCTTTAGGCAGTGGTTACGCCTTTGCACGTTTATTGCGCCTTTCGGCAGCAGACTGCAAAACCATTACGTTTGAAACAGGTATTCAAAATAGTGGGTTAGGGTTAATCTTAATCTTCGGATTCTTTAATGGATTAGGAGGTATGGCATTGGTTGCTGCCTGCTGGGGCGTGTGGCATTTAGTAAGTGGCTTTACGGTTGCAAAGTGGTTTAGTAAAATGTAGAATGAAAAACAATTAGTTGTTTCGGGTATATTTTCAACCTTAGCGCTGTATGGAAGTACAAATTGAAGCAAGTTGGAAACAAGTATTGAAAGAAGAGTTTGAACAACCTTATTTTCCATTGCTGAAGCAAAAAATACTGGAAGAAAAACGTAAAGGAAAAAGAGTGTTTCCTCCCGGAAATTTAATATTCAATGCGTTTAACCTAACGCCTTTAAACAAGGTGAAGGTGGTGATTATAGGGCAAGATCCTTATCATGGTTTTGGGCAGGCACATGGTCTTTGTTTTTCGGTGCAAGCAGGTGTGGAGGTTCCTCCTTCGCTAAAGAATATTTTCAAAGAGCTACAAAGCGATATTGGTTTTAAGACTCCACAACATGGCAGTTTAGAGAAATGGGCTATCCAAGGAGTGCTATTGCTGAATGCTTCGCTTACGGTGAATGAAGGTGAAGCAAACTCGCATGCACAGTTTGGGTGGGCAGCATTTACCGATGCGGTAATTAGGCAGGTTTCGGCACATTGCCACGGTGTAGTTTTTTTGCTTTGGGGAAAGTTTGCTGCACAAAAAGAATTGCTTATAGATAGTCGTAAGCATTATGTTTTAAAGGCGGGGCACCCATCTCCATTATCGGTGCGTTTGTTTTTGGGATGCAGGCATTTTTCTAAAGCCAATGCGCTGTTGGCTTCGCAAGGAAAAGAGCTGATAGATTGGCAACTGTAGCAACATTAGAAGCTATGTTTTGTTCTATGAAACAATAGACAAAATAAGCTACATTCGCCACTCAAATGCCACAAGTAACACCATACGGAAACGCATCTAAAACCAAAAAAGAAGAGGTGGAAGAAATGTTTAATAACATTGCTCACCGCTACGATTTTTTGAACCGTTTGCTCAGTTTAGGAATAGACCGCAGCTGGCGTAAAAAAGCAGTGAAATATATTGGGGAAATAAAGCCCAAAGTTATTTTGGACGTAGCCAGCGGCACAGGCGATTTTGCATTTGATGCACTTCGCATTTCGCCAGAAAAAGTAATAGGATATGATATTAGTGAAGAAATGCTGCGCTATGCAAGGGCAAAGGCAGCGGCCACAGGAGCAGCTCATGTTGTAGAATTTGTGAAAGGCGATAGCGAAAAAATTACTTTTGAAGACAATAAATTCGATGCTGTTACCGTTGGTTTTGGCGTGCGCAATTTTGAGTATTTAGAAACAGGGTTACAGGAAATTTACCGTGTATTAAAACCCGGTGGAAGGTTAGCCATTTTGGAAATAAGTTTACCTACTAATGCCGTAGTTCGTTTCTTTTACAACCTTTATTTTTCTTATATTCTACCGTTTGTTGGTAGAATTTTTTCGCGCGATATACGCGCTTATACCTATTTACCCGAGAGTGTAAAGGCATTTCCACAGGGTAATGCTTTCCTTCAAATTTTATCGAAAACCGGTTTTAAGCATGTGCAATGGACACCACTAACGCTGGGGACTTGTGCATTATACACAGCCGAGAAACATTCAGCTTCATAATTTTGCCGCATGTATAAGAAGATTTTTTGGGCTTTGTTTATACTGTTTTCCATAGCGGCAAAGGCGCAGTTTAATGTGCACGAGTTGGGAAAAAAGCAAGTGTATTTTGGTATTGCCGTGGGCGTGAACATGGCAGATTTTACCATCATTAAAAAGGAAAAGCGCTTAGAAAATGATACTATAAAAAATCTCCGTCCTGTATTGGCTCCGGGTTTCAACTTAGGTATTATATGCAACTATCAGTTTCATAGATATTTTGATTTGCGGTTTATTCCCACGCTTTCTTTTTCAGATAAGAGCATAGAATATACGCAAAAAGGCAAACCGCCCGTTGTAAAAAAAACAATACAATCTATTTATCTCGATTTTCCTGTGCTGCTGCGCTATAAGAGTGAACCCATTAAAGATTTTAGAATTTATGTATTGGCTGGTATTCGTTACGATTTCGATTTGGCATCGAACCAAAAGGCACGTAGAGCTACCGATTTGGTAAAATTGCGGAGGCACGATTTGTGTGTAGAAGCCGGAATTGGCTTTATGTATTACTTCCCGTATTTTATTTTAAGTCCGGAATTTAAGTTTACGCATGGAGTTTTAAATATTCACGAACCTACCGATGGGTTAATTTATTCGCGCGTATTGGATAAATTATTTTCTCGAGCATTTACACTTACCATCAACTTAGAGGGTTGATATGCAAACTGTTTTTGTAGAGCCAAATTTTTTGCCTGATGTTTCGGTTGCCATAGTTACTATAGCTGCCAGCAATGTAGGAAACAAAGCGGCAAATCAGTCGCAGCATGCAAGGTTTGCCGCTGATATTGCGGCCGGTAAAAAGATAGAAATAGTAAAGAATGAATTAGGAAAGCCGATTGCAGCCAACAGTAGTTTGCACATTTCGCTTTCTCATTCAAAATGGTGGGGAGCGGCAGCCGTAAGCGAAACTAAATTAGTAGGTATAGATATAGAAACTTTGGAAGAAAGAATTGAGCGTATTGCACATAAGTTTTTGCAGCCGGATGAATTGGCAGCTATTGCCGATAAAAGAATTGAAACGCTTACACTGTATTGGAGTGCCAAAGAAAGTTTGTATAAACTCTATTCCGAAAAACAGTTGGATTTTGCCAGCCAACTTTTAATTGCACCGTTTGAAGTTAAAGCAGAAGGTGTGTTGAATGCAACAATACGCTTACAACATGCAAGTATAGCTTCATTACAATTGCGGTATAAGTTTTTTGAAAACCATGTGCTTACATTGGTAAGCGCAGACACTGGAGTGTTTAATCTGTAATAAAGAAACGACTCCACACATTTTTTACTTTGTTGCGCGGTTGCGGTACTTCTATACCCATAAAAACCGTGGTTCTTTTCTTTATCTTTTTTATGGCACGCAGCATTTCTCCGCTAAGCGTATCGTTCATGCTGCGGAAGTGCTTTTCTTGATGGCGCCTAATAATATTCATGCGGATGGCATTTATCTTTTTTGCAGAATCGCTGTACTGGGTTTCGTAGAAAAGCACACGAGGGCGCTCTATAAATTCCTTTTTATTATACACGCCATTTCTTTCAATTTTAAAGTCCGGAACCAACTTTACGATGTTGGTTTGAGGTTTTGGAAGCAATGGATATTGTTTGCCATCGCTTTGTATCACAAACTCCTTCATAAGTAAAATGCGCGTTTTTTGCTTGTTGGTAATAATAAATCGCAAGGCAGATACAGTATTTCCTTTTGGAACATTGGATTTTGGGCGAACCATTAGGAGCGAATCGTATAAAATTGCCAAACCTTTATCGAAAAAAGACTGCGAAATCTTGTAGCCATCGGCAAGTTCAAAATTAAAGAAGTATTCAACGCCATCTTCTAAGGTATCTATTTCCGGCTCTATTTTAAGTTCTGTACGGTTGGCGAGCGGAATAAAGATTTCTTTTTGCGGCTGTGCCTGCAATTGCCAACTTGCAAATACGGTTGCTAATAAGATTGCATAGCGAATAATCAAACGGTAAAATTAGATTGGTTACAGTTTAAGTTCTGAATAGAATACATTTGCCTCAGTTTCCACAATTATTTAACTAACAATTTATGTGTGCATAAAATTTAAACAGACTATTGAAAAACATACATTTGCACACTTAATATAACGCTAACAAGATTTTGATATAAATGGCAATGTTTAATTTTCTCACTCAAGAGATCGCAATAGATTTAGGAACGGCAAACACACTTATTATTTACAACGATAAAGTGGTGGTAGATGAGCCTTCCATTGTGGCAGTGGACAGGCGTACCGATAGAGTAATAGCTGTTGGGCATCGCGCCATGCAAATGCACGAAAAAACACACGAAAGCATAAAAACCATTCGCCCGTTGAAAGATGGCGTAATTGCCAATTTTCAAACAGCGGAAAGTATGATTCGCGAAATGATAAAAATGATTTTTAAGAATAAATCATTTTTGTTTCCACCTCGCTTTAGAATGGTAATATGTATTCCATCCGGTATTACGGAAGTAGAAAAAAGAGCGGTAAAAGACAGTGCAGAGCAAGCCGGAGGGCAAGAAGTAAAAATGATTCACGAGCCTATGGCTGCGGCAATAGGTATTGGCATTGATGTAGAAGAACCAAACGGTAATATGATTATTGATATTGGTGGCGGTACTACCGAAATTGCCGTAATTGCACTCAGCGGTATTGTGTGCGACCAAAGTATTCGCGTAGCGGGCGATGAGTTTACATTGGATATTGTAGATTATATGCGCAGACAGCACAATATGCTTATTGGCGAAAGAACTGCCGAAATGATTAAGATAAATGTGGGTGCGGCACTTACAGATATTGATAGCCCGCCAGATGATTTTCCTGTAAACGGAAGAGATTTAATGACCGGCATTCCTAAACAAATTGTGGTATCTTATTCCGAAATAGCACACGCTATAGACAAGTCTATTTCTAAAATTGAAGAGGCAATTTTAAAGGCATTGGAAACCACGCCACCGGAATTGGCTGCCGATATTTTTAAAACAGGATTGTACTTAACCGGAGGTGGTGCGCTGTTGCGCGGTTTAGATAAGCGTATCAGCCAAAAAACAAAATTGCCGGTTCACGTTGCCGAAGATCCGTTGCGTGCGGTGGTGCGCGGCACAGGCATTGCATTAAAGAACATGCACAAATACACTTTCTTGTTAGACTAAAACAAGAATAACAGGCTATTGATGTTCTGTTAGCAGTTGTTTTGCGACTAAGGCATCAGATGTACTCTTAAATACGCCTTGTTCATTTAGTATCCACCAATGGTGGCAGTATGTAAACGAAGCTTCGAGGTCGTGGGTAGAAACAATTATTATTTTTTGTTGCAACTCCGCAATGCTGCGTAACGTTGAAAGAATAAAAGATTTGTTTTTGTAATCTAAGAAAGCAGTTGGCTCATCGAGTAAAAGTATAGGCGTTTCTTGTGCCAAAGCCCTTGCTACTGTTGCCTTTTGCCGCTCTCCATCGCTTATTTCAAGCAGTTGCTTTCCGGCTATATGCTGCAATGCCAACTGTTGAACAATTTGCTGTACTTCTACCGAAATTTCAGAAAGTAGCGCATTGTGTTTTTCAAACCTATACCTGCCTAGCTGAATAAATTCTTTTACTGACATGAACGGAATGTATTCTCGCTCTGTTCCCGCAATGGTGATGAGTGTTGCTTTTTTATGAGGTGAAAAGAGGTGTAGGTTTTCTCCGTTTACTTCCACTGTGCCTGTCACCGGCCTTTGTAAACCTGCCACTGTTTTTAGCAAAGTGCTTTTCCCAATTCCGTTTACACCCAACAAACCAATAAGGCAGCCTTTGTTGGCTGCTGCATCTATGGGCGGAAACAAACCATTTTGGTGATAACCTACGGAAAGTTGGTGCAGTTTCAACATTACGAGAGCGAAGGTTTTTTGAGAATAATATAGATAACAAACGGAGCACCTAATAGCGATGTAATGGTATTGAGCGGCAATACCCAATCGCTGCCAGGCACAGATGATGCCACATTGCAAAGGCAACAAATTATAGCACCTGTTAAGGCGCTTGAAAGCATTAGCGTGGCGGTGTTTGAAGTTTTAAAAAGACTTCTACAGATATGCGGAACTGCTAAACCTACAAATGCTATGGGACCACAAAATGCCGTAGTGGTGCCCGCTAGAATAGCAGTGGAAAGTACTATTTTTCTTTTGAGAGAAGCTACGTTTACACCTACTGTTTCTGCAAATATTTCGCCACCAAGTAATGCTTGCATGGGTTTTACAATTGAGAAACTAAACAGTAAACCAATGCTACACACGGCATACATTACCTTAACTTCTTGCAGGTTTAGGTGCCTAAAACTGGCAAAGCCCCACCATACAAATTTTTGAAGTTCGTCTTTGCCCGAAAAAGCTTGTAGTAATTCTACCAATGCGGCAATGGCGCTGCTTATCATTAAGCCAATAATAAGTAACGATACACTTTGCCTAATAGAAAAAGATATAATGAAAACCATAAAAAACACAGCCGTAGCGCCTACTGCAGCCGCAATGGCAATGCTAAAAGGCATTTGCGCCCATTGCATTAGAATATGCTTGTATGGCAACCATTGTACGCCCATTAGTAATAGAGCCACACCAAGACTGGCTCCGGAACTTACGCCTAAGATGTATGGGCCTGCTACCGGATTGCGAAACATAATTTGCATTTGCAAACCACTTACCGATAAAGCAGCACCTGCAATTACAGCTGCCAATGCTCCGGGCAATCGGTTTTCTAAAACTATTATTTGGTGAATGCTGTTGGTGGCATTGCCAATTAACACCTGCCAAATTTCTATAGGAGAAAGATGTACCGAACCCAGAAATAATTGCAGCGCAAAGGCAATGGGTAAAACCAACAGTAGCAACAAGAGTATTCCCGATTGCCTTTTATTTTCCATTACCTAGTTTTTGGTAGTAAACAAATGTATGGTTGGGTAAAACATCAGGGTGAAAAATGGAAATCAAATCTTTTAAAACAAGTTGTGGTTGCACCACTCCGGTTTCCCAAAAGGCATTGCCGCCATCGGAATTTTCTAGTTTGTTGCAGTTGAAAATTTGATTGTTCTTGAATGCATTGAAATTTTTGAACTTTAAGTTTTGGTCTGCTATTTCTTGTAGAGTTTTGGCACTATTGGGGTTCAGCCATACCGATGCATTGGCAGCTTTTAGGAATACAGCTTCAAAATCTAAATTTAAGGTGCGTGTAGTGGATGTTTCTTTCCATAGAAAGTTGCCTCCGGCATCCTCAATAAATTTGGCAAAGTAGCTATTGCCGGATGGCATATACCAAACTTCTTTCCACGGCAAATTGCAGAATACGGTTGGTTTGTTTTGCTTGCCGGCAACTTGTGCCGCCAGCTGCAGGTAGGTGGTTTCTATGGAAGTGAAAATACTATCGGCCAATTGTTCTTTATCGTAAAATGCTGCTATCATTTTTATCCATTCTGCGCGAGCCAGCGGGTGGGTTTCGTTGTAGTCGTTTATCAATACAATGTTTAAACCCATGGAGCGTAGTTTTGGCAAGTGGCTGTTGCCTTCGCTAAAGCTATATGCAAATACAACTGATGGTTTTAGGGCTAGTAATTTTTCTTCGCTTACTATACCATTATTTCCAATAGAACTTGTTTTTCCGGCAGCAATGTTTTGGAGTATGGCAGCATTAAATATGCGCTTGGTATCGCTTAGTGCAATAATTGAATCGGTGAGATGCAGCAATTCTAAGAAGCCGATTTGTGTGGTAGAGAGGCACACATTTTTTTGTATGGGTTTGGCAATAAAAGTATTGTTGGTGTTGGGTTTTTCCGATGCGTTGGCAATTACATAGGTGTCTAGTATTTGTGTGGTATCGTACGTGTTTCGGATGTGAATGGTTTTATGTGTTTCAAACACTTCTATCCAAAAACCTTTGGCATATTTGGGGCGAATGGTTTGTAAAGGAACTTCGGCAGTTTCATTTTTTTGTAATGAAGCCGTACAAGCATTCAGCACTAGTAAGCACCCGATAATGTATTTATACATCTTATTCAAAAATGAAGTTGTTGGTAATAATTCCTGCTTTAAAAGTATGTAACAGTGTGCCGTTGCTCTGATACCTGAAAACGGAAGAAGACTGAACATAATCAATAGCATCGGCCACATAAATTTCACCATTAGAAGGGTTTACGTTCATGGCGTATAAGTTGCGGTTGTTTCCTTGTATAATGGGCGATGAAGGTAAACTTTGTTCGTTGGCATTCATTTTAAACACATCGCCTGCAATCCAAAAAAGTTCGTTTGTTGCACTATTGCTGCGTAGCAATATGGGCTTTGTATTGGCTGTAAATTCAAGTGTTTTGGTAATGCTATTGTTGGAGGCATCTATACAAACTAGTTTGGCATTAGTAGTATTTTCTTGGCTGCAAAGTACATACACTGTGTTGTTGATGTGTGTTAAGCTATTTGGCTCCGATGGCAGCGTTATTGTTTGCAATATTTTATGGTTGGTAGCATCTAGCACTAAAACATTGGCAACGTAAGTATCGTTTAAGCGGGTGCGTTGCGCCACAAATATGCGGTTGTTGAGCAGCACCATTTGCTCGGTGCAGCCTTGGGTTGAAATGGTATCTATCAATGTACCGTTGGCAGGATTTATTATCCATATTTTTTTTGCATATAGTTCGCTTACAAAGGCTTTAGTATCGTTTATGAAAAGCATGTAGCGTGGCGAACTTGCAGGCAGCGATATGCTGTATAATTCGCGATAATCTTCGGTATTGGTAACCGAAATTTTTGCTGAATTATTTACAATCGTAAACAGCTTTTGTTCTCTTACAATGGCGCTCTGTGCCACATCGCCCAAGTTTTTGTTGTTGGCAGTTTTGTACACATTTTTAAAAATAATTTGAGAGTCGGGCAGGTACACGTCTAAAGAGGCATTTCCAAATTGGAAATTACCTTCGTTGATAATCCAAACCTTTTTGTTGTTGCCGGGAGGTAATGGTTCTTTGGTAGGAAATTTTTCGCACGAAGCCAGTATAAGAAGGAAGAGGAAGAATATGTTTTTGATACTTCTTTGAATCATAATTTTATGTTTAAAGTTCCTTCAAAATTTCTTGGGGGCATGGCACGCTGTGCCACATCTTGGTAAATGGTGTTGCATACGTTATTTATTCTAAATGCAAATCGCAGAGCGGCTTTTGGTAGCAACAGTGCTTTGGCAAATTCAATATCTAACAAGGAGTAGGAGGGGAGGGCATCGCTGTTATCGGTGCTAATAAAACGCATTCCGGTGTAGCGGTAAAAGGCACTAATTTCAAAGCCATAATAGCCCACACTTGCTGTAGCGGAAATTCTGTGGCGCGGCACATAAATTACTTGCTTGCCAAGTGCATTATCGTTGGCAAGTGTAGAAGAAGTTTGAGTGGAAAGCGTGTAGCTGTAACTAAGATTGGTATTGGCGGTTAAGTGCTTAAGGGTTGTTTTGGGAAGTGAAAAAAGTAGGGCGGTTTCTAACCCGCGTGCAAAAACATTTTTAAGATTTTGTGGTCGCCAATTGCCCGAAACATCCGGTGTCCATTGAATTTGATTGCTTATCCATGCGTAATAATTGGAGGCTGTAAGCGTAATTGTTTTATCCCATTTGTAGGTAGCTGCAATTTCGGCATTCCAGCTTTTTTCGGCTTGTAATTGTGCGTTGCCGCTGCCTTGCCAATACAAATCGTTGAAGGTTGGAAATCGGAAACTTCTTTTTGCAGTAAGTTCAATACCAATAAAGTGTTTATGCAACTGCTTGGTAAAAGCGCCTGAAATGAATGGCATAAAGGGCGATGCTTTTGTATTCATAAATTCTTGTCGCAACCCGGCTGTAAAGGTAAATCCATGTTTTTGGTAATAGCTTGCTTTGGCAGAAAAGCCGGAAAGTACTCTGTTGTAGCGGGCGCCATATCCTGCACTCCGGGCAATTTCTACATCGGCAAATGCAGTAGCTTCTACATGAAAACTTTTGATGTTGTATTGAAAGTTGGCATTGTTTCGCCAAGCATGACTTGTGCTTTTATCGTTGGCAAGAAGTAAGTAGTTGGTGTAGTGCAGTGTTTCGTATAAGTATGCAGAACTAAGTGCAAGGCGCCAGCTATTCTTTTTAAACTTCCAGCGTAGCATGGTGCGCAGCGATTGATCGCGCTGACGGGCTTTGCTGCTTTCTTGCAATAATGTTGGTGGAATTTCGCGATTGGCAGTATTGTACCATGCGAATAATTCAATTTCATTTTTGTTGTTTATGAAATAATTCAACTGTTGGAAAAGCGCCCATTGCAGCACATCGGCATTGGCTTGCTTGGTGGCAACTTCGTTTTTTAAAACAGGGAAATTATTGTTACATTTTAGCACCGCTACTTTGGTGGCTCCTCTTATGGCAGTGTTGCCGTAGCTTATGTTCATATTGCTTTCTAGTAAACCGTAGCTGCCTGCTCTTATGGTTCCTTCAAAGTGTGTATTTGCTTCCGGTATGCTGTTGTTGAGGGCAATGTTGCTGCCAATGGCAGAGTTTAGCTGATTAAACTGTATGGCAATGCTGTTATGAAAGCCAACATTTAGCAATGCAAAATCGCTTTGCCCAAGCATGGGTGAATTTATCTTAACTCCATTCCACAGTACTTCGGTTTGCGAAGTAGTGGTGCCGCGAACGGCAATACTGGTGAGCTGCCCGTTGCCGTAGTTTTTTAGGTAAATACCCGAAATTTCGTTGAGCAGGTTGGGGAGTTTACGCGCTGCATAGTTTTCTAAATGTTGAAACTGACGCTTGCCGTTGGTGCCAATAGTTTTACTATCGGTAATAACTACTTCCTTGAGTTCAACTGTATCGTTGAATAGTGGTTTGTTTTCTTCAGCCAAACAGCACAATCCCACCACAGCAAATAATGCTGAGCAACAGAATTGTGCCGTTTGTTGAAGGCGCCACATTAGTGTTGTACGCTAAATTTAATAGTTTGTAAAGTATTGTTTACCCGCACAGCTGCAAAGTAAATTCCATTAGGCAAGTCTGTGGTTGTAATAGCTGCTTGGCTTACTGCGGTATAGTTTTCTTCTTTTAGTATTGTTCCGGCAATAGAAGCAATGGTTACGCTAAAATTGGCTTCTTCTTCTAAAACAATATGGAAGTTTTGTCCTGCAATAACGGGATTAGGAAATGCTTTTGCATGGATAGAAGCAGTTTCGCTAATGGCTGTAACACCATCGTAGAAGGTAAAATTATCTATGGCAAAGTAGGCAGGAGTATTCATGCCAAAGGAGCCAACATCTGAAGATGCAAGTTGAAAAGTTAGGCTATCTACATTGCCCAATGCCGATAGGTTTACCCATGCCCACTCATCTAAAATGTAATCTTGCGTGCTGTCTGCAAATCGGTAATCGGCAAGATAAAAGTTTACGGTATCGGTTTTAACAGCACCATTTAAGTAGCCTTTTACGGTTACATAAAAGTAATCTGGATCGCTGCCGTTGGTGCCACCAAATTTTTTTGCAAATGCATCACCGTTTTTCATGCTAAAATAGGCATAGGTTGTATTGGTAATGTTGAAACCTTTTACGGTTTTTCCTGCTGCATTGCCGCTTAATTTTACGTTGCCAGAGCCAAATACAACAGCATAAGTATTGCTATTGTGCCCGCTGCCGGTAATGGCGCTGTATTGGTTGGCAATGCCTGTGGTTACTTTGTCTTGCTTGGTAGAAGGTACAAAACCGCTCGACCAATAGCCGCCAAAGGCAGTATCCCAAGTGGAGTGAAAGTACACGAGTGTGTCGCCCAAGCCTCCGTTTAAATCTTTTGCAGCAACAAATGAATCTACAGGCACTTGTAAATTTTCGAAAGTATAAACTACTTGTGCGTTTGCTGAAAACGCAGTGATGCCTAAAGCACCTAACAGCATGTAAAGTTTGTTCATGTTGTACACATGTTTTTTAATGATGAAAAAATGCACGTTCGTGTAGAGAAGGATTCGGAATACACAAATGCCCGGAACAAATGGTATTATTCTTCACTTTTCTTCCCGAAAGTTTTGAATGTTGTTGCCTTGGCAGGTCTTCTGGCTTACCGGTTCAGATTTCCTTCCCATTGCGTTTGGCGCAACAGTGGATTGAAGTTTATTCTTATTTTTTCTTTTGGTAAGAAAAAATCCGGCTTACAGCAGCGGGAACTGCCTCCGATTTACACGGAGTTCCCTTTTAATTCATATTGGTTAAACCAAGTTTGAAACCGTAGCGGTGCAAATAGAGTGTTTTTGTTTTGAGGAATAAAAAAATATGCTCAAAAAAGTTTCAACACCATGTGCTTTAGTAAGGTGGTATTAGCCTTTATGTTCTCCAAAAATATTGCGGAGTGTATCGGCAATTTCGCCTAGTGTGCAGTTGTTTTCTACGGCTTGCACTACGTGTGGCATTAGGTTGGAACCGTCTTTGGCGGCTTGGGCTATGGCTTCTATACTTTGCTTAAACAATTCCGGTTGGCGGTTGGCTCTTAGCGCAGCTAACTTTTCGCTTTGTTTTATTCTTATGGAATCGTCTATTTTAAACACGTTTTCGTGTGCTTGCTCTGCTTCTTGAAACTTGTTTACGCCTACAATAATTTTGCTTCCATTTTCTATTCCTTTTTGATATTCATAAGAAGCGCGTGCAATTTCTTGCTGCATAAATCCTTGTTCTATGGCGCTTACGGCTCCTCCCATCTTATCAATGTGGGCAATATATTTCCAGGCTTCGGCTTCAATTTCGTTGGTAAGTGCTTCTACAAAATGGGAGCCTGCCAATGGATCTACGGTGTGGGTTACGCCACTTTCGTAACCAATAATTTGTTGGGTGCGCAATGCTAATTTGGCGGCTTCGGCAGTTGGTAAACTCAGGGCTTCATCGTAGCCG
The DNA here is from genome assembly GCA_019638515.1 of Chitinophagales bacterium. Classification (NCBI taxonomy): domain Bacteria; kingdom Pseudomonadati; phylum Bacteroidota; class Chitinophagia; order Chitinophagales; species Chitinophagales bacterium. Next base: position 300,019 of record JAHBTS010000002.1, on the reverse strand, counting down.
TTGGTGTGGAGCGATTGTGTGCCTCCGAGTACAGCAGCCAGGGCTTGTAGTGATACGCGTACAATATTGTTTTGAGGCTGTTGTGCGGTGAGGGTGCTGCCGCCTGTTTGTGTGTGAAAGCGCAGCATTTGCGCCCGCGGCTCGGTGGCGCCAAGTTCTGCCGTAATCTTTGCCCACATTCTGCGGGCTGCACGGAATTTTGCAATTTCTTCAAAAAAATTGTTGTGTGCATTAAAGAAAAAACTGAGGCGCTGCCCAAATTTATTGATGTTTAGTCCTTTTTCTATGGCAGCTTGGCAATATGCTTTTCCGTTGCTTAATGTAAAGGCAATTTCTTGTACTGCGGTGGAGCCTGCCTCGCGAATATGGTAGCCGCTAATAGAAATGGTATTCCATTTAGGTACTTCGCGGTGGCAGTATTCAAAAATATCGGTAATAATGCGCATGCTGGGTTTGGGAGGATAAATGTATGTGCCGCGTGCTGCATATTCTTTCAGGATATCATTTTGTATGGTGCCATTTAGCTTTTTTATATCTGCACCTTGTTCTTTTGCCACGGCAATGTAGAGTGCCAGCAATATAAAGCCGGAGGCGTTAATGGTCATAGATGTTGAAACATCTTCGAGCTTTATGCCGTTGAAAAGTGTGCGCATATCTTCTATGCTGGAAATGGCAACGCCCACTTTGCCTACTTCGCCTTCGGCAAGCGGATGGTCGCTATCGTAGCCAATTTGGGTTGGTAGGTCGAAAGCCACGCTTAACCCCATTACACCTTGTTTCAATAAATAGTGGTAGCGCTCGTTGCTGGCTTCGGCAGTGGAGAATCCTGCATATTGGCGCATGGTCCATAGCTTGCTGCGATACATTTCGCTGTGTACGCCTCTGGTAAATGGAAATTCGCCCGGTTGCTCCGGTAAAAGCGTTTGCGGTTCATACACACGTTTTATTTCAATGCCGGAATCGGTGGCTAATTTTTTTTCGCTCATGTTGCAAATGAATTAAAAGTTCGGTTGATACGGTAACGGCTTTTAGCACATTTCCAATACCGATTGTTGTGTTTCTACTTTCAGGCGGTAATTATTGCCCAAAACAAGGGCGCAGTTATTAGCAATATGCCCTGCAGGAAAATTAAACGCAATTGGAAATGAAAATGGCTGCAAGTGGGCTGCAATAATTTCTTCGGCTGCTTGACCAAACGGTATGGTATTGTCTTTCATTTCAGTAAAACCTCCGCACAGTAAGGCGCTGAGTTGCTGTATTTTATTGGCGCGTTTTAAGTTCCAAAGCATGCGGTCTATATGATATAGATACTCGTCTAAATCTTCAATAAACAGTATTTTTTTGTGATTGTCCATAACGGTTTGTGTGCCGGTAAGTGAATACAAAATAGATAAGTTTCCTCCGGTAACTATGGCTTCGGCAATGCCCTGCCTGTTAAGTGGATGCGGTGGAAAAGTGTAGGCTGTTTTTATACCTGAAAGTACTTGGTGCAGCGAGTGTTTGGCTTCTTCGGTGGCAGTTGCCAAGGTAGATGCCATAAGTGCATGTATGGTTTTTATGCCTAAGCACTGGTTGATGAGAGCATGCAGGTAAGTTACATCGCTAAAACCTATAATCCATTTAGGTTGCTTTAGCAAGGGTGAAAAATCAATTTTATCCATTATCTGTACCGTGCCATAGCCTCCGCGGGCACAAAAAATGGCTTTTGCTTGCGGGTGTGCAATTGCTGTTTGAAAATCTTTTAGTCGAAGTGCTGCATCTCCGGCAAATTGATGTTCGGCCACACCAATAGTTTTTCCAATAATGGTATTAAATCCCCAGCTTTCGAAGAGTTGAACAGCGGGCTGTATTTCTTCTTCGGAAATAGAACGGGCGGTGCTGAGAATGTATATGGCATCGCCTTTTTGTAGAAAATCGGGTGTAAGCAGCATTAGGCAAACCTGCACAAAAAAAATTACTCTGAAATATAGTTGTGCAAATTGAATTTCCGGTGGCTATGGCTGAGGGGCGCTATAAATCAATTGGCGATGAGAATACAATTGATTTCAAAATAAGAACATTTAGTCTAAAACAATTGTTCTTGTTTATTGATTTTACTAATAACTATTGAATTTATGCTGTTTAGGTGAAACATTATACTGTTCGTTCCGTAATACAAACTATTCGTTCTAAAACGAAGAATAAAAATTACAAAATGATGTTAGCACAAAAACTCCTCTCCGCTAAGTCAGTTAAAGAATGGAATATTCTAAAACGGCTATTAATCTTTTCAGCTTTAGTAATATCCGGGCTGTGTTCAAAAGGTCAAACTTCTTACACATGGAATGCTGCCGCAGGTAGCAGCAGTTGGGCTTCGGCTTCTAACTGGACTCCTGCAGGTGTGCCCATTGCAGGCGATAATGTAACTATTGTAGCTGCGGCAAATGCTCCGCTTTACGATGGTACGGTACTCAATAATTTCACCATCACTTCAGGCTCAATAGATTTGGGTGGAGGAACTTTGGTAGTTAACGGCAATGCTACTTTTACTTCAGGTACGGTAGCAAACGGCCGTGTATCTGCACAAGGCGGTGCTACTGTTTTTACCAATACTACTTTTAACTGTAAGGTATATTCTTCTACTTCTAATGTTACCATTAGCGGGGGCACTTTTAACGATAGCACTACCATTATTAAAAATGGAACTACCGACCAAACTATGGCAGGTAATGCTGTTTTTAATGCGCCACTTAGTTTGCGCATCACTAATACAGGAAGAATGGCAATTAACGGTAACATGACTTTTAATGGTGTTACCTCACTGTATAATGCGGGGCAAGATTATTTTATTTTAGAGAATACAACTGCTAACCAATACAACAACGATTTGTATTTAACCATTGCAGGCAGTAATGCGGGCGATATTAGACTTGGTTATAGAGCCAGCATTACTTATCATGGCGATGTTTATGTAAGCAGCGAAAGTGGAAATGGCGATATTTTTCTTTCGGAAGGTGCTGCTTATGGCGCTACGCTTGCTGCCGGAAAACATATTTTTGTTGGTAGCGGAGGTTTCAATTCAGGTAACTTATGGGTGCAAAGAGTTACACAAGCAGGTACAGAAAATCAAAGTATTGAACTTACAGGGACTGCTTCGCTAAGATTAGGACCATCAACTACATTTAACGGAATAACCGATTTTAAAGCACCGCGTGTGTTTTTAAATGGCGTAACTTGTAACGATTCTTCATTTATTGTGAAGAAAGGAACCGGAGGCGATCTTGGTTCGGGTGGAAATACATTTAATGGATATGTATCGCTCATAAATGCAGCCACATCAAACGGATATTTTAGAACAAGCGGCAACAACACATTCAATGGCACTCTAAAAATTGAAAATTATTCAACTGCCGATGTATTGCCCGATTTAACTTTAGGAAGCAGCTATAATGGTACTACTGTCTTATATAAGCATGCTGCAGGTTCTATACGCATGGCTTTCAATGGAACTTCAAACTTTAATGGAGATATTATTGTGAACAATACGCATGCTTCGAATAGTATAATATTTTGCGAATCTGCTGCGGCTAATGCTACATTGGCAGCAGGCAGAGTAATAGAAGTGGGTGGCAGTGGTTTTACAGGCGGCACGCTTACCTTACAAAGATTTACTCAAGCAGGAGCTACACCACAAACATTGGCATTAACGGGTGGTAGCTTAACTTTAGGCGCTTCGGTTGTGTTTAATGGCAATGCCAATTTTTCTTCAATCGGCACAGGTACTGTTACTATTTCTAATGGCGATGTGTTGAATGGAAAAGTAACGGTTGTTGCTCCTCGTGTTTTACTAAACGGTGCTACCTTTGCCGATTCTACATGGATTTCAAAAACGGGAGCAGGTTCTAGTGTAAGCACAGGTGGAAATACCTTTAATAGTTTTGTTGCTATATCTGTGGGTGCAGCGGCAGGGCAACTAAGAATAAATAATGGAAACACTTATCATGGTGATGTAGTGTTGAGTAATGCTTCTACTCAACCACTTGAGTTAGATTATAGTTCTGGTAGTACCTACAATAGCAAAGTGTTTATTACTAAATCAGGTGCAGGCAGCATAAGTATTGCAAGAAACGGAGCAAATGTGTTCAACGAACATATAGAGCTAAACAGTACACACGCATCGGGCGGTATTTATTTTGGTGATGGAACAAGTTCTGCCATTACATTAGCAAGCAATAAAAGAATTATAGTTGGCGCAGGTGGCGTGAGTGGCGGTTTAGTGCAAATCCAACGGATGAGCCAAAGTGGGACTACTTTGCAAGACTTCACTTTTTCGGGTAATGCTTCTTTGAACCTGCTTGCGGGAAACACCTTTGCCAATAATGTAAATATAAGTTTAGCGGGTACCGGAATCATAAATCTTGGAAGTACAACTAACTTTAATGGACAATGCCATGTGAGTGCACCACAAGTACTCTTAAATGGTGCTACTTTTGGCGATTCTACATGGATAACTAAAACAGGTGCAGGCGCTAATACGGGCAATGGCGGCAATATCTTCCAAAGTTATGCTTCAGTTTCTCTTGCTGCTACTGCCGGAGGTTTTTTAAGAACCAACTATGGTAACACTTACAATGGCACATTAGAATTAAGCAATGCTTCCGGCCAAGAATTGCTGCTTGGTTTAATTTCTGCAAGCACCTACTCCGGAGATGTGTTGTTACGCAAAACCGGAGCCGGAAATCTACGCGTTGCGTATGCCGGAGCCAATACATTTGGTGGCGATATTGTGTTGAACAATACGCAGGCATTGGGTAGTATAGCATTCTGTGAAGGTACGGGAGCTGCAGCTACGCTTGCCAGTGGTAAGAAATTTTTAGTGGGGCCAAGTGGCGTGAGTGCGGGAACAGTACTTATTCAAAACATTACACAAAGTAGCGCAACCGATCAAGATTTTACTTTTACAGGCAATGCTTCTTTGAACTTAGCAAAAGGAAATAATTTTGCAGGAAATGTAAATGTAGATTTAGTAGGAACAGGAGTTGCTACAATTGGAGCAACAAACACACTCAATGGAAAAAACACCATTACAGCTCCTCAGTTATTTTTGAGCGGTACTACCTTTGGCGATTCTACTTGGATTACTAAAACAGGCATAGCCAACAATACAAGCAACGGCAGCAATACGTTTAATGGATTTGTATCTATTTCGTTGGCTCCAACAGCAGGCGGTTATTTAAGAACTAATTATGGCAATACTTTCGCTGGAAATGTGGTAGTAAGCAATTCATCTGGTTATGAAATTCTTTTAGACTACTTATCGGGTAGTACCTACAATGGCAATGTAGTACTTAATAAAACAGGTGCGGGCAATGTAAGAGTTGCATACAGTGGAACTAATGTTTTTAATGAAAACATTGAGTTGAATTGCACGCATGCAACAGGCGGAATTTATTTAGGAGAAGCAACAGCCGCAGCTATTACATTAGCTTCAGGAAAAACTATTGCAGCAGGAAGTGTTGGTATTACCGCAGGAGTTGTGAGTATCAGAAACTTTACACAGCTTGGCAACACACCGCAAGTGTTGAACTTATCGGGAACAGCTTCGCTTTACTTTAACAGCGGAAATACTTTTAATGGTGATGTAACGAGCACCTTGAGCGGCTTAGGCACTTTTACGGTTGCTGCGGGTAATATCTTTAATGCTAAAACTAATTTTACTGCTCCTCAACTATTGCTGCATGGCGCCACTTTTGCAGATTCAAGTATTATTGAAAAGAATGGCTCCGGCTCCAACAGTTCTGCAGGTGGAAATGTATTTTCCGGTTTTGCATTGTTGAAAAACAGCAGCAATGGCACATTCATAATGGGAGCTACCAATGCCGATACTTTTGCACAGAAAACGGTGCTATTAAATACCGGAGCCGGATATTTGTTTATGGCCAATAACCACATTGGTAAAACCACATTTTTTGGCGATACGCTGATAGCAGTAAATAGCTCTGTTGTGGCTGCAGGCAATCCGGGAATTCGTTTTTGCGAAGGAAACAGTACAGCTTGCGAATTCAATGGTGTAGTAATTGCTTCTAATGAAGGAACCGGAGCCTCTAACTTAATTCGCTTTCAAAATGGGTTAGGTCAGTCTGTTTTCAATAGAAGAGTATATTTTAATAACAATTGCTCGGGCTCTGCATCAATTATAGATGTAAGTTACAGAGGTAATGCTGTATTTAACGATAACGCATATTGCAGCGCAACCGGAGGTACCGGAGTGAGCTTTGGAAGAGGTAACGGTACTAGTGCTTTTTCCAGCACATGCAGAATATTATTGGGTGCAGGAGGTTATAGCGCTTCTAACTTTTTATTGAATAAAGTGCAGCAACTTGGTGCAAGAGGCCCGGTTACTATATCGTTGGGTGGCGCTACCATACTTACCGTAAGCAACTCAAGTTTTGGTGAAGAAATAGATTTTATAGCACCGCAAGTAAATTTTGTTAGAGATACTTTTAACAACGTAGTTAGAATTACAAAAAATGGAACAGGCAACAATGCATGGACAGGAGGCAATGTATTTAATGATAGTGCTATCATTACAAACGAGTCTTCTTCTTACCTTTATTTAGCTGCTACTATTCAAGATGAGTACAACGGCAATGCAAAGTTTGTAAGAACAGGAGGCGGACTATTAGACCCAACTTACAATACTGCTGTAACGTTTAAAAACACATTAGAAACAGCAGGCACAGGTGTAATAACATTCGGCACATTTGGCGCAAACGGATATGTAGTAATGGCAGGCGATTCTCTTCAAACCATCGTAGGCGCTCCGGCACTTACTCCTGCAATAAGAAGACTAACCATAGATAAAAATCCGGCCTATCCGGTAGTGCTACATACTCCGGTGGATATAGCAGTAAACGGATTGCTTACACTCACCAACGGAAAAATTTTATCGGATAGTTTGAATGTTCTTACCTTATTAAACAATGCTACTTCAAATATTGGAAACAAAAATGCTTATGTAGATGGTCATTTAAACTACGAAATGGCAGCAGCTACTACAAGGTTACTTACTTTCCCGATAGGTAGAGATACTGTATATCGCCCGGTAGAGCTAACTGTGCGCCACAATGCAGCCACTAGTTACACATACGCTGCGCTGTTGAAAAACGAATCTGCCAGAGCTTTAAACAGAACACTTTCCGATAGCATCAACCTAGTTTCCGATATGCGTATTTGGAAAATAGAAAGAATGGTTACTGCTACTAAAGTGAAGTCTAATGCAAATTTACAAGGCAACCAAGTAATTACACTGTATTACGATAGCTCCGATTATGTAGAAGATGCCGCCAACTTGCGCATTGTAAAGAATACATCGGCCCAACCCAATAAATGGATAAGCATTGGAGGTGTAGGCAGCGCCAATGGTGCAGGATTTATTACCTCCACATCCAATCCTTCCGCTTTTAATTCTTTCAGCGATTTTTCTTTAGGAAATAAAAATGGAGGCGGCAACCCGCTACCTGTAACATTACTACACATTAAAGCAACTGCAGCATCAAAGCAAATTAACTTGGAATGGGCAACAGGTGCAGAAATAAACAACAAAGGTTTTGAAGTGCAACGCAGTACCGATGGCGAAAATTTTGAAGCCATAGGTTGGGTAGATGGAAACGGGTACACAACAGAAACTATCAGCTACACTTTTGAAGATAAAAAAGTTACGGCAAACGTAGTGTACTACTATCGCTTAAAGCAAATTGATTTCGATGCACAATTTGAAATTACCAAAGTAGTAAGTGCAATGGTAAAAGAAGGCAATACTAAAACTATTGAGTGGGCAAGCATTGCAACAGTAGGTAGTGCACAAGCCAAATTGATGCTGAATGCAGCAGCAGAAGGTGTACTTTCTGTTAGAACATTCAATTTGAGTGGAGCACTTATTTACGATATGCAACAGCCTGTGTATGTGGGATTAAACCAAATAGAAATGCAATTTGAGCAAGCACTGGCATCGGGCACATACATTACCGAAGTTTCAATAAACAACGAAACCAAATACATAAAATGGGTGTCTGCCAGATAAGCAATAGATACGTATAGCTAAAGTCCCGCTACTCGGTAAAATTTTAAAATCGGGTAGCGGGATTTTAGTTTGGTTCTTCATTTAGTTTTTAATTTTGCACCATGCAATTACAAGAACTTACTGCAGTTTCTCCCATAGATGGACGTTATAGAAATAAAACAGCAGCGCTTTCAAACTACTTTTCGGAATATGCACTTATTCGCTACCGCGTGTTGGTAGAAGTGCGTTATTTGCTGGCATTGGCATCAGATATTCCCGCATTGAATGAATTGAAAAAGCATAGCGATAGTATTGCTGCCATTGCCGAAAATTTTTCGTTGGCAGATGCCGAAGTAATAAAAGCAACCGAAAAAATTACCAACCACGATGTAAAGGCAGTTGAGTATTTTGTAAAAGAAAAGTTAGAAAGACTGGGGCTTTCGGCATACAAAGAATTTGTACACTTTGGGCTTACTTCGCAGGATATAAATAATACGGCAATTCCACTTTCTATAAAAGATTTTTTTGCAGAAGTATTAGTGCCCAATACTCAAAAATTAGTAGCGCAATTGGCTCAAATGGCAGATAGTTGGCAGCACATTCCAATGTTGGCACATACACATGGGCAACCGGCTTCGCCTACCAAACTTGGAAAAGAAATACAGGTATTTGTAGAGCGTATTCAAAAGCAATTAAACGAATTGCAGCGCATACCCAATGCAGCTAAATTTGGTGGCGCTACCGGAAATTTTAATGCACATAAAGTGGCGTTCCCCAATACAGATTGGAAACAGTTTGCCGAAAATTTTGTGAATGCAGATTTGGGATTACATCGCAGCACTTACACCACACAAATTGAACATTACGATTACTTGGCTGCACAAATGGATGCGCTCAAGAGAATCAACAATATTCTTATAGACCTATGCCGCGATGTTTGGACATACATAAGTATGGAGTATTTTAAGCAAAAGGTAAACAAGAACGAAGTAGGCAGCAGTGCCATGCCGCACAAAGTAAATCCAATAGATTTCGAAAATGCCGAAGGCAATTTGGGCGTGGCAAATGCACTGTTGGAGCACTTTGCTGCCAAGTTGCCCATTAGTCGTTTGCAGCGCGATCTCACAGATTCTACGGTCTTGCGCAATGTAGGCGTACCAATGGGGCACATAGCCATTGCCATAGCTTCTATAGAAAAAGGCTTGGGCAAATTATTGTTGAATGAAGCTAAGTTACACAGCGATTTGGAAGCCAATTGGGCAGTAGTGGCAGAGGCCATACAAACGGTTCTACGTAGAGAAAATTATCCGAATCCTTACGAAAAATTAAAGGAGTTAACCAGAGGAGCCGAGGGCATTACCCGCGAAAGCATTGCTTTATTCATTCAAAGCTTAGAAGTAAGCGAAACTGTAAAGAGCGAGTTAAGCGCCATTACTCCGTTTAACTATACGGGCATTTAAACCTGCAATTATTTTTTGTAGTTCATGTATGGGTACTACTTGCAGCAGCAGTGCCAGTATTGCAATAATGCCCATGCTTACAACAAGCGCAAGTACCGATGCTGCCACCACTTGGCTAAAAGCATAGCAAGTTGCAAAACTTACAGCCGTAAATGCCAATAAACTACCTAAGAATTTTAATGAAAAACGAATATCGGTTCTGCTCACAACTGCAACAAAGTGTAATACGCAAACCAATATATTGGTAGCCAATGCAGTTGCGGCACTGCCTACTGCACCCAATTGGGGAATAAAGATGTAATTGGCTGTAAAGTTGAAAGCCACAGCTGCCAATGATATTTTACACAGTGTAAAAATTTCGCCTTTAGCAGTGAGCAATGTACCCATAATGTATATATACGATGCAGGAATAAATGCCAACATGGTAAATACAAATACTTGTTGCCATTCTTTACCCGCTTGGTGGTAAAGAATTTGCAATAAATATGGTGCCCACACCACACACAATACCGAAACACCCACTGCAAAAACAGTGATGCCCTGTAAGCCAAAACCAACCAAATCTTCGTTAGATTTTTGTTGCTTGAAGTTAGCGGCAAACATGGGTAAAAGTATGGTGCTGAATAAAAAACCAAATTGGTTGGCAGCATCAAAAATTCTAAACGAGGCTGCGTAAATACCTGCTTGCAAAGCTCCGTTTGTACCCAATAAACTTTCCAGGAGTACTGCATCAATTCTTGCGTAAATGGTCATTAACAGAACCAATAGTGCATACGGGAAAGTAGATTTTAAAATTTTGCACCTGAATTTTGCACTCCATATTTTAAAATTCCATCCGGCTCGGGTGGCTACTATGCCGCCCGCAATTGCGCAAGTAATAAGCAATGCGGCAGACTGTGCAAGAATAAAAGATACAATACTTAACTCTGTAACGCCCCACCAAATAATGCTGCCGCAAAAGAAAATAGAAAGCAGTCTATCGGTAATAGAAATAATACTGTCGGCCTTAAACAGCTGTAACGCCTGCAAATTCGAACGGAAAAATAAAATAAGTGTAAGCAGTATCTGGTTACATAACAGCAAACTGAGCAGTTGTAGCTTTTCGGCATTAAAGCCATTCCACCATGCAGCAATAAAGGTGAGTGAAAAGTAAACTACTGCCAGTAAAACTTTTAGTAAAAGCAAATTGCCAAAGTACTCAGGTAAGCGCCCCTGTACTCTCGATACCGCACGATTGTTGAAGTTATTTAAACCAACATCCAGCAATACGCTGAACAAAAGCGAGTAATTAAAAACTGCAAAGAATAAACCATAAGATGCAGCGCCTAAAGTGTTTTGCACCACACGGTCTATGCCAAAAATCCAAAATGGCTTTACCAATAAATTTGCTCCAATTAGAATAGCAAGATTCAGAGCAAATTTTTTGCGCATAGAGTAGGAGAGGGCTAAGTTATTGCTTAGATTCTTTGGTGTGTTGTTCGTTCATACCATTTACTACATCGTTGGTAATATTGTATGCTTCGTCATGAAACAACAGTGGCCCACCTTTTATATGGCTGAAAATAAATGAATAGCGTTTATCGGCATTATACACACTTAAAAAAGAATCTAATCGGTCTTGTAAATCTTTATTAAAGGCCTCTTGTTCATCTACAAATTGCTTGGTCATGCGGTCGCGCATTTCTTCCAATTCCATTTGTTTTTGGTACATTCTTTTTTGTGCCTCTTCTCCTTCGCTTTGGGTCATGGTGGCTGCGCGCTCTTGCAGTGCATACAATTCTTTTTGGAATGCAGCTGCCTTTTGAGTTAAAGTGGTTTCAATACTTTTTTGGCGTTTTTCTAATTCAATTTTTTTCTCTTTAAATAAAATATAATTGGCTTCTAAAGAATCTAAATCTACATAAGCAATTAAGCCCGATTCTTTTACCGGCACTTGGCTTGCCGATGCAGCAGGTGTGTTTTTGGTAGCAGGTTTTGCCGTAGAAAAATGCAAGTAAAACAATACGCCAACGGCAATAAGCAATAGTGCATTTAAGGAAATTAGAATGGTATCTTTCATGTTGAATGCTGTTTGTGTTTTTATGTTTAGTTTGGTTTAATACTTAGTTATAGACGAATCAATTTCGTTTGACCATGCTAAAATACCGCCTTTTAAATTGTAAAGGTTAGTAAAGTGGTAGGTGTTTTGTAAATACTCTGTAATATACGCGCTTCGAGAGCCGCTGCGGCAGTGTATTACCACAGGTTTTTCGCGCGAAATTTTTTCAATATTTTCTTCAATTTCATCTACGGGAATAAGTATGCCGTTGAGGTTGCAAATATCAAACTCATAGGCTTCGCGTATATCAATCAATTGAAAATCTTCGCCATTATCCATCATGGCTTTTAATTCCACAACTGTTTTTTCTTGTATCATTTCTTTAGGTGCTATTGCACGGTAATGTTATTTATCAATATGGTTTTTTTATTCTTTTTCAGTTTTAGTTTTGCCACATCAAAGGTCATTTCATTCATTACAAATGCCCTGCAATTATCGTTATTTCCTTCGTGCGTAAGGTAAAGTTGCAGGGTGTCTTTAGAAGTTTGTACAGGCTTTATCAATTGAAAACGGTGTACTCTGCAACCTCCGCCATATTTTACTTTCACCTCCAGCGCTTTCTTTTTTAAACCCTTTAAACTGGCATCGGCAATTTGGAAATTGAGTTCTGCTCTATCTGGTTTCCATTCGCGCTTATTCAGCACCACCACTTTGCGCATATACCTTATTTTATTGGTAGAATCTACTACCCACATTTTATCTTTATCACCATCCTTTTTGGGTGCAGAAATGTTTGGTTTTGTAAAGGCAGTGCAACTTAAAAACACAAGCATGCTTATAGCAAATAGAAAGCGCATACGCATAATTTATAGTTTAATGAACAAAGAATTTTTGTGTGCTGAAATCATTTCCCGCAGCAACTTTTAAAAAGTAAATACCGCTTTTGTGGTTAAAAGGTAACTGCATTGTATGCTCGGATGTAGCAGTTGTTTTTTCAATTACTCTTCCGGCAGCATCTATTACTTCAACAGAGTTTATGGCAGCCGGAGCAGTAATATGCAACCAATTATTAGCGTAATAAGCAGTGGTTTGCAGTGGCAATTCGGTATGCTCCACAGCCGTTAAGCTACCTGTAAAATCGGTAATCCATGTGTAGTAGTTTTGCAACTTGGTATAAACACCCGGAAAATTCTTTTCGCCACAGCCTTCGCCCCAGCTTACTACTCCGGTGAGTACTAATTCATTGTTATTGTCGGTAGTAAAGAGCGGCCCTCCGCTATCGCCTTGGCATGCATCGGTGCCTCCGGCCATAAATCCGGCACATAGCATATTGGCAGATATTTGACCATCGTAGGATTGGCTGCCATTGCAAACAGAACTTGCCACAATGGGCACAGAGGCTTCCATTAAGGTGTCGCTTCCTCCAAAACTCCATTTATGAAGTCTGCCCCAGCCAATTATGTTTTGGTCTTTTCCGGCATCGGTAAGGTAAGTTTCGGCAACAGTGGCAAGCCTTATGGGCGTAATAGATGTTATTGGATACAGTAAATGAATAAGCGCTACATCGTTATCGTACGTAGTATCATTAAAATCGGGATGTATGTAAAAGGTATCTATATCTACCGAAAAATAACCCGAAACAGGATTCGATAAATAATAGGTTTTAAAGAATAGTTTCACAGAACTTGGAGTTTCGCCTTCTACGCAATGTGCTGCCGTTACAATCCATTCCGAGTTTATGAGTGAGCCTCCGCAAAAATGCTCGTAAGGATCGCTGCTGTACGAAAGCCCTGCCATCCATTCAAAAGCAGGTGGCTGAACCGGAGTGCCGTTTAGTATTCTCGATTGTGCCACGGCACTTACCGAAAAACCTAACAAACATGCTGCAAACAGTAATCTCATACGTGCGCAAACCTACATAAATTTATCTTCTAAAAATGAACTCCCATACCCAAGATTTAGGAATATTGGCTTCATTTGCCCTATGTTTTATGGCAAAGGCAAACGCACAGCAACAGTAGTGGCAGGCATTTTTATTCTAATAGTAGCTTGCAGTTTTACTACTGTAAGCCCAATGGCAACGCTTATGAAAGGTATGTTGGCATACTTACAAAAAGAAAAGAAAGCAATAGTTGCCAATAAGAAGAAAAATCCGGCACCTGCCAACTATACAGAAATTTATACTGCAGCCATTACCGAGGGAAAAAAACTGGCACCGGAGCATAAAGAACTAAGCCGCCAATTGCTGAATAATCTGTCTAATTATCATACTGCAGCTTCAGGCGATAGAAAAACGCAGTTTAATCTAGTAGTACAAAGTTGCGTAGCCTGCCATAGTAAAGTGTGCCCGGGACCAATTGAAGCAATAGAACAGAACCTGATTGAATAGAAAATATACTTTTGCAGCCCAAATTATGAGTGAAACATTTTCAATAAAACTGCCGCAGTTTGAAGGTCCGTTCGATTTATTGCTCTTCTTTATCGAACGCGATGAATTAGATATTTACGACATCCCCATTTCAAAAATTGCCGAAGACTTTTTGGGGTATATCCATAACATGGAGTTTTTGAATATAGAGTTGGCAAGCGAATTTATTTTGGTTGCAGCCACACTCATGCGCATAAAAGCCAAAATGCTCCTGCCGCGCAAAGAGTTAGATGAACAAGGTAAAGAAATAGACCCGCGCGAAGAACTCGTAAACCGCCTCATAGAATATAAGAAATTTAAGGAAGCCAGCGAAGCGCTCCGGCTTATGGAAGATGAGCGCCAAAGCATTACCAAAAGAGGAAATGCCGCCACAGAAACCGAAGAAATAGCTTCGTTTTTTGAAACTGAGTACGAAATGCAAAGCCTTACCATGCTTCGTTTAATGAAGGCTTTCCAAACCGTGATTACGCGCCTCGAAAAAGAAAAAACCAAAGTAGTACACACCATAGAGCAACCGCCATACACCATTGCAGGCGAAAAAATGGTGCTGCTCGAAAAAGTAAAAGTAGGTACACAAACTCCTTTTACAAGTGTTTTTGAAGAATGCGAAAACCGCATACATGCTATCTTTATTTTCCTGAGTATGCTGGAATTGGTGCAAGAAAAGTTGATAGGTATTACCATTGGCGAAGGCTACAATAATTTTTGGATTACTAAATTTACACCGGAGCAAACAGCCATGCTCAATTCTCCCGAACCTATAGTGGAGTAGCTGCAAAGTTTTTAAGCAGCAGTAAAAATCATTTCTATGTTTGTTTTAAATTGTTTTTAAGAAATATGAGCAGAAAAAAAGAAGCCATTCTAAATTTTATTCCCACCGTTTGGAATAATACATCCGCATTTTTAAAATCATTGATGGCTTTTTCGGAATACTACCATGCCAAATCGGTAGTTAAAAAGCATGGATTTGAGAATGGCTTACCGGTAATAGATTTGCTCGATTTGTTTCCAAATTTTCAATCTTCCATCACCAGTTACAGCTTTTTAGACGGCACCTCGCACACCATAGATTTATTTTTACTAAAAGAATTGGCAAGGCAAATTCCCGATTGCAATTACCTTGAAATTGGCAGTTGGCGTGGCGAAAGTTTAATGAACGTAGTGCCGGAATGTAAAAGTGCAGTTGCCATAAGTTTATCTAAAGACGAAATGCGCAGCATGGGTTTTAATGAAAGAGTGATAGAAATGGATGGCTTTTTCTTACAGCAATTCCCGCAGCTAAAACGAATTGGGCATAATTCGCAAACTTTCGATTTTGCTTCACTCAATCAAACTTTCGATTTAATATTTGTGGATGGCGACCACACTTACCAAGGCGTAAAAGCCGATACTGCCAATGTTTTCAAGCTATTGAAAGATGAAAATTCAATTATTGTATGGCACGATTGCGGCAATAACTATGAAGATATGCGAGCCGATGTAATTGCTGGTATTTTAGATGGCGTACCTGCCGATAAAAGAAACTCAATTTATAGAGTAAGCAATACGCTGTGCGGCATATATTTTCCTAAGAAAATAAATACACATCAGTACACACCCATTGCGCGCCCCAATAAAAGTTTTGAACTTACTATAAAGGCCAACAAAGTATAACCGCTTATTCGTATAGCGGAAAGGCTTTCATATACTCATTTATTTCTGCCTTTACGGTTGCAAGTGCCGTTTCGTTTTCTATGTTGGTAATAATTTGGTTTATCCAGTTGGCAACTTGCGCCATATCTTTTTCTTTAAAACCTCTGGTGGTTATTGCCGGAGTGCCCAAACGGATGCCCGAAGTTACAAACGGAGATTTATCGTCAAACGGCACCATGTTTTTATTGGCAGTAATGTCTGCTTTTACCAATGCGCCTTCGGCTTGCTTGCCCGATACGTTTTTGTTGCGCAAATCTATGAGCATTAAATGGTTTACCGTACCACCCGAAATAATTTTGTAATCCATAGCCACCAGTGCATTTGCCAAGGCTTGTGCATTGGCTGCTACTTGTTTTTGGTAAGTAGTAAACTCAGGCGAAAGTGCCTCGCCAAAGGCTACTGCCTTTCCGGCAATTACATGCTCCAACGGGCCGCCTTGCGTGCCGGGAAATACGGCACCATCTAAAACGGCACTCATGGTTTTTAATTCACCCTTGAGGGTTTTTTCGCCAAATGGATTTTCAAAATCTTGACCAAGCATAATGATGCCGCCACGCGGGCCGCGCAATGTTTTATGTGTGGTAGAAGTAACTATATGGCAATGCGGTAGCGGATTGTTTAGCAACTTTGCAGCTATCATACCTGCCGGGTGGGCAATATCTGCCAGCAATAGAGCTCCTACTTCATCGGCAATGGCGCGGAAGGTGGCGTAATCCCAATCGCGCGAATAAGCACTGGCTCCGCAAATAATGAGTTTGGGTTTTTCTTTGAGTGCGGTTTCGCGCACCTTGTTCATATCAATTACTCCGCTGGTTTCTTCTACTCCGTAAAAAACGGGGCGGTATAGTTTACCTGAAAAATTTACGGGCGAACCGTGTGTTAAATGTCCTCCGTGCGATAGGTTGAAACCCATAATAGTATCGCCCGGTTTTATACATGCCAGCATTACGGCCGCATTGGCTTGTGCTCCGCTGTGTGGCTGCACATTTGCCCATGCTGCGCCAAAAAGTTGCTTTAATCGCTCTATGGCAAGGGTTTCAATTTCATCTACAAAATGGCAACCTCCGTAATAGCGTTTGCCGGGCAAACCTTCGGCATATTTATTGGTTAAGCAACTGCCCATTGCCTGCATTACTTCTTTGGAAGTAAAGTTTTCTGAAGCTATCAGTTCTATACCTTCGCGTTGGCGGTGTAATTCTTTTTCTATTAAGTTGAATATGGCTGTATCTTTTTGCATGGCGCTAAATTGAAAAAATAGCGCTAAAACTTTACCTAAGTTTTATGCAAAAGGTGGATAAATGAAATGGCGGCCTCAGAGTCGAGCAAAACATTGTGTTACTTTCAAAAAGTAATACGATTCCTTTTTATCAAACTCCCATAAGGCGGCACAACCTATGGAGTTGAAGTTTTTGTTCAGTAAATTTTTGCGGTGGTTGGGCGAATCGTAAAAATCTTTCACAATGGCACGTGCTAGATTTATGTAGCTAACACCATTGTTTTCAAAAGGAAATTTGTGAACGTTTTCTGCCATTTCTACATTACTAATTCCAAATAAATGTAAGCGCTGTTCCGGTGTTTTAAGTTGGCTGTTTTTAGCGTTTATATGGTTGTAGAATGAATGAATTACCATTTCGTTGCTATGAATCATGGCGGCATTGCGCAACGCTTCGCTAAACTGAAGTTGCTTTGCATGATGGCGATTCCGTACTTCTTCAGAGGCTTTAAAAATGCACCAATTCATTAAATGAATATCATACGATTCGGTATTTACAAGGCGGTTGGCTTCAGCCGTTTCTTCGGGCTTTTTGCTGTCGGAATATGCTTGCTGTTTAAAATACGATTGATGGGCAAAGCCATTAATGTTATTCAAGTATTGCAATGCATTGAAAGGCAATAGCGCCAGTAAAATCCATAGTGTTTTCATAGATGTAAAACGAAGAAAGACGGAATAAATTATGATGAAAAATTGATAGCCTGCCGCGATGCTCTGTATGCCGGAATAAATGCAGCTACACTGCTAATAACGGCAACTGTGGCTAAACTAAGCAACACATCGGTAGTAAGCACTTTTACCGGATAGGCATCTATTACAAAAGAAGCTCCGCCTTGTGCCAGTTTTATGAAGCCGAAATATTGCTGTAGAAAGCAAACAGCTAAGCCGAGTGCCACGCCAATTATGCCGCCCAACAAGCCTGAAAAAGCACCCTCGAGCAGAAAGATGTTTTTGATTTGCAGCGCAGTAGCGCCCATTGCTTTTAAGATGGATATGTCTTTTTGTTTTTCTATGCCGAGCATGGCAAGCGAGCCTAAGATATTGAACGAAATAATTATTAAAATAAATGTGAGGATGGCATATACTGCCCATCGTTCCAGTTGTACTACGCGGTAAAGCGTTTCGTTTATTTCATCGCGTGTTTTTATGGTGTATTGTTTGCCTAAGGCTGCTTCCATTTCTTTTTTGAAGGTGTTTGGATTGGTGCCACTTTTCAACTTTACTTCATAGGCCGATAGTGCATTTTCTTCTCCAATAAGTTGGCGGGCTGTTTCTAACGATACAAATACATATTTGGAATCGAATTCTTGTTGTACGCTAAATATGCCCGATACAAAAACATATACATTGTTGAAAGCATCTTCGGGCAAAAAAACAGTGGCGTTGGAGTTTTTAGGTACACTTATTTTTAATGGCTCTAAACTGTTTTCTAAACTTACATTTAATGCCGTGTTTATATTGGCACCAACAATGGCAAATTCTTGGCTGCCTTCGTGGGTTAGAAACACTCCTTTGCGGATGTGGTTTTTTATTTCGTTGGTTTGGGAATAGTTGTTGCTTATGCCTTTAATAGTAGCAATAGTAGCGCGGTCTGAATATTCCAAATAGGCATTTTCTTCGAGTGTGGAAGCTATGCTTTTTACTTGTTGGTGTTTCTGCAAGAGATGCATCGTAGCGGAGTCGCTCTCAAAGAATTTTCCCTCTGCCGGCACCACAATTATTTCGGGATAAAATGCGCGGTGCAATTCTTTTATTAAGCCTTCAAACCCATTGAATACACTTAAAACTACAATAAGTGCAAATGCACCTACACCCATGGCTGCCATGCTGATGTAGTTAATAATATTGATGGCATTTACACTCTTTTTAGAGAATAGGTAACGCCAAGCAATTTGCAGTTCAAACACGGCAGTAGTTTTTAATAAAACTTATTGATGGCAGCATAAATTTCGCTTTGCGAAAATGGCTGACCTTGCACTTTGGTAAACGATTCTACTTTCACCAAATAAGATGCTTTAAGCAAGTGTGCCAACTGCCCTGTGTTTATTTCGGGAATAAGTATATGCTCAAAACTATTGATGAGTTCTAAGGTGTTTTTTGGGAAAGGATTTAAATAGCGTAAATGTGCATGGGCTACATCTTTTCCTTCGGCTATGGCTTGTTTTACTGCTGCGCGAATAGAGCCGTAAGTGCCACCCCAGCCCAATACCAGCACTTTGCCGCTTTTATTACCTAATTCAATATGCAGTTCGGGAATATAATTGGCTATAAGGTTTACCTTTTCGGCACGCATGCGAACCATGTTTTCGTGGTTTTGCGGGTCGTAAGAAATATTGCCCGAGAGGCTCTGTTTTTCTAATCCTCCAATGCGGTGTTCCAATCCTTTTGTTCCGGGTAGTGCAATATTGCGAGCCAATTTTTCGTTGCGCTTGTATGGCATAAACTGCTCGCTGTTGGTAGCGCTGCTAAACTCAACATCAATAGCGGGTAAATCATTCTCTTGCGGAAACTTCCACGGTTCAGAGCCATTGGCGATGTATCCATCGCTTAGCATTATTACGGGTGTAGTATGTTGCAAAGCTATTTTACAAGCTTCAAAAGCAGTATAAAAACAATCTGCCGGAGATTGCGCGGCTACAATTGGAAGTGGTGCTTCTCCATGCCTGCCGTACATGGCAAACAGCAAATCAGCTTGCTCTGTTTTGGTGGGCATTCCGGTGCTGGGTCCTGCACGTTGTACATCTATAACTACCAATGGCAGTTCGAGCGAAACTGCCAGCGAAACACTTTCGCTTTTAAGTGCCAAACCCGGCCCCGATGTGCCGGTTACGCCTAAGCTGCCTCCAAACGAAGCACCAATGGCAGAGGCTGCGGCTGCAATCTCGTCTTCTGCTTGGAATGTAACCACACCAAAATTTTTGTGTTTGGCTAGTTCATGCAAAATTTCTGAGGCGGGTGTAATAGGGTAGGTGCCGTAAAACAATGGCAATTTACTTTTTACGGATGCCGCAATTAAGCCTAATGCTGTGGCTGTATTGCCAATAATATTTCTATACACGCCTTGTGGTCGTTTTGCCGGAGCAACTTCAATTCTGTGGGCGATTGTTTCTACTGTTTCGCCATAGTTGTAGCCGGCTTTAAGTACTTGAATATTGGCATCGCGCAGTTGTGGTTTTTTTGCAAATATTCTATGGAGGTCTTCGGTGGTGCTTTGTAAGCTTCTGTGGAATATCCAATACACATAGCCTAATACAAACATGTTTTTGCAGCGGTCTATACTTTTGCCGTCTAAGCCACTGTCTTTTAAAGTTTCTTTGGTGAGTTTTGTAATGTCTATTTTTTGAAGTTGGTAAGCGGCAAGCGAATCGTTTTCAATCGGATTTTCTTCGGTGGTGTAGCCTGCAAGTTTTAGGTTTTTAGATTCAAAGCCCGATATGTCGGCAATGATGATGCCGCCTTTTTTCAGTTGCTTTAAATTGGTTTTTAGGGCAGCAGCATTCATGGCTACCAATACATCGCAGTTGTCGCCAGGGCTGTCTATTTCTTCGCTTCCAAAGTGAAGTTGAAAACCCGAAACACCGGGCAAAGTGCCTTGCGGTGCGCGAATTTCGGCAGGAAAATCAGGGAAGGTGGCAATATCGTTTCCAAATAGTGCAGCATTGGCAGTAAATTCGCTGCCGGTTAGTTGCATTCCATCGCCACTATCGCCTGCAAATTTTATTACTATAGATTTTGCTTGTTCTGACACGGCTAATGAGTTGTGGTTAGTTGAATATTGGTGGTAAAAGTTATTGGTTGTTTTTAAGGTTTTTCAATACCTCTTCCATGTGGAAGACATAGTCTAAAGTATCGTCAATAAAAAATTCCATTTCGGGAATTTTACGAAGTTGGTGGCGTAGCTTTGCGCCTAATTTTCCTCTAAACTCTGGCGTAAGTTCTCTAAATTTTAAAAGGGCTGCTTCTTTATCTTCTACATTAAGCATGCTTAAATAGAAACGGGCAATAGAAAGGTCGGTGGTTACTTTTACATTGGTAACGCTAATAAGACCTTTGCCAAAAATACCTTTGTAATCGCGGGTAAGCAGCGATGTAAATTCTTCTTTAATTAAACCTCCAATTTTTTGTTGTCGCCTATTATCCATTTGCACTCTATTGATGGTGAATTGCAAATGTAGTTTTTGTGCACTAACAGTATTTAAAAATTAAGAGTTGTTGGCAGTAAAAGCAGCGGCAATAATTTTTACTACCGCTGCTTACTTTCATGAATTAGTTGTGTATGTGTTCAAACGAAAATAGGGTGGCATAGTTATTGGCTATTTTTAGTGCATTGGCACCTGCGGTGTTTATTTGTGGAAGGGTGGAGATGTTTATTCCGGTAAATAGTTTTTCAACATTTACAGAAGTATGTAGTTGTACTTTTTTGCTTTGGCGAACTTGCAAGCTGCTGCTGCCAAAATCTATGGTAATAGCTCTTTGTGCCGCATTGGGTGCTTGGTAGCCGCTAATGTGGTACAAAAAACCACTGCCGCTTTGCGGGCTGCTGCCTTCTGCTTTCATAAAAGTATAGCCATTACTTGCATTTTGGTACATGCTACTTAAGCCGGAAATATTGCCGGAAACATTATGGGTGCTATCTACGCCTACCCAAAAATGCACGGATTTATAGTTGCCCGATGGTATATTGCTAAATGGCAGTAACGTAGATGCCGGAGCAGAAATATCTATTAAGTAGCAACTGTCTTTAATGGTATATTGCGCTCCATTTTCGTTCACAAATACAAAATTGCTTACTATGTATTTGAGTGTGGTAAACGTTGCTTGTTGGTTGCTATCGGTTGTAAAAGCTTTGTTAAGCGAAAAGTCATCTTCGTTCCACACGTGCTCCAGTTCTATGCTGGCGCTTCCGCTGCCTTCAAAGTTGTCATCTTTTTTACAAGAAGAGAAAGTGATGGTTAGTATCAATAGTAAAGTACTTGCCGAAGCATATAAGTTAATTTGCATGATGTTTGTTTTTTTTCAGTAGATGAAGAATAATGAACGTATGGAGTTGTGCCAACGCTATTTTAGGATGCTACGAAAGGAAAACAAACTAACCCGATGGTGCATCAATGGCTATAAAAGGACTGGGTGGCAATTGCCATTTCATTAAAATGTAGCGTTGGGCAGTAGATAATGCTTGAGGCTGCAAATTGAAGTTGTATGCCTGTGCTAAAGAATACTCATACTTTGTTTTTAGTATGCTGTGCGATTGCTGTTGTTGGTTTTCTTCCGATTTTTGGAGTTGCTTGCCTAGGTAGCATTTTCCATTACAGTGCAATGCTTTGTTGGCTTTGTTTATACAAAAACTATATGTAATTGCTTGTTTTTGAAAGGTGTACCAAGTGTAAATGCTTAACTGTAAGCAATGCTGCCAGGCAATAGAAAATATAAGTAAAATAATAAGCACCTTCCTGCTAGCAATTACCATTTACTTTAATGCATTTAAAACTTCGTTGTAGTTTAAAACATCTGGAGCTGCCAACTCAAGCGGGAAGTTCTTCATAAGGTTTTGAGCTTCGGCTGCCGACATAAAATTTCCGGCAATGAGCAAAAAATTTTTTTCGCTATTAGAAATGCGCCCTAAATTCACAAAAGCCCCACAACATTCCTTCACGCGCTTGGCTGCCAATGCAGCTTCGGCATAGTTGGTAAACGAGCCAATTTTTACACCAAAATGATTGGCAAAAAGTGTGGAGTCGCTGGCTTTAATTACATACCAAAGCGGCTCGTTGGGTATTACGCGTACTTGCACTTTTACAACTCCGTTTTTTACAAAATCGAGGTCTTTTGCAATTTGCAGTGTTACATCTACACAACGGTTGCGGGCAAATGGACCTCGGTCGGTAACGGTTGCCACCACAAACTTTCCATTCGATAAGTTGGTAATTTCTACCTTAGTACCAAAGGGTAAAGTACGATGCGCACAAGTATAGCTCTCGTTGTTTAGTCGGGTTCCGTTAGATGTTTTTCTACCGTGAAATTTATGGTGGTAAAACGAGGCATAGCAAGTTTGTACTTCTTGCGCCTTTAAACCTAAAAACGAAAAAATACCAATAGCCAAAAGGCTTCTTTTAATGTTTGAATTTAATTTCAAATCTCTACGAAGGTAATAAATAGAATTTTAAGAAACTTTCTGTTATGATTTTTTCAATATCGGAATAAATGAAAGCGGTGTTTTCTATTATTGCTGTTAGTGGAAAAAAACATTCATCCCATTTTCGAAAAGCTACACTCGCGGAGCGATCGAGAACAACAATTGCAACAGCATGCAACGGTGGTTTGGCTCACGGGACTTTCTGGTGCAGGAAAGAGTACCGTGGCAAGAGCATTGGAACACGAATTGTTTTTGCGAGGCTTTAAGTGTTTTGTATTAGATGGCGATAATATGCGAATTGGTATCAATAAGAATTTAGGTTTTACCGATGCCGATAGAAACGAAAACATACGCAGAGTGGCAGAAATTGCTAAACTTTTTATAGATGCAGGCATTATTGTGTTGTGCAGTTTTATTACACCTCTCGAAAGCCAACGGAAAATGGCAAGCCAAATTATTGGCGAGAAAGACTTTTTTCTCACCTACCTAAGCACTCCAATAAATGTTTGTGAAACCCGCGATGTAAAAGGCCTGTATGCTTTGGCAAGGCAGCATAAAATTGACTACTTTACCGGAGTAAATGCACCTTTTGAAGCACCACTGCAAGCACAGGCTACTATAAATACAGAAAACAAAACGGTGTTTGAAGTAACCGATATTTTGCTCCAAGCAATACTGCCTATTGTAACCTATAAAAATGCGCAACCCGAGCAGTACAATTACTACAATATCTAAACTATGTCTTACGCTTTAGCTTACTTAGATACTTTAGAAGCCGAATCTATTTATGTGTTGCGCGAAGTGGCAGCGCAGTTCCAAAATCCTGCTATTCTTTTTAGTGGTGGAAAAGATTCAATTTTAGTTACACATTTGGCGAGAAAAGCATTTTACCCTGCACCCATTCCTTTTCCGTTGGTACACATAGATACCGGACACAATTTTGCCGAAACAATTGCTTTTAGAGATGAATTGGTGAAGAATTTAGAAGTAAAGCTAATTGTAGGATCGGTGCAAGAAAGCATAGATACCGGACGAGTAGCAGAAGAAACAGGCTATTATGCTTCGCGCATAAAATTGCAAACCACTACATTGTTAGATACTATCGAAGCCCATAAATTTGATGCCTGTATTGGAGGCGCTAGGCGCGATGAAGAAAAGGCAAGAGCAAAAGAGCGCTTCTTCTCGCACCGCGATGAATTTGGGCAGTGGAATCCTAAGCACCAGCGCCCCGAGCTTTGGAATTTGTTCAATGGTAGAAAAAATATAGGCGAGCATTTTCGTGTTTTCCCAATTTCAAATTGGACAGAGTTAGACGTATGGATGTATTTAGCTAAAGAAAATATAGCGCTGCCTTCGCTCTATTTTTCGCACAAGCGGAAAGTATTTGAGCGCGATGGCATGTGGTTGGCAGATGCGGGTATAATACCAATGAAACCAACCGAAGTATCAGAAGAAAGAACCGTACGCTTTAGAACCATTGGCGATATTACCTCTACCGGTGCTACCTTTTCTGCCGCTCAATCGGTAGATGAAATTGTACGCGAAATTGCACTTGCCAGAACCACAGAGCGTGGCGGCAGAGCAGACGATAAGCGCAGCGAAACCAGCATGGAAGACCGAAAAAAAGAAGGTTACTTTTAGTAAAACTGTAGATATTATGAGTACTGCCACCAATAGCAAGCACGAGAGCCGCAACACCGATGAAAGCCCTACCACATTACTTAGGTTCACAACAGCCGGAAGTGTAGATGATGGTAAAAGTACGCTCATTGGGCGTTTGCTTTACGATAGCAAATCTATTTACGAAGATCAACTCGAAAATATTGAAGCTACCAGCAAACGCAGAGGCGAGGCCGGAATAAATCTTTCGTTGCTCACAGATGGTTTGCGTGCAGAGCGCGAACAAGGTATTACAATTGATGTGGCATATCGCTACTTTTCCACTCCAAAGCGCAAGTTCATTATTGCCGATACGCCAGGACATATTCAGTACACGCGCAATATGATAACCGGAGCTTCTACTGCCAACTTAGCACTTATTTTAATTGATGCCCGCCAAGGCGTGGTGGAGCAAACCAAACGCCATTCTTTAATTGCTTCATTGTTGGGTATTCCGCATGTGGCGGTTTGCATCAATAAAATGGATTTGGTAGATTATAGCAGTGAAGTATTTGAGCGTATAGCAAAAGATTACAAAGACTTTGCTACGCGTTTAAGTATCAAAGATTTTCATTTTATTCCTATTTCGGCATTAAATGGTGATAATGTAGTAACGCGCTCTTTCAATATGCCGTGGTACGAAGGCGTTACCTTAATGTATTTGTTGGAAAACATACATATTGATAGCGATACCAACCGTATAGATGCCCGCTTTCCGGTGCAATATATTGTTAGACCTTATAGCGATGCCTTTCACGATTATCGTGCATGTGCGGGCAGAGTAAATAGTGGTGTTTTTCGCCCAGGCGATGAAGTAGTGGTATTGCCTTCGGGTTTTACTTCGCACATTAAAAAAATTGAATTAGGCGGCAAAGAATTAAAAGAAGCATCGGCAGGCATGAGTATTTCTATGTTGCTGGAAGACGATATAGACGTTTCGCGAGGCGATATGATTGCACGCAGCGGAAACCGCCCTACGCAAACGCAAGATATAGAAGCTATGATTTGTTGGTTGGGCGATAAACCAATGCAGCCCAACGGTAGGTATGCTCTTAAACACACTACTAGAGATGTGCGTTGTGTAATTAAAGAAATAAAGTATCGCTTAGATATAAATTCACTGTCGCGCATTACAGAAAATACTACTATCGGTATGAACGATGTGGGCAAAGTATTGCTGCGAACTACTGCTCCATTATTGGTAGATACATACATGCAGAACCGCGAAACAGGCAGTTTTATCTTAATTGATGAAGCCACCAATATTACGGTTGGAGCGGGTATGGTAATCAATACGCAATTAAAATAGAGCATCTACCAGTTGCTGTACTTTACTAATGGCAATCAGTTCTAATTGAAACTTAGATTCATCAATACCTTTTGTATTGAATTTAGAAATAAACATAGTGCTGAACCCAAGTTTATCGGCTTCGGCAATACGTTGTTCAATTCTGCTTACCGCCCGCACTTCGCCACTTAAACCTACTTCGGCAGCAAATGCAATTTTAGAAGAAACAGGTTTGTCTTGATACGAGGAAAGCAAAGCTGCAATTACGGCTAAATCAATAGATGGATCTTCTACACGCAATCCTCCGGCAATATTTAAAAACACATCTTTAGTGCCGAATTTAAACCCCGAGCGCTTTTCTAATACCGCCAATAACATGTTCATTCTCCTGCCGTCAAATCCGGTAGAGCTGCGCTGTGGTGTGCCATAAAAAGCGGGTGTTACCAATGCCTGCGTTTCAATAAGCAGCGGGCGTGCGCCCTCCATCATAGAAGCTACGGCAATACCGCTCAATACTTCATCTCTTTGTGTAAGTAGTATTTCGCTGGGGTTGGTTACGGCACGCAAGCCGTTTCCTTGCATTTCGTAAATTCCAAGTTCCGATGTAGATCCAAAGCGGTTTTTAATGGTGCGCAACATGCGGTATGTATGGTTGCGGTCGCCTTCAAATTGTAATACCACATCCACAATGTGTTCTAAAACTTTAGGGCCGGCAATAGAGCCGTCTTTGGTAATATGCCCGATTAAAAATACGGGTAGGCCGCTTTCTTTGGCATAGCGCTGTATTTCGGCTGTGCATTCGCGCAGTTGGCTTACGCTGCCCGGGGGCGATTCCACATACACCGTATGCAGCGTTTGTATGGAATCAATTATCATTAAATCGGGTTGCAGTGCTTCGGCTTGTTTAAAAATGGCTTGTGTGTTAGTTTCGGTAAGCAAATAGCAATCGTTGTTTAAAATACCAATGCGCGATGCCCGCAAACGAATTTGCCTGTCGCTTTCTTCTCCGCTTATATACAGTATTTTTATACCTTTTAATTGCAGTGCCATTTGCAGCAGGAGCGTAGATTTACCTATGCCGGGGTCGCCACCAAGCAATATGAGCGAACCTGCCACAATGCCTCCGCCCAGCACATTGTTTAGTTCGGTATCGCCCGTGTTTATGCGGGCCATATCTTGCTCAGCTACATTGCCTATGGGTATAGGTATGGCTGTTCCGCTTTTTGCAGCATACGATTTTTCTTTTGCTCTATCTTCTTCTTTGCTGGTATGTTCTTCTACGTAAGTATTCCATTCGCTGCATACCGGACATTTGCCTACCCACTTGGCAGCATTGGCACCGCAGTTTTGGCATACATAAACAGTTCGTTGTTTCGCCATGTAGCAAACCTACACAAATTCCGGTGTTGCGAGCCTAATGTATTAGTTGTATTTTCTTTGAAACAAAATTCTTTATAGCTCCTAAAGTGTATTACTATTGTTGAAGTAATAACTACTGTATCATGAAGCGTATCATTGCCGTTGTAATTCTAAGTATTTCATTGAGTGCAGGTGCTGCATTGCCAAAGGAAACCATTACCATAAAAACTACCATTCATTGCAATCACTGCTTGCGGTGCGAGAGTTGCGGTATGAATATAAATAACACTATAAAGGAAATAGTTTCCGGTGTGAGCAAGGTAAGAATTGATCCTTCTAACCACACTATAATGGTTACCTATAAAACAGAGAAAACCAATCCGGCAGCAATTCGCAATGCCATTGCGGCTGCGGGTTTCGATGCCGATTCTGTGAAGGCTTCACCCGATGGTTATGCTAAACTTGATGCTTGCTGCAAAGCTAAGTAAACCGATATGAAGGTTCGTTTTTCAATTCTTTTTGTGTGTTTATTGATAGTGTTTTTTGTAGAGGCACAGTATAAATTTCTTCCCGATAATATTTATGCCGATAGTAAACATGAACCATTTGTACATGGTGTGGCATCGGGCGACCCGCTATTGGACAGGGTTATTTTATGGACGCGTTTTTCGCCTAGCGATACTGCACAGCCAACTTACAATATACATTGGCAAATAGCTAAAGACGCTGCCTTTACCGATGTGGTAAACAGTGGCACTGCATGGGCAGTTGCCAACCATGATTTTACAGTAAAGGTAGATGCCGATTTATTGCAACCTGCTACCCGATATTTTTACAGGTTTGAGTATAATGGTAAATATTCTGCGGTGGGTATTGCACAAACATTGCCCAACGAGCAAGTGCAGCACCTTAAATTTGCTATAGCATCGTGCGCCAGTATTTGGAGTGGTTATTTTAATGCATATAGAAGAATTGCTGAGCGCCCCGATATAGATTTTGTAATTCACCTTGGAGACTATGCGTATGATTATGCCGATAAAGATGAATTGGTGCGCATGCCGATTCCTTTACCTAAAGATGTTTCAAGTTTAAGTGAATGGCGCGAGCGACACCGTTACTATTTGCTCGATCCCGATTTGCGTGCCGCTAAGCAGCAAAAAACTTGGATAGTAATTTGGGATAACCACGATACCGATTGCGAAAAACCGGGAACCACACAAGATGCCATGCAGGCATTTTATGAATACTTGCCCATTCGTATGCCCGATACTACCCACCCCGAAAGGCTTTATCGCTCGTTTAGGTTTGGCAGTTTGGCTCAGTTGAATATGATAGACATGCACCTTTTTAGAGGAAAAGAAAGCTATGCTCCCGGGCAAAAAAGTGTGTTGGGATTACATCAAGATGCTTGGTTGAAGCATGAATTGGTAGCTTCAAGTTCAATTTGGAACCTTATTGGAAATCAAGAAATGATGGGTAGCTGGATGAGCGAAGGCTTGCCCAAATTTTTAAATGTGCCGGGCAATGGCAAAGTATTCGACCCGAGTAATTGGGATGGATTGCCACAAGACAGAGAGCGCCTTTTTGCTTTCCTTTCAGAAAACAAAGTTAAGAATGTGGTGGTGCTTACGGGCGATGCACACATGAGTTTTGCGATAGATTTAACGCCATATCCTAAAAACAGAAAACTCTATAAAAGAAAAACAGGCGAGGGAGCTGTGGGCGTAGAGTTTTTGCCTACCAGTATTTCGCGCGGCAATATGAATGAACACGGTATTCCAATGGAGTTTATTCCCATGTTTCAAAGTATTAGCCGCAACTTGAATCCGCACCATCGTTTTTGTCAATTTACCAAACATGGTTATGGCACTCTGGATGTTACGCCTGAGCGCTGTGTGGCAGAATTTTGGTATTCACCCATTCTTTCGTATCAAACCACCGAAGAGTTTGGTCGCGGCCTTACGGTACTAAACGGTAAAAACCATTGGGAACGGAAGGTGAATAAAAGACGTAAGAAGTCCACTTATCCCAAGCCTTAGTTTGTATATTTGGAGTTAGCGGAAACCTTAATTCAGAGCAATGCCATTACTTGGCTGAGTTGTCCTCAGTAACAACCTCTTCTAACTGACCTGTAAAGAAATGCGGTGGTAGGACAATTGGACCAGTTGCAGTCCCTAAATTACTTGTAAGGGTTGTAATGAACGAGCGAACATAAGGGAACATAATTGCTGGTGCATTAGCATTAACGAAACTTTTTTTGACTTTTTCGTCAACGTCCTTTTCAAGAGAAAAGTGCCCAACAGCCTGCAATGACAAATTGAAGAATCCATCCGCCTTAACTATAGTTTCAAAAATAATTTTGAACTCCGAAGGAGAATCACTCGGATAGAATACTTTTGGAACAATGTTTAAGTCTATGTTCTTGTTTCTATCTAAGGGACTTTCAGAAGCGAACTGAACGCTAAAAATGTCAACTCCGTGAAAGGTAAGTTTTATTTGTTCTTTTACTTCCATTATGCAGCCATAGCATATTGATATTCTCCAACTACTGAATATTCTTCAGAATGTTCAAACTCGTTCTTAGGTTCACAGCTATAAGGTTTGATTGTTGAGTGACTTGGGGTTAGTTCTTCAAAAACTCCTTCACCTAAAAAGTCAAGCCCTTTAAACCTCTTATTTAAGAGCCACTGCGTCAAAGACTTTTCAGTTTCATTAGACAACGCCCTGTCCAACTTTTGCTCTAATTCTCTCAAATTCAACATATTAATACCATTTTTTGGTTTTACACCTGCTTTCAGAATGGAATGCAAATGTAGTAATAATTTCAAGATTGTAAACCGCGGCTTGTATTCTCTTTCTGTAATAAAACGCTTTAACCTTCAAAATATTATCCTTTTCTGGAATATCTTGAAAGATAATACCATCTACTTCACTCCAAATTGCCCTTTCCTTAAAATACTCATTCACCTCCTTTATGGTTGGCTTTAGACCTGTTTTTCTTCTAATCTGTTCAGCCGCTTTCTCGACTTGACTTATCCAAAACCGATAATGCGCTTCATTGAACACAGTATCTAAAAAATTATCAATCAAAATTTCGGCTTTATAAACTTCAAAATATCCTGTTTCACGCTTGCTATTATGTCCCCACTGCTCGGCATCAACAACGTCATCCCAAAAGTAATAGCCATCACCAAGCCAAGCATCTTCTCTTTCACAGACAACAGGAGCTTTCAGTCGGATAGTTCTTCGCTCCTGCGTATGATACATTACTCTATTACTCAACGACATTTACGACAAATGATAAAATTGGTTTCAGGCAATAAACCTACTTAAATAATCTGAAGTGCAAATATAATTGAATAAAAAGAAAGGCTTCCGCCAACAGCAGTTTGGCGTAATGGGGGCGGAAATTCTTCTATTCAAGTTTGTGCTTGGTTGACAGCGAATTGCTTTTAAATACGCCATCTTTGGATAGCTGCAAAACGTTAGTGGAAGTTTATATAAATATTACTCCTAAACATAACAACGAAGAGCTTAACAGATTCTTAGAAAAAGAATAAAGTATGCTACTTTTGAATTGTACTAAAAACGGGAAGCCTAAGCCCAACCGGGTGCATACCAAAATTAAAGTAGCTCCCAAACCCGAAGAAGAATTCGAGTAGATAATTCGGTTTTTCAGACTTTTAATGAAACCTTACTAAATGTATTTTAAGTATTAAAGTAATCATATCTTCGCTATACATTTAATTTAAATATTATGAAAAGAATAAACTTTTTAATCGTAGCCTTTGTTACAACACTCGTTTTATTTTCTGCTTGTAAAAAAGATAATGATACCAGCCCGGGAGTAGTACAAGGGTTTTATTATGGAGAAAACGATACAGCAACCCTTACAAAAGCCGATAGCGCGTATGCAAACAATGCATTCCACACTATTATTGCAAGAAAAAACAACAGCACAGTTGTAGAAATAAATAGTAACGACCTTCAAGTAGGCACATACGCAATTATATCATCAGAGTTTAGCTTTACTTATGTAAAAAATGGAACGCTTTGGAACGCTACTTCAGGCACTTTAAAAATTACAAAAAATGACGGCAGCAAACTTTCAGGAACGTTTAGTGCTTCAGCTGCAGGAACCATATATGTTGTAACCGGAAAGTTTGATGATATTCCTATTCAGTAGATTAAGCCTTCTGTGCGTGGGCTGAACCCACGTCTTTACAGGCAAATAACCTGTAGCTAAGGAAAGATAAAATACAAGAAGGTGGAAAGTTTATGCGTAAGGTAGGTGTTATTAAATCATGGAAATGCTAAAAGCATTATTCTTGGTTGAATGTAGGCGAAACCTAAGTTCAGTTTTTTTATATCCTATTCGCCACTTCATAAACCCGCAGCACGTTTGGGTTGTTGTTCCAATTCAAAATAGTCGGCTATATTGTTAAATACTTCTTTTTGTCCTTTCTGTTTAAAGTTGAGTTTTTGCAATACATGCTTAGAACGGTGATTATCAGAATAGGCAATTGCTACGAGTGGCTTGTGTGGGAAGGCTATTGTAAACTCTTGTATTAAAACTTTTCCTATTTCGGTGGCATAGCCTTTGTTCCAGTAAGCCGGATGTAGTGCGTAGAGATATTCTATATTATCTAACTCATTAAAGAAGTTAAAACCCGCTTGCCCAATAAAGTTATCTCCATCTTTAGTAAAAACAGCATATACACCATATTCATTTGTATTAAATGCTTCAATAAAATAGGCTAAGATAGCATCTGCTTGTTCCTTGCTTTTAGGCGTGCGCCTGCCGAGCCAAGCATACACATCTTTTTGAGAAATAAAATTGAAATAGTTGGAGGTGTCTAACAAGCTAAATGGTCTTAAGTAAAGCCGTTCTGTTTCTATGTTACTTTTCATGGTGTATAGAAATAAAAAAAGGAATCTGTTGAGATTCCTTTTTTTGTATAGTAAAGATATAAAAACCTGTTACACTCTTCTTTGTTTTGGAGGGCGGCATCCGTTGTGAGGAATAGGAGTAATATCATTGATGATAGTAACTTCAATTCCGCTAGAATAAATAGAGCGGATAGCGCTTTCGCGTCCTGCACCCGGTCCTTTTACGAATACTTCTACTTTACGTAAGCCGGCTTCAAAAGCTACTTTTGCAGCATCTTGAGCTGCCAACTGAGCAGCGTAAGGTGTATTTTTCTTAGAGCCGCGGAAACCTACTTTTCCGGCACTACTCCAACTAATTGCCTGACCATTTAAGTTGGCAAAAGTGATGATGATATTATTGAAAGTGGCGTTGATGAATACTTTTCCTTCAGCATCCACTTTTACTACTCTTTTCTTAGCTTTTGCTTTTGCTAATGCAGCCGCAGATTGTTGTTTAGCCATTATTCTTAATTGGTTACTTTAATTATTATTTGGTTACTTTCTTCTTGTTAGCAACTGTTTTACGTTTACCTTTTCTGGTACGTGAGTTGTTTTTGGTGCTTTGTCCACGAAGCGGTAAGCCTTTTCTGTGGCGAATTCCACGGTAGCTTCCAATATCTTGCAAACGCTTGATGTTAGATTGTACTTCACCACGCAACTCACCTTCCACTTTTAAGTGGTCGGCAATGTAGGTAAGGATACCGTTAATTTGTTCGTCTGTCCAATCCTTTACTTTAGTATTGGGTTCAACTTTTGCAAATGTCAGAATCTTTTTTGCTGTAGTGTAGCCAATGCCGTAAACATAAGTTAGGGCAATTTCGCCACGTTTGTTTTTAGGAAGGTCAATACCTGATATACGAGCCATATTTTAATTATCCTTGACGTTGTTTAAATTTTGGATTCTTCTTGTTGATGATGTACAATACGCCCTTGCGTCTTACAATCTTGCAATCGGCACTGCGCTTTTTAACTGATGCTCTAACTTTCATTTTCTTTCAGCTTTATTTTTATTTTTCGCTATTTATAGCGGAATGTTATTCTACCTTTATTTAAGTCGTATGGACTCATTTCTAACTGCACTTTATCTCCTGGAAGAATTTTAATGTAATTCATTCTCATTTTTCCCGAAATATGGGCAATCAATTCATGTCCGTTCTCCAACTTTACTCGAAACATAGCATTGCTAAGTGCTTCTATAATAATACCGTCTTGAACTATCAAATCTTGTTTTGCCATGCAATTATTCCGTTTTTCTTGATTTGGATGCTACCTATTTCTCCAAAAACGGGCTGCAAATGTAGTATTTTCATTCAAAGTGTAAAATATTTAATTGAAAAAGTTTGAAGAGGGCTGGTTTAAGTTATATTTTGTTGTATATCAATTGTTTATGAATTGGTTTTCTAAAGTGATTTGTATAGAAAATTGAACAACAGGTGTGTGGTTTGTCAGTTTTAAACAATGTGGAAGAATTTTTAAGGAGAAAGTATATTGAATAATTCTAATAGTATTATTTTCATTCATTCGATTCAGTGCTTATGAAAAAAAGTGTACTTGCTATTATTCTTTTATATGCGTTTAAGTTATTTACTCAGGAGTGCGGTATTATCTATGTATCGCCCACAGGTGCGGGAAGTGGTTTGGCAGGTACGCGTGCCAATCCCGCCAATTTGGTATATGGCTTATCATTAGTAAGTGCTCAAAATAGTAGATTATGGTTGGCTACAGGCACCTATAATTTAGCACAACCGTTGCAACTTGTGAGCAATATAACCATTGAAGGCGGGTTTGATGCTGCTTCATGGGTAAAGAGTAACGCTACTCCGAGTATTTTGGCAAAAGATGCTACCAATGTGCTTCCGCTCCCTGCCAATGCATTGGTGGGAATAGCAGGTTTAAATATTTCAAATTTCAGATTGCAAGATATAACCATACAAGTAGCTGCGGCAGTTACGGCACAAACTTCGGTGTATGGAATTTATCTAAGTGGCTGTAGCAATTATAATATTGTGAGGTGCGTGGTTACTACCGGAGCTGCAGGAGCCGGCATGAATGGAACAACAGGAAATGCCGGAGTAGCAGGAGGTGCGGGAGGTAACGGTGTTGCCGGAAATACCAATGAGTTGTTTTCGGCAGGAGGCGTAGGTGGTATTGGTAGTGGCGGAAATAATGGAGGTGCAGGCGGTATGAATGGTCGGTGGAATGGCAGTTCTCCTCCGGGAAGCGCTGGTTTACCATCGGGTTGTGGAGGTGCTGGCGGCAGTTCCGGTCTAGGACCTAAATGCTCTTTCCCATATTCATGTAGTTCTTGTGGTGGTGTTACTGCCGGACAAAGCGGTAGTGTAGGGCAAAGTGGTAGTGCGGGGGCTAATGGCGCTGTCGGCCCGCAAGGTTCTATGGTTGGCGGCTATTTTGTTCCGGGAGGAGCAGGAACCAATGGTAGCAATGGTAGCAATGGATGTGGCGGTGGTGGCGGTGGCGGTGGTGGCGGAAGGCAGCAGCAAGGTAGTGATTATGTGGGAGGTGCAGGCGGAGGTGGTGGAGGTGGTGGAGGTGGTGGCACAGGCGGCAGTGGAGGAACCGGAGGCGGCAGTTCTTTTTGTATTTTCTTGTTTAATAATGGAGCAAACGGAGTTGTAAGAGATTGTGCATTAAATGTAGGTGCAGGTGGTGCAGGTGGCACGGGAGGCGCAGGTGGAGTAGGAGGTGCAGGTGGAGCTGGCGGGCAAGGTGGGGCTGCGGGCAATCCATGTTCTGTATCGGTTGGTGGCAATGGCGGGGCAGGTGGTAGTGGCGGGGCAGGTGGCAATGGTGGCAGTGGTGCTACTGGTTTAAGTATAGCTTTAAGCGAAAATGGAGGTACAGCTGTTTCGCAGCAAAATATAGTAGCAGTACCAGGCAACCCTCCCATAATTTCGGTTGAAAACAGGGGATGTATAAATGCAGAAGTTACCTTTTCTTCAGCTGCGGCAGGAAACTGGAATTTTGGCAACGCTGCGTTTCCGGCTACTGCCAGCGGTAGTGGACCGCACAAAGTTATATACAATACATTGGGGCGAAAAACAATTCAGTTTAGCGGTGTAGATTTTACTGAGTTTGTAGATATTTTCAATAATAGCTTACAGCTTCCTTCTATAACAGCAAAAAGCAGTACGCATTTTACCGGATGCCCCGATTCTTTTTCAACTTCATTAGTGGGAAGTTTATATGAATGGGATTTTGGGCAAAATAGCTTGCCGCAAACGGTACAAAGTTCATCAGCCGCTACTGCGGGAAGTGTATTTTTAATACCGGGGCAGCGAGTAATAAAAGTATGGGTTACAACCGATTGCTGCGGGCGTGTGTACGATTCGCTGGTGCTAAATGTGCAGCAAAGTAGTTTAAATATAAACTTGCAAGCAAGTGATGATACGGTTTGTGCAGGTGAGAACGTAACATTTACAGCTGCTCCGGCTACTTATGTAAATTATCGCTTTTTTCTGAATGGAGTGGAGGTGCAAAATAGCGCTAATCCAATCTACAGTAATGCTAATTTGCAAAATGGAGATAGTGTATATGTAATTGCGTTTGATGGAAGCTGCTTTACCAATGTGTCTATTCCTATTGTAATGACTGTTCATGCCATTCCATCTGTTTCGTTGGTGAGTAGCGATGCCGATAGTAGTATTTGTGCGGGAGAGAGTGTAGTGTTTACTGCTAATCCAAGTGGGTTAGATCAGTATATTTTTAGTAATAATGGCTCTGCTGTGCAAACTTCGGGTGCTAGTACTTATACTACATCGGCATTGGTTTTGCCCAATAGTATTTCGGTGGTGGCTGTACAGAATGGTTGTAGCAGTGCGGTTAGCAGTTCAATTGCTACAACAGTAAATCCAATTCCGGTGGCTACATTGGTAAGCAGCGATACAAACGATACAATTTGCGTAGGCGATAATATCGTGTTTACAGCCAACCCTGCGGGTATGGCCAATTATGAGTTTTTTGTAAATGGAATTTCGGTGCAGAGTAGCGGAGTAAATAACATTTCGTCTTCGATATTGCCCGATGGTGCTACAGTTTATGTAATAGCAACTAATAATGGATGTGTAAGCAATAGCAGCGATACCATAGTTACTACGGTTATTCCTATTCCGGCTGTTACGCTTTCGGTAAGCGATACAGCAGTTTGTGCAGGAGAGCCGGTGGTGTTTACTGCTGCTCCTTCGGGTTACTTGCAATACGATTTTAGAGATGGCAGTAATGTATTGCAGCAAACTTCATTCAATACGTATGCTACTTCTTTATTGCAGCCGGGCAATAGCGTAACGGTTACACCTACTCATTATGGTTGTGTAGGCAGTGCAAGCAATGCAGTTAGTGTTACCATTTTTCCATCGCCAACGGTAGATGCGGGAAGTAACTTTAGTGTATGTGCAGATACTTCAGATATTACATTGAGTGGCTTTTCGCCCAGTGGTGCATTGTGGAGTGGTGTGGGTATAACTAATGCTTCGGGTGTGTTTAGTGCTGCTGTATCGGGTGTGGGTGTGTTTAATTTGGCGCTTGAATATACCGCAAACGGATGTACCGGCAGAGATACCATACAGGCAACAATAAACAGTTTACCTAATGCTTTTGCGGGAAGTGATGTTAGTATATGCGCTGGAGGGCTTACGCAACTTACTGCTTCGGGAGGTGTGGTATATGCTTGGGAGCCTGCTGCTTTTGTTGCTACTCCAACTTCTGCCAATACCGATGCTATGCCAGCGAGTACTACTGTTTTTTCGGTAAGGGTAACAGATGCTAACCAATGTGTTGCCAGCGATAGTGTGGTGGTTACAGTGGAGCCTAATCCTGCTGTTAGTTTTTCGGTTCAGGTCAATTGTGCTACACAGCCTATTGCTGTTACCAATACTTCGGTGCCGGATAGTGCAACTTTTGATTGGAATTTTGGGAATGGCGCTACCATGGTGGGTTTTGATCCTGTATATAGTTATCCGCAGGCAGGCAATTATACCGTTACATTAACGGCTGTATTGGGAAATTGCTCCGCAACAGCAGTACAAAATGTAAACATTGCTCCTTTTCCTGTGGCAGATTTTTCTGCAGCTCCATTATTAGTAGTGCAAGATGAAGATGTGGTGATGTTTGAAAATTTATCTGCCGATGCCAATAGTTTTGTTTGGAATTTTGGTGATGGAGGTACTTCAACCGAAATAAATCCTTCGTATTTGTATAAAGATACAGGTACTTTTTCGGTAATGTTGATGGCATCTTCGCAGCAAGGTTGTATAGATACGCTTGAGCGAACC
The DNA here is from genome assembly GCA_019638515.1 of Chitinophagales bacterium. Taxonomy (NCBI): domain Bacteria; kingdom Pseudomonadati; phylum Bacteroidota; class Chitinophagia; order Chitinophagales; species Chitinophagales bacterium. The sequence continues at coordinate 262,431 of JAHBTS010000002.1, read as the reverse complement.
ATGTATGTAAAGGTGATAGAAAAGAGCTTCTTTTTTATTCCTAATTTATTTTCTCCCAATGGCGATGGCAACAACGATTTATTTAAGGTGATTGCACAAGGTGTTGCTCGCTTCGATCTTAGAATTTTTAATCGCTGGGGCGAGCAAGTTTTTCAATCGTATGATGTAAATCAAGCGTGGGATGGCTATTACCGTGGTGAGCTTTGTTTTCCGGGAACTTATACTTATGTATTGAAAGTAATGATGCGAAATGGTGATAATCAAAAAAGAAAGGGAAGTTTGTTTTTACTGAGATAATGATTTGGCGCAACGGCTATACTTCGACATGAAGTGCCCAATGCACCATGGCTGCTACCGAGGTTTTAAAAGCTGTTTCATCTATATTAAAGTTGGGAGTGTGTATGGGGGCTGTAATTCCTTGGGCTGCATTTCCTACTCCCAAGCGGAGGAAGCAAGCCGGAATTTGGTGCGAGTAGTATGCAAAGTCTTCGGAGCCCATGCGCTGTGGTACATTTATACAGTTTTCTGCTCCAATAATTTGAGCTATAGATTGCTGTGAATGGGCGGTAAGAGTTTCGTTGTTTACTAATACGGGATAACCTTCTAAAATTTGTACTGCGCCAATTGCATTGCTTTGGGCTGCAATGTGAGTTGTGGTTGTTTTTATTTTTTCATGGAGTTGAAAACGCAGTTGTTCATCGAAGCATCGGAGTGTACCGGCAATTTCAACAGTATCGGGTATTACATTGGTAGCTCCCTTTCCTTCAATTTTTCCAAAATTGAGCACAACAGGTAGCGTGGCATCCGAAAATTGTTTTAGCGCCAAGAGTATTTCTGCGGCAACAAAAAGTGGATTTATAGTTTGTTGTAATTGTGCGGCATGGCCGCCTTTTCCGGTTACGGTTATATAAATTTCATCGCTGGAAGCCATGAATTTTCCTGCATGGAAGCCAATTTTGCCAACTTCAATTTCGGGCGAAACATGTAGTCCTAAAATAGCATCGGGTGTAGGATTTTTGAGCGCGCCTGCGGCAATCATGGCTTGTGCTCCGCTCGGAATTTTTTCTTCGCTGGGTTGGAAAATAAACTTGATAGTTCCTTCAACAAAAGGTTTTAATTCGCTTAAAATTTTTGCTGTTCCCAGTAAATTAGCGGTATGCACATCGTGCCCGCAGGCGTGCATAATGCCCGGATATTTAGAGGCGTAGGTTACTTGGTTGGCTTCGGTAATGGGCAGCGCATCCATATCGGCTCTAAGTGCTATACACCTGCTATGTGGTAAATCGCCTTGTAGTAAGGCTACTACTCCGTTTCCTGCAATTTGTGTTTGTACCGTTAGTCCAAAACTTTGTAGCTTTTGGGTTACAAATTTTGCGGTTTCAACTTCGTGATTAGAAAGTTCGGGGTGGGCGTGCAAATGTCTGCGCCAAGCGATAATTTCATTAAAATACCGATTGGTAAGTTCGGTGATTTTAGTTTTCACGTTATCTTTTTTTAATTCTATCTTTTACGATAAATGCACCGGGATAAATTTTTATTACATCTTGTAAAAGTGCGGTGGCTTGCAGTTTGGTTTTAAAATCGCCAATACGAAGTTTGTAGTTGGGTTGCTCATATTCTACATACGAAGGTATGGTTTCAAATTCTTTGTATAGCTGGGCTTTGGCTTTATAGGCTTCATCGCGATTGTTGGTATAGCTGATTTGGATGCGAAACCCGTCTTCAAACTCCATAATTTTTTGGTAGTTGCGGTAGCTTTCAACCAGGTTTGATATTTCGGGAGATTGTATTACGCCTTCTTGCGACCACGCGGTGGTGGTGGCAAGTAGGGCGTATAAAAGGATATAGTTTATCGGTTTCATTTTTTTACGTTTTACAATGGATGGCTTCGATGCTACTTTTTCAATCAGGTTTATTGAACGAGTGCTACTCCGCGCGAAGTGCCAATTCTATCGGCACCTGCTTTTATAAGTGCTTCGGCAGCTTCTTTTGTTTTTATACCGCCACTGGCCTTTATTTTTATTGCTTTTGGCAGGTTGGCGCGTAAAAATTGTACATCTTCAACGGTGGCTCCTTTTTCAATAAAGCCTGTAGATGTTTTTACGAAGTCGATGTTTAATTCGGTGCAGAGCTTGCAGGCCGTAAGAATTTCTTCGCGTGTAAGCAAGCCGGTTTCTAATATTATTTTGAGTTTGCCGCCTCGAAGTTGTACGATGGTGGCAGCACTGGTAAGTTCGTTTTTTAAGTAGTTGATATCGTTTGCTTTTAAGGCAATGATATTGATGACCATATCTATTTCGTGTGCGCCTTCATCTATGGCTCTGCGTGCTTCTTCTACTTTGGCGGGTGTGTGGGCGTAGCCCATCGGAAAACCTACTACGGTAGCAATTTTTACGTTGGTTTCTTTTAACCACAGTTTACATTTGCGTACAAAATATGGTGGTACACAAACGGCTGCAAAACCATATTCTTTGGCTTCGTTACACAGTTGCTCTATTTCGGATTCCGAGGCATCGGCTTTGAGCAAGGTATGGTCTATAAATGGTGCGAGATTCAATGTAATAATTTAAGAACGGAAAATAGAAAAGAATTGTGAATGGCGAAAGGTATTTGGTATTGCAATTGGGTGATATTTGTTTTATTTTTTATAGCTCTTATGGTGCAATGGTTGTGATGAAAAGAATAATAATTATTTAATGTTTTCTTGAACTGCCATCCATACTTTGTCGTTTGAGTTTGGAGAAGCCGTTACTTCAATTTTTTCTTTACTGATGGGATGTATAAAGTCAATTTTTCTGGCATGAAGATGAATGGATGCATCTCTGTTTTCGCGTTTAGCTCCGTATTTTACATCGCCTTTTATGCTGCATCCCATACTTGCAAGTTGTACCCTAATTTGGTGGTGTCTGCCGGTTTTGGGATATACTTCGAGTAAATGATAGTATTGGCTGCTGCTGAGGAATTTGTATGCAAGTTCGCATTGTGAACTATCTTTAACTTGCGAGGGATATGCTTTGGAATAATTACCGCTGGGGCTTTTTCGCAGCCAATGTATCAGTGTATTTTCTAATACAGTTGGTTTGCTTTCTACTACTGCCCAATAGGTTTTTTGTACTTCGCGGTTGCGGAGCATTTCGTTAAAGCGTACCAGTGCTTTTGATGTTTTACAAAGTACCAACACACCACTTACGGGGCGGTCTAATCTATGTGGTACGCCAATAAAAACATTGCCGGGTTTATTGTATTTGTGCTTTATCCATTGTTTGGCAAGGTCTTCCATGTTTTGGCTGCCGCTTTTATCGGGTTGAACCAAAAGACCATTGGGTTTGTTTACAATTAAAAAATGATTGTCTTCAAACACTACATCCAAATCTTGAACAGTAAAAATTTTATATGGTTGTTTTATTTGCTCCACGGCTCTAAAAAAATCTTTTTACATCTACCTCCGGTAATAAATCAGTTTCTTCTAATAAATGTTGGCAAAAATGTTTGGCAAAGTAAGGCGAAAGTGAGAAACCTTTTGTACCCATGCCGTTAAAAATTCCTATTCTGCTATTGGGCAATAAGCCAATTATTGGTCGTCTATTTTTGCTAGCGGGGCGAATACCCGCAACATGTTGCAGTATAGAAAAGTTGCAGCGTATAGTATTTTTTATGCGCTGTGTAAGTTCATGGAGTTTGCTTTCGGTAGGTTGGTCGTTGGTAAATTGCCACTCGTAAGTACTGCCTGCATAGTAAATATCTTTTTCGTTGGTGGGAGAAATAAGCACATCGCCATGAATAATATTTTCGGGATAGAAATTTTTAATTTCTATAAACAAACCTTCTCCTTTTACGGGTGAGAATTTTATTGGTGTAAATAGTGCCGATTGTGCGGCATCAAAACCGGTAGCGAAGATAATATACTGCGCTTCTATGTTTTGGTAGCAAATTTTATGTGGTGTAATAGCTAGTGCGCTTTCATCAAAAGAATCTTCAATGAATAAATTGCTTTGCCGGATTTTATGCTTTATGGCTTGAAGAAATAACCGGGCGTTTATTTTTAATGCTCCTTGCACTTCAAAACATCCATTTGGATTCAATACTTTTTCAGCGGCAAGTGCATGTATCTTAAAGTTTGAAAGATATTGTGTGTAGCCATCGGTAGCTGCTTTTATGCTCCAATCGTTTACTTCTTCAATTGAATTTAATACATGGTAAATGGTAAGTTCCTTTAAGAAACTAACGTTTAAATCGGCTTCTATTTTCCGATAGCATTGCAGCGCATAAGGTTGCAGCGTGTCAATTAACCACGATTTTACAAATCGCTTGCCGGTAATTGGATTGATAATTCCCGAAGCGGCATGAGACACATTGTTTAAATTGCCATTATCTATTACTGCAATTTTTTTTCCGGCCTCTATTAAATGCCACGCTAGTGAAGAGCCTGCAATACCTTGCCCTACAATTAAAAAGTCGTACATAAGTTATTGGGCATTGGTATAGTTTTTAATAATAGCATCGGTAGCCTTGTTGAGCAATGCAAATACATGTTCAAATCCATTGTAGCTATCGTAGTATGGATCGGGCACTTCCTCTGTAAGTTCGTCCTCGATTTCATGCAGTATCAATTTGGCTTTGGCGGCATGTTCTTTGTGTTGTGCGAGCAACAATACATTACGTAGGTTTATTTTATCCATGCAGAATATTAAATCGAAATCCTCAAAATCATTTTTCCTAAATGGTCTGGATTGTTGTGCGGATATATCTATTCCATGTTTTTCCATGCAGGTAATGGCGCGCGTATCGGGCGCTTCGCCTTGGTGAAAACTGCTGGTGCCGGCAGAATCTACTTGCCAGTTCAATTGATGATTACCAATTTTTTCTTCCATTAAACCATGTGCCATAGGCGAGCGGCAAATGTTGCCCAAGCAAACCATTAAAATTTTCATTACTGAATTTTGTGCGCTATTGTAACAAAAAATTTTAGTGTAGGTTTGGCATTTATGTTAGCAATTACGAATTACATTGATGGAATATTGCAGCCTTCATTTTCCGGCAGTGTTATCAATACCATAAATCCTGCAACCGGCAGGGTGTTGGCTACTTTGCCAAGAAGTAATAACAAGGATGTAGTTGCTGCCGTAGAGGCTGCACAGCGGGCATTTGCCGAATGGAGCAAGTTGCCGGGTGAGGCACGCATGCTTTATTTACTAAAAATTGCAGATGGCATAGAAACACGCTTTCATGAATTTGTGGCTGCGGAAAGCGAAGATTCAGGTAAGCCTCTTGCACTTGCCGAGGCCGTAGATATACCAAGAGCGGTTTCTAACTTTAGATTTTTTGCTGCGGCAGCACAGCAGTTTTCTTCGGAAAGCCATGCTATGCCCGATGCTATAAACTATACATTGCGGCAAGCTGTGGGGGTAGTTGGTTGTATTTCGCCTTGGAATTTACCTATTTATCTTTTTAGTTGGAAAATAGCGCCTGCGCTTGCTGCCGGCAATTGTGTGGTAGCAAAGCCAAGCGAAGTAACACCACTTACTGCATTTTTGCTTTCGCAGGTGTGCATAGAAGCTGGTTTACCCAAAGGCGTGCTGAATATTGTGCATGGCTTAGGTAGCGAAGCGGGGCAAGCAATAGTGGAGCATCCTGCCATAAAAGCAATTAGTTTTACCGGAGGCACAGCAACCGGAAAGCACATAGCAGCAGTAGCAGCTCCTATGTTTAAAAAGGTGTCGTTGGAGTTAGGAGGTAAAAATCCAACGATTGTTTTTGGCGATTGCGATTTTGAAAATACAGTAAAGAATGTAGTGCGGGCATCGTTTAGCAACCAAGGCGAAATTTGCCTTTGTGGTTCTCGTATTTTTGTAGAAGCTGCTTTGTATGAAAAATTTAAACAAGCCTTTGTTGCAGAAGTAAATAAGTTGAAAGTAGGCGACCCGCAACAAAGTGATACTAATCTTGGCGCTATAGTTTCGGAGCAGCATTTTAATAAAGTATTAAGCTATATTGAATTGGCAAAGCAGGAAGGAGGAAAGGTGCTGTGCGGTGGCAATGCCGTACAACTAGAGGGAAGATGCCATGCTGGTTTTTTTATTCAACCTACGGTGTTTGAGAACTTACCGCACACTTGCCGCACTCAACAAGAAGAAATTTTTGGTCCGGTAGTAACGCTTACACCTTTTCATACAGAAGCAGAAGTGTTGGAAATGGCAAATAGTGTGCCTTATGGTTTGGCATGCAGTGTGTGGACAAGCAATATATCTAAAGCCAATAGCATTGCAGAAAAAGTAGAAGCAGGCGTGGTGTGGATTAACTGCTGGCTGCACCGCGATTTAAGAACGCCATTTGGTGGAGTGAAACAAAGTGGCGTTGGCAGAGAAGGAGGTTTAGATGCTATGCGCTTTTTTACAGAAGCAAAAAATATTTGTGTGAAATACTAATGCTATTTTAAAACAATTTTAAACTGCCACCGATTATTGTATGAGTGTTCAATCGCCCATTTCTTCTTCCACCATTAAGCAACTTGCTTTTGTTGCATTGCTAACCTTTTTAGGTGTGTTGCTGTTTTATTATCTCGAAACATATTTGAGCGGTGTATTGGGTGCGCTGGTGTTGTATATACTTTTTCGTCCCGTACACTTCTTTCTTACCGAGCAACGGAAGTGGAAGGCAATCTTTTCTATAGTATTGATTTTTCTTTTTTCATTTATGATATTGCTATTGCCTGTGTGGCTTACATTGGTAATGCTGGCTGGCAAAGTGGCAATAGTAATTGATCGATACGAGGAAATTTTGGAGATGGTGAAAAGCAAAGTGGATCTAGTTACGGGGCTAACCGGAGTAGATATATTATCGAGCGATAGTATTGCCCAAATATCGAGTACAGCCGCAGGATTTATTCCGGGTATTTTGTCTTCTACAGTTAATATGGTAGCGCAAATAGCCATTATGTATTTTGTGCTATTCTTTATGCTTTCGAGTGCAAGAAATTTTGAAAAGTGGGTGAGGAGTTATTCTATTTTTTCGGAAAGCACTACTCAAAAACTATTATCGGAGTTAAAGAAGATGACTCTATCCAATGCAATTGGTATTCCACTCTTGGGTTTTATTCAGGCTGTATTTGCAGGTGTTGGCTATTGGATATTTGGCGTAGATGAGCCTTTGTTGTGGGCGGTAATTACCGGTTTGTTTTCTGTAATTCCAGTGGTGGGTTCTACCATAGTTTGGATTCCGCTGAGTGTGTATGTTTATTTTACCGGAAGCCACGTTGGTGCAATTCTTTTAGCACTTTATGGCTTATTGGTTATCTCTAACATAGATAATGTTTTTCGCTTTGCAGTACAAAAAAGGATGGCAGATATTCATCCACTAATTACCTTTTTTGGAGTGTTGATTGGCTTAGAAATTTTTGGCTTTACAGGTATTATTTTTGGACCGTTGTTAATTGCTTATTTTATTACGCTTATCGGCATTTACAAAGAGGAATACAGATAGTATTTTTATTTTTTAATAACCTTAGGCACTTTAAAATAATCGGAATCTTTTTGCGGTGCGTTTAAAAGTGCTTCAGCTTTAGAAATTTGTCCCTGTACGGCATCGTGGCGCAACACATTGGCTTCATCGCTCATATAGACTAGGGGTTCTACACCTTCCACATTCACTTCGCTTAGTTTTTCAACCAAATCAAAAATATTTTGAAGGTCTTTTTTTATGCGTTCTTTTTCTTCGGTTTCAAACTCTAATTTTGAAAGTTCTGCCAATCGTTCCACTAAGGCGTTGTCTATCTTCATATTTCGTTTAGCTTCGCGCAAAAATAAGAAAGTGTAGCAAGTAGAAAATGATTCATTTTATGCTTGCCATAAATTGTTGTATTTCTAAAAGAAAATAGATATAGAAAGTGGAAACAGTTGTAAGCGGAGTTCGGCCAACCAATCGCCAACACATTGGTAATTATTTTGGCGCAGTTAAAAATTTTGTTGAAATGCAGGAGCAGTTTAACTGCTATTTCTTTATTGCAGATTTTCATTCTCTTACCACGCATCCCAATCCTGCCGATTTAAGTGCCAATGTGCGCCAAACCATTGTGGAGTATTTGGCATGTGGTTTAGACCCGAGCAAATGTGTGTTGTATAGGCAAAGCGATGTTCCGCAAATTCCGGAATTATATTTGGTGTTTAATATGCTGGCATATTTGGGCGAATTGGAGCGTGCCACTACCTTTAAAGAAAAGGTGCGCAGCCAGCCCGATAATGTTAATGCCGGGTTGCTTACCTATCCGGTGTTGATGGCGGTAGATATTATTGTGCACCGTGCGTTGAAAGTTCCGGTGGGGAAAGATCAACAGCAACATTTAGAAATGACACGCACTTTTGCCAACCGCTTTAATCACTTGTATAATGTTTCGTACTTTCCGGAGCCGCAAGCATTTACCTTTGGTGAAGCGCTAATGAGTGTGCCGAGTTTAGAAGGCGAAGGAAAGATGAGTAAATCTAAGGGAGAAAATTCTGTAATCTTTTTAGACGATGAAGACGATGCTATCAGGAAAAAAATGATGCGTGCAGTTACCGACTCAGGTCCCACGGCTCAAAATTCACCAAAGGCAACCGCTGTTCAGAATTTGTTTGATATTATGAAGTTGATTTCTACAAACGATACGTATAAGTTCTTCGATGATGCTTACAATGGATGTACCATTCGATATGGCGATTTTAAAAAGCAATTGGGAGAAGATATGGTGAAATTTATAGCTCCTATTCGTGAGCGTATTAAAGAAATTTCTGCCGATGAAAAGTATTTAAATAGCGTATTGAATGAAGGCGGAGAGAAGGCAAGATTAAGCGCACAAAAAACTTTAAATGATGTACGCGAAATAATAGGCTTCAAAAAGTTTTAAGCGAATAACAAATTTTTATTTTCGACACACGCAAGCAAATTCCTATGGCAAAAGCTAAACCTGTTTCAAAGAAAAAAACTATCACTAAAGCTGCGGCAGCCAAACCTGCTCCTGCAAAAAAAGCAGTTGCTAAAAAGGTAGCGCCCGCTAAAAAGGCAGTAGCCAAAAAGACTCCTGCCAAAGCTGTAGCCAAACCCGTTGCTAAAAAAGGTGCAGCGGTAGAAAAGAAAACTCCTGCTGCCAAAGCAGTAAAGCCACAAGCAAAGCCAGCAGCAGAAAAGAAGCCTATGGGTGCCGTGCCTAAAAGCATTAAGCATGTTGCCATAGCAGGAAATATAGGTTCAGGGAAAACTACTTTAACCCAGCAGCTATCTAAGCATTACGGATGGTTGCCCCAATTTGAAGACGTAGAGAATAATCCATACCTCAACGATTTTTATGAAGATATGCCGCGCTGGAGTTTTAATCTGCAAGTATATTTTCTAAACAAGCGCTTTAAGCAAATTGTAGAAATACAAAACGGAGAAGAAATTGTAATTCAAGATAGAACCATACACGAAGATGCCCATATTTTTGCACCCAATTTACATGCAATGGGGCTAATGAGTTCGCGCGATTTTGAAAACTACCGCAGTTTGTTTGAAACTGTTAGCGGCTTAATTAAGCCACCGGATTTATTGATTTATCTAAAGGCATCGGTACCAACATTGGTAAACCAAATTCAGCGCAGAGGAAGAGAATACGAAGATAACCTTCGCCTCGATTATCTAAGAAGACTCAATGAGTACTACGAAAAATGGATTACTTCGTACACCGATGGCAAACTATTGGTGATAGATGTGGATAAAGTAAACTTTGCCGATGATAAGAATGCACTTGGAGAGGTTATTCGCAAAATAGATGCAGAACTTTACGGTTTGTTTTAAGTAGAGGATAAAATCCCCTTTTTGTTTCAATAAGAACAATTTATTTCGCGCCCATGCACGAAAAAATTCTTATTGTAGATTTTGGCTCACAATACACACAACTTATTGCACGCAGAGTACGCGAAAGCGCAGTGTACTGCGAAATTGTTCCTTTCAATCATTTGCCCGAAATAAGCAGCGATGTTAAAGGCATTATTTTAAGTGGTAGTCCATCGAGCGTAAACGATCCCGATGCTCCATTTGTAGATACGCTAAAACTAATAGCTCAAAAACCATTGTTGGGAGTTTGCTATGGCGCACAGTTGCTTGCCAAGCAAAATGGCGGCAGTGTAGAAAAGAGCGATAAACGCGAATATGGAAGAGCGCATTTAGAAATAACCAATCTGAGCGATACGCTGATGCAGCAGGTAAGCAACTACAGCCAGGTTTGGATGAGCCACGGAGATACTATTCGCAGCATAGGCAATCAGTTTGAATTGGTGGCAGAAAGCGATTCTAAAGTAGTAGCCGCATTTAAGTCTAGAGAAGGCTCTTTTGCAAATAAAGTTTATGCTTTGCAGTTTCATCCGGAAGTATATCACAGCACAGAAGGACATAAAATTCTCAACAACTTTTTGTTTGAAGTATGCGGTTGCAGCCAAGGTTGGACGCCTGCCTCGTTTGTAGAAGAAACTATTGCCGAACTTAAAAGTAAGTTGCAAAGCGAACATGTATTACTTGGATTAAGTGGCGGAGTAGATTCTTCGGTAGCTGCTTTGCTATTGCATAAAGCTGTAGGAAAAAATCTTTTGTGTGTGTTTGTAGATAATGGTTTGTTGCGCAAAAATGAGTTTGAGCAAGTACTTGAGCAATATGAACACCTTGGCTTAAACGTTGTAGGCGTAAGAGCCGGAGATGTTTTTTTGAAAGAGTTAAGTGGCGTGTCGGATCCGGAGCAAAAGCGCAAAATTATAGGAAGAGTATTCGTAGAAGTATTTGAAGAAGAAGCAAAAAAGCATCCGGAAGTAAAGTGGTTGGCACAAGGCACTATTTATCCCGATGTAATAGAAAGCGTAAGTGTAAAAGGGCCTTCAGCCACCATAAAATCGCATCACAATGTTGGCGGATTGCCCGAAAGGTTAAAATTGAAAATTGTAGAGCCGCTTCGTTTCCTTTTTAAAGATGAAGTGCGCAAAGCCGGAAAAGAATTGAACTTACATCCCGATATATTAAATCGCCACCCATTTCCCGGTCCCGGTTTAGCGGTTCGTATTTTGGGCGATATTACTCCCGAAAAAGTAAATACTCTTCAAGAAGCAGACGATATCTATATCAGCAACTTAAAATCATTTGGGCTATACGACCAAGTATGGCAGGCGGGAGCAATTCTTACTTCGGTTAAAAGTGTAGGCGTAATGGGCGATGAGCGTACTTACGAAAACATGGTAGCGCTTCGTGCAGTTAATTCTACCGATGGAATGACAGCCGATTGGAGCAGGCTACCACATGATTTCTTAGCTAAAACTTCCAACGATATTATCAATAAAGTGCGTGGCGTAAACCGAGTAGTGTATGATATTAGCAGTAAGCCACCCGCAACTATTGAATGGGAATAGTTTTAGGAAAATCCCTTTTATCTTTTGTAAAAATAACTACCTTCGTGCGCTTTTTTACCTAATGGTGCATGAAGCATATTGTTTAACGAAACTCACGGGAATGGGAAGTTATGATAACCTATCTGAAAAAACAGAATGGCAGCCTACAACAACTACCATCTTTGGAACCCGGCTGCTGGATAAATCTTTACGGTCCGTTTAACAGCGAAGAAACACACGAGCTTTCAGAAAGGCTTTCTGTAGAATTAGACTTTATTACCGACTCGTTGGATATAGACGAACGCTCGCGCTACGAAAGTGAAGACGGTGTGGATTTAATTGTATTGAAAACACCCGTCCGCAATACAGGTATTACCGATAGCGAGGCTATTTACATTACCATTCCAATCGGTATTATTCGCACGGCAGAAAACATTATTACCATTAGCGCACATCGCAATCCGGTAATAAATTATTTTATGGAAACGCCACCAAAGAATTTCTTTACCAATGATGTGGAATCTTTTATTCTACACATTTTTGAAAGAAACGTAATGATGTTTCAAGACTTCTTGAAGAATTTGAACAATAGGCGATATGCTTACGAAAAAGAATTGTATTACAGTTCGCGAAACGAAGATCTTGCCAACTTGCTCAATATCCAAAAGAGCCTTATTTACTTTGTTACCAATATTAGAAGTAACGAGTTGATGATGATGAAAACGCAGCGAAGCAACTTCTTACGAATAAAGGAAGAAGAAAAATTAGATTGGTTGAATGATATTGTAATTGAAAACTCACAGGCATTGGAGATGAGTGAAATGTATAGTAATATCTTAAACGGTACAATGGATACTTTTGCCAGTATTATCAGCAATAACTTGAACGGTGTAATGAAACGCCTTACATCCGTAACCATTGTGCTTATGGTGCCCACGCTCATTGCCAGTTTTTATGGAATGAACGTACCGCTGCCATTAGAATCGGAGCCATATGCTTTTATTGTGATTTTTAGTATTACCATACTTACTTCTATGGCAATGGCATGGTTTTTTGTAAAGAAAAACTGGTTCTAATTTCTTTTGTGCAGCACGCGTAAAAGCACAGAGCAATTTTTAAGAATAATGTAAGCAATGAAGTAGAAAATGTTGTTACTTTCAGCGCTGCAAAAAACCTTAAAAACCTTTTATTTTTTTAGCGTGTTTCGTTTTGCAAAACAATTGCATCCTTTAGCATAGCAATACTTTTGCGGGGCTTGAATGGCAGCCAGTAACTGCTGCAACCAACGAAATGCCAAACCGACAAAACAATCATGGAAGAATTTTTTAACCACCTATTGCATGAATTTGAAATACCACTTAAAAATCCGGTACTCATATTTTCGCTCATACTGTTTATTATTTTGCTATCGCCCATTTTACTCAGGCGTATCAACATTCCGGGTATTATTGGGTTGATTATTTCGGGTGTAGTTATTGGGCCTTATGGCTTAAATGTACTTGAAAAGAATGCTGCCATCAACCTGTTTTCAACCATTGGGTTGTTGTATATTATGTTTATTGCAGGATTGGAGTTAGACTTAAATGAGTTTAAGGCCAATAGGAATAAGAGTTTAGTTTTTGGATTCTTTACATTTATTATTCCAATTTCAATAGGCTTTCCGGTTTGTTACTATTTTTTAGGTTACGATTTTAATGCCAGCTTTTTAACTGCCAGCATGTTTGCCACCCACACATTGGTAGCGTATCCTATTGTAAGTAAATTGGGTGTTTCTAAAAACCAAGCAGTAGCCATTACGGTTGGTGGTACCATATTAACCGATACTGCGGTGCTCATCATTTTGGCCGTAATTATTGGCAGCAGCCAGGGAAATTTAAACCAAGAGTTTTGGATTCGCTTGGGTATTTCGTTGGCAGTTTTTTCGGCTATTATGTTTTTAGTTATTCCGCGTATAGCCAAATGGTTCTTTCAAAAGTTGGAAAGCGAAAAACACTCGCATTATATCTTTGTATTGGCAGTGGTGTTTTTTGCGGCCTTCTTGGCTGAGCTTGCAGGGGTTGAAGCAATTATTGGAGCATTCGTGGCGGGTTTGGCGCTTAATAAACTAATTCCTCATTCATCGGCTTTAATGAATAGAATTGAGTTTATTGGCAATTCACTCTTTATACCGTTTTTTCTTATTAGTGTGGGAATGCTGGTTGATGTAAGTGTAATTTTGAGTGGCCCTACTGCGCTTATTGTTGCAGGAACACTTTCGGTAGTTGCCTTGTTGGGTAAGTGGTTGGCGGCACTTTTTTCACAGATTATTTTTAAGTACTCCAAGGCGCAGCGCCAACTTATTTTTGGTTTAAGTGGAGCACATGCTGCTGCTACGCTTGCCGTAATTTTGGTGGGTTACGAGGCTAAAATTTTAGATGAAAACATTTTGAACGGCACTATTATTTTAATACTCATAACTTGTATTGTAGCTTCATTTGCTACCGAAAAAGCAGCTAAAGAAATTATAGTTGAAACCGAAGATAATACAGCCGATTTAGTGAAGGCAAATGGCATACACAATGAGCATATTTTGCTGCCAACTGCCAATATGCAGAACATTGAAAAAGTGTTGGAGTTCTCTTCTTTCATTAAAGATAAAAAGTCTGTAAATCCACTTTCTATACTTACAGTAGTTTCAAATAACGATGAAGCCGAAGTTAATATCCTAAAGGCTCGCAATAAGCTGGAAGAATTTGTAAAGCAAGCTTCGGCATCTGAAACTAAAGTAGATATTATTACAACTATAGATCACAATGCTGCCAGTGGTATTGCACGTATTTCGCGCGAAATTATGGCCGATATTATTGTAATGGGTTGGCCCAAACGCACCGGTTTAATTGATAAATTGATAGGCGAGAAATTGGATAACATTTTGAGCAATACCGACAAGAGTATTTATATATGCCATTTAGATAAACCATTGATTTTACATAAGCGCATTGTGGTGGCTGCACCTCCGCTTACCGAGCACGAAAAAGGTTTTGAACACTGGCTTACAAAGGTTGCGCGTTTGGCACAAGAGCTAAGCATTCCTATAGAATTATACTGCAACGAGGCAACCCAAAAACATGTAGAAAGTGTATTTAATCGCGCCAAGCTAGCCGCATCAAGATCTGTTACAAATTTTTCTGACTGGGACGATTTTTTAATTCTTGCCAGAAACATACGCGAAGCCGATTTGTTTGTTCTAGTTTCTGCCCGCAAAGGCACGGCTTCATACATGCCGGCTCTTGAAAACTTACCATTAAAACTTGAAAAACATTTTTCTGCCAATAGCAGAATTATTATTTACCCTCAGCAGTTTGGGCAACGTTATGTAATTGAACGCTTTGATGATATTACGGCAGAGCCGCTGAGTAAGAGTATAGAAACTTTGCAGCGACTAAAACGCGGCATTGGCAATATCTTTAAAACTGATGGCGGTGAAGCAAATTAAATTTGTAGAAACCATACTTTATGTAAGCAACCAAGAAGCAAGTTGCCAATTTTATACGCAGTTGTTTAGGCAAACACCTTGCTTGCATGTGCCGGGAATGACAGAATTTTTACTTGCTCCTAATTGTAAGTTGGGTTTAATGCCCAATAGTGGAATAGCAGCTATTTTATCGGATAAAACACCACATCCTGCTCTGGGAAACGGTATCCCTAGGTGCGAGCTTTACCTTTATGTAGATGCAATTGAAGCAGAGTTTGCCAATGCGCTCCAATGCGGAGCCAAGCTCATAAGCCCAATAGAGCCGCGCAACTGGGGCGATAATGTTTGCTATTTTGCAGATTTAGATGGGCATATTATTGCCTTTGCAGAAAAAAGCAATACACTATAAATGCTATTTAGGCAACTCCGGCTGCTTGTGCGGTGTGCCAAAAAGTGGCGATGGAATAGGAGGGTTATCGTTTTCATCTATAGAAAATGTAAATACTTTTTCGAGCCAAACCCAATGGTTGTTCACCCATTTAAAACCTTCGTAGGTGCCGTCTTGTACGTAAGTAAAATAAGTATCGCGGGCTATATCGCGCGGAGGAACCAAATGGTCAAATACTATAAGGTCTAACTTTTTATCGTAATTCATGGTTGGGTTTGCCTTCCATTTGTACTCAATAAAGTATCGGTTAAAAGTGTCTGTACGCATTGGTTTGGCGCTATCGCCTTCATGCTTTAAAAAGAGTGGGGCTCCAAAAACGGGCTCTTTCTTTTCATTAAAAGTAAGCACTTCTAAAATTTTTCTTTTGGTAAGAAAATCGCCTCTTTCATATCCAAAGAGGGTATAGTATTTTTTCTTGTTTACTATATGAAGCAAAATGTTGTAGTAGAGGCAACCATACCAATTGTTTTTACCCAAAATTTGTTGAGTTTGATGTTGCATGGTATCGCTGTTATCTACTAGTGGAAATATTTTCATTTCGCCTGAGCGCATTTGCATTACACCATAATATCTAAATGAAGTTCGCTGCTGCATTTGCCATGTAAGTATTCTAAAAGTGCTGTCTGGCGGATAAACCTTAGATATGCTTACAACAGAATCGAAAGGGTAGTAAAACGAGTTGGTTATTTTTAGTGCACGCACTAAAGTTGGTATCATGGTATAGCAGGCTTTCTTTCTGCCTTCATCGGTGCTATCGTTTAGTGTAATATAGCTGAGGCTTTTAAGCGTATCTTCAATAGCTTTTATTTGTTTTAAATCGTGCTTGCTGAGCGTGGGGCGTTGCGGTAGTTTAGAAGTGTTGGATACTGGCTTTTGCTGCGCTTGACTCGCTAATGCCAATAGCAGGATACATAAAGAAATAAGTTGCTGCATAAGTAACGAAACGAACATCTTGTTTTTCTAGTACTTTTCAAAAGGTAAGTGGTTTAATTGTGCTGATATTTTGTTGGGTACATATTTTTTTGTTGGTTTGATATATTATTAACTAAATACATGCGATTATGAAAAACATTTACATTTTACTTTTTGGTCTGTGTGTTATTTACATAGTAAGCAGTTGCTCTACAACAGGAAGCGCAACCAAATGCCCCAACATGGCTTCGCGCCATATACAGCGCCCTATAATGGCATATAAATACTATTCTTTACCGAAGAAAGCAAAGGTGGTAGCACAAAAGACAGCTGAAGTTGCTCCACGCTCTGCTAAGCAGTCGCAACTGTTGGCATTTTTAAGGCAAGAAACTCCGGTAAGCACGCGTATTCCTTCTTACTTGGCAAAAGAAATTGAGGCCGGAAATTTTGAGAAGGTAAATAAGGTGCTTACTCAATACTCTAATAATAAGGTGTTTTTAACCCGTAACAGCGAAGGAAAAATGATGGTAAAAGCAACAGAGTTTAAGGCACTTACCAAAATGACGCAGCAAATTATATTTAAAAAACCAGCACAGCGCATGAGTGATGATGCAAGAGATATTTTGGCATTGGTGGGTGGAATATTGGGAATAGTTTCTGCGGGAACATCTCCTATTCCTTTCTTTAACTTTTTCTCAATTTTCTTGGGAGCTGGTGGTATTGTGTTGGGTATTTTGGGGCTTCAATCATTCAATAGAAGAAAATGGGCATTGCTGGGTATAATACTTGGCGCTATTGGTATTACGCTTAGTATATTATTTATTGTAATATATTTTGTAATACTAGGTTTATGGTGGGTATAAATTGAGGGTATAAGAATAAGTTAAAAGACCTAGCTCTGTGGGCAGGGTCTTATTTTTTCTTCTTTTTATATATTCTTACTCTTATTTCAATTTTTTGTACAAAAAACATTTATTCGCATTCGATTTTCTAACAAATTGAATGGGACTATGACAAAATTCTACTCTTATTTAGTAGGGGTTTTATTAATAAGTATTGTTTTAACGGTTTCTTCCTGTCGCAAATGTAGTGAAAGCAGTTGCCAAAATGGCGGTACTTGCGAATCGGGTAAATGCGTATGCCCATATGGCTTTTTTGGATATTTCTGTGAGTTGAATCAAACCAATGTAGTATCAAAAGGTACACTTACGTTTTATACAAGCAACAGCATTCCCAATACTTGCTACTACTATTCTGTTACGTTAAGCGGTGTAGGAACGCAAACAATTACAACCAGCAGTACGTCTAATTGCAATGCTACAGGGGCTGCAACATTCCCTAACTTGGCATATGGAACTTATTATTACACCGTAACTTGTACTAATAGCGGAGCATTAGTAACAAGTGGCAATATTAATCTTAATAGTGCTTGCGTAACTAAATCTGTTAGCTACAACAGCAGCAATACGGGGCAGTTGAGTTTTTATGCAACAGGAAACTCTTCGTTGGTTTCTCAATGTTTTCCAATAACGGTTACACTTAATAATTCTGGTGGCAGTGCTATGGTTTCGGGGCTAAAAACATCGGTGCCAACCAGTTGTACCATTTCAGATTGTGCCAATTTTACTTTACCTGTTGGCACTTATACGGCTACTACTACTTGTAATGGTTTAGTTACATTGGGCACATTTACTGTTAGTGCAGGTTCTTGTCAAAAAATTCAACTTCCGTAAATACATGAAACACAACTACGTTTTTATAGTTTTATTATTGGTGAGCTTCTTGTGGGGAAACAATGCATTGGCACAAGGTTATAGCGCTTGGAGCGAAATCTATAATAGAAATGGAACCAAGGTTTCTATTAGTTTTAGAACGAGTACAAACTCTTGCGACCCAAGCGGCAAAACCAATAAATACCGTTTTAATATTGAAGGGGCATTGCAGAGTGGTAAGAAAGAATTGCTAGTTACCATTAAATATCAGAACTGTTCTAAAGCAGATAGTAAAGAACAGAAGTATATAGATATTGGTACACAAGGTGGTGCAGTTGGTATAAACGAAAGTATAGATTATACACTCACAGGAGATATAAGCGAGCGAACAGTAAAGGCTGAAGAAAAGCAAACGTATGTACCACCACCGCCAACTACTACCTATTCGCAACCTTCTAATTCTTCTTCGGGTTCAAGTAGTTCTTACAGTTCCAGTTCATCTTCAAGTTCTAAGAAATATAAAAAGTTCTTAGGAATGCGCTTTGGTTTAAATGTAGGTTTTGATATAGGCAGCCGCCCAATGGTTGTAAACTTTACTACAACTTCTACCCAAACCATTGGCAGTGGTTCCAATACATTTCTTGGTTCGGGGCAAAAACTGGTAAATCCTTTTGGAATGGGATTTAGAGGCGATATTATGTTTCATCCGCTGTACCGTTCCAATATACATTTAGGTGTGATAGTGGGGGGGGCTTATGGTGGCTCTGTGGCTATGATAAATGGAGGAACATGGAAAACCTCTAACGATGCAGGTTCTTTTGAAGATAAGATAAATTACAAGTATAGCAAGTTTGATTTTGGAATAGATTTTGCAATCGGGTGGACCTCGTTTAAGTATTTAATAAAATACATGAACAGCCTGCAGATGCACGATTTTAATTACACCCGCACTTCAAACTATACAGGTTCCGACTTGCACAAACGTGTTGAATCTATTCAAGATTTTGGCGTTTACCAAACTCGAAGAGATGTAATAACCATGGGTTTTAGAATTAACGGCAAGCGCGGTGCGCGTATGGGAAGGAGCAAGCGCTCTGCTCCGGCAGTGGTGGATTTGTATTGGAATATAAGCCGCGATAATCCTTGGAATTGGAGTTCGGGCGATATACTCGCACAATCAAAAGATTGGCAGTTATATGGCTTTGGATTGGCAATAAACATTGGTCGCATCATTTATATTTCAGGCGATATGGGATTGAATACTGTGGCTTCTTCTAAGCTTCCAACGGAGGTAATAACTCCGGCTAAAACCAAGAACTTTTATTCGCAAATTACTTTGGCATATAACTTCACACATTCCTTTTAATTTGGTTCGGCTATGGCAACTCGCTTTTCAATATTTTCATTTATTCTGTTAGCATGGTGTTTAAGTGCAGTTGCTTCATGGAGTATTTCAAAGCAAGAATATTTTGATAGCTCCGGCAATTTCAATTATGCTCGCTATTTGAGTGAAGTAGATTTTAGTGAAATTGGAGCCATAAAGCATCATCAAAAACAAATTGATTCGTTAGGTTTTAGCGGGCGCGAAGTATTGTATGATGTATTTACTACAAAGTTGTTTGCCGCAGATTCAAATGAATATGCCATAGATTCGTTTGCCTATTTGTTTAAGAAAATTGAATTGGGAAAAAAGTTTAAAACCATAGGCGAGTGGGATACTTACGATCCAATTCTGTACAAAGCCATTGGTTCTTATTGGTTAGACTATGCTTCTACAAAGGTGCAGAATATTGTGGGAGAAAATCGCGACCGCGTTTTTGAATACGATATAAGAAAATTGCGCGATGCTTTAATAGACTGCAACTATAATTTTACACTTCCACCTATTTCTAAATACCAAAAGTTTTTTTTGGAAGTTACAGAAGAGTATGCGTGGACACACGTGCTTAGCCGCTTTTGGGATCGTTCGCCTATTTACCTTAAACTAATTGCATTTTTAGGAATCGTAGTTTCTTTAGTTGGTTGCTATACCAGTTTCAATTTTATTAAACAAAAATTTTTTACATCTAAATCGTAAACAAAGCATGAAGCAAGGAATTTTTGCACTTCTAATCGTAGGTATTTTGTGTTCATTTTCAATTGGGCATAAAACTTCTATTCGCGCGGCATACGCCTCCAGTGAGGTAGAAATTACCAGTTCAAAATTTGGTAATAAGGTTTACAAAATGATAACCATGAACCGCAGCAACCAAAGAATAAAAGCAAAGTATTTTGCTTTTAAAGAAGGTGGTTTAAATGTGTATGATCGCTACCAAAGATGGAAAACAGGTAAGGATATTGTACTTATTTCCAGTGGTACATACATAGATCTGGAAAGCTATAAGCAAGCTAATTTTGTTCCCGAAGGTTTAACCATAGACAATGGCAAAATTGTGAACGAAAAAACCACCGATAAATTTGATGGTTTTGTAATTGTATATGCCACAGGAGGTATTGCAGTTGCTAATATAAAGGAACAAAAGGTAAACATTACGTGTAATGGACAACCTAAGTCGTACGACATTAAAAACAATACGTTCGATAGGCAAGAGTTTATAGCCTGTGCTAAAGATGTAGAGGCTACTACTTTCCAAACCCACTTGCTGGCATTTAAAGACCAGCCCAAAGTTGGACTAAACGGAAGCCAGAATAAAGCTTCTCGCAGGTTTTTGGCAGCCTGCAAAATGGGCGGTGTTCTCTACCACGTTATTGTACATACCGATGAAGAGCAAACATTGTCGCAAGCAGCATTGGATGCTTTCGATTTTCTGAAGAAATTTAAAGAAATGGATGAAGTTATCTTTATGATAAATCTCGATACCGGTATGCAAAACGTATTTGAATTATACGATGAAAGAGGCAATAAACGCAACGATATTGTGGGCAAAACACCAGCCGAAAAAGCTACCAACCTATTAGTATATTACTACGAATAAAAAACGCACCTTGCGATATTCTATTCTATTTGTGTTGCTTTCTTTTTTCGTTGCAACTGCTGCATTAGCTCAATTGCCACGGAAAGGACTCATTGCTTATTATCCATTCGATAATACGAGTGCAGGCGATAAAAGCGGTAACAACAACAATGGTAAAATTATCGGCAATGTAAAGCGTGGTTTCGACCGATTTGGCAACAGTTGTGGTGCATTAGATTTCGATGGCATTTCAGGATTTATTTCTGTTCCTAATTCCAATAGTTTGCAGTCGCCTAGTACTGCGTTTAGCATTTCGGCATGGATAAAAATGAAACCCAGTATTGCTACACCTAATATTAAATGGATAACTTTAGTATGTAAAGGAATAGAGCCAAGAGAAACCGATAATAATCCGCAGTATAGAGTTCAAGCATTGGAAGGACCGCAAAGTACTGTTTCGCTCAATACAGATTTTACTGAATACTGGTCGCAAAAATTGAATTTTGATATCTGGTATCATTATGTACAAACCTATGATGGAAACGAAGTTGCCGTTTATCTTGATGGACAAAAGGTATGGAACTTTGCCTATAACAAGAGCCTTACCCCCAATAATGCACCACTCGAAATTGGGCGCGATATTCCGGGAAGCACAGAGTTTTTTTGCGGCTCCATGGATGAGTTGCGCTTATATAGTGTAGGCTTGTCGCAAAATGAAGTACTGTCTTTGTACAACGATCAAACAGGCGCTGTTTTTTCTAACCGTTTCGATATAGATGTACCATCTAACATAGTTATGAAAACCGAGCCTGGGAAATGTTTTGCAAAAGTATTTTATAAGGAGCCTCAAGCATTTATAGACTGCGGCAGCGCTAATGTGGTTAGGGTGGCAGGGCCATCGAGCGGTAGCACTTTTTCTGTGGGTAGAACACCGCTTTCTTTCTTAGCCAATAGCGATAATGGCGAGCAGTTAACAGCCACCTATTATGTAGAAGTTAAAGATGCGGAACCGCCTGTAATTACTTGTCCCACAGATATACGTGTACAATGCGAAGCTACAGAAAGTGGTAAGCGCGTTAGTTACAATACGCCACAAGCATCCGATAACTGTGGCAATGCTAAAGTAGAATTGTTGTCGGGATTGGCATCGGGTGAAATGTTTTCTGTAGGAACACACAGCATTAAGGTAAAGGCTACCGATGCGGCAGGCAATACAGCAACCTGTAGTTTCAATATAATAGTTGAAAAAGCTAAGGTTACGGCTCAAGCACCTCCGCCACCTCCACAGCCTGAGAAGCCTAAAGAAGTACCTCCTCCGGTGGTGCAAGAAAAACCTAAGGAAACACCTCCACCACCGCCACCTCCGGTGGTACCCGTGGATAGAACACCGCCTACCATAAATTGCTTGAAAGATATTGTAATGGACTGTGAACCCGGTAAAGATTATGCTAAGGTGGTGTACACTCGTCCTAAAGCTACCGATAACGGCAAAGATATTGCTGTGCAACTTATTTCAGGAGTAGAAAGTGGCGGCAATTTCCCGATTGGCAGCACCGTGGTAAAGTTTGAGGCAAAAGACGAGGCAGGCAATGTAAACGAATGTGTGTTTAAGGTTACGGTGCTTTGTGCCAATCAAGATTTTAGAGTGAAGTGTCCGGATGATATAAGAACACATAACGATGCAGGCAAATGTGGTGCGGTGGTAAGCTATACCTTGCCCGAAGCGGTTGGTGCACCCGGAGCGGTGTTAGCCCAAAGCGAAGGATTAAAAAGCGGTTCGTTTTTTAAAGTCGGAGCAACCGATAATATCTACAAAGCAACTTTAAACGGTAGTGCTAAAAGCTGTTCGTTTATGGTGAAAGTTACTGATAACGAAGAGCCAAAAATAAACTGCCCCGATGATAAAATTATTTATGTAGAAGCCGACCAAGACGGTACTGTAGTAAACTATGAAAAGCCACAAGCAACCGATAATTGCGAAATTGAGGAAATGAAGTTATTAGATGGTATTGGCTCCGGTGGTTTTTTTCCGGTAGGTATAAATACCGAGGTGTATAAAGCAACCGACAAAGCAGGAAACACCAAACGCTGCTCTTTTGATATTGTGGTGAAGCAAAAGCAGGCAAAAGTAGCAGTGCAAGTGCCGGTAGTAATAGATGCAAAACTTAATGTGGGCAACGATTCTGTAATTATGCAAACCAAACCTTTGGTGCTTAATACCTGTAAAATCACGCTTTGTATTTATGACGATGCTCAGGAAGATGGCGACATTGTTTCCATTATTGTAAACGACCAAGTTGTTTTAGATAAAGCGCCAATAAGAATTTTAAAAAACAATAATCTGAAAGAAGCCTATCGCATACCGGTAACACTTAAACCAAACGAGATAAATTACATTATATCAAAAGCATGGAATTTAGGAAGCATACCGCCCAATACACTAAAAGTAGATGTGTATGAAGGCGATGTAAAAGATGAACGAACCATGCGAAACCTGAAACCAATTGAGAGTAGGAAGATGAGTTCCAAACCCGGACTTGCAGGAGCCATTTTAATTCAATGCAAAAACTAAAACAACAAAACATGGTTATTCAACTGCTGTTTATTGGTCTGCTGAATTTTTCGGCCTGCAACCCAAGTAGCGATTCTACTAAAACGGTGCAACCTCAATATGCATCGGATTCTGTGGCAATTTATCAGACTAAAATAGATTCTACTACACGGTTCATTGGCAAGTTAGACAGCCTTAAAATATCTAAGAAAATAACCGCAGACGAAAAGAGAGATCTTGGAATTCAAATAGGGAAGAACAAAAAGTTTATTGCGTACCTAAAAGATAAAAAAGAGCAATTTCTAAAGCAAGAGCAAGCACCCAAGAAAGAAGTTGCTAAACAGAAAGATACAATTCCTGCAACCATAACACCACCAACTACCACAGTAGTAACACATAAACCGGAAGAGCCATTTGTACCGCTTTTTTTAAAAGAAGAAGCCGGCTCAAAACATGTAACACTTAATGAAAATCATGTAAACTATTTGGTGTTTGTAGTTGATTTAGAAAAGTATAAAGTATTAATAAATTGGGCAGATACTGGCAAGTCTAAAAAGGTGTATTCTAATTTTGCTACCTTACAGAATAAGGTTTTTAAGGCAGAAAAGGCAAAGGTGAAAATGATGATGAATGGCGGTATTTTCAAAGTAGCACACGAGCCAACCTCCCAGAATGAACCATTAGGGCTTTACTATGAAAACGGAAAAGAGATTTGCCCTTTAAACACCGAATATCCCAACAGTGATAACTTTTATCTAAAACCCAACGGAGTTTTTTATTGGAATGGAGAGAATGCAGGGATAGCAACAACACAAGATTTTGCCGATACGCGCGACAAGTTAAAATTTAGCAATGCAGTACAATCTGGACCAATGCTTTTGGTAAACGGGAAGTACCATCCCGCATTCAAAAAAGGATCCTCTAATTTGAATATCCGCAATGGCGTTGGGGTTTCTAAAGATGGTAAAAAAATAGTATTTGCCATATCCGAAGAAGGAACCAATTTTTACGATTTTGCTACACTCTTTAAGCACTTTGGATGCCATAATGCCTTGTATTTAGATGGTGCTATTTCCAGAGTATTTATGCCCGAAAAGGGGCGCAAAGATTTGAATGGAAATTTTGCTTCCATTATTACAGTACTTGAGAAATAAGTAAAGTATGATGCAGTATTTAACCAAACTTGCCGTTACTGTTTTTATAGTTATATTTTTTTGTGCTGCACAAGCGCAAACGCGCGGTTACTCATCGGTGCCATTTGGAGGAACTACCTTTCGTGCCTTTACTGTAAAAATAGATACCTATTCCGTAAATCGTTTTGAGCTGTTGCAAAATACTACCGATGCCAGCCATGCTAACATATTGCAGTCGGTTAAGTCGCGCTATGGTACATGCTTTTTGGTGAATGGAGCAGTAGCTGAAAATGGTTGTGCATTTATAGGTTTAGCCGTAAATAAAGGTGCCGAAATTGCACCCATAAATTTAGGTAGCGGTAATGGTGCTTTTTTTATGAAACCCAATGGAGTATTGGCTATTGGTGTAAATGGAGCAGAAGTAGTGGAATCTTCTGCATATAAAAACACGCAAGATAAAAAGATGGCATTGCAATCGGGTCCCATGTTGCTTGTTAACGGTAGTATTCACCCAGAATTTAGAGCAACTTCTACCAATAGATTTTATAGAAGCGGGGTGGGGGTATTTACTAAAAATGGAGAATCATTTTTGGTGTTTGCCGTGTCAAATGAACCTGTAAACCTCTATACTGCAGCCACATTTTTTAGAGATAAATTTGGTTGCAACAATGCATTGAGTTTACAGAGCAGCGCTACTGCAGCCAGCATTCCATTTATGAATGAAAATCCTGATGCAAACAATATGAAATTTTGCAGTTACATTCTTTATAGGGAATAAACTGTAGGTTAGTTGCTTATGCCAACCCTTGTTTGCAAAAATTGATTTTGCTCTAATTCCTTTACTACAAAAGCAGCAATATCGCCTGTAAATATTTGCTGTTTCCCGTTGGGTAAATAGTCTTTTCGAACTTGGTAGTTGTTTGTTTTTGCACCATCGGGAATGTAGGGGCAACATACAAATGTCCAGTCTAAAGAGGTTGGTTGCAGCAAGTTAAAAACCTTATAGTGTCCTTCCGAAACATTTTTGTATTCGGCAGGAAAATCGGGTAGATCTTTAATAAGCATGTTTGCATTTGCTTGCAATGCTCCCATGCCGCCAATAGCTATTACTCGTTTAACATGGTGTTGAAGCATAGCGGGAATTATATTTTTCATTCCATCGCTCATCAAATCTACTTTGCCAGAAATATCGCTTTGCCCTAATGCCGAAACTACAGCATCGGCACCTTCTATTGCTTTGCCTATTTGCGATGCGTTGTATGCATCGCCTTCCACAAAAGTTAAGTTGGCGTGAACAAGCGGCAGTTTTTGTTTGCTTCGTAAATATGCAACTACTTGCCAGCCTTTAGCAAGTGCTTCTTCTACAATTAGTTTTCCTGTGCGGCCATTGGCTCCAATAACTGTAATTTTCATGGTGAACTATTTTTAGATGGAAACAGTGTGTGGTGTATCAATTCCAGTTAAACGAAATTGTTTTTGTTAGTTCCGGATGTAGCGAGTAAAATACAGGGCAAGTGCGTGCTGTGTTTTCTAAAATTGCTTTTTCTTTTTCTGAAAGTGTTGGTGCTGCTAATGAAAATGCGACTACAATTTCGGTAATTCTTCTAGGTTCGGTTCCCATGATTTTTGTAATGGAAATTTCGGCACCTGTTAAATCTACTTGCATTTCTCTGGCTTTAATGCCCATAACGGTGAGCATACAACTGCCCAAAGCTGTTGCCACCAAATCGGTTGGCGAAAATGCTTCGCCCTTTCCTTGGTTATCGGTGGGGGCATCGGTAATAATTTTTTCACTCGATTTTATATGAGTTGCTTGTGTGCGCAAATTGCCAAGATAAGTAATGGTAGAAGTCATAAACTATACGTTGTTGCAATATTAGAAAATGCCTACGCATGTATGCAAAAAAAAAAAACAGGCTGTTCGTGTGCAGCCTGTTGGTTTTAATTCATAGGTGTATCTTAAATATGCTTATTTGCTGAGTACTAATCTTTGTTTAAAGGATGCGTCTCCGTTTTTTGCTACTAGTTGATATACGCCTGCTTGCACATCGTTTAGTTCAAGGTTTAAGCTGTTGAACCCACCTAGTGCATCAAATTGGTACGATTTTACTTTGCTGCCGAGAAGATTAAAAAGTTCAATACTTACAAGTCCGGTTTCATCAATATTTACATCGAAGTTGGCTGCATTACTAGTTGGGTTGGGGTAAAGTTTAGATTCTAAAACTTTGAGTTCTTCCGGCTTAGGAATTTCGTTTTCATCGGATTCTGAGCCGTCTGTTTTAAATGCTGTTTTGCTGATTTGCGTTTGCAAAGCATAGCAGCTATTGGCGGTAGCTCCTTGGTAGCCATATACACGAATAAAGTAGGTGCCTACTTCGGCATCGTTCCATTTAATGGCTTCCGGTTTGGTGCCGCTTCTGCGGCTGCGGGCAAGCAGCAATCCTTGGTTGTCATACAGTGCAATATCAAAGTCGGCAGCAAGGTCGCTTAGTGTTATATAGATGTTGTTTTGTACTTTGTTGTTGGTAAAACTAAACCAGTTGCTTTTTCCACTCGTATTTATTCGTCCGTAAGTTACGGTTGTATTGCGCACTTTTTTGGCGTTGCTGCGTAAGTTGTTTTCATCTGTTGAAGTAAGGCAGTTGTTGTTTTCTACAGTGTTTTCTACGGTGGTTTCGCCTATAGGTTTTTGTAATCCTTTAGAAGTAACGATGCTATTTCTAAAACCGCCTGCTGCAAATAAATTCTCCATTCTTTCAGCCTGCCCCGAGGTGAACATTGCCATAGCTGCATCATCTGTATAGTCCATAAAGTTCATATACATAGTATTGAAGCCGCATGAAACCGGTGCGGTTTTTGGTGTGCCATAAGTTGGACCACTTTGCGGTGGTGTATCTTCTACCAAATCATTGCCATTGCAATTGCTTTTATCGCCCCAGATATGTGCGAGGTTAAGCCAGTGGCCAATTTCATGTGTGGCTGTTCTGCCTTTGTTGTATGGATATTTTGCAGTGCCCATAGTGCCAAAAGCAATATGGTTAATTACCACGCCATCTGAGGCTGCTGCGCCACCCGGCAATTGTGCATAGCCCAATAGATTGTTGCTTAATCGGCAAACCCAAATATTGAGGTATTGTGCGGCATCCCAAGCGTTGTCGCCACCGCGCTCGCTAAATTTCATATCGTTGTTATCTGTAAACGAAATTTTTGAAGTGAATTTTCTTACAATACCATTGGTGGCACTGCCATCGGGTTTTCTTTTTGCTAATTGGAATTGAATATTGGTAGCTGCTGCAACCTTTGCAAATTCATCGGGAATGGTGTTTACCTCATCGTTTAATAACTGAAAGTCTTTGTTGAGCACTTCTATTTGCGATAGTATTTGTTCGTTGCTAAGGCTGTCGTCAAATTTGTTGTACAATACATGTATTACTACCGGAATTGTAATGGATTTAGTTTGCGTTTCATCGGTTTTAAAGTTGCGTGCTGCTTGTGTAAACTGCTCAATTTGTAAACGTGCTGCGCGGTAAGAGGCATCTTGGTCAAGCATTTGTTGGTGATGCTCGTGCGTGCTGCATTGGCGCTGGGCTTGCAAGTTGGAGCTAAGCATAGAAACCACTAAGAAGGTAATAAGGTAGAGTTTATACTTCATGGTTTTCAGTTACCACAAAGTGTCCGAATTGCTTTACGGAAAAAAAATGAAAAGGTTATAGCGAATACAAAAATTTGCCTTTATGTTCGCCACATGGCAAAGAAACAAATACCCACAGTTGTAAAATTATCGTTGGAAGATATGAGCGAATCGGGCTACCATTTATTTCTAAACATAAAGGTGAATGGAAAAAGATGCCGCTTTCTTTTAGATACCGGAGCTTCTAAAACAGTAATTGGAAAAGAGTGGTTCGAAAAAAATATTGGGAAAGAAAAATTGAAAACTATAAAGCAAGAAACTTCCGGTTTGCACAGTGCCGTAGCAGAAAGTTATTTAGGAAAGATTGACTTAATTGAGTTTGGCACATTATCGGTAAAGAAATATAACTCTGCTGCAGTTGAACTATCGCATGTAAACAATATGTATGCAAAGTACAAAATCAAAAAAATAAACGGCATTTTAGGTTCCGATTTATTGCTAAAACTCAATGCCATAATTGATTACAAAAATGCCACACTCACATTAAGCTAATTGCCTTAAGTAGAGTTGAATGGTGTTTTCTAAACCAAGGTAAAGGCAATCGCGCACCAATGCGTGTCCTATAGAAACCTCAAGTAAATGGGGAATGTTTTGTTTTAAAAATTGTAAGTTATCTAAGTTTAAATCGTGTCCGGCATTGATGCCAAGTCCTAATTCTACACAGGTTTGGGCAGCTTTTGCCAATGGTAAAACGGCTTCGTGTTTATTGGTGTAAAAATGATGTGCGTAAGGACCTGTGTAAAATTCAATTCTATCGGTGCCTGTTTCCTTTGCCGCTGCTAGTTGTTCTTCAACCGGATCTATAAAAAGAGAGACTCTAATTCCTTTTTCTTTAAATCTTTCAATAGTTTTTTGTAAAAACTGCCGATGCTGTACACAATCCCAGCCATGATCTGAGGTAAGCTGCCCCGGCAAGTCGGGTACTAATGTACATTGTGCAGGTTGGGTAGCAATTACCATTTGCACAAAGTCTTCTGTGGGGTAGCCTTCAATATTAAATTCGGTAGTTACCACTTCTTTAAGAGCCGACACATCCTTGCGCGTTATATGTCTTTCATCGGGGCGCGGATGTATGGTAATGCCTTGAGCACCATATTTTTCACAGTCTATGGCAAACTGCACTACATCGGGAATATTGCTGCCACGTGAGTTTCGGAGCAGTGCTATTTTATTTACATTTACACTTAGTGCGGTAGTAAGATGTTTCATTTAGGAACAAACGTTCTTTTTTAAATTTAAAAATAATTGATTTTCAATTAACTATGAATGGTTTTTGCTATTAGATTAGCTGCTAAAATACAAAATAATGGCACGTCCTAAAAAGTATAAATACGAAGCCGTACTCGAAAAAGCAATGGACCTTTTTTGGGCAAAGGGCTACAATGGCACATCGGTTCAAGATTTGGTAGATAGCTTGAAACTAAGTAAAGCAAGTATGTATGAAGCATTTACCGATAAGCACGGTTTGTTTATGGCAACTTTGGTAAACTACGAAAAGAGACTAAAAAACAACCTGCAATTGCTGCATGAAATTCCTTCGCCCAAAGCGGCATTGGCACTTTCTTTTGAAAGTATAATTGCGGAGGTTACAGATAGCCGACATCGCAGGGGCGGCTACTTAACCAACACTGCCATAGAACTTGCACCACACGATAAGGAGGTTGAACAATGGGTGAATAGCTGCATGGCTGCCATAGAAGAAACCTATAAAAGTTTATTGCAAAAGGCAGTAGAAAAGGGAGAAATAGCAGCATCTATTGATATAGAGAATACCGCTTACTTTTTTACCAATACCTTGCAAGGTATTATGGTATATTCAAAAGTAAAGCAAGATAAGGCCAAGCTACAGGCTATTGTAGTAGAAGCACTGAAAGTGCTGTAAGCTATTCTACAATTACTTTTGCTGCAGTTCCATTTAGGCGCACCAAGTATAATCCTTTTTGTAGCGATGCACTTTCTATAAAGTAAGTGTTGGCAGTATTGGTAAATGTTTTGTTTGCCACCAATCTTCCGGCAATATCAAATACCTCAAGTTGTACCACATTCGTATTTATGGAAGTGGCGTTTACCACTATCTGCTTGGTATCGGCAGCATAAAAGGCATTTATTTTAGAAGATGCCGTTGCAATATTTCTTATGGCAGTAGGGGTTACTTGGTCGCAAGCACTATCTTTTTCAATTACAACTAGGTACATATCGAAGCCGGCTTGCTTAGCTAAACTTTCATCTAAATTATAGGTAGTTGGGATGCCGTTTAACTTAATATATGCTTTTCCTGTAAAGCCAATATCGTAGCGTTTGGCAGAGTCGGTGGTGGTGCCATACACTACAAAGCAACCACTTTTTTCAGCATAAAAAGTACAGGTAGCATTGCCACAAGTATAGTTTATTCCCGATGGCAGGTTGCTAACGGTAAGCATTTTAAAAGAGTCGATAGTTGCTTGCGAAAATTGCGAAGGCAACAAAACCTGCACTACTTGTTCGTAGTAAACACCTCTTTCAACACAAGGAATTTCATCGGCCTGTGGTGTGCTGCCGTAGTTGGTGTTGTTTGGATCTGGAGTGCAGCTAACTTGGGCATTTGCCGCAAAAGTTGCAGCTGCAAAAAGAATGAGTACAATGTTTTTCATGATGTATAATATTGATTTTAATAACGAAATAATGCAACTGCAAAGGCAGTATTTTTATTGCTTTACTCTGGCTCTGCTTTCTTCCCATTCGGCTGTTTGCTCTGCCAGATTATTGGTGAACTTTTTCATTTCTTCTTTTACAAAAGGATTTCCGGTGGCTCTCTGATAAGAATCTGCAAAGCTCAATAAGGTTTGAAAAAATTGTGCGTGCATTTCATCTGTGGTGATATCTTTTGTCCAAAGATGAATATTGAAGGTTGTTTTTTCAAAAGCATCCCAAAGCGAAATTTGCATGCTCTTACAGTCTTTCAATTCGTTGTGTTGCGAATCGGTGGCCAGCCATTTAATACTGTGTGGTACATTTTGGTGGTCTAATTCTACCTTAAATTTTATCTCGGAACTTCTCATGCTTTTTATTTAATACACAATAGTATAAAATTGAACGGAAGCGCGTAGCTATTGTGTTTAAAATCCGGTCAATAATGTTCACCCACCGATTGTTCTGTGTTGTAGAACTTTTCTTCTTTTTTTTCGTAAAGCACAAAAGAACCAATACCCAACCAATATGAAAACAAGATTTTACAAGCTGTTTGCTGTTTTTTCGGCACTATCTTTTTCTGCAGTAACTGTTTTGGGAGCCGGTAAAAGTGCTTTAGATGTGCGAAATATGGCCGATGCCACCGCACTCATAAAGGTTTTAAATAAGGAATTGAGTTTAAGTGAACAGCAAAAAGTGCGTATCGGAAAACTAATGGAAGCATACATGCGCAGAGTAGAATTGGCCAAAATTGCGTATGCCGATAACGATGCTCAGCTCAATAAAAGGTTGATGCTGCTCACAAATTTTAGAAACGAAACATTAAAAAAGGAATTAGGAGATGAAAAAACTGCATTGTTTGAAATAATGTTGCCCGAGTTGCCTAAAAAAATGGCAGAAATGAAAAAACGCATTTCGGGTAATTAATTTTACTGTATTGCGTTATGGATTGAAAAATGTATCATTGCTTTAGTTTTAATTTCCCTCAAACATGGACTTACTTAGAAATACCAAAGAGAAACCACGAATACTGCTGGTAGAGGATAACCCGGGCGATATTCGCCTTACACAAGAAGCATTTAAAGAAAGCTCTTTAGATATTCAAATGGATGTAGTTACCGATGGAGAAATGGCGCTCGATTTCTTATTTAAACGAGGACGCTTCAGCGACTCTTCTAAGCCGGATATTGTGTTGCTCGATTTAAACCTACCCAAGAAAAATGGAATAGAGGTATTGAAGGAAGTAAAAACCGATACCCACCTCAAAAAAACACCCGTAATAGTATTAACCACTTCCGATGCCGACCACGACATCTCCAAAGCATACAGTCTGCATGCTAATTGCTATATCCTGAAACCTGTTGATTTTGATGACTTCGCCCGCGTTATTAAGTTAATAGAAGCCTATTGGTTCAATACGGTTCAATTAAATTACGATTAGTTGTATGAATGACTCTTCTACTCTTAAAGTGTTGCTGATTGAGGATAATCCGGGTGACGCTTTCTTAATGAAATTTTATTTGGGCGAATCTACAATGCCCACTTTCGAAACGCTGCATGCCGAAACTATTAAGCAAGCATACGAACTTTTAGAGCAGCATACTTTCGATATTATTCTGCAAGACTTAAACCTGCCCGATAGCCACGGAGTAGATTCCATAAAAAACTTACTACAAAAATATCCTGGAAATTTGGTGCTGGTACTTACGGGATTAACCGATGAAGAAGTAGGCTTAGAAACTGTGCGCTATGGTGCACAAGACTTTTTAGTAAAAGGAAAGTTCGATGGTAAAGTACTTATATCTTCGGTAATGTTTGCTTATGAGCGTTTTAAGTTAAACAGTAAACTCAGCAAGTTTCAGGTAGAAGTAGATTTGCGCAAAACTCGTTTCGATAATTTACAACGCTGCTTGCAAATTGGTGTAACAGAAATTCATAAAACAGAAGGTAAAGTATTTATTTCATCAAATGCCAAGCGAATACTGTCATTAGATGTGTCTGGCAATTTCTTTTCACACGAAGAGTTTAGCCAGTTGTTTGTAAATTTTCCGAGTTTAGATAGCCCTGTTGGCAAAACTGCAATACAGTCTGCCGGAGGTGTAAATGCCGAAGTGGAGTTTCAAGATTTTGACGATATTGTAATGGGCATTATTAGAATTTCGCAATAGCATAATGCGATGTTTACCATTCGCTTTTCTACCAACACGCCTGCACAAATTATTGAAGAAGCAAAGGCAAAGTTAGCACAAGATAACTTAAGTAATTGGGAGCGCGATATTTGGACATTTACCGAGGCGTTTTTAAATCCAGGCAATCAATCCTTTACCGTATTTACTTCCGGTTCCACAGGAAAACCTAAGCTAATTAAGCATTCGCGCTTTCAATTAGAGCAAAGCGCTCGTGCTACCATATCCTTTTTTAGTTTAGAGAAAGCACAGCAAGTATTGCTTGCTATTCCTGCTGCTAAAATTGGCGGTAGAATGATGATTGTTCGCAGCATACTTGCCCAGTTAGATATGAGTTGCGTGCCGCTTTCATCAAAGCCGCTCAATGGCGTTACCATAAACAATACTTTCGATTTTGCTCCATTCACGCCCATGCAGCTCTCTAATTGCCTAAGTGATGCAGCTACTAAAAAAAAGGTAGAGAAAATTAGAACCATTTTATTAGGCGGGGGAGAAGTATCCAATGTGTTGTTACAGCAAGTGCAAAGACTGCCCATAGCATTGTTTCATTCGTATGGAATGACGGAAACGGCAAGCCATATTGCCCTGCGCGCTTTAAACGGAGCCGATGCTTCTTCGTGCTATAAAACATTGCCGGGCATAACTGTTTCGGCAAACGAGCACCAGTGCTTACAAATTTCTGCGCCACATTTTTTTAAAGGAAAACTTACTACAAATGATGTGGCTGTAATACATTCCGATACTTCGTTTGAATGGATTGGAAGAAGCGATAATGTAATTAACTCCGGGGGCATTAAAATACAGCCCGAAACTGTGGAGAAGCAACTTTTTTCACTATTGCCATACCGCTTTTTTATTGCAGGTGTAAGCGATGCCGTGTTGGGAAAAAGGGTGGTGTTGGTAATAGAAAGTTCGAAATGTAGCTCTAAAGAAGTAAAGCAACTCGCCAGCATTTTCAATACACATTTAACCAAGTTTGAACAACCCAAAAGTATTGTGTTGGTTCATAAGTTTAGAGAAACAGAAACGGGCAAAATTCAGCGTGCTGAAACATTGTTGCATGCCATTCAACAAATAGATGTAAAGTAGTTATTCGGTTGCTTGTAGCTTTATTTCAACCACTTCCGGGTCAAATACACCTGTAATGTAGTATTTGCCGTTGTACTTAATGGCGGTGGAGCTGGCATCAATTTGAGTGCCATCGTTGTAAAATACCAATTTAGGTTGCATCGTTGCCAGCGGAATTTCATATACCGCACTTGGTGAGTGTTTTTTGCTGTGTTTTACGTGCTTTAAAAATTTGCTTAAGTTTAAGTGTGCTGCCACATAAAGCGTATCGTTTACAATGCGTAAGTTGTCGCCACCATATACTTTTGGTACAACCGTTTCCTCCTTTAAAGTTGTGCCATTAAAGCTAAAACGAAATATTTTATTCCATAAAGTAGATGCCACATACACATAGTTTTTATCGCGTGTAATCCCATTGGCATAAAAAATTTTTTTAGATACCTTAAAGCAGGTGTCGCCATTGCAGTAGCATACATTTCCATTGCTGAAATAGCCACCTGTATTCATATTGGTAACTAAAAAACTGCCGTCTTCCAGCGCGCAAATAGCATTGGGGCTAATAATGCATGGAGCGCTTGTTTTCCGTATAAAAAAAATAGAGTCGCCTTGTAGTAAAAAGGTAAGAACGGAATTACGCGTAAAATCCTTTTTGCCTTTCACCTCGGGTTCATGGTTTACGGCATACAGAAAGAGACTGTCGTTTTTCTTTAGCAAATCAATTCCATGAGGAAACAAAGAAATATGGTTAGGCATAACAGTAACCGATTTCGATACTTTTTGGGTAGCTAAATCAATAAATACAAATTCGCCTTTGCTGCTGTCGCCCTCACGTTTTATGCCACACGAAACAATCAGGCGAGGTTGGTTGCTGCTAAGCGTGTCTAATACAAAATCTTCGGGGCCGGAAGGTACGCCCCATGAATGAGTGTCGGCAATAGCGGTTTGAATTTTTGGACCGTGTGCACAACCCGAAATGGTAAGTGCCAATATGAATGCGGAAAAGATAGATTTCATTTGGGCAAAGGTGAAACCTTTTCTGGTATAGATGTTAAATCCGTAGAAAAAAAATACAGCACTTGATTTTTGTTTTGAATAAAAGAACTTCGCCTTATGAAGTTTAAAGTTTCGATCTTGGCAATGCTGCTTGTTATGTGTGTGGTGGCGTATGAATTGGCAAGTTGCAATTCTGCTCCGGCAAAAATTGCATTAGATGTAGCCCAAGCTCCGTTTAAGCATCTATCGGAATACAATTTTTTTATAGGAACACTTAAAGATTTAAAACCCAACGAAAGTATTCTTCCATACGATTTAAATACATCGCTCTTCACCGATTACGCATTCAAAAAGCGCTTTGTGTATGTACCCAAAGGCAAAAGCACACATTACGATACTTCAGAAATGATAAAACTTCCGGTAGGTTCATGCCTCATTAAAAATTTTTATTACCCAGTAGATTTTAGTAAACCCGATGGTGAAAAACGCATAATAGAAACCCGCTTACTTATTCACCGTTCTTCGGGCTGGGAAGCGCTCGAATACACTTGGAATGATGAACAAACCGATGCCGTATTAAACAATATTGGCGCTATAAAGCAAGTAAGTTGGATTCATTTCGATGGCACTAAGAAGAAAGTAGAATACATAGTACCCAGCAAAAACCAATGCAAAAGCTGCCATTGGTATAATGGCGCCATTCGCCCCATTGGCCCCAAAGTTCGCAATTTAAACAAAGATTATGCGTATAGCGATGGTACAGAAAACCAACTGCTGCGCTGGCAAAAAGTGGGTTATTTAACCAATGTTCCTTCACCGGAAAATTGTCCAAAAACTCCCAACTGGGAAGATTCTTCTGCCTATTCTCTCAGCCAAAGAGCCAGAGCCTATTTAGATATGAATTGCGGCCATTGCCACAATGCCAAGGGTCCTGCTTATACTTCGGGTTTATACCTGAATTTAGAAAACGAATCGCCCGCCAATTTAGGCATTTGCAAAACTCCGGTAGCAGCAGGAAAAGCCACGGGTGGCAATCTCTTTGATATTTTTCCGGGAAAGCCCGAGGCATCAATAGTTATTTATAGAATGAAATCTGACGATCCGGGTGTGCGCATGCCCGAGGTTGGGAAAAATTTACTGCATCCCGAAGGCATTTCGCTTATAGAAAGATGGATTGGTGCCATGCAGCAAGAAGCATGTATGGAATAAAAACTGAATTTAGAAAGTATGAATTACAGTAAAATAAAAAGCATTTTTAGTATGAAGTATTACGGCATGTTTTTGTTATTAGCAATGGTAGCCACATGGCTGAATTCCTGCCAAAACGCACAGCCCGAGCAGGTTTCTATTAAGCGAATTGTAAATGGCGAAATTGTAGAAGATACAGCTGCTTACAGTATTCCTGAGTTTAGATTTGCAAACCAATTTGGCGATACGCTAACCAATAAAGATGTAGAAGGAAAATACCTGGTGGTAGATTTCTTTTTTATCAATTGCCCAAGTATTTGCCCCAAAATGAAAGCCCAAATGCTGCGGGTTTACGATAAGTTTAAAGACAGAAACGATTTCTTGATTCTTTCGCATTCCATAGACCCCAAGCGCGACACTGTGGCTGCATTACTGCATTACACGCAAAAACTAGGTGTTGGCAAAAATTGGTTTTTTCTTACAGGCATTAAAGAGCAGCTATTTGCCGCAGCCGATAAGTATTTAATAGCAGCCGAAGAAGACCCGCAAAGCCCCGGTGGTTTTGCACATAGCGGCAATTTTGTATTGGCAGATAAAACAGGCAGATTGCGCGGTTACTATGATGGCACCAATCCTCAATCGGTAGATAAACTCATTGCCGACCTGGAAAAACTATTGCAAGAAAAGTAAAACTTTTTTACAAAGAATTAGCAATCAATTTCGCGCTTCTCGCTACCTTCGCACTCTATTTTTAAACTAAAATAAACAATCATCATGGCTGTATTAGTAGGAAAAAAAGCCCCTTTGTTTAAGGCAACTGCCGTTGTAAACGGTGGAGAAATCGTAGAGAATTTCTCTTTAGAACAATATATTGGCAAAAAATATGTAGTACTGTTTTTCTATCCGAAAGACTTCACATTTGTGTGCCCAACAGAGTTACACGCCTTCCAGGCTCAATTAGCAGAGTTCGAAAAACGCGAAACTGTAGTGGTAGCCGTATCTACCGATACAGAACAAAGCCACTGGGGCTGGCTGCAATTGCCTAAGAATAAAGGTGGAATTCAAGGTGTTACATACCCATTGGTTGCCGATACCAACAAAACCATTTCTGCCAACTACGATGTGCTGAATGGCGCTTATTTTTACGATGATAACGATCAAATGCAAGCAACTTCTGAGTTAATTGCTTACCGCGGTTTATTCTTAATTGATAAGCAAGGTGTAGTTCGCCACCAATTGGTAAACGATTTACCATTGGGCAGAAATATAGATGAAGCCGTGCGCATGGTAGATTCACTTAGCTTCTTTGAAACACATGGCGAAGTTTGCCCTGCAAACTGGAGCCAAGGAAAGGCAGGTTTAACCGCCACTCACGAAGGTGTAGCAGGATACTTAGCCGAAAACTAATTAGCCGCAACAAAGCCTTATGGGAAAACAAATCCAGAAGGTTTATGGCAATGAGGTTGTTTTTTGTAAAGCAACCTCATTTTTTTTGTCCTAATGTAAAACTTCGCATAGCTTAGCCGCATGAAAAATACCATTGTTTCGCCCTCGATTTTAAGTGCCGATTTTTCTAAGTTGGGAGAAGATATTCAATTGCTGAACGAAAGTACTGCCGAATGGATTCATATTGATGTAATGGATGGTGTTTTTGTTCCTAATATCTCGTTTGGATTTCCTGTGTTGAAGGCGGTGCGCCAGCAAACAAAAAAGTTTTGCGATGTGCATTTAATGATTGTGCAGCCCGAAAGATATGTAGAACAATTTCGTAATGCCGGAGCCGATTTAATTACGGTGCATTACGAAGGGAATTATCATTTAGATTCTGTTATACATAAAATAAAAGCCACGGGAGCACAAGCAGGCGTAGCGCTTAATCCGGCTACACCTGTTGCCGTGTTGAAAGAGGTGATACACTTGCTCGATTTGGTATTGATTATGAGTGTGAATCCGGGTTTTGGCGGGCAAAAATTTATTCCATATACCTTTAATAAAGTGGCAGAGGCCAGCGCACTTATTAAGGCGCAAAACAGTGTTGCAAAAATTGAAGTAGATGGAGGTGTAACCTTAGAAAATGCCCCACAGTTAATTGCAGCAGGAGCTCAGGTTTTAGTTGCAGGAAATACGGTGTTTAGTGCTGCCAATCCAAAAGAAACTATCGAAAAGCTACGCAACTGCTAAATAAAATCAACCTAAGTACTACAAGTGTTGCCACTATTTCACTGTGTTTTTTGTAGTAATAAAGTTGGCTTATCCTTCTATATTTGCCCATTGAAATGAGTAGTTGCTGTATTACAAAATTTGCTTCATATAAGAATAATACATTAACCGTAAATGGTGTGGTTGAAGTTGAAGCCTGCAGCGATTTTAATGCCATATACGAGCAGTGGAATTTGAATTATCCTAAGTTTTTTAAAATGGATAACCTCTCTAAATTGGTGCTGCTTACTTGCGAAAAATTGCTAGAAGGCAACGAAGCAATGGCGGCTGTTCCTGCTTTTAAAAAGGGCTTGGTTTTTTCTACTGCCGATGGCTCCTTAGATACAGATGAACGATACCTGCAATCTACAGAAACAGCACCTAGTCCGGCATTGTTTGTATATACACTCCCCAATATAGCCGTGGGCGAACTTAGTATCAGGCATGGGCTAAAGGGCGAAACAGCAACATTTATGGTAGATACATGGCAACCCGAAATGTTGGCTGCACACGTTCAATCTTTATTTGATGAAGGCAGGGTAGAGGCCTGTGTGGCAGGTTGGGCAAATTTTTATGGAGAAAATGCGGAGGCTTTCTTTTATTTGGCGCAGCAAACAAACAATGGTTTGCCACATTCGACAAAAAACATACAAAGCATATACTAATTTATGGAAGAACTCATTACTACTCTAAAGGCTCAAATTGTGGAGCAGCTTAATTTACAGCATTTAAAACCCGAAGATATTGGTGCCGACCAACCATTGTTTGGCGAAGGTTTAGGATTAGATTCTATTGATGCACTGGAACTAATTGTACTCATGCAGCAGAAGTATGGAATTAAATTGGCCGATCCATCCGAAGGGCCGAAAATATTCCAAACGGTGCGCACCATGGCAACCTATATTTCTACCCACAAAACTACTTAGTTTACATGGGAGTGTTTATTGCCGGAAAGGGCATTATTACTTCTATTGGAGCTAATACGCAAGAAAATTTTGCGTCTCTTATTGCTGCTAAAAGCGGCATAGGAAACATGGAGATA
Organism: Chitinophagales bacterium; assembly: GCA_019638515.1. NCBI lineage: Bacteria > Pseudomonadati > Bacteroidota > Chitinophagia > Chitinophagales > Chitinophagales bacterium. The sequence goes on along the minus strand of JAHBTS010000002.1, from coordinate 222,855 downwards.
TTGCAATCGAATTTTGCAGGTGTTATTCCTGTTGCAGAGGTGAAATTAACCAATAGCCAACTGGCTGCCATTGCCGGAATTGATGCTCACAGCCCACGCACGGCTTTGTTGAGCACTATTGCAGCCAAAGAAGCGGTACTTAATTCTGGTATTGATTTAAAGAAGTGGCGTGTTGGTTTTTTATCGGCAAATACAGTAGGCGGCATGGATAAAACCGAGCAGCGGTACCAAGAATATCTTACCGATAAATCAGGCGCAGAACTTACAGGTGTGGTGCAGCACGATTGCGGAACCATTACCGAACTTGCTGCAGATGCATTGGGTATTCGCCATTTTGTAACTACCATTAGTACTGCGTGCTCTTCTTCTGCCAATAGTATTATGTACGCTCAAAGGCTTATACAAGCAGGCATAATTGATGTGGCTGTTGCAGGTGGTGCCGATTCGCTTTCGCGCTTTACCTTAAATGGATTTAATGCCCTAATGATTTTAGACCGCAAACTATGTACTCCTTTCGATGAACATAGAAATGGCTTGAACTTAGGCGAAGGCGCAGCTTATTTGGTGCTGGCTTCGGAAAAGGTAATGAATGATGCAAAGCGGGAAAAAAAGTATGTGCTTAGCGGCTATGCCAATGCCAATGATGCGTTTCACCAAACAGCATCTTCGCCTGAGGGCAAAGGAAATTTTCTTGCTATGACCAAAGCACTCGAAGTAGGAAAATTATTGCCTGAAGAAATTTCATACATCAATTTACATGGCACGGGAACTAACAACAACGATGTAAGTGAAGGCACTGCCATACAAAGAATTTTTAAAAAAGTACCTCCGGCAAGTTCTACCAAAAGTTTTACGGGGCATACCTTAGGCGCAAGTGGCAGCGTAGAAGCTGTGTATAGTTTGTTGGCAATGGAACATGGTGTTGTTTATCCAAATTTGCGATTTGCTACACCTATGAAGGAGCTGAACTTTACACCAGTTACTACACTTTTAGAAAATGCCGATATAAAACATGTTATGAGTAATTCATTTGGTTTTGGTGGCAACTGTTCATCACTTATTTTTTCAAAATGCAGTTAGTAGAAATGTACATAAATGGTGTTGGCTGCATTTCGCCACAACCCACTTTCGATAATAGTTCGTTTTTGGAAGAAGTAAAGGAATATACTACCAATAGAATTTATTGTGTAGAAGGCAATCACTCGGAATTTTTTGATGTTACTTCTTTGCGGAGAATGAGCCGTATTGTAAAGTTTGGCACCGCAGCGGGGCTCATTGCTTTGCGCGATGCCGGAATTAAAACTCCGGAGGCAATTTCTACGGGAACAGGATATGGGCTTTTAGAGCTATCGCAGCGGTTTTTGCGCGATTTTATTTCAAGCAGTGAAGGTGTGGTTAGCCCTACTTCATTTATTCAATCTACGCATAATACCGTAAGTTCCAACATTGCTTTGCTTACGGGTTGCCATGAACACAATAATACATTTTCGCAAAAAGGCATAAGCGTAGAAAGCACATGGTACGATGCTCAGTTTTTATTAAACGAAGGCAAAAAAAATGTGTTGGTAGGCAGTTACGAAGAAATAGGAGAATTTAATTACTCCTCGCTCATGCAGAATAAAGAATTACTGCCGGAACCATGTAGCAATATGGCTATTTTGAATGGGCAACATCAAGGCACCATTGTGGGCGAAGGCGCTGCATTCTTTTTGGTATCGAAAGAAAAAAGCAATAACACCTATTGCCGTTTGCTTGCGCACCAAACAGTATATAGAGAGCCAAATATAGAGCAGGCGTTACTGCAGTTTTTAGAGCAATCGAATATTGCAGTGGCCGATATTGATATTGTACTGAGCGGCCTAAATGGCGATGCACAAAACGATGCTCCGTTGCATGCCATAAACCAAAAGTGTTTTGGCAATGCTACCTTGCTTGGGTTTAAGCATTTATGCGGAGAGTACATGACGGCTTCTTCGTTTGCCATGTATATAATTGCACAAATTTTACAGAAGCAATTTATTCCCAAACCATTGTTGTTGCGCAACGCAAATCGCCCGATAGGTAAGGTGTTGTTGCACAATAATTTTAAACATTATCATTCATTTTTCTTATTCGAGAAATGCTAAAGCATCGCATTATACAACCAGTTACCTATATGGTTTTTGTATTGCTGGTAGTATTGTGTTTCATGAAGTTGTTGCCGTGGTGGGTATTGTTTTTACCCGTAGTTTTTTATTTGGCATGTGTAGTTGTTGGCAGTTATTTTATTCAGCTGAATTATTTTGTGTTGGCATTTAATAAAGGCAGTGGTGCAAAAAAGCAGATTGCACTCACATTCGATGATGGACCGCTTGAATTACATACAGAAAATGTACTGCAATTATTGCAAGCAAAAGAGGTGAAAGCTACTTTCTTTTTAATAGGAAAGCAGATAGCAAGGCACGAAGTACTGGTACGCAGAATTTATGCAGAAGGGCATTTGGTGGGCAATCATAGTTATGTTCATTCCAATAGTTTTCCAGTTTTGGGTTTAGGAAAAATGAAAACCGATTTAAAACATTGTACACAAGAAATAAATCGGATTTTGGGAGTGGAAGCTAAATACTTTCGGCCACCTTTTGGTGTTACCAATCCCACGGTTGCAAAGGCTGCCACAGAACTTGGATATAAGGTAATTGGCTGGAGTGTACGCTCTTACGATACCACCATTTCCAGCGAAAAAATATTGATGAAGCGTTTGCAGAAGGCAAAAGAAGGCGATATTGTTTTATTACACGATTGGGGCGCTGCCACACTAAAAGTATTGCCTGAATTTATTGATGCTTACCGCGCAAAGGGATTTGAGTTTGTACGTGTAGATGAATTAGAACCTTAGTATTGGTAAAACCCTTTTCCGGTTTTCTTTCCAAGTTGTTTGGCATCTACTTTTTGTGCTTGTATGCGCGATGGTCTAAACTTGGCATCGCCATGAAATGCTTCAAACAATGAAGATGTTACCGCAAAATTAATGTCGTTGCCAATTACATCCATGAGTTTGAATGCGCCCATTTTAAATCCTGCGCTTTCGAGTAGTAAGTCTATGTTTTCCATAGAGGCAGCTTGCTCTTCCAGTATTTTTAGACTTTCTACATAGTAGTGGCGGGCTACGCGGTTTACAATAAAACCGGGAGCATCTTTACATACTACCGGATTTTTACCAATAGATTTTGATAATGTGGTTAATGCTGTTGTGGTGGCTGTGTTTGTTTCGGCTCCGCAAATAATCTCTACCAGTTTCATTATAGGAGCAGGGTTAAAAAAGTGTATGCCGGCAAAGCGTTCGGGATGGCTCATTCCGGTAGCAATTTTTGTAATGGAAAGCGAAGATGTATTGCTGGCAAAAATAGTTTCGGTTGAATTGATAGCGCTGAGTTTGGTAAAGAGTTCTCTCTTTACATCCAACTTTTCTACTATGGCTTCTATTACCAAATTGGCTTGTACTTCTTCTATGGCATTGGTGGTATGCAGCCGTTGAGTTGCTTGTTCTTTTTCTAACTCGGTGAGTTTGTTTTTTTCAATGGCTTTATCCCAATTTTTTCGAATGGCAGCAATGGCGGTAGCGAGTTGTGGTTGGCTTACGTCAAATAATATAGTTTCAAAACCTGCTTGTGCAAATACTTCTGCTATGCCGGCTCCCATAGTTCCGGCTCCGCAAATACCTACTTTGGCAATTTTCATATACAACAGATTTATATTGGTAAGCTAAACTAATTGGCGCTTTCAAACTGTTTTAAGAACCGCACATCGTTTTCAAAAAAGAGGCGTAAATCGTTGATTCGGTATTTAAGCATGGTTATTCTTTCTATACCCATGCCGAATGCAAATCCGGTATATTTATTATGGTCTATTTTGCAATTTTGGAGCACAGCAGGATCTACCATGCCGCAGCCTCCAATTTCTACCCAGCCGCTGTATTTACAAACAGGGCATCCTTTGCCTTCGCATACAAAGCAACTGATGTCCATTTCGGCACTTGGCTCTGTAAATGGAAAAAATGATGGGCGGAAACGCACTTCTACATTCTTTCCAAACATTTCTTGTGCAAAGTAGAGCATGGTTTGTTTTAAATCTGCAAACGAAACATCGGTATCAATATATAATCCTTCTACTTGATGAAATGTGCAGTGTGCACGGGCAGAAATAGTTTCGTTTCTGTACACTCTGCCGGGGCAAATAATTCTAATGGGAGGCTTTTGGGTTTCCATTACTCTTATCTGCACGGTTGAAGTTTGCGAACGGAGCATCCATTCTTTTTCTTCGTTTAAAAAGAAGGTGTCTTGCATATCGCGTGCAGGATGGTCTTCGGGAGTGTTGAGCGCTGTAAAATTATGCCAATCGTCTTCTATTTCAGGGCCTTCTGCTACGGTAAATCCAATGCGGCTAAAGATTTCAGTCATTTTGTGGCGTATAATGCTTACGGGATGGCGTGTGCCTACTTTAAAGGTGTAGGCTGGCGCTGTAATATCTACGCTGTTTTTACTTTCTTGAGTGGTAGTCGTAAACTTAGCTTTTAGTGTTTCGTGTTTTTGTTCGGCAGCTGTTTTTAGCGTGTTCATTAGCTGCCCGTACTCTTTTTTGCGTTCGGGAGCTATATTGCCCATAGCACCAAATAGTTCTTTAAGTATGCCTTTGGTACCTAGATACTTAATTCTGAATTGTTCTAAAGCCTCTGCATTTTCGGGCAGAGCAGTTTCTATTTCTTTTAAAACTTCATTTGCTTTTTCAAAAAACATGGCACTTGAATTTTAAGTTACAGTTGATGTTTAAAACTAAAAAACACCATAAAGTTATTCCGCACTTTCGCTATTGTTTCGTAAACTTTCTACATATAGCGCTACGCCTTCTAATTGTTCGGGTGTAAGGTTTTTATATGCAGCCATATTGTTTTTACCATCGCGAATAATGGCAATAACTTCTTCGTGATTCATAGTAGATATTTTTAAGTTTTTTGCTCCGGCAAGCATGGCATCGCCTGCGGCTCCGTGGCAAGCAGTACAAAGTTCGGTGTACACTTTTTTACCAACAGCAATTGGCTCTGCACTTACATCTGTTGTATCTACAGTTTGCTTCCCTTTTTTTGCACGGCTCATTTCTGCTAATCCGTAACTGGATACAATAAACAATACGGCTAATACTGCCAATGCTTTTTTCTCTCTTTTAAAACCAATTACCGCTAATGGTATGGAGCTTAATACCAATACTATTTTAATTAAGAGTAAATTGTTTACATCTGCACCCATCATAAGCATGGTTACTCCTGTAATTAAAAACAATGAACTAATAATCATTTCAGGCACTTTGGTTGGCTTTGAGTACTTTGCCAATGCCTCTTTTTTGTTGAGTAACAGTAAAACTGTTTTAACTAGGTAGTGCAGCAAAAACAAAATTACAACCAATTTGTGTGTGTGTAGCAGCGCAATGTAAATCTGTGAGTTACTCATGAATGAATGTATTTTTTTGCAATGATAGTCGGTTAATTCTTTATGAAAAATAAAATTGGTTAAACAAGTAATGTCAATGCCTGCCAATTGCTTATTTCTGAGTTCTGAATGTTATGTTTACGATTGGTTATGGAAGAGAGTTTTGAATATCGTTGGTATAAAGTGCGCAAGCTTGTAAACGAGCAGTTTGGGCAGCGCCCCGATGTAAATGCCATGCTTTTCTTAATTGGTATGAACGAGGTGGGAATAGTAAAAGAGGAGTGGAGTAAAGAAGAAAAGCAAGATTTGATGCATGTGGCGGTTTGCAAATTGCTTAGCAGCGAAGGCTATTACAAATTTGTGGGTACAGATGCCGATGGTTGGCATCATTATGAACAGAATACAACCATGCCGGTACTAGATTTAAAATCGCAAGAAGAATTATTGAAGCATAAGATTGTGGACTACTTTGAGCAGTTGTAGGCTTCTATTGCTTATCTGTAAGTACTATTACAGTTTGAATAAATCGCCCCAAAGCCGCTGCCCGCCATCAATGTACACGGTTTCTCCTGTTATGTATTTACAAGCCGGAGCACAAAGGAAAACTGTAAGATTAGCAACTTCATCTACGGTACCTAAACGTTTGGCGGGAACGGTATCTTCCATGCCGCGTTTAAACGCCTCGGGATATTGCTCCATACCGCTGCTTTGTATAAAGCCGGGCGCTACTGCATTTACATTTATGTTGTATTTACTCCATTCTACTGCTAAACTCATGGTGAGGTTCTCTACTCCTGCGCGTGCTGCTCCTGTATGTGCCATACCCGGAAACCCGCGAAACATATTGGCAATTATGTTTACGATACTTCCGTTTTTCTGTGGTATAAAGAATGTGTTTGCCATGGCATGTGTAACATTCCATGTGCCGTTTAAATTATTGTTTACCACTGCTGCAAATCCTTTAGGCGATATATTTTCGGCTGCCGAAGGAAACTGTCCGCCAGCATTGTTTACCAAAATATCTAAGATGCCTTCCTGTGCTTTAATTTCGTTTGCTAAAAGCATTGTTTGTTCTGCAATTCTTATATCGCAAATGCTATAGCGAATTTTACCAAATTGCGATAACTCTTGGGTTGCTTTTTGTAGTTTTTCTTCATTTCTGGAAGTAATAATTACTTGTGCTCCTAATTGCAATAATTGCTTGCTAATGGCATAGCCGATGCCGCTCCCGCCTCCGGTTACCAATGCAGTTTTTCCTATAAACAAATTTGCCTGAAACATACAGTGAAGTTTCAGGCAAACCTATGGTAATTTTTAAAAGTGAAACAACTAGTAGTTTATTTTAGAAAGCAAACTGCTGTAGGTAGTACCGTTTATTTTTAAAACTACAATATAGTTGCTGGCTGCTTGCGGATTTTTTTGTGTATCGAAAATAAATTCATGATTGCCTTTTTCGAGTTTCCCTTGTTGTAGGGTTGCTACTGTTTTACCGCTCATATCTAAAACGTTTAGTTCTACTTTTGAATCTTTATCGAGCAAGAAATTTATTTTGGCTTTATCAAAAAATGGGTTTGGTAACACATTTACTGCAAAATCTTCTTGGTTCAATTTTGAAGTAAAATTTTTAGAAAGGTCGATGGCATTAGATCCATCTCCCACTTTTTCCATATTGGAATAGCCGCCACTACAAGGAATGTTGTAAACCGGAATATGGCTTGGTGTGGCACCTAACAACTTTATATTGTTGCCATCTTTTGCAAAGGTTAATTCACCTGTTTTAAAGCACCATGTTCGGTTGGTGTTCGATAAGTTTTCGCTTAAAATTTCATATTCTTCAAACATCAATTTATTGCCTGTAATAACACCACGCAATTTCATATCGCCATAATAGCCACCGCTACCAAAAATAGAAGAGGTTCCGGTTACAATACTGCCTTCTTGTTTTAAATTGAATTCGTATTCAAAAGTTTGCAAAATGCCTTTATGGTCGGTAGTGTATTGCTGGCGTTTGCCCACCCATTTCCCATTTACATCAATGGTTGCCACCTGTTTTTCGTTTAGTATTTCTGCTGTTTGTGCTATAGTGCCGGAGTATATAAAACCAATAATTGCCGAGGTGAGAAGTAGTTTTTTCATGTGTAGAAAATTTGTTTTCTCTAAAATAAAAACTTTATGTGGTTGAGCAAATAAATTACAGAGGCTTCAACTTGTTAAAATCTCTTATCCTTGCTTTTGCAATTTTACATTTTTGTGCAATTGCTATCTTTCATCACAAAATACTACACATGAAGTTATTACTCGTAATTGTTACAATGATTGGTGCCCTACAAGTAAATGCGCAGAAGGCATCTAAAATGGGAGGAGCCATTCAAACTATAAAAAGCACTAGTAAAACAATGGGTAAAACTACCTCTTCAGCTACGACCGGAAGTAAATCAAATAGCACCGCTTCTTTTACCGAAACCGAAGCGGCAAGTGCCATTAAAGATGCATTGCTTAATGGTATCACAACCGGAGTTACCAAAGCTGCTGCTCCCGATGGTTATTTTAAAAATGCTTTCATAAAAGTATTGATGCCGCCACAGGCAAAAGCTATGGAAAGCACGTTGCGCCAAATTGGAGCAGGTGCATTGGTAGATAATATCATTTTAACCATGAACCGAGCAGCCGAAAAAGCAGCTCCGCAAGCAAAAAACATATTCATAAATTCAGTTTCGCAAATGACTATTAACGATGCTATTAGCATTGTAAGCAATCAACAGCAAGATGCTGCTACTAAATTTTTAGAAAGAACTACTACAGAGCAATTGGTAGCTGCATTTAAACCGAGCATTAAAACAGCATTAGACCAAACTTTGGCCACTCGCTACTGGAGCCAAGCTATGACACAGTATAACCGCATTCCATTTGTATCTAAAGTAAATACAGATTTGCCCGACTATGTTACCAGAAAAGGAATTAGTGGATTATTTTATTTGATAGCACAAGAAGAGGCGCGTATAAGAAAAGACCCTGTGGCGCGCACTACCGATATCTTAGAAAAGGTATTCGGCAACCTGAAATTTTAATTTGGGGCAGGCAACCTTGTGGAATTTTTACTCGTTTTCATCTACTTTAAAAATTAATTATGAAGAAAATTTTTGTTACCGCTGCAGCATTTGCAGTGTTGAATACTTTTGCGCAAACAGCACTAAATTCTAAGAAAGTTACCATCTATAAAAACGGAACTGCATTGATTGTAAATGAAGGCAGTATTAAAACCAAGAATGGCACTGCCGTGCTGCCATTACCCAATAAAACCTTGTTTGGAGCTTACTGGGTGGGAGCAGGAAAAGAAAATCCCATAAAGCAGATTGCATTTAAAAACGATACTATTAAAAAAACAAAGCGCTGCGAGAGTGTGGCCGAATTTTTAGCGGGGAACATAGGCAAGCAGGCAACAGTTTTTTATACAGCAAGCAATGCAATTGATAAAAGCCTCAGCGGCACGATAGCCTATTTTTACCAGCCTACCGGAATGCTTAAGTTTAAAACAGAAAAAGGTATTTCATGGATTAGTGCCAAAAACATTTATCAAGTAGAATTTAAAGAAGCAGAGAACACCACATTCTTGGCAGATAGCATAAAAAAAATGGTGGTTATTCAACCCGAAAAGAATACGCCAACCATTGCCTTGCAAGAGTTTTACCTGCAAAGCGGCATGAATTGGATTCCTTCGTACTTTTTAAAGCTAAAGGATGAAAAAAATGCCAGAATAGAAATGAAAGCACTTATTGAAAATGGTGGAGAGGCCATACAAAATGCAGAAACCGAAGTAGTGGTTGGTGCCCCCCAGTTGGCATTTGGATTAAAAGCAGATCCAATGACTTACGATTATGTAACCAATGAAAATCCTCCGCAAGCACCTTATGGAGGAAATGCTCAATATAATTACAAAATGATGCGCAGTGCAGGTATTGCAGAGAGCGTTGCCGATGAAGCCTTTAGCGGCACCTTTACTACAGAAGGAGAAAAATCGGGCGATTTATATTTCTATAAGCTAGGAAAAATTTCTTTAGCCAAAGATGCAAAAGGCTCTTTTCCTGTATTTGCAAAAGAGTTAGAATACAAAAACAAGTACGAAGGTTCTATTCCGGATTACGTGAACTTTTATGCCACTCGCTTTACCAATAATGAAGAAAGCAAATACGATGTTTTTCATTCTTTAGAATTGAAAAATACAGCGGGCGTGCCTTTTACATCGGCTCCGGTAATGGTATTAAATGAAAAAGAACAATTCTTGGCACAGGATAACATGAACTATACTCCGGCAGGTGCTACAACTTCGGTTCGCCTTTCAAAGGCGGTAGATGTAATTCTTAAAAACCAAGAAGAGGAAGCCAGCCGAAACGATAGTTTTAAAAAAGTTGGAAAAGGTGTTTTCGGTAAGGTAGTTATTAAGGGAAGCGTAACGGTAGAAAACTTTCAAGAAACAGCCATTGCACTTAGTGTTACCAAAAATGTAACGGGTGAAGTAGTAAAACAAAGCGATGCTGCTCAAGTAGTAAAAAAGAAAAACTATTACACCGGCACCAATCCAACATCGGAAATAAAATGGGAGCTAAGTTTAAAACCAAACGAAAAGAAGGTTCTTAACTATGAGTATGAAGTGCTGTACAATATGTAAGCACTAGTGCGATATTATCAATTGCTTTGCAAGCAATTGTTTTTCCGAAACAATCATTCGTACAATATACGTGCCATTGGCAAGTGCGTCTGTAAACAGTTGTTGTGTTGCAAATCCTTGGTTAAATAAGGAGCTTGGAATACTGTGTACTTTTTTTCCTGCAATATCATATACATCAAATGCCACTTCGGTAGTGTTGGGCAAAAAGAACGATAATGTTGTAGCACCTTGAGCGGGATTAGGAATGGGTTCATAAAACTGAGGTGTGCTAACAATGCTGGCTATTTCGCTCTTGTTTAAATCCGTAGGAAGTTGTAAGATGCTACTATCAATTACCATATCCTCATCTCCATTTTGGTATAGCATATAACCAAAGTACACTAAAAACATTTCATCGGTGGTGGCTTCGCCTGCGGTAACTTTTTTGGGTGGATTATTGGGTTGAAATGGGTTGGTGGCTGTATTGTCGTATGTAGCTTTTCCAAACAATTTAGTACCGGGAGGAATAACCACAGGTTTTTGAAAGTAATAACTCATCTGCCAGCGGAAATCCCACTCCGGAATTTTTACAATTGGAATAGTATCGTTGGTAGGCGTAACGGCAAATGCCATAATGCTTCTACCGATTAGGTGCATGTGAGGAGCCGTTAACACTAAACTGATTTTAGGATAATTATTGGCCAAAGTATATTGATTGTAAAAAGTTTTTACCTCATCGGCTTCAATAGAAAGAGGGCCGTTGAGCAAGCCTCCATTGCCCGAATTGGCATATCGCAAAATAGGCGCTAATGATATTTCGCGCAGTGGCTTATTAGAAAATCGCAAGCGCAATGTAGTGCTGTCTTTTTTAGAAAGGCTGCCTGCCGGATAGTGAATTTGCATTACCACCTTTGCATTCTTATGCAATTTCACTCCAATATTGGGCGGATAAAATTGTGGCTTACTTCCGGGAACCCAAGCTCCAATGAGTTTAGCGCTTGCTACGCCAATACCCCCGAAATTTAGATAGCCGGGTTCCGGTGTTTGTGCATCTTTGGTAGTGCTTACTCCGGTAGTATCTTCATAAATTAAAACATGGTGCACAATAGATGGATTGCCAGGTATTACTTCATACGCATCAAAATATTCATCTTGCGAAAGTTGGGGGTCTAGTACAAAACATTGGTAAACATCGTAATTGGAACTTACACTGTAAGTAGGTATCTGCAGTATTTTACTAGGAGTGGTTAGTTCCGGTAAGTTTGTATATATTGGTTTGGTAGGTGCTGTATTGGTGTCGCCCATTGGCGCACCTGCATTGTACCAATCTTTTATGGTTTGTATTTCTGCATCAGAAAGCCGCCTCTCATCTTTAAATTTCCTATAGTTGGGATCGGTAGGGAAGGGAGGCATTTGCTTATTCTCTGTTTTATATTGAATAGAAAAAGCATGGCTAAATGCATTTTGGTAATCTAAAAGCGAAAAATGTCCGGCTCCGCCATCGTGGTGGCATGTAGTACAATTCTTGTAGAAGATAGGTGCTATATCTTTTGCCCATGTAACCGATTGGCTGTGTGTAATAGAAAATATACCAACCAAGGTTCCGGTGAGTATTGTTTTTTTCATTGTACTATTTTTTACGTGTGTATCAAAGTTAATATGAAGTACTATAAATTATAGAAAAATAATTTTACCAAACGATTGTTTGGTAAAAAGGAAACATTTACATTCGTAATACGTTTTATAGAAATCTAAAAAAATTAAGTAACACAAATCAACATTTTATGTCAATCGCAACAGACAAAAAACAAATTCTAAAGGGTGGTGAATTTATCATCAAAGAAAGCTCTTGGGAAGAAGTGTACATTCCTGAACAAATTTCTGAAGAGCAACTAATGATGCGTAACACAACCAAAGATTTCATAACCAAAGAAATTGATCCGCATTTAGAGGAGTTTGATAAAGACCCAATGAAAGGCGTTGAGGTAATAAATAAGGCAGGCGAATATGGCTTATTGTCTCTTCACATTCCTGAGGAATATGGTGGCGAAGGAAAGGACTTAACCACTTTTTCTTACGTAACCGAAGTGTTGGGCTGGGGACACGGCATGAGTGTAGCCATTGGCGCACATACCGGCATTGGCACATGCCCAATTATTTATTACGGAACCAATGAACAACGCGCAAAGTACTTGCCTAAATTGGCTACCGGAGAATTAAAAGCAGCTTATTGTTTAACAGAGCCTTGGAGCGGATCCGATGCATTGGGTGCGCGTACCAAAGCAGTGTTGAGCGAAGACGGAAAATACTACACACTTACCGGACAAAAAATGTGGATTACCAATGCCGGTTTTGCAGATGTGTTTGTAGTGTTTGCAAAAATTGATGGCGATGATAAAAAGTTCACTGCTTTTATTGTTGAAAAAGGATATGAAGGCGTAAGTGTTGGTGCAGAAGAAAAGAAAATGGGTATTAAATCATCTTCTACCCGCCAAGTGTTTCTTAATAATGTAAAAGTGCCTGCCGAAAATCTTTTAGGCGAAGCAGGAAAAGGGCATAAAATAGCCTTTCAAATATTAAATATTGGTCGTTACAAATTGTGTAATGGCGTATTGGGTGGTGCAAAACGCGCTTTGGGTCAAGCAGTAAAATATGCCAATGAGCGCCAGCAGTTTAAAACTCCAATTTCATCATTTGGAGCCATCAAACAAAAATTGGGTGAAATGGCAATTCGTTCATGGGCAGCAGAATCTGCATCTTACAGAGTGTGCGATTTAATTAGCCAAAAAGAACATGAACTTAAAGCTGCCGGAAAATCAATGACAGAGTACCTTACCGGAGGTGCAGAGGAATACCAAATTGAGTGTGCCTTATTAAAAGTAATTGGCTCTGAGGTATTAGATTTTGTAGTAGATGAAGCATTGCAAATACACGGTGGTTACGGATTTAGCGAAGAATATCCAATGGCGCGTGCATACCGCGACAGCCGCATCAACAGAATTTTTGAAGGCACCAACGAAATAAACCGTATGCTTTCAATAGATGCATTATTAAAGTTTGCATTAAAAGGTAAGTTAGATTTAATGACTCCGGGAATGGCCATTCAAAAAGAACTGATGAGTGTGCCTGATTTTGGTTCAGGTGGCGATTCTGATGATGTTTTTGCCGCAGAGAAAAAAGCATTAAAGAATGCCAAAAAAGCATTCTTGCTTGTAGCAGGAAGTGCAGTTCAAAAACTAATGCAAAAATTAGAAAGCGAGCAAGAAATCTTAATCCACGCTTCGGATGTGTTGGCCGATATTTTGGTAATGGAAAGCGCCATGCTGCGTGCCGAAAAATTGGTAAATTTACATGGATTAGAAGCAAGCCAACTGTATGTAGATATGGTTAAGTGCTTTTTCTTCGATGCTATGGATAGAATTAACGTAAATGGTCGCCAAGCTTTGGCTGCATTTGCAGGTGGCGATGAACTACGCATGATGTTGATGGGCTTAAAACGCTTTACCAAATACGAAATGGTAAACACCAAAGAAATCCGCAGAGCTGTAGCCAACAAGTTAATAGAAGAAAACGATTACGCTTTCTGGAACTAAGCCACTATTGTTTATAGTAACTATTGTTTTAAAAGAGGCTGCTTTAAAAAAGGCAGCCTCTTTTTTTATCTATAAAAAGCCTGTTCTTTACAAGAAAAGAAAGTATAGCTGCTGCTACTGCTTGAATTGTTCTTCTTACAGAAAATGACCGCAGGTTTTCAGTTCAGCAGTGGTTGAATTTACTCGGGAATAGTAAGAAGGCTACCTCTCTTAAATGTTTGTTTTAAGAGTGTTTGCCAATAGATTGTAATCTGCCGCGTTTATTGCATGAAATTGTTGGAAATAGGTATGCTGATTCCTATGTCCAATTAGGTTAAAGGTCTGTAAACAATGGTGCCTACCAATGCTGCAAAGTTTTTGCGTTGCTCACTTAGTTTCATGTGTTTGTTTAGCAGCGAAATTAGCTCGTTGTCCATTTCTTCGGTTGTGGGCTGTTGTTGTGCTTGCTTAATTTGCTCTTCTATAATGCGCAACTGTTTTAAGTTGTAAAATTGTTTTAGGCGAATTACAGTGCTTTCAATATCTCTAATAAAAAGATGTCTTTTATCGGGAATTACAATTTTGTGTTTATTCCACCAATTATCGCTTACTTGATATCTTTCAGAAACTAAATGTAGTGCTGTGGTACGAATAGAATCGTTTTCGTGTGTAGTGAAAAATGAAGAGGCATGATACCTTCCGGCTTCAGCTTCTTCTTGTATAAGTTGAAAAACCTCCTGTAGATGCGTAGTTTCTATGGTAATGCCCTCTAAATCTTCTAAGAGATAGGTTGTTACACTTATATAGTTATCGGGCTCTATGGCAATCTTCCAATCACCATATTCTAAAAACAATCGCAGAATGGCTTCTTCTAAAATTTTTTGCGTGGGCGATGCTTCTCGTATTTGTTCTGCATGTATTTGAGTGGCTGCTTGCTGCTCTTCAACAATGTTTATGGGCACATCTGCTTGCTCATCTTTAGCATTTCTTCTACGCAGCTTATTTACTTCTATGGTAATAAGTTGTTCTTGCATATTGAAGTACTGCGCACATTCTTTGCAGTAAACAGCTCTTTGAATAGGGTCGGGGGTTTTGGCAATAGAAATAAGTATTTCGCGAATAAGTTCGCTCTTTTTTATAGGGTCGTTGGCTGCTTCTTTTGCAAAGAGCGATGTTTTAAAAAGTATTACATCTTTCCTTTGCTCCTTTACATACTGCAGAAAGCCTTCTCCACCTACTTTTTTTACATAGCTATCAGGGTCTTCTGTTTCCGGTAGCAGCACTATGCGCACATGCATGCCTTCTTCCAAAATCATATCGGTACCGCGGAGGGCCGCTTTTATTCCGGCAGCATCGCCATCGTAAAGCATGGTGATATTGGAGGTCATGCGCTTTACCATTCTAATTTGGTCGGTAGTGAGCGATGTGCCGCTCGATGCCATTACGTTTTCAATACCGGCTCTATGTAGCGAAATAACATCGGTATAGCCTTCTACCAAAAAGCATTCATCGGCCTTGCGTACTGCTTGTTTTGCAAAGTAAGCACCATAAAGAATTTTACTTTTTTGATATACTTCGTTTTCGGAAGTGTTGATGTATTTAGGACTTTTTTCGTCTTTCTTTAAAATGCGCCCACCAAAGCCAAGTACTTTTCCATTGATGCTGTGAATGGGAAACATTACGCGGTTGCGAAAAAAATCGCGCAGCCCGTATTCGTGCTCAGCTATTAGTCCGGCTTTTACCAAAATATCTTTTTGAAAGGAGTTGGATAGTGCGTGTTGAGCAAATGCGTCTTTTCCTTCCGGTGAAAAACCGAGTTGGAATTTTTGTATGGTTTCTGAATCGAAACCGCGCTCTTTAAAATAGGAAAGTCCAATACCGCCAGCTTCTTCATTCAGCAAGTAATTGGAGTAGAATTTTTGTGCAAAGGAGTTGGCAATAAAAATACTTTCGGTGAGCGATTGCTGCTCTGTTTCTTCCTTACTTTTTTCTTCGGTGGTTTCTTCAATTTCAATGTTGTATTTCTTGGCAAGATGGCGTAGCGCTTCGGTATAACTCATTTGCGCATGTTCCATTAAAAACGTAACAGAATTGCCGGCTTTGCCGCACCCAAAACATTTGTAAATATTTTTGGCGGGCGATACATTAAATGAAGGTGTTTTTTCGTTGTGAAAAGGGCAAAGGCCTTGGTAGTTGGCACCTCGTTTTTTTAGTACCACATATTCTCCCACTACTTCTTCTACGCGGGATTCTTCCATTATCTTTTGGATAGAATACTTACTTATCACGGGGTGAAAATAGTTTTTTGAATGATGTGGGATTAAAACTCACGTTTGAATTTTTCGTGAATTAGGGAATAAAATTACATTTGCGCTCTGTTTTTAAGCCCGGGTGGTGAAATTGGTAGACACACCATCTTGAGGGGGTGGCGCCTGAAAGGGTGTACGAGTTCGAATCTCGTCCCGGGCACTCCAGCCAAGTAGTTCCACGGCTATATTTTCCTAATTTTTTTTGTTTTTGTGTGATGGATTTCTGCTCCATCTATTGCTTTATATCCAAGCACTGCATTTTCATTTTCCCCAAATACATACGCCAAATTGATTTTTACGCCATTCTAAGCAGCTTGCAATAGCTTCAAATTTATTTTAAAAAAACTCAAAGTACATTTTGAGGTTATGTGAGTAAACTTTGTTGTAGTGGCAGATTGTTTTGTTTTTTGTGAGCTTTATATTGTACAGTATTGGTGTTTTCCACAATTGTTCAAAATGAACGTAGTAAACTTGAATGTAGAGTTTGATTATTTGCAAAAACGTTGTTTATGATTCAACTTAATTTAAACCGCATTTTTAAGGCAAGGGGAATAGAGCAGCCTTATCGTTTTTTAGTAAAAGGAGGCTTTGTTTCGTTTACGGCACATAAATACAAGAATGGAAAGGTAGAACAAATGCGACTTGAACACATAGAGCAGTTGTGTATTCTACTAAACTGCACACCCAACGATATTTTTGAATGGACACCCAACGATTTGCTGGACGATCGTCCGGATCATCCACTGCAAAAGATACGCAGACGCGAGAAGCGCTTAGAAATAAATCGCTTGCTTAGCAAAATGCCACTTCATAAGTTAGAAGAAATAGAAACTTTGTTACAAAGCGTTGCCTGAATTTGGAGGAAGCATATTTTTTTCGGCACTTTGCCTAAAACACATAAAGAATGGAATCGTTTATTGTAGAAATTTATCAGGAAGCAACACCCAATCCGGAGAGTTTAAAGTTTACAACCAACTTAAATATCCTGCCCAATTTCCAGATAGAGTTTAAGAGTAAGAATGCTGTAAATGGCGAATCGCTTTTGGCCGATGCGCTATTTGAATTGCCCTTTGTGCAAAGTGTTTTTTTATCGCAAAACTTCGTAACCATTACCAAAACCGCTACGGCCGATTGGTACGAGATTACTCCACAAATAAAAAAGGCAATAGAAGAATTTCATAATTCGGGGAAAGCACTTGTATCGGATAACTTGCGCAAGCGCGGTGAGTTTAATCCTGCCAACGATACCGATGCTGCTGTTTCGGTGGAAGAAAAAATTACTGCACTTTTAGATAAATACGTGCGGCCTGCAGTTGAAATGGATGGCGGATATATTGCATTTCATTCATTCGATAATGGTATTGTAAACCTTACCATGCACGGCAGTTGCAGCGGTTGCCCAAGTTCGCAAATTACCTTGCGTGCAGGAATAGAAGGCTTACTAAAGCGCATGATTCCGGAGGTGAAGGAAGTAGTGGCAGTAGAGGAATAAAATAGATAGCAACACGCTATCCACATTATATAAGCGCATTTTCATACACATTGCCTCTTGATTATTTTTATTCCTTATTTTATATTACTGCTATTAGTAATGCCACAAGTATTTGGAACACGCGCACAACATATTGTTTTTTGATAAAGCTACTCCTGCCACTTTGCCGGATGTAAAAGTGCTGGAAGGTGCTTTTGAATTGGCTGATGTTGGTATTCTAATAGTAAGCAAAACCAACGAGGTGTTGTATGCCAATCACTTTGCCAATAAAGCAGCAGCGTATTTTCAGATAAAGAGTAAGTTGGTTCCTATTTTGAATTACAACTTTGCAAGCGAAGGCTCGGGATGTGTATCTTTTGAAATCCCCGATACACCAAGAGTATTGCAGGTACGCTCTTCCATAGTGCAATGGAATGGCGAAAAAGCAGCACTGTTTTTAGTGAAAGAAGAAAGTGCAAAGGCAGTATCGGCCTCGCTTAGTAACCTACAATTGGCAGCACTATTTATTGATACTATTCAACTGCCGTTGCTTATATTCTATAACGATATTTTAGCAGCAGCTAATGTAAGCGCCATTCATTTATTGAACATAGAGGCCGATGAAATTGCAAAGACGCATTTTAATTGCTTTTTCGAGAAGCATACAAAAGCAGATAGCCAAAAACCGGAGGCGCTTATAGATGCAGTTCATTTTAAGGCAGTACTACGAACAGAAAAAGAGGCAAGAGCATTGGTAACTACACAGTTGCCACTCGATGGGAAATTATATCGCATTATTCAAATTTTGCCCAATACGCTTGAAAGTGAAAGCGATGCTGGCGATAAAAATTTTAGTGCACACGATGTTATTTCTATGGCTTCGCACGATTTGCGCGAGCCGGTGCGCACCATAACTAATTACTCGCAACTAACGGTTGAAAAACTTAAAAACGGTAAGTACAAGCAAGCTTTTGAATATGCACAAATGACCAATGCTGCTGCGCTACACATGGATAAATTGCTGGGCGATTTAAAAGTGCTCATTAGCGTAGATGATATTGCTTTGGAAAAGAAAAAAGTACATACCGAAGCAATGCTGAAAGCTGCCATTGCAGAGGTGTTAAAGTTTCATTCGGCAGAAAATTTTGAAATTAGATTACACCAGTTGCCGGAAATAGAAGGCAACGAAAAGTTATTGATTCTACTCTTTAGAAACTTATTCGATAATGCCATAAAATTCCGAAAAGGCGATAAAGCTCAAATTGAAGTGGCAGCAGAAAAAGAAGATACTAGCATTACATTTTGTGTGCGCGACAATGGTGTGGGTATTGCAAGAAAGCATCATCAAAAAGTTTTTGAACCATTTGAACGGTTGAATAGAATTGATGAATATCCGGGCAGCGGTTTAGGATTAACCATTGCAAAGAAAATTATAGAAAAACATGGCGGTTCTATTCATATAGAATCTATGCTGCACGCAGGAACCGGTATCTATATTTCATTTCCCAAATAAATGGAAACACTATTCTTCGGTCCATAAATACTTTTCTATTGCAGCAAAAAACAATTGCACCTTTTCGGTGGCTGCTGCTTGAAAAAGAATAATAGGCATAAAGCAAAACATTCCGCGCTTATATGAACTTTCCATCAACGATTGTAGGCTGGCATCTTGTAGTTTTTCATCGAGCAATAAAAATATAAGCGTGTAAAAAGCCAGTGCTGCAACAAAATAAAGTACTGTAAAATTCCATGTTTTAAAGAATGATTTTGCAGAAAACGCTATGAGCAAAATAGGAAAAATAAATGCAATACCATATAAGAAATATCCAGGAGGGCTGGAGCCTGTTTGCCCCAATCCTATATATGCCCAAAGGTATGCCGCTGCCATGGTTATTTTTTGAAGACTAATAGCACTTCCCGCACCAAATCGCTCGGCAGTAGAAAGGTGTAAATCGGCTTTCACATACCAACTCCATGCTGCAAAAGGAGTCAACACAGCCGAAGCGTACAATACAATTGGTAGCCATTGTTTATGTTTCACTAAGTAGAGTAGTACTACGGCAAATCCGGCAACTGCAAATGCAAGTAAATCTTGCCGCAGCCAAACCGAAAAAAGAATGCCTAACAAGGCTATTTTAAAATAGCGAAACTCTCTTTCTTTATACCAAACAAACAACGGCAAAGCAGCCGCAGCAACATAAGCGGTAGATGGCAAATTGCTAAGTAATAAAGCCGCATGCGAAAAAAATTCGGGTGCCCAGCCAAGAACCAATGTAAAAATTGCGGCTCCAAAATTACTGATGTATCGGCTTGCTACTGCATAGAAAATAGCCAGCGTACATACATAATAAAGAAGTGAAAGTATTTTGGGATTTTCTGCACCATACAAATAAGTATAGGCAATGCTGCAAGGAAACAGTGGTGGGTAAATGCCACCTGCTCCTTGCAATTTTACATCATATAGCGATACGTGAATTTTTCCCTCGATGGCATACCAAATACCTAGCTTGTCAAAAGTGCCAATGGCATCGTGCTCAGTGGTGGGCCAAAATAAAGACTTCACCGCTATGAGATAAAACAGTCCAATAAGTATAAGCCACGCCACTGCGCTGCCTGCATGGAAGTTGGTAAGTTGAGTCTTTACAAAATCTTTTATTGAATTTGTAAATGCAGCTGCTTTAAATTGTTTCAGCTTATCGAAATCGCTTAGTGCAATAATTAGAACTAAGTTCAAAACAGTTAATACAGATTGCGAAAATTGAAAGTTGATAATATCTAAGAGAAACATCCACCAACTTTGCAAACCTAAACCAAACAGCATTGAATATGCAGCTTTTTCGAGCGAAACTGTTTTAAATGAAAGTTTTTCCAACATCATCCACCCGGCACCAAAAGCCAATAACAATCCAAAGAATAAACTGATATTCATAAAGGTGAAAATGGAAAAAGAAATTGAATTGCCAATCAACTTTCAACTTATATAATGTACAAATTAAAGTTGGTTACAAGCGAATAAAACATCGTGTGTACACTGTGTGGCAGCACTGCGAAACATTTTGAAACGAACCTTCGTAATAATCCAATAAAAAATATTCTCATGCAAGCCACATTTAAATCAATTGAATTTGTAAGAAAGAAAGACGATTGCAAAAAAATAATCGATCAATTTCATCAAAAGGCAAAAGTTGCTGTGGTGAAAAAAAATTACAAGTTGTACCAATCTATACTGCAAACGCTTGTGTTGGGGCACTTGCCCGAAATTCTTTTAACCGGAAATGAACTGAAAAGGAGAGGAGCAGCTACCGAAGAAGAGCATTTGTATTTAGAATACTTTTCATTATTTGAAGAAACATTTGGTTACGTAATTCACCAATCGTGGCTGTCGTATATGAATCAGAAATTTGAAAAAGGCGATGGCATTATTTTTAAATTCTTAATGCTCTTCTTAACCGAAAATTTCTTTGAAAGTTGGAAAGTAAGTGAGCCACGTAGTGCTATAAAAACTATGGTGCGCAACTCTGTGTTGGCTTAAGCAAATCTTATTGCTTTTACAGGGCTTATACCGGAAATAATTCTGGAAGGGAGTACTAAAAACAATATGCAAACTGCTAACGTTGCTATGTTTAACAGCACCACCCAACTTAATTGCAAATCAATAGGTGCTTTAGAAAGATAGTACGATTCTTTTGGTAAACTCACTAAACCAAAGTGCATTTGGAGGAAGCATAAAGTAATACCTACAATGTTGCCAATTAGCAAACCTCCGCCAATAATTACAATAGCATAATACACAAAAATTTTGCGTACACCGGCATTGCTGCTGCCCATTGCTTTCAAAATTCCAATCATATTGGTGCGCTCCAAAATTAAGATCAGCAGTGCGGTTATCATGTTAATCGCTGCAACTAAAATCATGAGTAGCAGAATAATTATTTCGTTCATGGTTTGCAGTTCCAACCAGTCAAAAATTCCGGGGTTTTGATACTTTATTGTTTGCACATCTAAACCCGAATCGGCAATGCGGTAAAATATATTGTCGGCAATAACATCTAATGGTTCGGCTCTTAGGGCTTCATAAGTTTCTTCAGAAAGCAAACCGCCAAACAAGGTGAGAAAGTAATCGGCACTGCGGCTCCTAAAGAGATTCTTTTCTTTTAAAAAAACTTCAAATCCGCCCACAGAATCTCTGCCCCATCCATTCAAATCTTGAATAACAGCTAAAGATGCTAAAGCAAATTGTTTGTCAAATTCTTCTAAGCCGGTTTCGTATAATCCACAAATTTTGAATGCTCTAGCTCGCACCTGCTTGCCCATAAAGTTGATGGTTACTTTATCGCCAACTTTTAATTGCATACGCTTGGCAGTAGTGGTAGAAACCAATAACTGGCGGTAAGCAACATTGCTATCGGTACTAAGCATGGCACCTTCTTTTAAATACTGCTTAAACACTGAGGTGTCGAAATCGCTGGCAGTCCCTTTCAATACAATACCATCAAAACTGTTTTTTGTTTTCATTAAGCCTGCTTTGAAAGCAGTAGCTTGAATGTGTCGGGCTTCGGGAATTTCGTTTGGATGCAGGTAAAAAGTTTGGTTTTTATATACAGCAGCTTCTTCGTACGATTTTGTAAGACTAAAAGGCATAATGCTTACATGCGCCCAAAATCCAAAAACCTTAGCTCTTATTTCTTTTTGAAAACCATTGATGAGCGAGGTGGCGATAATCATAGTGGCAATGCTCAAAGCCACTGCTCCCAAAGCAATTTTTATTATGAAAGATGAAAAGCCTTTTTGAAAACTAAAAGCAATTCTTCGAACAATAAATAACTCGAAATTCAATTTGTTTTAAATGTACTCCAACGAAAGTAAAAATTTAGTTGTGCTTTACTGATTGGCAATTACATTGCTGTGTACTATGCCCGAAATTTTTGCTATTACTTTTGATAAAGCATCAAAGTTTGCTCCACGGGTCATTATGCATATTAAGTATGGTTTGCCTTGGATATATACAATACCACAATCGTGTAATTGTTTAATGTTGGTATCGTTATAGGCTCGCTCGCCAAATTTGTGTGCCACGGTAATACCTTGCGGTAAACCTGCCACTATTCCTCTTTTGAAATTTACATTGCTAAGTATAGAAAGTGCCTTTTCCGACATTTCTTTATTCAAATAAGTGGCATTGTATAATACTCTAAAGAAAGAAGAAAATTCTTTTACAGAAATAACATCGGTGGTGTATCTAAAATCGGGTGGCGCAATGCCGGCATCTATAAATGTTTGGTTAAAATCAGGATCTCCAATTTCGTGTAGTATTAGATTTTTAGCTTCGTTGTCAGAGTAAGCAATCATTTTAAATATCAATTCTTCTATGGTGTAGCTCTTACCGATTTCAACCAAGCCTGTATCTATAATATTAGCAGTTACTTCATCAATATAGTTTTCAAATTTTATTTTCTTCTGTAAGAAAGTAGGATCCTTTTCTGTTCTTTTTAAAGCTGCAATCATAATTGGAACCTTTAATAAGCTGGCTGGTGAGTATCTTTCATCTTCGTTAATACCAAGCCAGCTGCCATTGTTTAAATCTCTGTAGTAAACAGATACGTGGCTTGCTTCTTGCGAGGCTCTTAGTTCACTAAGATAGCTCTGTATCTCTGAGGTTAATACGGCAACGGAGGCATTGTTTTCCGGTAAATAATTATCGCACTCAATAAGTGGATTTATGTATTTGAAACCGCTGTTGCTTCTAAATTCCGAAAGGCTGTTTGGTGGTGCCGCCTGCTGTGTTGTTTCTGCTGTTTTAGATGCAAGGAAATATGCTGCGGCATATCCTGCAATAAAGGCAAGTGCAATTGCC
The DNA here is from genome assembly GCA_019638515.1 of Chitinophagales bacterium. Taxonomy (NCBI): domain Bacteria; kingdom Pseudomonadati; phylum Bacteroidota; class Chitinophagia; order Chitinophagales; species Chitinophagales bacterium. The sequence continues at coordinate 199,545 of JAHBTS010000002.1, read as the reverse complement.
AACCATGTTTCTTTTAATTTTAAAGCCTTCATTCTTATGGTGTTTTAAAGGCATCAAAAATCGGGCGGCAAGTATTGAAAATAGAATTGATATTTTAAAATTCTATGTAACTTATTTTAGCTATACCGCAAGTACCGGACATTTTACTCGGTGCCTTACTGCGCTAATGGTTTCGCCATATATAAAATCGAAGAACGAGTTGTGCCCGTGGCTACCCATTACCAACAAATCAATATCGTATTCGTTTACAATTGCAGGAATAGCATTTTTTGGAATGCCAAAACCTATTTTACCTACTGCTGTTATTTGTTGCTTGGCAAGTTGCTGTACATACGCGGTAAGTTGTTGCTCATCGTGCTGCACCTCAAAATCGCGAATGTCATTGCCCGAAATTTTAGCGCCCGTGCTTTCTGTTACATGAATTAAGAAAAACTGTGTTTGCGAATTGCCTTGTGCAATGCCGTGTTCTATTGCTTTTACATCGCCATCGGTAAAATCTACGCATATTCCAATTCGTTTATACTGCTTGTGTTGCAGTGGTGGAAGCAATGATGCTTCGCCATGTGGTATAAGTTGCTTGGCTGTTTTTTTAGAATTGAAAAATGGATAAGCGGCAATATAAAGCAGTAAGCCAATGGCGGCAATAACTAAAAGAAGTATGGTTGTAAAAAGCACAGGATGTGCCATTGCTTGCCAGTCTGCCAGAAAATCGAATACTAATTTTAAGTTGAGCAATACAATTATTGCAGCACTTAACCAGCCTGCAAATTTTTGCCAGTTGGAAATGGCAAACTGCCCCATTTCTTTTTTGCTGCTTACAAAGTGAATGAGTGGAATAACGGCAAAACCTAATTGAAGGCTTAGTATTACTTGCGATAACACCAGCATGTCGCCCACTTTTTCATCGCCTAAAAAGTAAATAACCAACATGGCCGGAATTACAGCAATAAGGCGTGTAATGAGTCTGCGCAACCAAGGCGCCATGCGCAAATTCAGGTAGCCCTCCATTACAATTTGCCCGGCAAGTGTGCCTGTAATGGTGGAGCTTTGCCCTGCGGCAATAAGTGCAATGGCAAAGAGGAGTGGGGCTAATTCTTTTCCAAGTAATGGCTCCAGCATTTGGTGTGCTTGTTGTATCTCAACTATCTCATGGTAACCATTTTTAAAAAACACCGATGCCGATAATATCAATATGGCAGCGTTTACGAAAAATGCAGCATTGAGTGCAATGGCAGAATCAATGAAATTAAACTTTAGAGCTTGCTTTATGCCGCTCTCATCATTTCTGTTTTTGCGGGTTTGTACTAAAGAAGAATGCAGATAAAGATTATGCGGCATTACCGTGGCTCCAATAATTCCAATGGCAATATACAATGCTCCACTATCTTCAAGATGAGGTACAAAGCCCGATACTACTTCTCCCAAATTTGGCTTGGCAAACCAAATTTCAATAAAAAACGAACCTCCAATAATAATAACCAAAGAAAGTATAAATGCCTCTAAGTAACGCATACCTTTACTTTGTAGAAATAGTATAAGCACAGTATCGAGTACGGCCAATGCAACGCCAATTATCATGGGTAAACCAAACAGTAAATTCAACCCTATTGCCATTCCCAAAACTTCGGCTAAATCGCAAGCCGCAATAGCAATTTCAGCCAAAAAGAAAAGTGAGGTGTTAATACTTTTGGGATAAGTTTCGCGACTTGCTTGTGCAAGGTCTTTGCCCCTTACCACACCTAATCTTGCAGCGAAGCTCTGGAGCAACAGCGCAATTAAATTGCTCATTACCAATACCCACAAAAGCGAGTAGCCATATTTGCTTCCGCCTGCAATATCGGTTGCCCAGTTGCCAGGATCCATGTAGCCCACTGCCACTAAAAAAGCAGGGCCAATAAATAGAAACAACCTTCGCTTCCACGAAACAGCGATGGTGGTATCTATTGAACCATGAACTTCATCTAATGATTTCCCTGCCATAATTTAGGCAAATCTAAAAAAATATTTAGATTGAATTATTTTGCAGCATTAAAAATTATTTTCTGCTTTGGTGCATGACTGAAAACAGTAAAAACAACAATAATTTTACGATGCTTTGCTTGGGTGATTCATATACCATTGGCGAAGCAGTATTGCCACAAGAGCGCTTTGCTAATCTTGCCATAGCATTACTTAAAGAGAAAGGTATCAGCTTTGAAGCCCCACATATTATAGCCCAAACCGGTTGGACAACCGATGAATTGGCAGCAGCCATCAATAATGAAGGATTGAACCGAAAATTTGATGTTGTAACCTTACTCATTGGTGTAAACAACCAATACCGGAATAGAACAATTGAAAACTACAAAGCAGAGTTAGCACAATTAGTGCAAACTGCCATTGGGTTTTCTAAGCATGGCGCTAAAGCTGTATTAATACTTTCAATTCCCGATTGGAGCGTAACTTCATTTGTGGCTCAAGACGTACAGAGGCGCACCGCACCGCAAATTCAAGCACAAATAGAATACTTTAATACAGCCAAGAAGCAAGTGGCAGCCTTGTACGATATTACATTTATTGATATAACCCCAATTTCGCAGATGGCAAAAAACGAAAGAAATTTAATTGCAGAGGATGGCTTGCATCCATCGGGCGAAATGTATTTGCAATGGGCAGAATTACTATGTAAAGAAATTGAGCAATTGCAAAAGCAACAAGTGCTAACTGCTTAATCACCTAAGGTTTCTAAAAAAATTTTCTTTTAAATGAATAACTCTATCTTCGATTTCAATATGAAAAAAATACTATTAGCTTTTGCTTTTATTTATGCAGTAAATTCTTGTAACAGTGCCGGAGGAAGCGGTTACAAAATTGAAGGTTCGCTCACAAATTCCACTCCATCCGAAACAATTTTTCTTGAAAAATTGAATGTTCAACAATTAGTAGTTATAGACTCAGGAAAGGTAAATGAAAAAGGAGAGTTCACTTTGAGTGGTGCAGTAAAGGAAGAAGGTCTTTACAGGTTAAAACTTGGCTCAAATCCCAATCTTTTTTGGTTGATGGTATTAGATAACAAAGGAGCTTACACGGCTACTTTAGATGCCTCTGCACCTTTGAATGCAACTATAAAAGGCTCTACGGCACAAGATGAGTTTCAGCAGGCGCTTAAAAAGATGCAAACATATCAAACAGAAATGCAGCGCTTAAATATGACCTACGGAATGGCAATGCAAGCTGGCAATGTATCGCAAGATTCGCTCAGCAAAATTGTAGCTACTGCCAATGCCACAGGCGAAGAATTAAATAAGTTTATTTCTACAACGGCTACCACATCAAAATCGCCATTTACTGCATTTATTGCTGTAATGACCGATGTAAATAAATATGCAAAAGAGTTTACGCAAGTAGCGGCACGCTTCGAAAAAGAGTTACCTAAATCTAGCTACACCAAAGAATTGCAAGATATTTCCAAGCAATTAGAGCAGCAGCGTTTGGCAATGGAAGCCCAGGCTCGCGCATCAGAAGCTGTGGGTATTGGCAAAGCAGCTCCAGACATAGATTTGCCTTCTCCCGATGGAAAATCCATTAAGCTAAGTTCTTTAAAAGGAAAGTATGTGTTACTCGATTTTTGGGCAAGTTGGTGCGGACCTTGCAGACGCGAAAACCCATCTGTAGTAGCCGCTTACAATAAGTTTAAAGATAAAGGATTTACGGTGTATAGCGTTTCTTTAGATAAAGATAAAAACGCATGGTTGAATGCAATTAAGGCAGATGGCTTGGTATGGGAAAACCATGTGAGCGATTTGCAATTTTGGAATAGCATAGCAGCAAAAACCTATAATGTACAAGGCATCCCGGCTCAGTTTTTATTAGATAAGGATGGTGTAATTATTGCTCAAAACTTACGTGGCGAAGCATTAGATGCTAAACTGGCAGAAGTTCTAAAGTAACATACCATGCAGCAGCATTTTTCTTTCAATCGTTTTGAAATTGCAAGAAAGTTTCTGCTTGCTGCACTTGTTTGTTGCAGTTATGGTGGTTTGGTGGCTCAGGAGACCGATTCTATTGCCACGCAAAAAAAAGAGCTTAAAACCTTTAAGGTAAACTACCACTCTGCAGCACATAATAATGTAATAAAGTTTAGCCCGGTTTCTCCATTTATAGGGCAAATACCTATTGCAGGCGAGTTGCGTGTGGTATATGAAAGATTTATTACACACAACAATTCTATAACAATTGGCGGCTCTTTTAATTACATAAGTATTCCCTATAAAATTATGGAGCTTATTGCCGATACCTCCGGAACTAGATTACAACTTTGGGGTGGGAGAGGCCAAGTTGGTTATCGCTACTATCCGCTAAAATCTAAAGATGCACCGGATGGTTTATGGTTAGGCCCGATTGCATCCTATAATTATGCCCGTATTTCGAATGTGCGCGGCAATGGCAGCTATATAGATTATCACTATATCAATGCAGGTTTTTTGGTTGGCTACCAAGTTCACATGAAAAACAATTGGTATTTTGAAGCATTTACGGGTTTAGGATACCGCAATAATTTTGGAATATACAGAGATGGACTCTCCGGAAGAACAGAGCGCTACGACTTAGCCATAGCGCCCCTTCCATTTCTTACACATGTAAAGTATTATTTAGCCGTTCATTTCGGCTATGCTTTTTAGTTTTCTTTGTCTAGTAGAATATCTCTTATCTCCACTAATCGAGCAATACGCGGAATATAGCTGGCATGGTTTTTTACATACGGATTAGACTCGTCCCAAACATAACCTGCAAGCACCGAACATATTTGCGCAGTAACCTCTGGATCCGGATTCTTAGAAAAGAACGCTTTTTGCAAGTCGCCACTATACCATGCCATCACATACGAACGGAAGGTATCTACTCCATATTGCATAAATTTCATGTACTCTTCTTCCCAGTTTACGGTATTGCCTTGTAAAAATTTTACCACCAAGTGTGCTGCCTTTTGCGAAGAAACCGTAGCTAATGTAACACCCGATGAAAACACAGGATCTAAAAACTCCGTTACATTACCGGTCAGTACAAATCCGTTTCCATAAAACTTATCGGTGGTAACACTCCAAGCTTGTAAAGTACGTGGTTCAAATATCAATTCGCAATCTTTAAAGCGCTCTTTGGTATTGAATTCACTTTCAAGAATGGCACGGAATTGCTCCTCCGGAGTGCCGGTAAATTTATCGAAAAACTCAGGGTCGCCTACAAAACCTACAGATGTATTTCCGGATGAAAAGGGAATACACCAGCCCCAAACTCCCGGGGCATGATCAATTATTAAAATGCGATCCGGTTCTATGTAGTTGTTTCTTCTCACATCCTTTACGTGTGCAAAAAGGGTTTTGCGCGGTGGAAGGTTCGATGGCTTATCTAATTTAAACAATCTAGGAATTACCCTTCCGTATCCCGAAGCATCTACAATAAATTTTGCTTGTATTTGCTTTTGGCTACCGTCTGCTTGGGTAACATAAGTGGTCGAGTTGGTACCATCAAATTCAATATTAGTAACTGTAGTTTTGTATTCAACAGGCACGCCCATTCTTTCAACTTCCTTAGCCAGTACGTTATCAAAATCGGAACGAGGAACTTGCCATGTCCAACCCCAACCTTTGGTGAACTGATGGCTGAAATCAAAGTCCATAATTTCACCGGAACCGCGTACAAATTTAGCTCCGGATTTTTCCTGATAGCCTTGTGCTTTCAGCACATCAAGAAACCCGGCTTCCTCCAATGGATCCATACATTTTGGCAAGAAACTTTCTCCAATTACAAAACGTGGGAATTGTTCTTTTTCTACAATTTTTACATTAAAGCCGGCTTTATTTATAAGTGAGGCTGCTACGGTGCCCGATGGTCCGGCACCAATTACTAATACATCTACTTTTTCTGTTGTCATAAAAACAAAGAAAACAATTTTGATGTGATTTTAACACACCAAAATTGTTTTCTCAAAAGTGTTTGTTGTAGTAGTGGAAACTACTTCATAATAGCAATGGTTCCGGTTATTTTCTTCTCAGTTCCATCAAAGTATTTAGCTACTAAAGTATAAACGTAAGTATCTAATTGAGCAGGCTGACCTTTGAAGGTTCCATCCCATCCTTCGCCTTTATCTACTCCGTTTTTCTGATTTGCCTTTTCAAATATTAAGTTACCCCAACGATCGTAAATTTTTACATCGGCAGTTTTTACACCTAAGATATCAAATTCAAATCTATCGTTTAAGCCGTCTCCGTTAGGTGAGAATGCAGTTGGTATAAATACTGAAGGTTGGTTCAATACAGTTATTCTTAAAGTATCTGAAGCCACACAACCATAAGCATTTTCGGCAGTTACGGTAAAGGTTGTTGTAATTAACGGCATTACAGTTGGGTTCGGACAGTTAAGCGTGTCGTTGCAACCGGTATAGCTAAAGCTGCCAAGCGGATGCCATACGTATGCAACTATATCTGTATCGCTGGTAGCGGTAGCATTAAGTTGCACTTCCATGCCACTTAAAATTACTTCTTTGTCAGAAGTTAAATCTACTAGCAATGGAGATGGAACAGGAATGTTGAAAGAGTTAATGCCTTCGCATCCGTTTGCATCTCTAACTAGAAGTACATAGTTGCCCGGCAATAATCCAGAGAAAGAATCAGTAGCTTGAACATCGCCATTCAAAATATACACAAATGGTGCAGCACCGCCTTGTACAACTGCTTTTACAGTTCCGCTTCCTACATTAGCACATTTAGAGCCGGTAGTATTTACAGAAACTGATAATGGAGCAGGTGTAGTTATGGTTCTTGTTTCAGTAATGGAGCAGCCTTTACTATCTGTAATAGTTACGGTATAGCTTCCGGCAGCCAAGTTCGATGCTGTATTGTTTGTTTGAGCAGGTGTAGTACTCCATAAGTAAGTGTAAGGAGCTTCTCCTCCAGTTGCATCTACTGTAAGAATACCTGTAGTGGCACCATTACAAGCAGGGTTTACAACTCCAATATCGGCTACCAAGGTTTTGGTTTCCAATACATCAAATGATTGTGCAAAGGTACAACCAGAGCCATCTGTAACAGTAAGCGTGTATGTTCCTGCAGCTAAGCCTCCAATACTGTCGGTATTGTCGCCATTGCTCCACTGATAAGTATAGTTGCCATTAGCACCGCTAACTACTACTTTAATAGAGCCATCGTTTTTGCCACTACATGAAGCATTGATAATAGTTGCTACGATATTGAATGGAAGGGGTTCTGTAATACGGAGTGAATCGCGTACTTTACAACCTTTGAAGTCTTCAACAAGTAAAATATAGCTTCCTGCAGTTAAGCCGGTTTGCACGGAGTCTCCGCTAAAATTACTCCAAGTGTAGCTGTAAGGATAATTTCCTCCGGTTACAATTGGGCTGATGCTTCCGGTTGAACCACTTGGGCATGTAACATTATTGCTGGTGAAAGATAATGTTAGTGTATCAGGCTCATATACAAAGTAGGTGCCAGATACCGTACATCCATTACCATCGGTTACGGTTACAAAGTAAGTTCCACCTTGTAAAGAGCCAATATCTTCGGTTACAATTGAATCCTTACTCCATAAGAAGTAATATGGTAAAGTTCCGCCATAGGCTGTAATATCTAAGAAGCCATCGGCATAGCCATTACAAGTTACATCTTTTACAAAACCTGTTGTAAACAATGGTTTAGGTTCCCCAACTTTTGAAGTATCTACTAAGGTACAGTTTCTTGAATCGGTTACAGTAACAATATATGTTCCTGTAGCGGCATTAAATAAATCTTCACTTGTGGCACCATTACTCCAGTTGAAAGTGTAAGGAGCAACCCCACCAGACGGTACTAAGTCTATTTTGCCATCGCTGTCTCCGGCACAAGTAGGTGTAGTGATGAATTTTGTAACAATAATTGGACTTGGATTTACAATTGAATATTGATCAGTTGCAGTACATCCATTGCCATCGGTTACTAAAACCACGTAGGTTCCTTGTCCTAATCCGGTAATATCTTGTGTAACTTCGCTGTTGCTCCATGCATAAGTATAGTTTGGAGTACCACCATTTATACTTAAATCTACAGCGCCATCATTTGCATTGTAGCAAGTAATTTGCTGGATATTGGCTGTAAGTGTAAGTTGTGCTGGTTCTACAATTACTACGCTATCGCGCTTTTGACAACCTTTAGAGTCAGTAACAATCAAAGTATAAGTACCTCCATTTACGTTGCTAATAGAGTTTGTACCATTAAAGTTACTCCATAAATAGTTGTAAGGTGCAGTACCTCCGGTAACGGTAGCTGAGGCACTACCGGTTTGTGCTCCAAAACATAATAAATCTGTTTTAGTAAATGAAATGGCAATAGGTGCAGGTTCGTTTACTGTAAATGTTTGAGTTATTTCACAACCATTATTGTCAGTTACGGTTACTGTATAGTTTCCCCCCGGTACATTTGATAAATCTTGATTGGTAGAACCACCAGTCCACAAATATGTATAAGGGAATACGCCACCACCCACAGATAAATCTACACCGCCATCACTAAAACCAGCGCAAGCAACATCTTGTACCGATGAATTTAATACTAACGCTGCCGGCTCACTCACTACGGCACTAGATGAAGAGGAACATCCATTTACATCGCTTACTGTAACAGAGTACAAACCAGCTGATAGTCCGGTAATGGTTTGTGTAGTATCGCCATTGCTCCAAACATAGCTGTAAGGAGGTGTGCCACCTCCTGCATTTGCAGTTACAGTTCCAGTAGTATCGCCATTACATAACACATTGGTTACATTTAATGTTAAGCTATAAACTGGAGGTTCTGTTAAAGTAACTGTACCGCTGATAGAGCAATTATTGGCATCGGTTACAATTACAGTATAGAGTCCACCGCCTACACCAGTTAAGTTAGCAGTAGTGTCTCCTGTATTCCAGAAATATCTGTAAGGAGTTGTACCTCCCGTAACTAGGGTAGTAATATTGCCATTTTTAGCACCATTACAGATAATATTATTACTGCTCAATGCTAAGCCTAATGGTAGAGGTTCTGTAATTGTTTGCGAAAGTGTATCTGAACATCCATTAGCATCGGTAACGGTAACGGAATAATTGCCTCCCGGAATTCCTACTAAGTCTTCACCTGTGTGTCCATTGCTCCATGCAAAAGTATAAGGCAATGTGCCTCCACCAACAGTTATATCTACTGTACCATCAATACCTCCATTACAACTAACATTAGTGAAAGATGCTAAAGAAACTAACAGTTTGGCGGGTTGCCCCACAGTAGCAGTTATAGAATCGCTGCAACCATTGGCATCTACCACGGTTAATCTATATGTACCAGCACTTATACCTACATTATCTTCGCTAGTAGCGCCATTGCTCCATGCGAAGGTATAGCCCGGAGTTCCACCTTGTGTGTTTACAAAAATAGAAGCTGAAGTACTGCCAAAGCAAGAAGCATTGGTAATAGAGTCTATGGTGCTTACCAGTTTAGTAGGCTGCGTAATAGTAACATTTTGAATAACAGGACAGCCTTTTGAATCAATAATCTTAACTAAATAGCTGCCTGCTGTTAAATTATTGAATGTTGGGCTAAGTTGGTAGGTTAAACCTCCATTTATAGAGTATTGGTATTGAGGAATCCCTCCGCTTAAAGAAAGTGTAAACTCTCCATTATTCCCACCAAAACAAGAAACATCCGTTTGGCTGGCAACGGTTGATGTTACCAAGTAAGCATTGTTGATTGTATCTTGAATTGAAGCGGTACAACCGTTGTTATCGGTTACGATTATGGTATAAACTCCAGCACCTAAGCCTGTAATTGTTGGATTTACAAATGAAGGTCCGCCATTTAATGAGTAGGTATAGCCTGGAATACCGCCACCGGGTGTAACCGTGATGGAGCCGTCAAACACTCCGCTACAACTTGCATCTTGCGATGTAGAAGTTACTGTAACCTGGGTTGGTTGCGTAACCTGAACAGGGTTGCCACTAAATGCTTCTGTACAACCTAGCGCATCTTTTACCACTACATTATATGGCCCGGCAACTAAACCTGTAAACTGGTTGCTAACTTGGTAAGTAACACCATTGTCTATTGAGTATTCAAATGCAGGAGTGCCGCCACTAGCTGAAACTGTTATTGTACCATCATTTCCGCCAAAACAAGTTACAGGTGTTGGAATAGCACCACTAACGTTAATGGCCGGAGATATTGTAGCAAAGGCGCTGCTATTTACGGCAGAATTAGCACAACCGTTATTATCTAAAATAGCTGTAAGTGTGTAAGTAGTTGGGCTAACAGCTATTGGAACCATTACAGTGTCGCCATTTGCTTTGTTAGTACGGATATGGTTGGTTACCCCATCAAATATCTGAACGCCAAATGGTCCGGTACCAATTGTAAAGTTTAATGTAAAAATAGCTTGTGAACCAGGGCAAACAGATTGGTTAGCAGGTGATATAGTACCATTTGGAAGTGGAACGATGGTTACTGATATTACATTAGATTCATTGGTATTCCCGCACACATCGGTAGCTCTTCTTCTAAAGTAGTATGTGCCAACAGGCAAGTTTGCAGCAGGCGTATAAGCACTTCCATTGGCTCCTGCAATTGGAGTAAATGTCATATTGTCTGTTGAGCTTTCCCAAGTGTAATTAAAGCTACCACCATTGGTAAAGCCAGTTACTCCATTGCTGGCAGATGTAACATTCGTAAATGTTTGGTTGGTTAGTTTATCGGCACAAACATTGCTGCCATTAGTTACACCGCCAATTGTACCGCCATTTACACTAGGTACGGCCACAGGTACAACCGATAAGTTTACGTAATCTGGATTACAAAGTCCTGTAAGTCTAACTTCTAGTTCATCATTAGCACCCAGTACAAATGTGCCAAGAGCAATGTTAGATGCGCAACAAGTAGCATCATAAATTTGAGTACCATTCAAAAACACGCGCACATTATCATCTGCACCAACCATAGTTAGAGTATAAGGCTGACATGTAAATCCTTTTCTTCTTGCGCGTAGTGTAAACTTATCAGATGGAACCTCACATCCGCTCCAAGTAGAAGCTGTAGAAGGTGATGATGTGTTTACCCAGTCTGAAGTAGTATTTAATGAGGTAGTCGTTGTGGTATAGTATCCATAACGTGCATTTATATTTGGAATAGAAATATCGGCAGTAGCAAATGCTTCTACATTCCATTGGTTAACCCCGGCCCCCGGATCTGGTTGCACAGGGCAGGTTTTATATTGTAAGATAGCAGAGTTTTGTCCTGAAACCCAGTTGGCACAAGTATTACCGGTGGTAAATGTTTTTGTATAAACACTTAAAGTGCCAGAATAAGTTGCTAACCAATCGGTAGAAGAAGGTCTTCCTGTTGGGTTGGTTGGGCAAATTCCGCCAGTCCAAGGATTTAAAAGCGGAGTTAAGTTGTCGTTGTAATTCAAAATACCTGAAGTAGAACTCAAGGTCATATCAATACTATTGCCATTATTATATTGCAAATTAGTATTGGCATACCTAAAAGAGTAGAAATTATTGATTGAAACAGGAACATTGACATAGGTTCCGCTTCCTACAGAAATGGTTTGCCAGGTTCCGGAAGGCGCAAGGGTGCCACCTTCATTGGGGCCGCCAACACCACATTGTGCCAATAAATTTTTAAAAGAAAGAAGAGATAGGATTGAGATGAATGTAACAATCCGTAATGATTGTAGCGCTTTTGCCATAATCAGCGTGTTTTTTTTTGAATGAAGTGCCGAAAATAAGAAAAAAGTTAAGAGATACAAATTTTGTGAATACATTGGTTTCTAACTTGGTGAATTTATTTTCAAGGCGGGCTTGACAAACTATTGTACACATGTTATTTTACTAGTAGTCTGAAAATTGTCTGCCCATGTTTAATCCTGAACTTTTCCCCAAAAAGACAGTTGTAGTTGCACTATTATTAGGTAACACAACCGTTTTTAATGCAAGTGCTCAATTAGTTATAAATGAGTATTCTGCAGCCAATAGAAATTCATACAAAACATCCGAAGAGCAAGTGCTGGATAGAGGTTCCAACCTTTCTAAGAAAAAGTATGAAGATTGGGTGGAAATCTATAATCCATCGAATAATGCTGTTTCATTACAAGGATATACACTTTCCGATAATGCTTCAAAGCCGAATAAATATATTATTCCTGCTAATCTATTGGTATCGGCAAAAGGTAGTGTGGTTTTTGTGTGTTCGGGTAAAAATGGATATTTCGGAAACCTGCACCATACAAACTTTAAACTAAGCCAATCGAAGGGAAAAGATGTGTTAGTACTTTCAAAAGATGGAAGTATCGTGGATTCGGTTCGAGTGTTGCCGGTTATGGAGAATCACAGCAGAGGTAGGATTACAGATGGCGCTTCTACATGGGGTGTTTTTGAAAATGCTTCACCCAATAAAGAAAACAAAAATGCCAAACAGCGTTATTTGGTGGCACCTCAAGTAAATAAGCAAGCCGGATTTTATTCCGGAGCAACCACGCTTGAATTTGTAAATCAAGAAGCCGATGCTGCAATATATTTTACCACCGATGGTACCAATCCTGTAACCAGTACTACTGCACAATTGTATCAAACTCCGGTAAGTATTGCAAAAACCACGGCAGTGAGGGTTTGCGCACGTCCGATTTTGGGTGCCAATACCATTGCAAGTCCGGTTGTAACCAATACCTATTTTGTGAATGAAAATCATTCATTGCCCGTAATTTCGTTGTGTAGCAGCGATTTTGGAAGTTTGTTTCAGTTTATAAAACCCAACATCGAAATAGCCAGCGCCATGGAGTTTTTCGATAAAAACAAAGTACGCCAATTTAAAACAGAAGGCGGAATAAAAGGGCATGGAAACGATAGCTGGTACTACGAACAAAAAGGAATGCGCTTTTATGCGCGTGATGAATATGGAAGCGATTCTAAAATTGAGTATCCGCTCTTTTCTTCTTCGGAGAGAACAAAATTTGATTGCGTAATTCTAAGAGCTGCCGGTTCCGATAATTATGTTGGTTATGCCGGAGCTTCACCCAGCACTCATATTCGCGATGGGTTTGCGCAAACACTTGCAGAGAGCGGAAACTTACATGTAGATACCAGAAAATACGAAGCTGTAATTGTGTATCTGAATGGCAATTATTGGGGCGTGTACGAAATGCGCGAGCGTGTAGATGATAAATACACTAAAGCATACTATGGCGAAGGAAAAGAAGGTGTAGATATGCTTTCGTATTACGGTGGACTTTCTGTTGAAAATGATGCCAGCGGAAGCGCACAACAAGATTGGTGTAATCTTTACAATTTTGTTGTAGGCAATGATATGAAATTAAATGCCAACTACCAGCAAGTTACAGCCCAATTGGATGTAGCAAGTTTAATAGACTATTTCTGTATAAATACATTTATGGTGAATAGCGATTGGCTTAACTGGAATTCTGCATGGTGGAGAGGCAAAACTGCCACTAATAATAAATGGCGCTATCGCTTGTGGGATCAAGATAATATCTTTAACCTAGGTCAAAATTTTTCTAACATACCAACTACAGATGCTACTGCTGCCAATGCTTGCGATGTGCAAACTGTAAGCAGTTTTCAAAATGCAGGATGCGAGCAAGGACACGTAGATATATTTAATGCTCTTATGAACAATAGCGAGTTTAAAAAGATGTATATCACCCGCTATGCCGATTTGCTAAATACCACTTTCGACAAAGACAATATGGTTAATCATTTAAATAAAATGGTTGCCACCATACAGCCCGAAATGCAGCGCCACTGCGAACGTTGGGATGCCGGTAATACAGCATCATACCAAACATGGTTAAATAATCTCGACTACTTGCGCGGGCAAATTGCTGCACGTGCCGATAAAACTTTTGCCTCTATGGATACATGCTATAATGCAACTCCGGTAAGTGGTATTGTAGTAAGTATAGAGCCGGCCATGAGTGGTAATGTAATTGTAAACACAGTAATACCTGCTGCATACCCGGCAAGCCTTACCTATTTTAAAGATATAACTGTAAATTTTGCTGCCACATCTAATAGTGGGTTCAAATTCAGCCATTGGGAAGTGAAAAAGCAAGCCATTGCCAATGCTGAATTGCCTACTATGCAGTTAGCATTTGCTTCTGCAGATACAATTGTGGCAATATTTGTTGAAGCGCAGCCAACTGCAACAGTGTTTAGCGATACGATTAGCCGTATAGCAGTAACTCATGTGAATGTAAAAGCAATTGAGCCAATTAAAACTGACGAGGAAGATATGGATGCATTAGTGGCACATATAGAGAAAGAAATAGAAGATAATACTGCTTATGAAAATGCTCCGGGAAGAATTGCATATCATAATATTGTTGTGCCTACAGTATTTACACCTAATGGAGATGGTAACAATGATGTTTTATATGTATTAGGAGCATCTTTAAGTAATTTTCAATTTGCTGTTTACAATATAGCAGGTCAATTACTTTTTAGCACTACCGACCAATCTAATGGTTGGGATGGTACTATTTCCGGTTCTCCCGCTCCAGTGGGAACCTATGTATTTGCTGTTACCGGTTTGTTAGAGAACGATACACGTATTTCTACGAATTCTTCTTTTACTTTGTTACGTTAATTCCCAACTTTTTTTCTCCTCCCGCACAGCCAACTAAACTTTTTAGGGTGGCTGTTTTCATTTTCACTAAGTCGCTTAATTTCATTTCGGTTGCATTTAAAACCTGCTGTACTTGCTCGAAATTTGAAGGTATAGGTAAAATGTTGGTCATTTGTAACTGATTTATGATATACTTTACGATGCTGTTTCAAAAAGGTTTCATGTAATTGAATATTTTTTTCAAAAAGATTTAAGGCAATAAAAGGTTCTTCTATTTGTACTTTTATTTTTAAGAAATACCGTTATATTCGCAGCCCGTTTCAAGAAAAGGAACGGATATTTCCCAACACTTAAATTGATTTTAAGAAATGGCAGTTAAATTAAGATTGCAAAGACACGGACGCGGAAAGCGCCCATTTTATCACATCGTAGCTGCAGACAGCCGCTCTCCGCGCGATGGAAAATTTATTGAGCGTATTGGCGATTACAATCCGCTTACCAAGCCGGCAACTATTCATTTAGATTTAGACAAAGCTGTAAAATGGCTTCAAAATGGTGCTGAAACAACAGATACCGTACACGCCATTTTAAAGTACAAAGGTGCTATGTATAAAAAGCACTTATTACGTGGTGCAGCTAAAGGTGCATTTTCTGTTGAAGTTGCAGAGCAAAAATTCCAAGCTTGGTTAGATGCTCACAAAAACGCAGTATTGGATCACCAACACAAGCACCACAAAGCTAAAGCAGAAATTTCTGCTAAGTTGTTGGCCGATGAAACTAAAAAACGCGAAGAGCGCGATCGCAAACGCGCAGAGGCTTTAGCCGCTTCGCAAGCTGCTCCGGCAGAAAATCAGGAAGAAACCCCTGCTGCTGAAAACACAGAAGCAGCCGAAACTCCTGCAGAATAAAAATTGCTGTTCAGTGAAAACAAACTTCACAACAGTTGGAACTATTGGAAAGCCTCACGGAACAAGTGGGGCTTTTCATTTTTTGTTTCATTATCCATTGGAAACAGGCAATTTTCCTACGGTTCTTTATGTTGAAACAGCTACAGGAGTTTTACCCTTCTTTCCGAAAGAAGTGAACTGCAAAGATGAAATTTCTGGTTTTATGTATTTTGAAGAAGTTACTACAAGAGAGCAAGCGGTAGCGCTGGTAAATGCTTCAATAATGATGAAAACAAAAGAGGTAGCACAGTTTTTTGATACCTCAGAAACGGAGGATTTTACGGGTTTTGAAGTAATTGATAAGGTGTATGGCAATCTTGGAAAAGTTACTGAAACCTCCAGCAATACTATTCAAACCGTGTTGGCAATAGAAGTAAATGGAAGTGAAGTGCTATTTCCTTTGGTAGAAGCATTTATTGAAAAAATAGACTACACACAGCAGCAATTGTTTTTGCATTTACCTGAGGGGATTATTGAAACCTATACCCAAAACAACGAAGAAAGCGATGAGGATTGATATTATTACCGTTTTACCGGAATTATTAGAAAGTCCGCTTAATCACAGCATTATGAAACGCGCAAAAGAAAAAGGTTTGCTGGAAGTAAATCTAATTTCGCTGCGCGATTTTGCTACCGATAAACACCATACGGTAGATGATTATCAATATGGAGGTGGAGCGGGCATGGTAATGATGTGTGAGCCAATCTCTAGCTGTATTGAGCACTTAAAGAGCGAACGCACGTACGATGAAATTATATACATGACTCCCGATGGCGAAACCCTTTCGCAAAAACAACTCAATAAGTTTTCGCTACTTCAAAACATAATAATACTCTGCGGCCATTACAAAGGTATAGACGAAAGAATTCGCCAACTGTATATTACGAAAGAAATATCAATTGGCGATTATGTATTGTCGGGTGGCGAATTGGCAGCAGCCGTTTTTACCGATGGGGTAGGGCGCTTATTGCCGGGTGTGCTTAATGATGAAACGTCTGCCTTAACCGATTCTTTTCAAGATAATTTATTGGCACCTCCGGTTTATACACGTCCTCCGGTTTTTAATGGTTTAGAAGTGCCGGAAGTATTACTTTCGGGGCACGAAAAAAAGATTCAGGAATGGCGCTTTGAGCAATCTATGGAAAGAACCCGCCAGCGCAGACCGGATTTATTAAAGGAGTAAAGTTTTGAGTAAAAAAATAAGTATAGGTTATGAGTATAAGTAAAGAACAAGTAATAGATGCACTCAGAGGTGTAGATGATCCTGATATAAAAAAGGATTTGGTTACCTTAGGCATGGTAAATGATGTAGAAATTGCAGGGAAAAGTATAAGATTTAGAGTTACACTTACCACACCTGCTTGCCCACTCAAGGAGAAGATAAAGAACGATTGCATTGCTGCAGTTTCGGCAATAGCTCCGGATTATGAAATTGATGTGGTTATGGATGCACAAGTAACCAGCATGCGCAATACCAATGTAAATATTTTGCCCAGCGTAAAAAACATTATTTGTGTAGCATCGGGCAAAGGCGGAGTAGGGAAATCTACAGTTAGCGTAAATCTAGCATTGGCACTGGCTGCACAAGGAGCAAAAGTAGGTTTGATAGATGCCGATATTCATGGGCCGTCTATTCCTGTTATGCTAGGTGTAAAGGGCAAGCGCCCCGAGGTGAGGTTGATAAAAGATAAGCACTACATTGTGCCATTAGAAGCGCACGGCATTAAATTGCTTTCAATCGGCTTGTTGGTAGATGATCGCCAAGCAGTGGTATGGCGTGGTCCCATGGTTACATCGGCATTAAAGCAATTTGTATCGGATTGTATTTGGGGTAAACTCGATTATTTGATAGTAGATATGCCTCCGGGCACAGGTGATGTACATCTTACGATGTCGCAAACGGTAAATGTTTCGGGTGCGGTAATTGTTACCACACCACAAGAAGTAGCTTTGGCCGATGCTAGAAAAGCACTTGCCATGTTTAGAATGGAAAGCATTAATGTGCCTATATTTGGCGTGGTAGAAAATATGGCATTTTTCACTCCCGAAGAATTGCCCGAAAATAAATACTACATTTTTGGAAAAGATGGCGGTAAACACCTTGCTACGGAATACGAAGCTCCATTTTTGGGCGAAATTCCAATAGTGCAAAGTATTCGAGAAGGTGGCGATGAAGGTGTGCCAGCAGTAATAAACGAGAAAGCTCCGCAAGCAATTAAAGACGCCTTCAATACAATAGCAGTTTCTTTAGCGCGAAACATAGCCATAAAAGCGGCACAAAAAAATGCAGCTGCTGCTATGGAAGCAACTGCATAATTTAGTTGTACCGGATTAAAGAAAATATATTGGGTTGTTTTTCGGCAAGTAATTTTCGACCGTTTAAAAAAGTGAGTTCAATTAAAAATGAATAACCGGAAACAATACCACCTTCTTGTGCTATAAGCGCAGCAGCAGCAGAGGCTGTGCCGCCTGTTGCCAGCACATCATCATGAATCAAAATATGCTGGTTGGGTTTCACAAAGCCTTTATGTAACTCTATGGTAGCAGAGCCATATTCCAATTGGTAGGTGTGCTGTATGGTTTCGCCTGGTAGTTTTCCTTTTTTTCTAATTAAATGAAATGGAACACTTAGTTTTTGAGCCAATAAAATTCCGAATAAAAAACCACGGCTTTCTACACCTGCAACGGCATCTACCGTGCCATTTTTTAATGCTTCGGCAGCTAAGGTTTCTGCAATTTCATTACAAAGTTCAGGATATAAAAATACGGGTGTAATGTCTTTAAACAATATTCCTTTTTGAGGAAAATCGGGAATAGTTCTTACAATTTCATCAATTCTGTTTTGTAACATTATATTTGTATTGTTTTAATGTATGAATAGTACGTATAGCAAATTTGAGGAGTGGTGTATAAAGTTAGAAAAAGCAACAGGCGTTTCGTATCTAATAGTTTTTAAAAATCCTCTTGAGCAAATAAAAGAAAATTGGAACAAGAATAGTTATGAAACTGATGTGTTCATAAATACTGTGTTAGAGGATCTGAATACTCAAAACCAGCACGAGTTGATAGTTGAATTTGTAGAGATTATTTTTCCCTATTTGCAAAGTGGCAATAATACCAAGTTATTGTTGAGCATGTTGGTAAATGCAGGTGTTGCCAGCGATAAAGTTGGCAGGAGTGGAGCAGCAGCAGCTATGTATCAAAAAGCTGAAACCATTGTATATAACGCCAATATGGTTTTTGATATAGAGGCGAGCCGGATAGCCGGCAGTCTGTTTTACAATAAGGCGAAACTTTTATTGGAGCGAGATAGAGTGGCTGCTGTGCAATCGCTTTTTGAAGCCATTGATTATTTTAAGGCAGGAGGGTATAAAGGCGGTATAGCCAGATGTATGAACATGCACGCCTACACCATGCCAAAAGAAAGAAATTATGAAAGAATTGATTTGTATTTAAAGGCGGCCGATCTTTTTGAAGAGGAGAATGATATAAATAGCCAGGCAATGGCATTTGCCAATGTAGGAGAGCGCTTGATAGAAAATGGCGATGCAGCTCATGGTATTCAGTATATACAAAAGGCATTGGAGTTGAACAAGCAAAACCATAATCCTTTTTACTTAGGCTATACCTACATGATGTTGGCAGAGGCTTATTGCGCCATGAAAGATTGGGCTAAAGCAAAGGAGTTTACAACTGCTGCAGAAGCAGACCTCCATAAAGCTAATATATTGGTTTATGCTAAGCGGTTAGATGCCATAAAATCTATTATAGAAGCGCATTCCACAATTAACAAATAATCTCTTTAAATGAATAAAATATTGTTCATTTTTTGTGAAAAAATCACTGCACACTTACAAAAACATTAAAAATATTCAAAATGTATTTTTTGTTGTGAATCTAAAGGATATATTTGCTCCGTAAAATTTTATATAATTATGAGTGCTAGATTGGCAAAAGAAGTATTAATCCTTTCAGACCCTAATTCACCCGAACCAATTAAATTAAGTTATGACATACTCCGCAAGGCAGTTCTCACTTTGCGTGCAGTTAATCATAAATTGAGAAAAGATATTCTTGAACTTATTGAAAAAAGTGAGAAAATAACCGTTACCGAAATTTATGTAAAACTTAGATTGGAGCAATCGGTTACATCGCAGCATTTGGCAATTCTTAGAAAAGCCAATGTGGTGGAAACTGAAAGAGACGGAAAATTTGTTTATTACAAGATAAATAAGGCAAAAGTATCTGAATTAGCTGCATTGGCGGCTGAGCTTGCAAAAAACTAATACTTTACAATTTAATAAATAAAATATATTTTTTCATATTTTAAAGTATGGAAAAATTGTGTGTTTCTTTACTTGTAAATACAGGTAAAAGAGTATCGTATGGCACACAATGATTCAAAAGTAGATTTGGGTTTTGAAGTTGATATCGAAAAAGCAACTGCTATTTTAAGAGCAATTTCACATCCTTTAAGATTGAAAATTTTGAATTACATCAGCCAAAACCAACGGGTGAATGTAAATTCAATTTACAGCACTTTGCACTTAGATCAATCCATTACATCGCAACAATTGCGTATTTTACGCGATGCTAGGTTGGTAATTGCCGATAGAGAAGGAAAAGAAATTTACTATTCTTTAGAGGTGCAGCATATTAAAAAAATTGCAGAAACGCTATATAAATTTTTTAATTAGCGTATGCCCAATTTCGAGCGCGGTTTAATTATGCGTTTGGTTAAATTGCAGTATATCGTTGGCATATTGCCTACTATTGCTTAGGCGGGGTACTTTAAATTGGGCACCAAGCTTCTTCTTTTTGTTTAGCCAATTTCTAAAAAAACCTTGTGGCAACAATATGGTTTGCAAGGGTTTTAACACGAAATTGCCATTCCGTTTTGCATGATAATCGGAGTTTATTTTTTGCAGCTCAGAATCTAACAGGCTTTCGAAGGTTTCGATAGAAACTGAAAGTTTTTCAAATTCAATCAGCCATTGGTGGCAGGCGGTTCCATCTTCAAAAAACAATGGTGCAGCCGAAAATTCATGTACCTGACAATCTAGCATTTTACATACGGTGGCAAGGGCAGTTTCGGCATTGTGTACCATTAGTTCTTCTCCGGCAATATTTATGTATTGTTTAGTTCTTCCTTCAATAACAAACCTATACGGTTGTAGCGATGTGAATGAAATGGTATCGCCCAAAGCATAGCGCCATAAGCCGCTATTGGTTGAAATTACAAGTTCGTATACTGTTTCTTTTTCAACGCCTTCTAATGGAACTATAATATTGGGATTGCTAACTGCTCTAAATTCAAAGAAAATACCATGAGCCGGCAGTAGCAGCAACTCTCTAGTGCTGGCAGTATCGCTAAACCCAAAAAAACCTTCGCTGGCATTATAGGCATTTACGTAGTTTACTTGCTTGCCTAGTATCCTTTCAAATGCAGCTTGATAGGGTTCAAAATTTACACCTCCGTGAATATACAACTCAAAATGAGGCCACACATCTGCTATGTTTTTTTTATGGGCAGTATGTACAATCGCTTTCAGCAATTCTAAAGACCACGATGGCACACCGCTCATTCCGGTTACATTTTGCTGAAAAGTTTGCTGTGCAATGGCTTGTAACTTTTCATCCCAATTGGCAAGTAGTGCTGTGTGCAAATCGGGTGTGCGCAGTTTTTGAATCCATGCCGGAATTTGCTTGGTAAGCAATGCTGAAACATCTCCGCAAATGGCTTTTTTGTTTCCTGCAATGGCTTGTACCGAGCCGCTAATTACCAAGTGCTTGCCACTAAATATTCTATTGTTGGGGAATCGCTCAAAATAAGAAGCCAATAAGTGGCGACTAGCTAAAAAATGTCCTTTAAACATGGCTGCGCTGCTTACGGGAATAAACTTACTTACATCGGTGGTGCCGCTCGATTTTGCAAAATGCCAAATAGGATCGCTACATAAAACATTTTGCTCTCCCAGCATGGTTCTTTGAATAAATGGCTTTAGCGTTTCGTAAGTGGCAATGGGGACTTTTTGTGCAAAATTGCTGTAGCTGCCCGATAAGTTAAACGGCTTTAAATAAGCTGTGTTTTTGTGTTCCTGAATTAAGTGCTTAAATTCATTCTGTTGGCATTCCAATGCTAGCTTTCGCAATTTTTGTAGCCATTGAATTTTAGCTCGAACATAAAGATTACCAACAGTTTCCAGCATGTACTGCGTGCAAATTTCTTAATTACAAAAACTTCCCCAAAACAATTTCACACCTTTTGTAATGGCGATGGGTGGCATAGTGCCCCAAGGTGTACATTGTGCGACAGTTCAGGCGCTTTTATTTTTGGGGAATAATTTTCGCACAGCACTTTATTTAGTTGTTTGAAAACTTATTTTCGACAAGTAAAAATAGGTTATACCAATGAGCAGGCAACAATTTATACTCGCGCTCGACCAAGGCACTACCTCTTCGAGAAGTATATTGTTTGATGGAGCAGGTAATGCGGTGGCTACATCACAAAAAGAGTTCTCGCAAATTTTTCCGCAACCGGGTTGGGTGGAGCATGACCCAATAGAAATTTGGGATTCGCAAATTTATACTGCCAATGAGGTAATAAAGAAGCTTGGAATTTCGCCATCGCAGATTGCAGCGATTGGCATTACCAACCAGCGCGAAACAACCATTGTTTGGGATAAAAAAACAGGGCAGCCTATTCACAATGCCATTGTGTGGCAAGATAGGAGAACAGCTCCGTTTTGCGAGGAGTTGAAGAAGAAGGGGCACGAAAAATATATTGCCGATAATACCGGCTTGGTTGTAGATGCCTATTTTAGCGGTAGTAAGTTGAAGTGGATTCTAGACAATGTAAAGAATGCTCGCAAGCGGGCAGAAAATGGAGAACTTCTTTTTGGTACGGTAGATACATGGTTGCTATGGAAACTTACTGGCGGCATAACACATGCCACCGATTATAGCAATGCATCGCGTACCATGCTGTTTAATATCAAAAAGCTACAGTGGGATAATAAGTTGCTGGAATTATTCAATATCCCACGCATTATGTTGCCCGAAGTAATGGATAGCAGTAAGTTTTTTGGCTTAACAGATTCTTTTCTTTTTGAGGGAAAACAAATTCCGGTAAGCGGTATTGCTGGCGATCAACAGGCTGCACTTTTTGGGCAGGCTTGCTTTAATGAAGGCATGGCAAAAAATACATATGGAACAGGTTGCTTTTTGCTTATGAATACAGGCGCTAAGTTTGTGAAGAGCAAACAAGGGCTTATTACAACCATTGCATGGAGTTTAAATGGAAAAGTAGAATATGCCTTAGAAGGAAGTGTGTTTATTGCCGGAGCTGCCATACAATGGCTGCGCGATGGTTTAAAACTAATAGATAGCGCACCGGAAAGCGAATACCATGCGCGTAGTGTAGATAGTAACGATGGAGTAGTGGTAGTGCCCGCATTTGCAGGGTTGGGAGCACCATATTGGGATATGTATGCACGAGGGGCCATTTTTGGATTAACGCGCGGTACTACAAAGTCGCATTTAGTGCGAGCTACTTTGGAGTCGCTAGCATACCAAACGCGCGATGTGCTTAATGCAATGGAAAAGGATTCAGGTGTTAAGTTAAAATCGCTTAGAGTAGATGGTGGCGCCAGCAACAACGATTTTTTAATGCAGTTTCAAAGCGATGTGTTGGGAACTCCGGTAGATAGGCCTAAGATAACCGAAACTACTGCACTGGGTGCAGCTTATTTGGCAGGATTAGCTGTAGGTTTTTTTAAGAAGAGTGAAATTGCCAAGCAGTGGCAATCGAGTGCTAGTTTTAAGCCGCTTTTAAAGCCAACAGAGCGCGAAGCAAAGTATGCTGTATGGCAGAGAGCCATAAAAGCTACTATGGCAATGAAATAGTTTATTTGTTTTCGTTCCAGTAATAACTATCGGGCAATGCACGCTGCCCGAAAATGGCAGTGCCTACACGAATTATTGTAGCACCTTCGGCAATGGCAATCTCTAAATCGTTGCTCATGCCCATGGATAATTCTTGCATGGCTACGTTCGGAATGTTTAATGCTGTAATTTCTTGTTGAATATTTTTCAGCAACTTAAAGCAGGCTCTTACTTTATGGCTTTCTGCACTAAAAAGACCGATGGTCATAAGTCCTTTAATCTTTAAAGTATTGAATGCGGCAATTTGCCTTACTAAAGATGTGGCATCGGCAGGGTTTGCACCAAATTTGCTAGGCTCGTTGGATGTGTTTATCTGTACTAAAATTTCTATTGATTTATTTTCTTGAAGCAGGCGTTGGTGCAGTTTTTCTGCAAGTTCTATTCTATCTACCGATTGAATACAGGCAACATTGCATTTGAGGATATCCTTTATTTTATTGGTTTGTACGTGGCCAATAAAATGATTGGTATGAGGTGTGTTTTTTAAGGATTCAAATTTTTCTTTTAGTTCCTGTACTTTGTTTTCGGCAATAAGTGTTTGCCCGTTTTGTAGCGCAATTTTTATTCTATCGGGCGAAACTGTTTTAGTTGCTAAAAGGAGTTTTACAGAATCGGGATTTCGGTTATATTCTTTACAAGCCGCGGTGATTCGCTGTTGAATGTTGTTTATATTTCGAATAATTTCATCCATAATAAGCGCAGTATTTATACTTCTTCGTTTCTATTGTTTTCGAAATAGGAGTCTATTAGCAGGTTTTTTGATTGGGCGGCTGTGGTTGCGAGTACATCGCAGCGCTCGTTAAACGGGTGTAGGTTATGCCCTTTTATCCAATGAAACTTTACTTTGTGTTTTCGGTAATACAGTAAGAATTGGCGCCATAAATCGGGATTTTTCTTTTGTGCAAATCCTTTTTTTTCCCAACCAAAAACCCATCCTTTTTCAACAGAATCTACTACATATTTAGAGTCGGATGTAATGTGTACGGTTAGCCCATCTACCTTTAATGCTTTTAGTCCTTCTATTACAGCCATAAGCTCCATCCTGTTATTGGTGGTGAGGCGAAAGCCTTGTGATAACTCTTTTTCGTGTTTGCCGTATTTTAAAATAACTCCGTAGCCACCCGGCCCCGGATTGCCTCTTGCTGCTCCATCTGTATATATTTCTACCATTACTTTTTGTTTACAAAAAAACCGATGAACAGTTGTGTTTGTTCATCGGTTTTATCACTTCTTTTGCTGTAAAATTATTCAGCTACTTCGCTGTTGTTCTCTGTGTCTTGCTGGGTATCGGTATTTTCGCTTGCTTCTTGCTCTAAGCGGTCGCGCTCTTCTTGTTGCTGTGCCAAAATTTTTCCGTTGGTAATTTTAGCAATAGCGGCAATTTCATCGTTTTCGCCCAGTTTAATGATTCTAACACCTTGTGTGGCTCTACCCATTACGCGGAGTTGATCTACTTCGGTGCGTATGGCAATGCCGCTGCGGTTTATTATCATAATGTGGTCGTCATCGGTAACGTTGAGTATGGAAACGAGTTTGCCTGTTTTGTCGGTAATATTGAGGGTTTTTACACCTTTTCCACCGCGGTTGGTAATTCTGTATTCAGGCTCTCCGGTTTCGGGGTCGTCTAAGTAAGAACGTTTTCCAAAGCCTTTTTCGGAGAGTACGAGTACGGTTTCGTTTTTGTTTTCTTTGTTTACGGTAATCATGCCAATTACCTCATCGGCATCGTCTGCCATATCAACTCCACGCACACCGGCAGCTGTTCTTCCCATGGCGCGAACTTTATCTTCGTTGAATCGGATTGCTCTGCCATTTTTGGTAGCAATTACTACTTCGGAAGTTCCGGTGGTCATGGCTACTTGCACGAGTTCATCGCCTTCGCGTATATCTATGGCGTTTACTCCGCCTGAGCGCACATTGGAGTAGGCTTTCAGGGTTGTTTTTTTGATGGTTCCGTTTTTGGTACAGAAGGTAAGGAAATTATTTTCAAGGTATGCTTCATCGGTAAGGTTGGTTACCGGAAGAATGGCCATGATTTTATCTTCTTTAGGTATGCTCATGAGGTTTTGAATGGCGCGTCCCATAGATGTTTTTTCACCTTCCGGAATTTCGTACACTTTTAGCCAGTAGCATCTTCCGCTTTGGGTAAAGAAGAGCAGGTAATTGTGGTTGGTGGCGGAGAAGAGGTGTTCGATAAAATCGGCATCGCGGGTAGATCCGCCTTTGCTGCCTCTGCCACCGCGGTTTTGCGAGCGGTAGTTTGCCAATAAGGTGCGCTTAATGTAGCCTAAATGCGAGATGGTAACTATAACTTCTTCATCGGCAATAAGGTCTTCCATGTTAAAGTCGCCTGCTGCATACTCGATGTTGGTTCTGCGTGCATCGCCATATTTTTCTTTTACCTCTAGCATTTCGCCTTTAATAATTTCGTAGCGAAGAGGTTCTTCGTTTAGTATGCGGTTGAGGTATTCTATGTGTTTCATTAACTCTTCGTACTCTTCGCGAATTTTATCGCGCTCTAAGCCGGTGAGTTTTTGTAAGCGTAAATCTAAAATGGCTTTTGCTTGAATTTCGGATAGTTCGAAATTAGTCATTAAGCCTTCTTGCGCCAATTGCACGGTTGCCGATTCTCGAATAAGTTTAATTACGGCATCTAAATTATCAATGGCAATAAGTAAGCCTTGTAAAATATGAGCGCGTTTTTCTGCTTCGGCTAATTCGTATTTGGTTCTGCGTATTAAAACCTCGTGGCGAAACTCCACAAAGTATTTTATGAGGTCTTTTAGGTTTAAAATCATAGGGCGACCGTTTACCAGTGCCACATTGTTTACTCCAAAAGATGTTTGTAACTCTGTTTGTGCGTAGAGTTGGTTGAGTACTACGTTGGCAATGGCATCTTTTTTCAATTCAATTACTAATCGAATACCGTTGCGGTCGCTTTCATCGCGCGTTTCTGAAATACCTTCTATTTTTTTCTCCTCTGCAAGCTCTTCAATTTTTGTGTGAAGAGTAGATTTTACTACTTGGTAGGGAATTTCGGTGATAACAATTTGTTCGCGCCCGTTGGCTAAAGTTTCTATTTCGGCTTTGCCGCGCAGCACCACTCTTCCTCTTCCGGTTAGGAGGGCTTGGCGCACTCCATCGTAACCATAAATGGTTCCACCTGTTGGAAAATCGGGGGCTTTAACTACTTGTATAAGTTCCTCGATGGGGATGTCTTTATTATCTATGTACTTTACTATGCCGTCTATTACTTCTGTTAAGTTGTGTGGCAGCATATTGGTGGCCATACCTACGGCAATTCCCGAAGCGCCATTTACAAGTAAGTTTGGAATGCGAGATGGTAGAACAGTGGGCTCTTGTAAACTGTCGTCAAAATTAAGACGCATGTCCACAGTATCTTTTTCGATATCTTGGAGGATTTCGCCTGTAATTTTGCGCATGCGTACTTCTGTGTAACGCATAGCTGCGGGAGGGTCGTTGTCTATAGAACCGAAGTTTCCTTGCCCATCTACTAGCGGGTAGCGCAAACTCCAATCTTGTGCCATACGCACCATGGCATCGTAAACGGCTACATCGCCATGTGGGTGATATTTACCTAATACTTCTCCTACTATACGGGCACTTTTTTTGTAGGGTTTTCCGGCTGTTAATCCCAATTCGTTCATTCCGTAGAGTATTCTGCGGTGAACGGGTTTTAGGCCATCGCGTACATCGGGGATAGCACGGCTCACAATTACCGACATTGAATAATCAATGTAGGCGGTTTTCATTTCATCCTCAATGTTAATGGGGATTATTCTTGTATTATCTTCCATAAAATTCTTAACCGCGCGAAGTTAAGAAAACAGCCCTCTTTTTCACTTTAATTATACACAAATGTGGACTGCTGTGTGGCTAAAAATTGATGTAAAACAGGGTGTGCAGCTATAAACTTGGTAACTACCAAGGTTTTTTTAATAAATCTTTTGCTTTTTGCTCTGCTTCGCGCTTTATACGGTCTGCTTCTTGTTTTGCTTTTTGTTCTGCTTCGCGTTTTATTCTATCGGCTTCTTCGCGTGCTTTTTGCTCGGCTGCCTGCTTTTGTTTTTCAAATTCTTCTTGTGCTTTTTGCTTTACCTCGTTGGCTTTATCTTTTACGGTTTCAACTAATTGTTCTTTTACGTTTTCGCCCACCGATTTTCCTCCACCTGCACCAATATTTGTAAGTTTTATTTGTGGCTTGGAGGCAGTACCTGTTGCTTTTAAGAAAAACGAAACGGTTTCGGGCATTTTAAAAGGTACTCCGGGTATTTTGGGAATCATGTTTTGGGCGAGCGAAGCGGCATTGCCTAATTCGCTTTGCGGCACATCGAAACGGAGATCGTAATCTATGCTTTTATCGAATCCGTTTTTACCTTCAAAAGCAAGGGTGTAGTTTCCTAATTTTACGGTGGCCGGCTCTACGGCTACCTTACCGTCTTTAAACTTTAAAACTGTCCAGGCATTTTTAAGTTCGAGATTGCTGAGCGCCTGTATTTTAGCTACTTCGGCAACTTTCTGAAGAATAGGTAGGCCAACGATGCGCGCATTGGGGACTTCTACTTTGCCATCGCCTTTTAAAGAGCTTAAATCTACGCTCATATCGGGGTTTAAGCGGCCGCTTCCTTTTAAATCGCTGCTATAACTTCCTTGTATGTGTTGTATTACAGGCGCCATTTTTCCTGCCATATCTACTAACTTGTAGGTTTCCTGAATGTCGAAATTTTTAATGTCGTAAGAAAAAGTAACATCGGGTAGATTTAAATTTTTGGTGTTATAGCGGGCAGAAATAGTGGCATTTCCACCGAGTAAATTGGCAAATAGTTCTTGTAAATTAATGGCTTCGTCTTTTAACGAAATAGCGCCTCTTACGTTTGAAAGTACTAATTTATCGTAGAAGATTTTTCCTATCTGAGAGTTTGCCGTAAAGTTGATGGCTTTGGGCACTTTAAAGAAAGTAGCATTTGCTGTGTCTGCCGCTTTTGGTGTGTTGCTGCTGCCAGTTGGCGAAAGGAACTGGTTGGCATCTAATACATTGCTTTTTAGGTTGAGTGCGCCTTCTAGATCGCCTTTGCCAAAAGCATAAGCCATAAAATTGTTTAAGGTTCCATTGGCTTGGAAATCGCTCCGTCCAATTTGTGCCGATAAACTGTTTAATGTAACATTTTGCGGGTTGAAAGTTAATGCCATGTTGGGCACTTTTACAGGTAGTGGCGTAGAGGCTGCATCGTAAACTAAATTGGTGATTTGGGCATTTCCGGCAGCTTTAATGTTTTCGTAACGCTTGGCCGTAACATCGCTTTGTTTGCCTTTAAAATCTAAGTTGAGCAATAGCAACCCATCTATTTTCTTTAAACCTTCAATTGGGTAAAACTTGGGTACATTGGCAAGGTTTACTTTCCCTTTTATGGAGGCATCTACATTGGGATCGCTAATAGGAGTTTTAACTAAGATGCGCGCATCTACGGGTTCGGTACCTACATCTACATGCAGTTTAGAAACATTGATGATGGTAGCATCTAAGCTGCCTTGCGGTTTTGCAGCATTCATGGCAATTTGAATATTCTTAACAGCAGTTGGCAATGTTGGATATTGAAACATGGCATTTTCAACTTTAAGGTTTATGCCAAAAGCAGGATAATTTTCGCCTTTGTAGGTTCCTTTTGCAAAGCCATTAAATGCAAATTTTCCATCGGTTTTAATTTTGTCGAAATCTTTTAAAAATACTGCCGGAATCATTGATAGTACATTCTTAAAGGTGGTTTCTTTGGCATTGAATGTAATGTCGGTTGTAAGGTCGTTTTTGGTTTGCACAAAGCCGCTAAATTTCAACCCGAGTGCGTTTAGGGTAATTTCATTTTCTTTAAAGGTGTATTTGGCATTTGGGTTGTCTATTTCCATATCTACTTTAGCATTTAATTTGGCTTTATTTAAGTAGGTAATAGCGCCACTTTTTACTGTTAGTTCATTGATTCCTGTTTGGGTAGAAAATAGATAAATATCCTGTGTAACGTTGCCTGCTCCTTCAAAATTTAGGTTGTTTAGGGCTGCATAGGTGCTGCCTTTTTGGTCGTTGTAAACGATGTTCCCGTTTTTAATAATAATTTTTTTCAGCTCTGCTGCAAACTTGGTTTCGGTGCTGGTCTTTTTCTCCTCTTTAGATTTGGCGATATCCCAGTTGGCTTTTCCGGCATAATTTACCAGTGCATTCACTTTGGGTTCTACCACCTCTAATTTTAGCAACTTGTATTTAGTGCCGTTAAAAACACTCATTAAATCTACCGTAAAATTTAGGTGGTTGATGTGTGTGAGTGTATCGCCTTTAAACTCGTTGATGCCCACAACCGAAACATCGTTAATAGCAAAACTAAAGTTTGGAAACGACCGAATAAGCGAAAGGTCGAAATCGCCATAGTTTACTTTGGCATTCAGGTTTTCGTTGATTGCTTCTTTTACGGCTTCGTTTATTTTGTCTTTAAACAAAAACGGAACCGAAATTATTGCTGCAATTAAAAGTACAAAAAGTAGCCCAATGGCAAGAAGCACCTTCTTCATGAATGATTTTTTTTAAATGGATTTACAAGAGTTTCCGATTGCAAAGTAAGCAACCAAAACGCGAAAGAAATATTTTTATTTTGGAATTATGGATGCCGGAACTATTCTTTTTCAGTTAAAAAAGGAAAAGAGTTTAATATGTCGGCCACTAAAAAAATGCTGCCTGCAACTATAATTAAGTCGGTAGGTACGGCATTTTTTAGCGCTTCGTCTAATGCTGCTTTGGCATTGGAGAAATGGCTGCCCTTGAGTTTAAATGCTTGTGCAGCCTCTGAGAGTTCTTTTTCGTTTTTGCCGCGCGGCACGTTGGGCTTACAAAAGTAGTAAGTAGCATTGAGTGGCAGTTGGCTTAGTACGGGAGCAGTATCTTTATCGGCAACAGTACCAAAAACAAAGTGCAGTTGGGTGAAATGGTTTTGTGCCAATTGTGCTAATAAGTTACGAATACCGGCCTCGTTGTGGGCGCTGTCTAAAATTACTTTTGGATTGTTTTTTACTTGCATCCAGCGACCAATAAAATATGTGGTAGCACATACATTTTCCAATCCGTTTTGAAATGCTTTATGCGATATTTCTATGCCATGTTTTTGCAATACAACTAACGCAGCCAAAGCCGTTTGAATGTTTTTTTGCTGATATGCTCCAGATAAGTCGGTTTGATATGTATAAGGTATGCCACCGGTATGCAAGTATGTACCGCTTATACTTTGTTCTTCGAAAGAGGTAGCATTATTTATTTCGTGAGAAAAGTAAATTGTAGCATTTTGTTCTTTAGCTTTTTGCATAAACACCATTTCTGTTTCGGGTTGGCGTTCTCCAACAACCACAGGAGTATTTTTTTTAATGATGCCTGCTTTTTCTGTTGCAATTTGAGTTAATGTATTGCCCAAGAATTGCTGATGGTCAAAACTTATGTTGGTAATTACCGATAGAAGAGGTTCAATAATATTGGTGGAGTCTAAACGCCCGCCAAGCCCTGTTTCTATTATACAATAATCTACTTTTTTTTGCTTGAAATACTCAAACATCATGGCAGTGGTGATTTCAAAAAAAGAGGCATCTACTTTTTTAAAAAGCAACAGGTGTTTAGATACAAAATCGGTAATGAAATCTTCTTCAATAAATGCATTTCCAATTTTAATCCGCTCCCTAAAAGTGAGGTAATGAGGCGAAGTGTAAATGCCCACTGTATATCCTGCATGAATCAATACCGATGCAACAATATGTGTTACCGAGCCCTTGCCGTTGGTTCCTGCCACATGAATACATTGCAGGTCTTTTTGAGGATTGCCCAGTAAACTACATAACTGCATAATGTTATGCAGGTTTGCTTTGTATGCCGCTGCTCCCACACGCTGAAACATGGGAAGTTGATTGGTTAAATAATCTATTGCCTGCGTATAATTCATTGGTGCAATAATAATGTAGTACGCTTTTTATACTATTGCTTTAAAATAAGTTTTATGATTCAGCGGCCTTTTAGTTTTACAAAGTGGATAGAAGAACACCGCCACTTATTGAAACCTCCGGTAATGAACCAAGTGGTGTATAAAGACAATGAAAACTTTATTGTAATGGTGGTGGGTGGCCCCAATAAGCGAAAGGATTTTCATTACAATGAAACTGAAGAGTTTTTTTACCAGTTAGAAGGAAACATAGTGGTAAAAATTGTAGAAGATGGCAAAATTGTGGA
Organism: Chitinophagales bacterium; assembly: GCA_019638515.1. Taxonomy (NCBI): domain Bacteria; kingdom Pseudomonadati; phylum Bacteroidota; class Chitinophagia; order Chitinophagales; species Chitinophagales bacterium. Next base: position 167,757 of record JAHBTS010000002.1, on the reverse strand, counting down.
CATACATATAAATGAAGGTGAAATATTCTTGTTGCCCCCCAAAGTGCCGCATTCTCCCAGACGCCCCGCCAATAGTGTGGGTTTGGTAATGGAGATAAAACGTCCTGCAGATATGTTGGATGCTTTCCAGTGGTATTGCGAAAGTTGCAGTAGTTTATTGTATGAAGAAAAGTTGCCTGTACACGATATTGTAAAAGATCTTCCCGTTATTATGAATAAATTTTATGAGTCTGAAACATTGCGCACTTGTAAAAACTGCGGCACTGTAATGGAAAAGCCGTAGTTTTAAGATAGTTAAAACGGAATATCTTTTTTAGGACACACATTGTTCTCTTCAATAAAATTTTACATTCACATTCAATTAATAAATCGGTAACAAATGAAATTTTCTACAAAAATTAAATGGATGAGCTTGGCTGTGGGTTCACTGTTTTCAACAGTAGTAGCAGCACAAGTTTGCAGCGGAAGCGGCAGATACATTGATAGTGTATTTCCGGGCTTCACCAAAACAACGGTTACGTATTCTTCAACCAACCAGCAAATGGATATTTACCAGCCGCAGGGCGATACTGCTTCGCAGCGACCGGTAATTGTGTTTGCACACGGAGGAAGTTTTATTGGTGGCGATAGAAATGAATCTACGGTAACATCATTGGCACAGCGCTTTGCAAAAAGAGGCTATGTAACTGCTTCTATAGATTATCGCTTAGGTACAATCACAGATATGCTAGGCGCATCTACTGCTTACGATGTGGTAATAAAAGCTATCAGCGATGGTAAGGCTGCTATTCGCTATTTTAGAAAAGATGCAGCCGACTCCAATAAATACAAGATAAATCCAAATTTAATCTTTGGAGGAGGTAACTCTGCCGGAGCTGTGTTGTTTGTTCATTTAGGTTATATAGATAGCGTAAATGAAGTTACAACCGCAGCTATTAAAACTGCATTAAACAATAATGGTGGTTTTGAAGGAAATAGCGGTAATGCCGGATATTCTTCTAAAATAAATGCCATTGTAAATTTGGCCGGAGGTATAAACGATACTTCTTGGATTAGTGCAGGCAATATTCCAATGGTTAGTTTTCACGGTACTACCGATAATGTGGTTCCATACTACTGTGCAAATGCTCAGAATGGTTTAACACCTGTAACATTATGCGGCACAGGTTCTATGCAGCCAAGAATACTGAATTTGGGAATAGACAATGATGTATTGTTATTTCCTGGCGATGGGCATGTGCCATGGGAAGGTAATGCTACAAAGTTTAATCAGGTAGATGATTTAACCAAAACCTTTTTGTACCGCCAAGTATGCAATGCACTTTCCGGAGGGCCAAGCTGTAACACCGCTCGCTTTAAAGAAGAATTATTTACAGTAGATAGTGTAGAAGTTGAATATACCAATGTGCGTAGCGATAGAAACAAAATGGATATTTTCTATCCTAAAAACGATACTTCGAGCCGCAGACCTTTATTGCTGTTGATACACGGAGGTGGCTTCACCAGTGGCGATAAAGATGCCGATGTAGCAGTAAACTATATGAAGAAATCTTTTGCTAAAAGAGGTTTTGTTACTGCCTCTATTCAATATCGCTTAGCCGGCATTACCGATTTAGCAGACTCTACCAAAATGTTGCGCGAAGTAGTATGGGCAATTTCTGATGCTAAAGCTGCTATGCGCTATATGGCAAAAGATGCAGCTACTACCAATACCTATAAAGTAGATACCAATTTTATGTTTATTGGTGGAAACTCTGCCGGAGCCGTTCTTTCGGTACATTATGCGTACATTGATGATTTAAATGAATTGCCAAGCTATGTTAGAGATACCATGCTTGCCTATGGCGGATTAGATGGCAACAGCGGAAATGCAGGATATGCCTCTAATGTAAAAGCAGTAGTGTCTTTGGCCGGTGGTGTAAACAAAACTTCTTGGATTACCGATGCCAATGAACAACCAATTTTTATGGCTCATGGCGACCAAGATAAAACGGTTCCTTACTACTATGACCAGGTTTATCGCTACCCACCTTACAACTCTTTTACTTTAGTTACTTTATATGGTTCAGGAAGTATGGATACAGCATTAGCCAATCGCAATGTGCATCACGAACTTAAAACATTCCCCAATGACGACCATTGCCCTTGGAATAGCGATTTAGGAAAAATGGTTGAAGTTGATACTTTGGCAAGAAACTTCTTGTATCCAATGGTTTGCAGTAATTTCCCTGATGCTGCACCTGTGGCTCCAACAGGAGTTTCGGAAATTAACGTACCGTTTGCCGTTAGTATTTATCCTAATCCAAATACCGGGGAGTTCTTTATTAAAACAGACAATGTTGAAAGTAATTCTATGGTTGAAGTGTATAATCAAATGGGTCAGCAAGTAGCTGCATTGCCATTGCAAAATAAAATTACTTCGTTGAAGTTGAATCAAGCAGCCACCGGAGTTTATATTGTAAAAATTAGCAGCAATGGTGTTGTTAAGAACATCTCACGAGTTATTGTGAAATAAACGCTTATCTCTTTGCTTAAAAGGCTGTTTCTATAATTAGAAACAGCCTTTTTTGTTTTGTAAAAACTGAAAACGGTTTGTGCCTATGAAGATTGGAAACTGAAAGGCTGTGTTTAGGCATAAAAAAACTGCTTCCACAACTTAATGCAGAAGCAGTCTAAACTTCCAATATAAAAGCAAAAGTTAGTTTAGGTGTTTTTTCAAAATTTCAACAAAGTGATGTTTTGAAGCCGCTCCAACGTGTTTATCTACTACTTGTCCGTTTTTAATAAACAATACGGTTGGAATACTGCGGATGCTATATTTCATAGCTGTTTCCGGATTGCTATCTACATCTACTTTACCAACCACAGCTTTACCTTCATATTCTTTAGAAAGTTCTTCTACAATAGGAGCAATAGCGCGGCACGGACCACACCATTCTGCCCAAAAATCTACAATGGCAATTTTATCGCTTTTTAATACTGTTTGTTCAAAATTGCTGTCAGTTAATTGTAAGGCCATAATTTTTGTTTTGTGTAATTAAACGATTTGGTGATGAAAATATTTTAATGCGCAATTGCAATAAGTGCTAATAAAGTTTAAACTTGAAATACATCTACCGGAACTGTGTGTAGCCAACCAAATACATCTTCTGCTTTTCCGGAACGGATATCAAAATATCTTGCTTTCAGTTTATTAGATATTTCACGCCCTTCTACCGGAGGTAGTTCGTAATCTTCGCCTTTGTAATGGAATGTTTGAATAGGCGCAATGGTTGCTGCAGTACCTGTTCCAAACATATCTTCTAAAGAACCTTCGTGGTAAGCATTGATAACTTCGTCAATTGAAATATCGCGTTCTTGCACAATATAGCCTTCGTCTTCGGCAAGGCGAATCATACTGTCGCGCGTAACACCGTCTAAGATTGTTCCGGCTTCGAGCGAAGGTGTGATAATGATGCCATTAATGATTACAAAAATATTCATGGTACCAATTTCTTGTAAGTATTTATGGTGAATACCATCTAACCAAAGATTTTGGTCGTAACCCATTTTTTGTACATCGCGCATGGGCATCATACAAGCGCCATAGTTTCCTGCTGCTTTTGCAAAGCCAACTCCTCCCGGAAACGCACGTACATAATGGTGGTGTACAAATACTTTTACCGGCTTAGAGTAGTATGCGCCCACAGGGCAGCTAAACATGGCAAAGCGGTAATTTTCTGCTACTTTAATACCAACATATTTTTCGGTGGCAAACATGTAAGGGCGAATATACAGCGATGAATTAGGCTCGCGCGGCACCCAATTGTTATCTAAACTCAATAACTTATCCATTGCCGTAAAGAATAATTCTTCGGGAAAAGTAGGCATTGCCATTCTTTCAGCCGATATATTGAGGCGTTGTAAGTTTTTATTGGGACGAAAAACAATGGGATTTCCATCAGCATCACGCTCGGCTTTTAAGCCTTCAAACAAAGCCTGTCCATAGTGTAAAGCCGATGTAGCAGGGTGCATTGTAAAATCTCCAAAAGGAACAATGCGGCAATCGTGCCAATCGCCATTATAGTAGTCGGCAATAAAGATGTGGTCTGCAAAATGCTTTCCAAAGGGAAGATTTTTAAAGTCCACTTCTCCAATGCGTGATTGCGCAATTTTTTGAACGCTAATTTTGTAAGCCATACACAATATGTTTAGTTGCTTTCAAAAGTAGAATTATTTACCTTTTTTCTATGTCTTATTCATTAGGCAGTTAGCGCTACGGGGCTCGAAGTGCTGATATACAAAGGCTTTAACAGCCTCTTAAAAAATATCAACAGTTGTGGTGAACCCTTCGGTAAAATTCTGAAAGCATAATTCCGGTAGCTACGCCAGCATTGAGCGATTCTGTATTGCCCGTGCCGGGTATAGAGATCTTTAATTTTAAGAAGGGGAGCAATTCATCGGATATGCCGTGCGATTCGCTGCCAATTAAAAGTATGCCTTCGTGTGGTAAATCGGTTTGGTAAATGTTGTTGCCGTTTAAAACAGCACCAAATACCGGAGCCTTACTTTTTTCAAACAATTCTTGTAGTGAACCATAAAATAAGTTGGTTCTAAACAAAGAGCCTTTGGCGGCATTTACAACTTTTGGATTATAGGCATCTACACAGTGCTCGTTGCAAAAAATGGTTTTTACTCCAAACCATTCAGCAATGCGAATAATGGTACCGAGGTTGCCGGGATCGTTTATGTCATCTAGGGCTAAGGTTATTTTGCCTCTTTCGAGTTTGGGTTTTTCGGAAGTGGGAATGTGGGCTACCGCCAATACGCCTGTGGGGGCTTGCAGGGTTGAAATTTGGCTGAGTTCCTTTTCGCTTACTTCCACAATTTCAACGGAATCGGAATAAACGTGTTTGTTTTTCCAAAGCCACCAAGGTTCTGCATATAAGGTTTCCACCTGTAAAGGTGAATTAAATAATTCGCGTACTGTTTTATCTCCATCAACAATAAATCGGTTACTTAATTGGCGGTATTTTTTATGTTGCAGTGAAAGAAGAAACTTAATTTTCGTTTTTGTAAGCATATTTGCGTTCGAGTGTCGAAAGTAGGAATTTCGTTCAGCAATTGGTGTTTAATATTATTGGGAGCTGTATTGCTTTCAACATCGGCATGTTCGGTAACTAAAACTTTACCCGAAGGCAAGAATCTTTTACTGCGTAATAAAGTAGATGTAAAGCGTATTGTAAAGGTGGCGGAGCGCGATAAGTTGCGCGAGGATTTAACCACCATCATGCTGCAAAAGCCCAATAAAAGGTTTTTGGGAATTTTTCCGTTTAGGTTATGGTTTTACCTCACGGCATCAAAAGGTAAAGACAATAAGTTTAACCGATGGATAAAAACTAAAGTAGGGGAGCCGCCTGTAGTTTTCGATTCGCTTATTGCTTCTAAAACAGAAGTTTTAATGGAAAATTATTTGTGGAATTATGGTTATTTCGAAAACAACGTTTCGTACGAAACCAAAACCAATAAGAAGCGAAGAACTTCCATAACTTTTAAAATAGATCCGGGCAGAGTATGGACTTTGGGTGCTATTCGTTTTCCCATGGGCAATACCACCAGCGAGGGAATCACCCAAGTACGATCCGAACATACCCTGCTGCATTCAGGTGAAAGATTTGATGTAACCACACTTAAAGCTGAGCGCAGCAGGATAGAAAACGACTTGCGCAATAGTGGCTTTTATTTCTTTAATAAGGAATACGTTACTTTTGATTTAGATACTAACCGCGAAGCGCATACAGTAGATGTGCGCATTAAGGTAAACCAACCGATAGATGGAATTGAACACAAACCGTTTAGGCTGAATAAAGTAATTGTGTTTACCGATTACGAACACGGCAGTCCACTTACACTAAACGATGAGTATGATACAACGGCACTAAAAGAATTCAGGTTTGTTCAAAAGAAAGAGATATTTAAAAAGAGAATTTTGCGCGATGCCATTTTCTTTAGGGAGGGAGAACTTTTTACTCAGGATAACTACAGTAAAAGTTTAACGCGCTTAAACGAATTAGGCGCATTTAAATTTGTAAGTATAGAAATGCAGCGCAGCAAACGCGATACCAACTTGCTAAATGCGTTTGTGTATTTAACGCCCGCCAAAAAGCAAACCCTTACAGGAGGCGTAAACTTAAACCATAACTTTGAAGGGCTCACCGGTTTAGGTGCTAATGTTGGTTATCGCAACCGCAATTTGGCCAAAGGTGCCGACCAGTTGAACATTGATGCCAGTGCCAACGTGCAATTAAATTTTAGTAAAAAGCAATCTAAGATTGTATCTAAAGATCGCATAAACACCGTAGATGTTACCTTAGATGTTACATATTATCTAAATAGGTTTTTAGTGCCGTGGAAACCTAAAATACATGCCAACACTAATCCTAAAACGAGAATAAATGCACGATACAATTACGAGATAAGACGCGATTTTCCTAGCAATTACTCATTATACAATGCGCATAATATAGGTGTTACTTACGGTTATGAATGGAGCGCCCGAAAATTAGTTCGGCATTACTACAATCCAACCTTTGTGAACTTCTATTTCATAAATAAAGAAGATTCTTTTGTAAGCTTCTTAAACAAAAGACCGGCACTGAGCCGAAGCTACAACGAGCAAATTATTTGGGGAAGCAATTACACTTTTATACTCACCAACCAAAAAAGTAAATACGATATTTGGTACACGTATCTTAAATGTGCAGGTGAAGCGGCCGGCAATTTATTGGAACTTGGTTTTATAGCTGCTAACAAAGGCTATTCGCCCAACCAAACGTTTACTATTTTTAAGAGACCCTTTTCGCAATACGTTCGTTTTGAATTTGATTTTAGAAACTATTTTCGTTTAAACCGCCACAGCCAGTTTGTGATGCGGCAGTATATTGGTATTGGTGTGCCGTATGGCAATTCGCAACAGTTGCCCTATAACAAGCAATTTTTTGTAGGGGGATTAAATAGTTTGCGCGGTTTCCAAATTAGAGAAATTGGCCCCGGTGGCTATCGCGACAGCACTATTCAAATAGATAATCCGAGCAGCAACCAGTCTTCGCTTTTTGTGGACCAAACAGGCGATATAAAACTTGAAATGAATATTGAATTGCGTTTCGATATTTACAAATGGTTGAAAGGTGCTTTCTTTATGGATGCCGGAAATATTTGGCTGGTGCGCAACGACCCCTCGCGCCCTAAGGGCAACTTTGAGTGGAATAGATTTGTGAATGAATTTGGTGTAAACTTTGGTTCCGGTTTAAGATTAGATTTTAACTACTTTGTAATTAGGCTCGATTACGGGGTGCCAATTCGAGATCCGCGCATTGATAGCAATAATAAATGGACAATCAGAAAAGGACAATTTAACCTAGCAATTGGTTATCCTTTCTAACCGCATCTTCAAATTGTTTTAGAATTGTTTTGCTGTTTTCTTATGCAAAACAGTATATTTTTACTTCGTAGAAATTAACTCTTCTTATATGAAAAATGTATTGCTTTTTACATCCATTGCTGCAATCTGCGCTGCGGTGGGCGTGTATTATGTTTCAAACGAAAAGTTGGAGCAGCAAGATTTAAGGCTTGCTACTTTAGAGCGAAAAGTGGCAGAGGTGGAAGGACGCGTTTATTTTCAAGATGCCCACAGTGTAGCTAATCAGCAGTTGCAAAATCCGCCAACCAATATACCATCCACTACTATTTCGTTTGATAAAATGGAGCACGATTTTGGAACAATTAAACAGGGCGATAAGGTTAAAACCAAGTTTAAGTTCACCAACACGGGCAACGAAAATTTAGTTATAGTAAATGCCATTGGCTCATGCGGCTGCACGGTTCCAAGCTATCCAAGAGAGCCGTTGGCTCCAGGCAAATCGGCAGAACTTGATGTGGAATTTGATAGCAATGGCAAAGAAGGTGAACAATCTAAAACCATTACGGTTGAAGCAAATACAGAGCCTAAGCAAACTGTTTTAACCATTAAAAGCAATATTCTAACTTCTAAAAGTACCAAGTAGAAACATTAGCGAACTAATGTAAAACTGCCTTTGTAGTTATGAGTGCTTTTGTTGAAGAAGGTAACTTGCAGCAAATAAACATAAGTACCTGCAGGCTGCAATACACCTTGGTATGTGCCATCCCAACCAATATTTTCATTGCTTGAAACAAATACCATTTCGCCCCAACGATTAAACACTTTCCATTGAATGGTTTTTATACCAATTCCGAGTGGCAAAAGAATATCGTTGTTGCCATCGTTATTGGGCGAAAACACATTGGGCATATAAATAGTACCGCCTATTTTCACATTTATTGTAATCTGCGCTGTGGCACGGCATTGGTTGGAACCAATATAAGTTAAGTGATACGTAATGGTATCTGCCGGGTGTGCAATTGGGTGGGCGCAATCGTTGCACGATATATCAATATTGGGCTGCCATAAGTAGGTGGCGGGCGATGAGCCGTTTGTGATAACCGGATGCAAGCGTACGGCATTGTTTTCGTACACGGTGGTATCTTGCGGTAACTCGATAATAGGTGTAGGCAGTATGGTAATTTGTAAAGAATCGCTGGCGGTACAACCGTTTATATCGGTTACGGTTACGCTGTATATTCCTCCTGTGTTTGCCGTTGTGGTTGCCACAGTACTACCATTGCTCCATACGTATGTTGCAAATCCGGCAGGGGCAGCAAGCGTGGAGCTATCGCCTTGGCAAAAGCTAACATCGTTACCTATGTTTACTGTTACGGGTTGTGCAGATAGGAGTGTAGCTGAATCTTTTACGGAGCATCCTAATGAATCGCTTACAGTTACAACATACTTCCCGGCACTAAGGTTTTGTATAGCTGCTGCCATGGCTCCTGTGTTCCATACATAAGTTATAGTTCCATTTCCTCCTGTGGCATTTGCAGTAATACTTCCGGCATTTACTCCGGCACATCCAGGTTGCACAACATTTAAGGCTACACTCAAAGTATTAGCAATGCTGCCAATGGTTACATGAACTGTATCAATACAACTAGTGGAATCTTTTGCAAATACTACATAGTTTCCTGCTGTTAGGTTTAAGAAGTTGGATGAAGATTGGTAAGTGTTTCCATCTATGCTAAAAGTATATGGCGGAATTCCTGCCGTTGCAATATTGGCTTGAATACTGCCATTGGCTCCCGAACAGTCTGTATTGTTTGCAATAGCTGTTAATTGCAGGTTGCAACATCCGGTAGGCGGAGCCACAATAGTATCGCCAGTAACCATACAGTTATTATTGTCGGTAATGGTATAGTTGTAGGTTCCGGCACTTAAATTAGTAATGCTGTTTCCGGTAGCGCCATTGCTCCAGGTAACTGTTAATGTTCCTGTACCGCCAGTTGCAGTAATACTAATAGCGCCATCTCCACCTGCACAACTTTCAGCAGTAGCATTTACGCCACTTACGGTAGGTGCATTGGGATTAGATAAACTGAAAGAAGTATCTTTTACACAACTGTTGGCTGTATTGGTTATGGTTACACTATAGTTGCCTGCGGCTATATTTGAATTGTTGGCTGTAATGGCATTATTGCTCCATGTGTAAGTATAGGTAGCTATCGGTAAAACAGTAATGTTTATACTGCCATCATTGGCGCCACACGATGGTTGAACTATAGCCGCACTAATATTCCATGTACAGCAAACAGGTCCCGCAGCAACTGTGATATTTCCTGAAGCGGTGCAGTTGGCAGCATCGGTAATGGTTACTGAGTATGTATTGGGTGCAAGATTAGCAATAGCTGCACTGCTTGCTCCATTGCTCCATGCATAAATAAGTGTTCCGGTTCCTCCGTTTACACTTACGTTGGCCGTACCGTTATTGTCGCCAAAACAAGTTTCGGCAGTTGCGTTGATAGAGGTAATTACGGGTGAATTAGGAGCAGTAAAAACAATTGTTTGTGTTGCAGTACAATTATTGGCATCAGTTACTGAAATTATATAGGTGCCTGCTGCCATTCCTGTAACGGGTGCAGTGCCAGCTATTGGTATTACTTGAGTTTGTGGCGCACCTTGCCCATCATCAATTGTAATGGTGTAAGGTGCTGAACCGCCTGCTAAAGTAGCACTTACACTGCCGTTGGCTGTGCCGCAGCCCGGTTCTACTTTATTACTAAATGCAATACTTGGGCCATTGCTATTATTTAGGTTAATTACAGTATCTACACTACAAGCAGGATTGCCAACCTCTGCAACAGTTACAAGGTATTGCCCAGCGGCTAAACTGCTTTGTGTTGCTTGATTGGGTAGAGAATTGTTCCAAGTATAACTATAGGTGCCGGATGGAGATGGTGTTATTGTAATGGAACCAGAGTTTTGCCCACAATTAGGTTGAATTGTTGCAATATCCAAAGTTAAGTTACAACAGTTAGGCCCTGCTGCTATTACAAATTGAATTGTATCTGCGCAACCATTGGCATCTTGTACTTTTAATACATAATTATTAGGAGCAAGATTATTTACCGGAAAAGAAACTATTGCTGTTATATTACCGGGCGTGGCTGCCAGGGCATAGCTCCATTGCAGCGTTCCGGTGCCCCCCGTAACGGTTGCAGAGGTAAGTGCTCCGTTGTTTTGTCCGCTACAGGTTTCATTAGAAGTAGTTGGTGTGCCAATTACAGGAGCATTGGGTGCTATTAGCGTTAAGGTTTGTGTTGCTGTGCAATTATTAGCATCGCGAATAGTGATAATGTAAGTTCCCGCAGCTAAGTTATTTACAGGTGCTGTTCCTGCTATGGGGATGTTTTGAGTAACCGGAGCGCCTTGTCCATTATCTATTGTTGCAATATAAGGGGCGGTGCCACCTGCAAGTGTAATACTTACGCTGCCATTGGCTTGCCCGCAAGCAGGGTTGGTTTGGTTGCTAAGAGTTAGGGTAGGAGTGGTAGGTACTCCAATAGTTACAGTTCCGGTTCCGGTGCAGTTATTGGCATCGGTAGCTGTTACATTGTAAGTACCTGCTGCTAAGCTATTGGCAGTAGCGGTAGAACTTACGTTTGGACTCCAAGTATAGGTATAAGAACCACTACCTCCGGTTGCCGTAAATGTGGCAGAGCCACTATTGGCGCTTTGGCAGTTTGCATCTTGTTTGTTTTGTACAGAAACGGTAATGCTTGGGCATGTGCTACATGGATTTACGGAAGCAAGCGAAGCAATACTAATTACATTGCCGCCACTATCGCGCACGCGGATGGGGTAAGTTCCCGGAGGTGTAACGGTTGCAGTGCTTCCAAAACCTGTCCATGTAGTAGTTGGAGTGCCGGGACAAATAAACGGAATACAATTGCCGCCAGGGCAACTGCTACAATCTTGTATTGTTGATTGGCTTTCCCATGTATAAGGACTAATACCGCCAGATGCTGTTAAATTTCCATTAGGTTGCTTGCAAACAACAAGAGGAGTACAAACCTGCACCACAATTGTAGCAGAATCTAAAGAGCCACAAGCTAAAGTATAATAGACTTTAAAAGATCCGGCACCGGAAACTGCCGGACTAAACTCGCCCGTTGAAGCATTGCTTATTCCTGTGCCGCTCCAAGTGCCACCGGAGGTTCCGGCAGTTAGTATTTTAGGTGCATCGGATGTGCAATATGGACCGGCAGGTGCAATTGTTGCATTACAGCAATTGGTATTTACTATAGTTAGTTTTACATCGTCTTGGCCTTTGCAGCCTGCAGGGCTGGTTACTACTACTCTATAAGTAGTGGTTGAAGAGGGGCTAACGGTAATGGATGCATTTGTGCCTGCAGGTGCGGGAATGGCAGTTCCGTTTCCAAACAATGAAGGATTGGTGTACCATTGGTAGGAGCCACCTCCTGTAGCTGTAAGTGTTTTAGACTCTCCGGTGCAAATAGTTTGGTCGGGAATATTTATTGTGGGAGCATCTTCAACCGGAACGGTTACGGTTGCCGTAGCGGGGCAAGCGCCTTGAGTTACGGTAACGGTATAGGTAGTAGTAGTTTTAGGCGATACTGATACACTTGCACCTATTTGCCCATCGCTCCATTTGTAAAATCCACCTCCGGTTGCGGTAAGCGTTTGCGAAGCGGGCGTATAGGTATAACCAATTCCTAAAAATCCGGGACTGCGGCATATACCTCCGCTCGAACTTGCAGTAGCTGTTGGGCTAGTACCAATTACAATGTTGAAATTGGTATTCATATTATTCCCGCATAAGTCTAAAATATCTTGAGCGTGCAGTGCATAAGTGCCGATGGAGAGGGGTGGCGTTACAGTAACGGCTACGCTATTGGTACTATTGTTGGTGCAGTTAAGTGGATTTAATGAAACTGTATGACCGGGAATAGAAAAATCGGCAGCTTGTATAGTGCTGCAATCTACATACTCAGAAAAAAGCAATTCAAATTGAGCGGCAGTTGGACAAGCATTTGCCGAGGCATTCAGAATTACCGGAGGTGTAACGTCTGTAATGTTTACCGAGCTTGTTTCGTTTTTAAATTGAATGGTAAAACCATCGTTTGAGCCGCTGTAGAAATTGATACAAACGGCATACTTGTGCGTGGAGTTTACGGTTGGTCTTCGATTAAAACGATTACAATCTGAGCCTTTACTATCGGAAGAGCAATCGTTGCCGGTACAGGTGCCATAACTTTCACTACAGTTAACACTGCTTATACCTGTGTTGCCTGTATATTGGGAGTAGTTGCAACTAACTTGTTGGCGTTGTCCATTGCCGCAACCTGAGGTGATATCCCAAAGTACAAAGTCGTAATCGGTGCTTCCGGTGGGAGTAATTGTAAAGTCTAGTGCTCCATTTGCTTGTGGTTGAAAAGAATACCACACTGAGCCACCGGAGCCTGTGCCTCCATAGCAACTGCCATCATCGTCATTCACGGCTCCAAGGTCGGTATAAAGACCGCCAAGTGCAACAGCGGTAAGGTTTTGGCAAAGTGGAATGGCGCCCACACAATCGCTGGCGGGTTGGCTGCGTGCTGCTCCGCTTTTTTCTTGTGGGGTAGATTTTACCTGGCCTCTTATCTTGTAGTTTCCTTTTGCTAAATGCTTTGAAGGGAAAAATTCAAACGTTAAGATTTTACCTTTTAAGTTGGGAATTTTAGCATCGTGAAAAATTCCTAACAACTCTCCATCGGTATCTTTTCCTCTGTAAACTTTTAAAGAAGCCCCATCGGGAATATTGAAGGTTTCAAAATATACCTCTAATTGATTTTCGCCATGCAGCGTGGTAATGAAATATTCATTTTTAAGTTCGGAATTTTTGCCGCCATTATCGTATAAAACACCTTGAGTAACATGTAAGTGTCTTTCTTTTCCTAAAGTATATTCATTGGGTAATAATTGAGCAAAACCATATATACTGCTTGCCAAGAAACATAGCAGCGCTGTGGCCGATTTTCTAAAGTTCATTCGTCTGTTGTTTGTAAAATATGCTTATGGCAAACGTAACTAAAATTTTTAACCTAACATTGCATTCTTCACTTTGCGTATGGGGCGGATTTTGGCAATTGATTATGGGAAAAAAAGAACCGGTTTGGCAGTAACCGATCCATTAAAAATAATAGCCAGCGCATTAGAAACTGTAGAAACTAAGACGTTGAAAAAAACTTTGGTATCGTACTGTGCCAAAGAGGTGGTTGAAGCCTTTGTAGTTGGCAAACCATTTACCCGCGATTTTTCTGTGAATGAAATTGAAACCGAGATAGGTATTTTTGTTACTTGGTTGGAAGAAAAATTTCCCGATATAAAAATTTATAGAGTAGATGAACGCTTTACTTCTAAAATTGCATCGCAGACAATTCTAGCTAGTGGCGTAAATAAAAAAACACGCCAGCAAAAAGAAATTATTGATAGAGTAAGCGCTACAATTATTCTTCAAACTTTTATGGAAATGAAGCAGCCGTAAGTTAATGTTGCTGCATCAAACTATTTTCGATTTTCTTGTAATCTGCGCAGTAATTCTTTTTTAAACTTCTCTTCGGCACTTAGTAAAAGGCCAAATTTTTTAGCTCCAATTGCTTGTTCAAATTGTGGACGGTATTTTTTCTGAAGGTCTAATTTTTTTTGGTCAAATTCCATTTTTTTATCGGCAAATTGTGGGTCGTCTTCGCCTGCTGCATCTAGGCGATATGCTTGCCTTAGTGTTTTAAATTCGCCTCTGTATTGGTTGTAGATAGGCCAAAATTTTTGACCTTCCTGAGGTGTTAATTGCAAATAATCTGTTATGAATGCAACGCGTAGCGATTCTACGCGATCGTTTTGCGCCAAACTTGATTTGGTAAACGCAAAAAGTAGTAGGCAAATAGTTATGGTTATGTTTTTCATATTACCCTGTTTTTTTGTTGGTGTTTTTGTAAATCTAATATCATGTCTTCGTCTAATTCGTGCAGTAGTATTTCCTCTAATTTCTTTTCATCTATTGTTTGCTCGTTTATTATTACTACACTGTGTATTTCGCCCACTTTTTTCTTTATAGAATACTCATCAAACTCATCTAAATTCATAGAAATGTAGTTGTTTACCTCTGCGGTGCTTATGCGGTCTAGCTGATTATCTAATGCTGCAACGGTACCAATGCTTCTTTCGCTTTTGGTTTGCAGAAACCAAATGGCAATAGCTACCGAAAACAACGATGCAAATGCAAATACCAATTGCGGTTTAAAAAGTGGCGCTATAAGCGAATCAATAGTTTCGTTTATCTTATTCCACCACAAATTGGCCGATGAGGTTTGCGGGTGCCGGGTTTGAAGTTGTGCATATACTTGTGAAGGCAGTTGCTTAAAGTAATTTTGCGGCACTGCAAAAGCTTGTTGCTTAGGCAATGTGGCTAATTGCGGAGCAATTTCTTTAAGTTCCTGCTGTACTTCTTCTTTTCTTATATGGGAAAGAACCGTTGCTGCACTTGTTTGAAAGTATTGTTGGGGCAGTTCAAAAGATTGCTTTTTCCGGAGCGATTGCAACAATGGAGAAAGTGCTGGGTCTGGCAATTGTTCCCAAGCCTCTTCTTCCTTAATTCTAGAAAGCACGGTTGCTGGTAATTGCGAAAAATAGTTTTCCGGAACGGCAAACGAATTGCTAGGCTCCAAGCCCGAAAGCGTTGGTGCTATTGCTTTTAGTTCGTTTTGTATTTCGCTCCTGTTTTTCATTGTGCTAAAAATCCGGCTATGAGATATAATAAATGCTAAAAGGTTTAATCTTCTTTTAATAAAAATGCTTCTACTTTTTGTGCAGCGTGGTGATACGATGCTTTTAGTGCTCCAACGCTGGTGCCGAGCACTTCGCTCATTTCTTCGTAGGGCATTTCATCGTAGTAGCGCAATAAGAATACTTGTTTTTGTTTTTCAGGCAAGGTGTCTATTGCTTTTTGGAGTTTAAGTTCAATGGCATCGCCATTAAAATAAGGGTCGCTTTTAAGGTAGTTGGCAGGGCCGAAATTATTGTCTTCATCATCGTTGTTGCCGGAGTTGCCTTCAAATGGAATGGCTGCTTTTTTCTTTTTTACATTTAAGTGGTTGAGGGCTTCGTTGGTAGCAATGCGATAGAGCCAGGTATAAAATTGAGAATCAGCACGAAAGTTTTCGAGTGCACGCCATACCTTTACAAAGGTATTTTGTAGTACATCATCGGCATCATCGTGGTTTAATACCATTCTGCGAATATGCCAATACACGCGCTCTTGGTATTTTTCCATAAGCAGTGTAAATGCTTTTTCGCGTTGCCCGGCATGAAACAAATCTAACAGTTCGCTATCGCTCATTTATTCTAATTTTTACATGCTTTTTTAGGAGCAAAATAATTTTGAATGTATTTATTTTCTCTGAATTACTTTTTGTGCGGCTTCAATTACGTTAGAGGTATCTAAGCCATACTTTTGTAATAACTGATCTGGAGTTCCGCTTTCTCCAAAACTGTCGTTTACGGCTACAAATTCAATGGGCACCGGATGTTTTTTTGCCAGTAAGGTAGCAATGCTGCTTCCTAATCCGCCAATTACATTATGCTCTTCTGCAACTACTGCACATTTGGTTTTTGCTACCGATGTGAGTATGGCAGTTTCGTCTAATGGCTTAATGGTGTGAATATTGATAAGTTCTACTGAAACACCTTGTTCTGTCAATTGCTTGGCAGCTTCAATACTCTTCCAAACCAAATGCCCTGTTGCAAAAATGGTAACATCGCTTCCGGTATTCATTACCAGTGCTTTACCAATTTCAAAAGGTAAATCTTTAGGAATAAATATAGGCCATTTGGGGCGCCCAAAGCGTAGATAAACCGGGCCTTGGTGAGCGGCTGCGGCAACTGTGGCAGCATAGGTTTGGTTGTAATCGCAAGGATTAATAACGGTCATGCCGGGCAACATTTGCATCAAACCAATATCTTCTAAAATTTGGTGGGTAGCACCATCTTCGCCCAAGGTTAATCCGGCATGCGATGCGGCTATTTTTACATTTTTACCACTGTATGCAATTGATTGGCGGATTTGATCGTAAACTCTTCCGGTGGCAAAATTTGCAAAGGTAGTGGCAAAGGGAATTTTGCCGCCAATGGTTAATCCGGCAGCGATACCCATCATGTTTGCTTCGGCAATTCCACATTGAATAAAGCGCTCAGGAAAATCCTTTAAAAAAGCATCTAACTTTAATGAACCTGTAAGGTCTGCACAAAGTGCTACAACGTTTGGATTGGTTTTTCCAAGATAATGCATGGCATCTCCAAATCCGGAGCGGGTATCTTGTGAGCCGGTAGGTGTAAATTGATTAAGCATGGCGTTATTTTCAGCCTCAAACATACAATTCTCGGCAAAAGTGTTTCCCATGAGTGTGGATAATTTTATTCTGTGCAGGCGAAGTTTTGATAGTCGCTGTTTTTTATTTCAATTTTGCCCAAAATAGAAAAATGAAAAAGATACTATTAACGCTTTTAGTGCCTTCTCTTTTGGGAATAGGTGCTTGTAAAAAAGATACTACCACAACCGCCATTGAACCAGAAGCAATTAGTTGTAGCGATATTACGGCTAATAAAGTTTTAAAAGATAGGGGAGAAGGTATTGATTATACTTTAGACTGTGTGGTATCTGTTTTCGCCCAACTTACAATTGAACCAGGAGTGGTAATTCAATGTGGAGCCAATGCCGGGTTTTGGGTAAATAGTGGTGGTGCATTGGTAGCGGTGGGCACTGCTGCTAAACCAATCAATTTTAAGTCGAAGGCTGCTACACCGGGTTTGTGGAAGGGTATTTATTTTCAGAGCAATAGTCCATTAAATGAATTGAATAATTGCACAGTAGAAAATGCCGGAAGTGCAAGTTTTGATGGTGATTTAAGTAGTAAAGCAGCTGTGCGAGTAAGTGCTACGGGAAAACTTAAAATTACCAACACCAAAATAATTGGAAGCGGTTACGATGGACTGCTAATAGACGGAATAGTTTCGGAGCAAAACAATCCTATTGCTGCATTTAGTAATAATGAGTTTACGGAAAATGCGAATTATCCGATTTCTACTTTAGCTACTGTATTAAACAGTTTAGATGGAGCAGGAAGCCAATACCAAGGCAATACACAGAATAAAATTTTGGTGCGTGGCGGTGTTTTAGTTGGCACACATGTTTGGAAAAAACTGGCAGTACCTTATATAGTAAAAAATACGGTAGTGGTTGGTGATTATGGCAATGCCGGAGACCTAACCATTCAACCGGGTGTGGTGGTGCAATTTGCTTTGGATCAGGGCTTGACTATTGGTGATTATGCCAATAGTTCTTCCTTAAAGATTATTGGAACAGCAACAGAAAGAATTGTACTTACAGGTGAATCGTTATTGCCGGGTGCATGGAAAGGAATTGCTTTCCAAAGCAATAGTCCGCTGAATGAAATTAGGTATGCCGATATTAGCTATGCCGGAGCTTCTTCGTTTACAGGCAACACTAGCCAAAAAGGTAATGTGGTTGCCGGAGCATACAGTGCAGGAACTTTTAAGATAAGTTATTCTACTATTTCGGGAAGTGCGGCTTACGGAATTTATGTAACAATGCCATCGGCAAACATTGACACCACCAACCAAGTTACGTTTAGCAGCAATGCTTCGGGCAATTACTACAAGGAATAAACAAACAGTTTCAAAATTTATTTTAAACTTGTTTTCGAAATTGATACTAAAAATGAAATATCTAAAAATTCCATTCGCATTTGTAATCTTAGTTACACTCTTAACTTCTTGTGGAAAAGAACCTTCTGCATGTTTTTCTGTTGGTACCAGCGTAGATAGCTTGTATGTAAACCAGCCAATTTTGTTTGATGCTTCTTGTTCAAAAGATGCCACTCAGTTTAAATGGACATTCAGCGATCGCCCTGATAGCGTTTATTATTCAAAAATGTTTTACCGTTCTTTTGATTCTATTGATTCCAATATAGTTGTAAAACTTACGGCTATTTTAGGCGGTAGAGAAAACGAAAAAGAGCAAACCATATCTATTAAATAACTTTGTTCTTTATCTCATAGTTAAAAAGCCATTGAAATTTCAATGGCTTTTTAGTTTTATGCAACCAGTGTAATATTCATTAGTGTTGCATTCGAGCATGGTTAAAAAAATAATTATTGGTATTGTTGTTTTGCCCATAAGGTTTTACCAAGTATTTCTATCGCCTATATTGCCTCCATCGTGCCGCTATACGCCCACTTGTTCGCAATATAGTATTGAGGCAATTCGCAAACATGGTGTGTTTAAAGGAACATGGCTAGCTGCTAAGCGCATTGCAAGTTGCCATCCGTGGGGAGGGCACGGACACGATCCTGTTCCATAAAATGGATGTCATGTGATTTTCTGATGTAAGTCATCTTTTATCTCAATAATTGGATGTTATATTTGCCTGCAAATGAAGCATACTACCCATAGCTTTCTTTCTCTTCTGTTTATTCTGTTTTTAGCGGCAGGTATTATGGTTGAAAGTACTGGCAAGGGAGGCGTTTTAATTAGTTATTTAATAAACAAAGAATACATTGCTGTAAAGTTGTGCGAAAACCGCGCAAATAAATCGAAACACTGCAATGGTAAATGTTACCTTACCAAACAATTAAAGCAGCACGATAAGCAAGAAGACTCATCGGCTCCTGCTGCGCTTTTGTTTCACGAAGAAATTTTAATGGATATTCCGGAAGGCGGCTTGCCTTTTGCTTTTTATGAAGAGGATGAAACTTTGCAAGCGGATTACGCTCCATTTTTTTATGTTTCTCCTTTGTTCAATAATATCTTTCACCCGCCAGCATAATGTGTTATAGCTTGAACTATGTATAAACAATCTACCATTGAGGCAACGTTTGTAAATTGGTAGTTCAACACGTTTCTTAGTTGCCATTCTTTCTAAATTTTATTGAATACAACACGTTATGAAAAATTATTTTATGGCGGCAACAGCCGTTGTACTTTCAGCTATTATATTATCATCTTGTAAAAAAGAAAACAATCCCAACAAACAATATCCCATTCCTACGAACCTTAAAATGATGGCATCCGGCTATGCTGCGGGCGCTGCAACACGAGTTGAAGTGTATGCTGCTGATAGTTTTTTTACAGGCTACAATGCTTTGTTTATTGCACTGTACGATTCTGCTACTAACGAAAGACAAGTAGATGCTGATATTGAACTTTTGCCTATGATGACAATGATGGGTGGAATGGAACATTCTTCTCCTTTTGAAAATGCTACCAATTCTAAACCAACCGATGGTTTGTTTGAATGTGCTGTGGTATATTCTATGCCCAGCAGTACCGGAAATACATGGAAACTCAATGTTGTTGTAAAGAACAATAAAACAGGGTTGCAAGGAACCGCCAGCTTAGATGTAGATGTAGCACAGCCTGCTTTGAGCAGGCTAAAATCAATTACTACGCTAAACGATGGAACCAAATTGTTTGTATCCGTTGTAAAGCCATTTGTACCAATAGTGGGCGTAAACGATTTTGAAATTGCCATTCACAAAAAAGTGAGTATGACTAGTTTTCCGGCAGCCGACAATTACACCGTAACCGTAGATCCACAAATGCTTTCGATGGGGCATGGCTCTCCGCTAAACGAAAATCCGGTAATAGATAAAAACGGCCATTACAAAGGGAAATTGAATTTTACCATGAGTGGCGATTGGCGCATATTTCTTACGCTTAGTAATAATGGAACTGTTGCCGACTCTACTCTTTACTTTGATGTGATAATACCATAATGAAGCTATTTGTTTGTTTATTGTTTTTTTTGACTTTGCAGGCAGCACCTTCTAAGTGTGCTGCCGGGCAAAGCAATACACTCGAAGACTCTTCTGCAGTGCTTAAAACATTAGAGTTAAGCGAAGTGGTTGTGTGCGATCAATCGCATAGCAATGAAAACACGCAATCTGCCAATTTCTATAAAGCAAACAAACTTGCCACTACCGAAGATGTTTTGGCACGAATGATGGGCGTTTCGCTTATTAAGCGCGGAGCTTATGGTTTGGAGCCGGTGCTGAGGGCATATTCTGCAGGGCAAATAAATGTAACTATAAACGGTATGCGCATTTATGGAGCCTGTACCGACAAAATGGATCCGGCAACTATATATATAGAACCCAATAATTTGCAAACCATACACGCCACACATGGCGCATCGGGTAGTAAAACCGGAGCTTCAATTGGAGGAGCACTTGATATGGAAATGAAACAGGCTGCGTTTTCGCATTGTCGCAAAATTTACACCAACGCAACTTCTTCTTATAGCAGCATAAACAATGCTTTTAATGTAGCAGCTGCCGTTAATTTAAGTTTTGAGAAAGTAGCACTACGCGTTAATGGCACTTACCGAAAAGCCTTTAACTACCGAGCCGGTGGCGGAAGTTTGGTAAAGCATTCGGCTTATGAAAAGGTGAACTTTGGTACTTCGGTGGCATTTCGCTTACCTAAGCAACATAAAATTATATTGGATTATGTGGGCGATATTGGTTGGAATATAGGTTATCCGTCTCTTACAATGGATGCCGGCAAGGCAATTGCCAACATCGCCTCTGTGTCGCATGTATGGGTTTCGAGTAATTTAGTGGTAAGGAATATAGAATCTAAGGTATATTTCAATCATATATACCATGCAATGGACGATACGCAGCGCGAAGACACACTCATGCACATGGATATGCCGGGTTGGAGCTACACTGCAGGTTGGTTCTCTGAAGCAAACTTACAAACCAGTAGCCGTAATAAAATTAAGGTACGTGCAGATTATGCAGGAAATTTTTCGAAGGCAGAAATGACCATGTATCCCGAAAAAGGGCAACCTATGTTTATGCTTACGCTGCCCGATAATTTCCGCCATTTTGCCGGACTTTATGTTGAAGATATCTTTGAATTTTCTAAGCAGCAAAGCATACAATTGAATGCTAGAGTAGAATACATGCGTGCAGCGCTTGTGTCGGATTTTGCTCGCAAGCAAGCAAGTATTTTTTCGGCCGATACTGTTGTAAATAGAGTTACGCCCACGGTGAGTGCCAGCTATCATGCCTTGTTCAAAAAGTATTTCATCTCTAAGCTGTTGCTTTCCTATGGCGAGCGTTCACCTAATGCCGGAGAGTTATTTGGTTTTTATCTTTACAATCGTTTCGATGGGTTCGATTACATTGGCAATACCAAGCTAAAAAACGAACGCACCTTACAGACAGAGTGGAATATTGGGGCTGTACATAAGTATTTTAGCATTAGTGGAGCTGTGTTTTACAATCATATCTACAATTACATTATGGGAGCAAAGCAATCTGGTTTTAGTGCTATGACCGAGGGCGCTAGAGGTGTAAAGCAATTCGAAAATATGGGGCAGGCATTCATTACAGGAGTAGAAGGCAAACTACAGCTCAACGATATTAAAGGATTTAGAAGCATGCACACAGCAAAATACAGTTATGCTCAATTAACTAGCGGTGAGCCATTGCCGCAAATTGCTCCATTAAAATGCTATCACGTAGTGCGTTATTCAATAAAAGGCTGCCATATTCAAGCAGAAGCAGAATGGGCGCTTGCACAAAAAAGAGTAAATAGTTTATCGGGCGAAAGTGCCACACCTGCCTATGGTTTACTGCATTTGCGCACCGGATACCAATTACTATTGCAAAGCCATTTACTACAGTTGAATTTTGCAGTAGAGAATGTATTGGATACCAATTATCGTGAACATTTAGATTGGGGCAATATCCCGCGCCAGGGTCGTAATTTTATTGTTACACTCAGTTATGCCTTCAATCAATAACTTGTAGCAAAACACAGAGCGGTTACATTTGCTTTTGTTTGCTAAATAATTTATAGAATGAAACTTTTACTGGTATGCAATCATCGCGATATCATAAGCGATACACTGCAATGGTTTCAGCAACAACATGCTGTAATCAACGATAATAATATTGCATTTAAGCAGCATAAAATTGAAATTTTAGAAACCGGATTTGGTGGCTTTAAAGTGGGATTTCATCTTACGGAATGTATATTGAAAAGCCACTATAATTTAATTTTGAAGTTAAGCGAAGCACATGCGCTGATGGATAGTATTGCGGTAGGGCAGGTAGTAAATATCGTTCGCGATTTTCCGGCAAGCGATGGGAATTTGATTGAAGATTCGTTTAAAGATTTATACGACACAGGATATATGCACACTGCCGAACACCCGCACCAATTGGGCGGTTTGGTAAATAAAACCAACAGCTATTTGAATGTTTTTCTCCCTTACAAAAAAGTATTCAGTATTACATCAGCCATTAGCTCGCACCATGCCACACTCAAGAAAATTAGAATAGAGAAATATAAACCACATATAGAAACAGTTGATGGTATTTATTTTTCGTATCCTTGTTTATGGAAGCGCGTAAGTTTTTACCACTTAGCCGCAGTAATAGAGAACTTGGTAACTGGCGAAAAAAATATCGCTTTAGCCAAGCAAGAACTCAATAAAGAACTAATAGAAATTATACAGAAATTATAGATATGGAAACAACAACCATTCATCCTCAAGTACAGCAATATCAAGCCAATCAGCTCAAAGTTGATGCCGATTTTATTAAAACTGTGAAGAATCCCATCCTATTCAGATTGTTCCTTTTGCAAAAATTGCCCATGGGTTTTTTAGCAGGATTGAAAGTAAAATCGCTATCGAGCGAAGCCTGCGAAATTACAGTGCCATACAAATGGTTGAATAAAAATCCGTTTCGCAGCACCTACTTTGCAGTATTGGCAATGGCAGCCGAAATGAGCAGCGGCATGTTGAGTATGATGGGGACTTATAAATCGAAGCCATCGGTAGCAGTTTTAGTAACCGGAATTGAAGCCGAGTTTGTAAAAAAGGCAACCGGCATAACTACATTCTCTTGCCACGAGGGAAAACGAATACGCGAAACCATAGAAGAATCCATTGCTTCGGGCGAAGGAAAAACCTGCACTACTATTTCCAAAGGCATTTCTGCCGATGGAACCGTAGAGGCAGTTTTTAAAGTTACATGGAGTTTTAAAGCACGCAAAAGCTAAATCTTTACAATTAGAATTTTGCAGAAAGAAATAGTTTTCTATCATTGCCCCAATAGTTAATTAAAATCCATTGCAATGGCGCGCAAAAAATATACTTTAGAATACATTGTTCGTTCCTCTCCGGCTATTCTTTTTGAATTTGTAACCGAGCCTTCTGCGCTTGCACAATGGTTTGCAGACTATTGCGATGCACAAGAAGACGATTATATTTTTGGCTGGACCGGCCAATACGAAAAAGCCGAATTGCTGGAAATTGAAGACGATGAATTTGTGAAATACCGCTGGTTGAAATCTCCGGAAGATGAGTACTTTTCTTTTAAAGTGTACAAGAGCGAAATTAGTTTCGAAACTGTTTTAGAGATTACCGATTTTGCTGAGCAAAAAGAGATAAAGGATGCTACCACTTTGTGGGATAAGCAAATAGAAGATTTAAAACACGCCATTGGAGCTGCCTAAGCAAGGCACTTTTGATGTATGCAGTTGGAACACTATTTCCCTAATTTATCTGCCGAGCAATTACAGCAGTTTAGCAAGTTGCCCGAGGTTTATGCCGATTGGAATTCAAAAATAAATGTGATTTCTAGGAAAGACATGGAGTGCTTTATGGAGCACCATGTGCTGCATTCATTAGCTATTGCAAAGTATGTACAGTTTAGAGATGGTTCCAAAATTATGGATTTAGGAACCGGAGGCGGTTTTCCCGGAATTCCACTTGCTATAATGTTTCCCAATTGCAGATTTCACTTGGTAGATTCTATTGGAAAGAAACTAAAGGTTGTGCAGGCTGTTGCAGAAGAGGTTGGCTTAAAGAATATTTTTACCTTCCATAGCCGAGCCGAAGAAATGAATTACCAGTACGATTTTGTAGTAAGCCGTGCAGTAGCGCCTGCAAAAGATTTGTTGAAGTGGACAGGAAAAAAATATCTCTCCAAAAAATTAAATGCGGTACCCAACGGACTTATTTGCCTAAAGGGAGGTAATTTGGATGAAGAACTTTCGGGTGTAAAAGTATTGCAGAAAATAGCACTTACAGATTGGTTTGCTTCTCCGCATTTTCAAGAGAAATACTTGATACACATAAAAGGGAAGGAGTATTGATTTTTTTATACCTATATAAAAAAAGAGGCTGTTTTTTTAAGACAGCCTCTTTTTATTTTATGCCAATGCTTTCAATTAAAAGCAGTATGCATTTTCTTCAATCAATTTATCGGCAATACGTCTGCGAGCTGCAATAGTATTGTATGCTTCGTATTTTGTAAAGCGTTTTAAGCCCATAAGCATAATGCGCAACACATCACCTTCGTTGAAAGCGGTAATGGCATGTTTGCCCGAAAGGTTTATCTTTTCCATAGCATCGCTAATGTAAGTTTTAGCAATATCTATTTGCAGGCTGCAAGCATCTGCACCGCGGGTGTTTACTAATTTTTCTACACGTAGCAATACAGATTCACATGCATAGAGTTCAATGAGCATATCAGAAATATTCATGATAATTTCTTGCTCTTTTTCTAGCTTTTGCATGAATTTTTGAACGGCTGCTCCGGCTGTCATTAAAATGGCTTTTTTAGCATTTCTCAACGCCTTCCATTCTGCTGCAAAGAAAGAATCGTCATCGCCTGTTCCAAAATCTGGCACACTCATCAATTCTTTTTGAACGGCTAGAGCAGGAGTCATTAAATCCAATTCGCCTTTCATTGCTTTTTTCACCAATTGCCCAACACTTAGTAAACGATTGATTTCGTTGGTGCCTTCAAAAATTCTATTGATGCGCGAATCGCGATAGGCTCTTGCTACCGGATATTCTTCGCTAAATCCTGTACCGCCAAATACTTGTACGGCTTCATCTACCACAAAGTCTAATACTTCAGAACCAAATACTTTTAGAATAGCGCATTCGATAGAGTATTCTTCGGCAGCAAGTAGCTTAGCTTGAACACGGTCGGTTCCTTTGGCAGCAAGGGTTTCAATCATTTGGTCTATATCGCCAGCTGCGCGGTAAGTTGCCGATTCGCACACGTATGTTTTTATTGCCATTTCTGCCAATTTGTGCTTTATGGCTCCGAATGACGAAATAGGCACATTAAATTGAATACGTTCGTTGGCATAGTTTACTGCAACCGAAGTAGATTTTTTACTACCGCCTAAAGCCAATACGCATAGTTTGTAGCGACCGATATTTAATACGTTGAAAGCAATTTTGTGTCCTTTGCCAATTTCGCCCAATACGTTTTCGGCAGGTACTTTTACGTTGTTGAAAAACACTTGGCGGGTAGAAGAACCTTTAATGCCGAGTTTATCTTCTTCGCTTCCGAGCGATACGCCTTCGCTTTTGGCATCAACAATGAACCCTGTAAATTTATCGCCATCAATTTTAGCGAATACGGTAAAGATATCTGCAAAACCACCGTTGGTAATCCACATTTTTTGTCCGTTTAAGATGTAGTGTTTTCCATCTTCGGTAAGTACAGCTTTAGAGCGTGCACCTAAGGCATCGCTACCGGAACCAGGTTCTGTTAAGCAGTAAGCTGCTTTTATTTCGCCACTTGCTAAGCCCGGTAGGTATTTGTTTTTTTGTTCTTCAGTGCCAAAATACAAGATAGGCAGTGTGCCAATTCCTGTGTGAGCGGCAAATGCTGCAGCAAAAGAATGTCCTTTTCCTATTTCTTCGTTAATAACGGTATCGGTTACTAAATCGCTTCCCATTCCGCCATATACTTCGGGTACCGATGCGCCTAATAGACCTAGGTCGGCCGATTCTTTTAGGAGCTGAACTACTAAGGCATGATCGCCTTTATCTATTTTTTGAACGTTTGGAAATACTTTTCCTGAGATGAAATCTTCGGTAGTTTGACCGAACATTTTTTGCTCTTCGCTTATTTCATCTTTAATGGTTACGTTGTTCCAAGAAAGTTCTTTAATTAAAAATTCTCCACCTTTAAGAAGTGCTTTGGTTGATTGTGTTGTTTCCATTTTGTAAGAGTTGCTAAAGTTTGCCGGAGTTTGTGCTCCGGCAATATGCTTTTAAAAGAGATTAAATTTTTATGATTATAGTTTTTCGAATATTCCTGCAATACCTTGTCCGCCACCAATACAGGCAGTTACCATGCCATATTGTACGTTGCGTGCGCGTTGCTCTTCAAGAAGTTTCATAAATAAATAGGTGCCGGATGCGCCCAGTGGGTGCCCTAAAGCTACGGCTCCTCCATTTACATTTATGATGCTTGAGTCTAATTCTGCGGCTTTAATAACGCCTAAAGATTGTGCTGCAAAGGCTTCGTTTAACTCCATTAAGCCGATGTTACCCAAATTCATATTGGCTTGTTTTAATGCTTTTGGTATTGCAGCTACCGGCCCCATTCCCATAATGGTGGGATCTACACCTACTGATGCCGAAGTTACCATGCGGGCAATAGGTTTAAGGTTTAGTTCTTTTACTACTCTTTCGCTTACTACTAATACAAATGCAGCTGCATCTGATGTTTGCGATGAGTTTCCGGCTGTAACTTGTCCGCCATTTTTAAATACGGGTTTTAGCTTTGCCAAGCCTTCTAAAGAAGTGTCTTTGCGTGGGCCTTCATCGGTATCTACAATAAATTTGCGGCTTTTCTTTTTTCCTGCTTCGTAATATACTTCTTCTACTTCTACGGGTACAATAAATTCTTTAAACTTACCTGCTTCCATTGCAGCAATGGCCTTTTGGTGAGAGTTGAAAGAAAATTCATCGCTTTGTTCGCGAGTGATGCCGTATTTTTCTGCAATGTTTTCTGCGGTTAAACCCATACCGATGTAGTAATCGGGGTTGGTTTTGGCTACTTCGTAGTTAGGTACGGTTTTGTAACCAACGGTAGGTACTAAGGTCATGCTTTCGGTTCCTCCGGCAATAATTACATCAGCCATTCCTGAGCGGATTTTTGCAGTTGCCATTGCAATGGTTTCTACACCTGAACCGCAATAGCGGTTTACGGTAACGCCCGGTATTTCGATAGGTAGCGAACGAACGGCAACCCAGCGTGCCATTTGTAAGCCTTGTTCGGCTTCGGGAACTGCGTTTCCTACAATGAGGTCATCTACGCGTTTTGGATCAAATTCCGGTACTTTTTTTAGAAGATCTGTAATAGCATAATATGCCAAATCTACAGGTGTGGTGAAACGAAATCCACCTTTTTTAGCTTTTCCTATTGCTGTGCGCGATGCAGCTACAATGTATGCTTCTTGTGACATGTTTTTAGATTTTTAAGCCAAGTGCCAGCGTGTTGGTTGGGCTTGGCAATTATTTAAAATGTGATTGTTGTTTCTTTGTATTACTGGAATAAATTATTGGGTTCTTAGTTTCTTAATGGTTTGCCACTGGTTAAAATGCTTTGGATTCTTTCCAATGTTTTCTTTTCGCCACAAAGTTGTAAGAAGGCTTCTCTTTCTAAATCCAAAAGATATTGTTCGCTTACTTTTGTTTCGGCAGAAAGGTCGCCACCGCAAAGCACATAGGCTATTTTACGGGCAATTTTTTCATCGTGTTCGCTGGCATACTTTCCAACGCGGAACGATGCTGCACCTGCGTACAAAGCAGCTAAGCCTGTGCGACCCAATACGGCAATATCTTCGCGTTGTACGGGTTGGACGTAGCCATTTTCGTATAGTTCCAATACTTTTTCTTTAGCTTCTTTAATATGGCGATCGGCATTCATTACAATTTGGTCTTTTTTGCGGTCGAGTACGCCAATGCCAAAACCTTCTACTGCCGATGTTGCTACTTTTGCTGTGGCAATGGCTGTAAAACGTTCTGCCAATTGAGTAATTTGAGTATCGCCTGCATAGTAGGCATCGCTGGCGCGGAGTGCCATTTCTTTGGTGCCGCCACCGCCCGGAATTAAGCCTACACCTACTTCTACTAAACCAATATAAGTTTCGGCAGATGCTACGGCACTATCGCTGTGCATGGTAATTTCGCAGCCGCCTCCTAAAGTTAATCCTTTAATGGCGCTAACTACAGGTATTGAAGAATAGCGCAAGCGCATGGTTGAACTTTGGAATGCGCGGATGGCAAAGTCTAATTCATCGTATTCTTGTTCAATTGCCATCATAAAAATCATGGCAAGGTTGGCACCTGCACTAAAGTTTACGCCACTGTGCCCTAATACTACGCCTTTCCATCCTTGCGACTCGGCAATGTCTATTCCTTTATTGATGGCTTCTAATACTTCACCGCCCAATGAGTTCATTTTGGTATTCCAAGAAACATTGAGTACGCCATCGCCTAAATCGTCTATTCTGGCTCCGGTGTTTTTCCAAATTGGTTTGGTAGAAGATTGAATGTCGGAAAGGATAATAAAAGATTCGCGACCCGGAATGGTTTTGTATGATTTTGAAGGAATATCATAGTAAAAGCGTTTACCGTTTTCAATTTTGTAGAATGTAGAATTGCCTGCTGCCAAGAATTCATCTACCCAAGCGCCTAGTTTGAATCCGGCTGCTTTCATTTTTTCTACAGTTTCTTTTACGCCTACAATGTCCCACTGCTCAAATGGACCAAGTTCCCAACCAAAACCTGCGCGCATGGCATCGTCTATTCTGTAAAGTTCATCAGAAATTTCCGGTATGCGAAGGCTTACGTAGCTGTTTACGTAGAAGGATAATTTTTGAAGGAAATCGCCATGTTTATCTTTTGAAGCAGCAACTGCTTTTAGGCGTTTTGGTAGGTCTTCAATATTTTTTCCGATTTCGATGGTTGCCGATTTTGGTTTTCCTTTTGGTTGGTATTGAAGTGTTTTCCAATCTAAAGTTTCAAATGATTTTTTGCCTGCGGCATCTTTTGTTTTTTTGAAAAATCCTTGACCCGTTTTATCGCCATGCCATTTGTTTTCATCCATTTTTGTAATCCACTCAGGCACTAGGAATACATCGCGGTACTCATCGTTTGGAAGATTATCGTAAGCGCCTTTCATTACTTTAACCATGGTGTCTAAACCAACCACATCGGTAGTGCGGAAGGTGGCAGATTTTGGCTTACCAATTAAGGTACCTGTAAGTGCATCTACTTCATCTATGGTTAAATCCATTTCCTGCATAAGTTTAATTACAGCGCCAATGCTGAATACGCCTACGCGGTTAGCAATAAATGCAGGAGTGTCTTTACACAGTACGGTCTGCTTACCAAGGAATAAATCGCCAAAGTGCATGAAGAAATCTACTACTTCGGCATGGGTGTGTGCTGTAGGAATTACTTCTAACAAGCGTAAGTAGCGCGGTGGGTTAAAGAAGTGAGTACCGCAGAAATGTGCTTTAAAATCATCGCTTCTTCCTTCGGTCATTAAATGAATTGGAATGCCGGAAGTGTTTGAAGAAATAAGCGTTCCGGGTTTGCGGAATTTTTCAACTTTTTCAAAAACTTGTTGTTTGATATCAAGGCGTTCCATTACTACTTCGATAATCCAGTCGGCTTCTTTTACCCAACTCATGTTATCGTCAAAGTTGCCTGTTTTTATGCGCGATGCAAATGCTTTATCGTATGCAGGATTGGGATTGCTCTTTAATGCAAATGCTAAAGAGTCGTTTACTATTTTATTGCGAAGTGCCGGTTTTTTAGCATCTTCTTCGCTTAGGTTGAATGGTACAATATCGAGCAAAATTACTTTTAGCCCAATGTTGGCACAATGTAGTGCAATACGGCTGCCCATAACTCCTGAGCCTAACACCGCTACGGTTTTCACCTTGCGAGCTTTGGCAGGTGTTACATTCACCGCTTGTTTTTCTGTTGATGTTTCCATTTTGTTTGATTATGTATTTGTATAATTAGTAAATAGTTACTTGCCTGTTTGTTTCACGAAGTACTTATTCTTTTTTCATGAAACGTTTTACGAAACTACATATTCTTTTTTACCAAACAAGCGTTTGGTAAAAAAGTTGAAAAGGAGCTTTTATTATGAACATAATTCTTAAATAATTGAGTGGACGGGCGGTGGTTTAAACTAAAATACCGCTTTGGCAATTTCAATAGTTGCCTCACTTCGGCTCATAGTGTAATAGTGCAGGCAAGGCACTTTCTGTGCTTTCAAATCTTTAGATTGCGCAATTGCCCATTCTATTCCAACATGTTTTACTTGTTTATCGTCTTTGCATTTTTCTATTTCAATTACGAGTTCCTCAGGAATATCTATATGAAAAATTTTGGGCAGGTTGCGCAGTTGTGCTTTAGATGCAATTGGTTTTAAACCCGGAATAATGGGTACTGTAATGCCTGCTGCTCTGCAAGCATCTACAAATTCGTAAAACTTTTGGTTGTTGAAAAACATTTGGGTTACAATGTAATGTGCGCCACAATCTATTTTGTGTTTCAACCACTTTAAATCTGATTTTAAATTAGGTGCTTCAAAATGCTTTTCCGGATAGCCAGCAACTCCTATACAAAAATCGGTTTTGAGTTCATTCTCTGTTTCTTCATGTAGAAACCTGCCGTAGTTCATTTCTGAAACTTGCTGTACTAGCTCGCTGGCGTAATGGTGTGCTTTTTTATCGGTTTGCGATTTTCCTTTATCGGAATCGCCTTGTAGCAAGAGTACATTGTTTATGCCTAAGTAGTACAGTGTAAATAGTGCATCTTCGGTTTCTTCGGGTGTAAATCCATGGCAAATTAAATGCGGTACGGCATCTACATTAAACCGTCCTTTTATGGCTGCGCAAATTCCTGCAGTGCCGGGGCGCTTGCGAAGGGGAACTTCTTCTATTAGTCCGTCAATTCTCTTTTTGTATATTATTTCTTCGCGGTGGTATGTAACATCTACAAATGGAGGCTTAAATTCCATGAGTGGTTCAATTACATTCAGCAAATCGTCTATTATTTTTCCTTTCTGTGGTGGAAGTACTTCAAACGAAAATAGGGTGTTGTTGGCTTTAGCAATATGGTCTGTTACTTTCATGATAATACAAAAATGAGAAATGCTGCGTAAGAAAAAGTGAATAGATGCAAAACAAAAGCACGAACTATTTTACAAGTGTAATACTGCCTGTTTTGGTTACTTTTTTATTGTTTAAGAAAGTAACAGTTACAACGTAAACATAGGTTTCGGGCTCTTGCAGTTTGTTTTGATAGAAGCCATTCCAACCTTCGTTTATATGATGTCCTTCGTACACTTTTTCTCCCCATCGGTTAAAAATTAAGAATTCTAAATCCATTACATTGTTAGCATACACCATAGCTATATCATTCAGCCCATCGTTGTTGGGAGTAAATAGATTTGGCACATAAACTACCGGATTGTGCTCTACATTTATACGTGTATAAGCTGAATCTATACAACCTTTTTCGGTAGTGGCGTAAACGGTGTAAACAATATCGTTGTATGGATTTGCAATAGGGTTCTCGCAATCTATGCAGTTGAGTGCTGTTGCCGGAGTCCATTGCCAATGCGTAATATTAGAATAGTTGTAAGTAGGAGTGAGTGTAATATCTTCTCCAAGTTGTATGGTATCTTCCGCCACTAAGTTTACTGCAAATTTTACAGGGTTGGGAAGCAATACGGTTCTTATCAATTCGCATAAATTGGCATCGCTGACGGTTACGGTGTAATCGCCTTCTTTAAGATTGGCATTTTCGTGCTGATGCACTCCATTGCTCCAAACATAGCTGTATTGAGGAGTTCCTCCTGTGGCAAATGCACGTAATTTCCCATCGCTGCGACCAAAGCAAGAAATAGAATCTACCGCAATATACAAACTAAGCGAATCTGGTTGTGTAATAGTTACGCTTAGTGTATCGCTGCAACTATTGGCATCGCTGAAAGTTACAACATACTTTCCTGCAAATACATTTGTTTGAATAGCGCTGTTGCTTAATGCTGGAACCCAAGTGTAATTAAATGGTGCTTTTCCTGCTGTTGCTTGAAGGGTGATTTCGCCATCGTTTTGCGAAAAGCAACTCACATTTTTAGTTTGTGCCGTAAATGCAGGAATTTCAAACACCGATGTGCTTCCATAAGCGGTATCTGCACAGCTGTTGGCAAAGTTGGCAATCATGGTTATGTTGAAGTTGCCTGTATTGGTGTATTGCTTTTGTGGTGTTGATTGGTTAGAAGTAGATCCATCGCCAAAGAACCAAGTAAAATTAGCCGTTGGATATAGTACAGTATCGGTTTGGTTTACAAAAAGACTTGCATTGCCCAAGCACGTAGGTGCTACGGAAAAGAGCGCCTCGCCAACGGTTAATACAGTTACACTATCGGTAATAGTGTCGGAGCATTGTGCGGTAGAAGTTGCAACTAATACTACCGGATAAATTCCGTCTCCGGCATATAAATGTGTTGGGTTATCGTTAGTTGAAGTATTACCATCTCCAAAATTCCAAGTGTAGGCCAATCCGGCAGGAGAGGAGTTGTTGGTAAAGTTGGTATAATTGTTTTCGCACACTGTAGTTGAAGTAAAGGCAGCCGTAGGGTTTTGATGTACAGTTGCTACTTTTGTAATAGAATCAAAACAACTGTTGCCATAATCTAGCACCAACTTTACATTGTAATTACCATAAGTAGCATAAGTATGGGAAGTGTTTTGGGTAGCAGCAGTATTACCATCTCCAAAATCCCAAGCATAACTTGCTACGGTAGTTCCTGTTTTTAAAACAGACAAATCTGTAAAGATAGAAGGCGCAGTTTCGCATACTTCAGGAATGCTAAAGTCCATTACGGAACCCAAAATTACGGTAGCCGTTTGCGAAGCCGTATCTACACAACCTTTGTTGGTGGTAACTGTAACCGAAACGGTATAAGTGCCGGAGCTGCTGTAATTATGCGAAGCAGGAACAATAGAAGAGGTATCGCCATCGCCCCAATTCCAGTTATAGGAAAGCGTGCCGCTTGGCACCGATGAAGTATTGGAAGCTGCTAAGGTACTGTCGTTACAAACATCATTTATAGTAAATGCTGCGGTAGGGTTGGGGTTTACAGTTGCTACTTTTGTGATGGAATCTAAACAATTCTTGTCGGATGTAAGAACTAACTTAACTGTGTAGTTGCCATATGCTGCATATAGGTGTGTTGGAGATATATCGGTAGATGTATTGCCATCGCCCAAGTCCCACATATTGGTATAAGTACCCGATGCAATACTTGATAAATTAGTGAACGTAAGTGAATCTCCATCGCAAGTACTATCTGCTACAAAATCAGGAAGTGGTTTGGGAAAAACTTCTACCTGTTGGGCAAGTGTATCGTTACAGCCTTGGGGAGTAATAATAATTGAAGTAACAGTATAGACTCCAGGTGCTGCATAAGTATGAATAGGAAAAGTGTCTGAACTTTGGATACCATCGCCAAAATCCCAAAATGGAGTAGAGCCGGGAGGCGCACTTGAGGAAACATTAAACACAGTTGAATTGCCAAAACAAGTATCTGTTGCCGTAAAATCTACCGATGCGGTATCGTACACAATTATCTGTTTCGTTAGGGTATCAGAGCAACCACTATCTGTAACAGCAATATATGTAATGGTAAAAGTATCTACCGTTGTATACACATGTGAGGGTGAAAAAGCTGTATCGTTTGTGCTGCCATCGCCCCAAATCCACTGGTTCTGTATACTTCCGCTAACAACAGTGGTGTTATTTATTACATTGGCAGTACCATTAAAACAAACATCATTTACCGTGAAATCTTGATTTAGTAGAGGAAACACAGATACATTTTGTCGTACAGTATCTTTACAACCAAAGGAATCAATTACCGCTAATGTAACTTGAAATGTACCGGCAGAAGCATACGTATGATCTGTATAGTTTAATATGGCAGAGGTGTAGCTGTTTACATTGCCATCACCAAAATCCCAACTAAAATACTGTAAAGAAGTTGAAGCACTTGGCGTGAAACGAATCGGATTGCCAAAGCACTTGGGCGAAGTAGTAAAATCCACTTTGGGATCTCGTACTTTTATTGTGAAGGTATCGGGCATACCGGCACAAGCTACATTTTTGGCATATACAGAATAAGAAGTAGTTACAGTAGGCGATAACGTAATAGATTTGGCTGTATCTCCCGTACTCCACCTAATGGAATCTGTGCTGGTAACAGCAACTGTAATAGAAGAACCTATACAAATAGAGTCATCGGGCACATCGGTAATGGGAGGTCCCAAAATTTTTATATTGCCCGGAATAGTATCTTTATCGCAACTGTTTTGGCGTTGAATAATCATTTTAACGGTAAAATCGCCTAGTGCAGTATAAACGTGATGTGGGTTTTGAGTTCTAGCGGTATCGCCATCGCCAAAATCCCATTCGTAACTTAAAATAGAAGGATCGCCAATACCTTGAAAAAACACTGTATCACCAGGGCAAAAGATTGAATCGAAACGGGAAGAAGCGTATTCGAAATTTGCAAATAAGTTAGAAAGGTTTGCTCCCGCTGAGTATCCAAACGATTCATAACTGGCATATTCATAAATATAAGCTAAAAATCCACTGTCGCTTTTTATGGTATGGCTACCATAAGCAACAGTTGGGGAGGCAATGGAATATGCGGGGTTTGAAGCCACAGGTACAAAACCGGTAATAGGAGCACCATCTAAAGTTATTAACCCAGTACTATTTGATTTGGTTACAATGGTGGCATAATAATTAGGGCTATTACCTGAATTAAAAAGCGTATTAAAAGTTATCTCATTCAGTGTTTGCTCATTGGGGCCTAATAATATCATAAATGGATCGGCACTTGAACCATCTACATCGCCACTCATACTTAACTGCAATACCGAAACCGGATTATTAGAAGTTAAGCTTCCATTTGCCGATAAATCAAACTGATAGTATTGTCCTGCATTTATATTTTGTACAGGACCGCCATTTACTGATACTTGTGTTCCATTTTGCTGCGACACTACTCTAAAACGTGTTTGTCCACGTGTTCTTAAATTAGGAAGTATGTAGTTTTTGCCCCATGAATCGTTATAGAAATTTATATCGTACAAATGGTCGCAGCAGCATTGGCTGCCAACAGCGGTACAAAAATTTCCTGAAAACAAAACAAACTTTTTGCAACCCTGTCCAACATCAATAGATTGTACAAAAGTTCCGGTTAAGTCATCATTCGATTCTAAGTTGTAAACCTGTCCTTGGTTCAAATTTATTTGGAATGGCACACCTGCAGGATTGCCACACGCAGTAGCAACCGAAGGCGTAATTTGTATAGTGGTATTTGGATAGGCCGCTACAATAAGCATTTGTGTTTGGCGCGAATTGCTATAATTTTCCCTATAGGTATTTAAATAATACTTATCGCCAAGCGTGGGATTAGGAATTAGGAGTGTGGCATCGGCAGAATAACCTTGAAAATTTAAAGCATACGCACTTATTTGTTGATCAGATTGAATGTGGCAACCCATTGGCAGCATTGCACCACAGCCCGAAGCCATAGCTGTTGCTTTTGGAATACCAACTGTAACAGACGTATTTGCAGGAATAGTTACGGATTGCGACCAGCCGCTTAGTGGAATTGACACGGTAGCCGAGGCATTAAACCGCGAACTCATGGAAACCATGAGTGTATCGGGAGGAGAGCCTAAAGTGTTTTGCATAAAGCCAAACCAAAACTCTTTACCTTCTGTGGTAAATTGCTGCGCAAATGTGGTTGCGCTTAAGAATGTAGTAAAGCAGAAAAGTAGTAGTGCCCAAGTAGATGTTCGCATGTATGAATCAAAAGATTACTTATTACATTTTATGGTTGCGAAAAGTATAAAATAAATCAATAATCGTGAAGCATTGTTAATAAATTGGCTGGCAAAGTGTGTGAGTAGTTGAATTTAAAAACAACTACTTAACATAATATAAATTATAGAGTAAAATATCGCAAAGCTTTAACTCTTTAGGAATACCCGAAATGTAGTTCCAACGCCAACTTCGCTGCGCTTTACCATAATCTTGCCACTGTGATAATCTTCCACAATTCTTTTTGTAAGCGATAGTCCTAAACCCCAACCTCTGCGCTTGGTGCTGAATCCCGGCTCGAAAATTTTTTCCCATTGACCTTTGGGGATTCCGGCTCCGGTATCGGAAATGTCAATAACTGCATTATTGGCTTGCGAGAAAATAAGAATAGAAATTTTCCCTTCGCCACCCATGGCGTCTATGGCATTTTTTAGAAGATTCTCTAACACCCAGCCAAATAAATCACTATTGAGCATAGCAGTTATAGTGCCGGAATGCTTTTGTGAAACACTAATGCTTACCTTAGTGCTGATACGTTTTTTGAAATATTCCGTATAATTTTCAATAAATGAAACCAAATCTGTAGCATCTAACTTAGGCTGTGCGCCAATTTTAGAAAAGCGCTCTGCCACCAAAGTCAATCGCTGAATATCGTGTTCGATTTCAACTAAAACATCATTGTTTTTCAATAGTTCCATTTCTCTGATGTATTCAACCCAAGAACTTAGAGAAGAAATGGGTGTTCCTAATTGATGTGCGGTTTCCTTAGCCATGCCCACCCATACCAAGTTTTGCTCAGCTTTTCGCGAATTGCTAAATACCAAGTATGAAAGCAAAATGAATGCCGCAAAAATAGCCAGCTGCACAGCAGGAAACCAGCGCAATTGCTTAATAAGCAGTGATTCATCGTAGTAAATGAATCTTTTATCGGTGTTGCCCAATGAAAGTAAAATTGGTTCGTACTTAGCTGCCATATTTTGCACTTTGGTATGAAGCAGTATGCTGTCGGCTACTTCAGAAGAGTCTATATTGCTAAATGCCAGCAGTTGCGAATGCTCATCCAGTAAAATAACCGGAGAGCTTGTTGTATTCATAACTACTTCATAAATAAACTTTTCTACAAGCTCATTTAAAGTTATTTTTAGATTTTGAAACAACTTGCTATCTTGATAGTAAATGTAATTTCTACCAAATCCGGGCAGGTTTTTATATTGAACAATAATGGGCGGATAGCCGGAAAATTCACGCAATTCTGCGATGGTCATTTTTTTACCCGGTTTATCGAATTTGCTTTCGGTGTTTCGTGCCGAGAGTATGGTGCCTTCTTCGTTTACCAAGAGAACTGGAATATTGTCGTTTGAGGTTACAATTTCATTGAAAAAGGTAAGCAATTCATTGTCTTCAACAGTTAAAATAAACTTGGTGCTTTGTGCCCATATATTCACTTTTTCGCGTTCATCGGTTGCCAGTTTGTTGAATAACTCGTAGGTGTAATTGAGCATGTGTGCGCGCTTCTCAATGGCATCTGCCCAAAGTTTTGCTTTGCGCTTTTCGTTTTTTGAAATACTGTTTGCAAGATAATTGGTATAAACTACCGTTCCCATACCAATTAAAATGGCAGTTAGGAATATTATAAGTTTATAGTTGCTTTTTTTCGAGTAGATATCCATTGCTTAGTTAAGGCTTTTCATCTTCAAAATCCATAAAAACAGGTTGCTCGTCTATTTGGAAGTATTTTTCTTCACGCTTCTCCCCTTTTGAATTTTTCTCTTTATTAAATAGGTTTTTCAAGACTTCTTTTTCGTTTTTCCAATCTTCTTTCATTTTAACGGCTGCTGAGGCTTTATCGTATTTAATAGATGGGTTAGAAAGATTTCCGGTCATGCTGAGATACATGTTTAATCCATCGTAAGGATCGTTTTCTATAAACTGTTCGCGGCCTGCTCGGTTAAATTTATTGGCTAAAAGGCGTCTTAAATTTACTTTGAAACGATAATCTACGGTGTTGTCAAAATGGTGTTGTCCTGAAAATACTAAATTTATTGCATTGGTTTTTATTTCAAATGATGGTATAAATATGGTTTTGTTATATATTGATATTCTGTTTCTTATATCTGAAAATTTTATGTCTGAAAGTTCTTCTACTTTAATAAATTTCGAAGCGGCTTTTATAGGCTCAAATTCTTTGAGCCGACCATTTTTAATTTCAAAATCAACAATAGCATTCAGGTTATCTTCATCAATTTTTTCGTAGTTTTTCCAGGTGTTTTTAAGGTAAACTTTGGCATTGGCAATGCCGCTTATGTGCCTATCTGTTAAAGTGGCTTGGCCAAAATTTTGAGTTTCGGAAAATACTTTTGTAATATCAATGTCATTCACCTCTGCTCCAAAGTTCATGAGTAAATCCTTTTCGCCTACAAAAACAAAGTAGCCGTTTCCGCTTGCTTTCCCTCCCATTGCTTGGGTAGAAAAATGGTTGAGGCGCAAATGCAAGGGCGATAGGGTGAGCGAGATTTTTACATCATTAAACTCCATTTTGTTGTAAACGAACTGTTGGATAGCAAGGGAGAGATTGCCGTTCATTCTGAATACATTCTTTACGTCTAGTTTCTCTTTGTTACTTTTGGCTTCAGATTTACTAAAAGTTTCAATTAAATTAGATAAGTCTAATTTGTTGATTTTCAATTCCCCATCGGTATTCAAAACAATGTTATTCATGGGTTTTCGCTGTGCCAAGGCTGTTGTAAATGGTGCTAGGTCTGAAATAATGCCATTAAATTCTGCTTCGGTATTTAAGAATTTTACACTTAAATTTTTTACCGTAAGATTTTGTGCACGGTAGTTTATGGCACCATTTATATTGCTGTATTTAACACCTCCAGCTTGGAAGGCAATATTGCGCAAGGTGAAAATGCCGCTGCCGTTTGCAATAATTTTTGCCGGATCAGCAAAGTCTTTGCTATTGCCGCTGATATTAAAGTTTTGAAAAACAATACTGCCATTTACATCTGTGGCTGTGCTATCCGGGATAAAGGCGCTTAGTTCTTGTAGATGAAGTGTTCCGTTGGCATCGAAATTGAATTCCGGCTCTGTGAGATTTTTTAAGAACAAAGAAAACCGGAAGCTTTCGCTGCTTATCTGCGAACGGCAATCGGTAATGTTTAAATAGTCGGTTCCTCCTCGGTTGTTGCCGTATTCAATATCTGCAAAAACGTGTTTTAATTCCTTCTTTACTTTGGGCAACTCGATATTGCCATTATTCAACTTTGCCTTTACAGTAATTAAAGGGGTTTCGGTTGGTGAAACATTTCCATTTATGGTGGCATTAATTTCAAATGCTCCATTGCCTTTTACGGCTTCCAAAGTTTTGCGCAAGTTGGGTGGCAGCAGCGCAATTAAATCTGCAATATTGTTTCCTGCTGCGCTTGCGCCAAATGCAATGGTTGTTTTGTCTTTATGAAACTTGAAATTTCCATTGAGTTTAAATGGATTTTTTTCGATGGAAAGCGTGCCGTCTTCTATGTAGATTTCTTTCCATGACTGTTTGATATTCAATAAAATAGATGCATCTATTTGTTTGTTTGCTGCAAATATGTTTTCGGAAGTGGCAATTTGCTCGATAAAGAAGCCGCCTTTACCTTTTAGCTTAAAATCTGCTGCCGCAAAGTTACCATCGAGTTCCACCTTGCGCACTCTCGAATTTACCTTAAAGTTATTTTTAAAATCGTTGTAGTTAAGTTTTAGGTTGGCAAGTGTAATTTGGCTTACCTGCAAAGTAGTGCCCGATTGCTCCTGTGGTTTTGCAGGTTTTAGAATATCTAAATTGGATTTCCCTGTTTTATCAACCACAATATTGAGTGAGCCATTTTTCAGTACAATACTGTGAATGGTGAATTTTTTGTTTACAATATCGCTTAAGCTAAACAGAAGTGAAAACTCTTGTAGCTCTGCAAGTTGCTTTCCTCCGGTTTTTAGTTTGTTTTCAATGCTTACTTGTTTAAATTCCAATCCTGCATTTGGAAAATACTTCAACAGTGTAAAGTTGATATTGCCGGCTACTTTTACCGGAACATCTAATTGTTTATTTACTTCTACAATTATTTGGCGCTTAATGCTTTCTTCGAGCAGCAATGCGGTAGTTATTGCCAACAGCGGCACAATAACTACTATTGAAAGCAGGGTTATTACTAATCGTTTCAAAAACAATTTCACTTCTTAATGCCGTATTTTTAAAGTGTATATTTAGCGATTATGGAGAAATTTTATTGCCTTTGCTAACATTGTACTTTCAATTCCATTTTATTTACACATCATGAAGTTTAGAACAACCATTTTAATGCTACTCTTTAGCATTGTTTTTTCTACTGCTGCCGTTGCCAAAGATAAACCAGCACCAAAGGGCGAAATGCTTTCTATGGGGTATCTTGCTGCTCATAACTTTGCAAATGCATTATTAAATTACAAGGCTTTGGAAGATAAACTAAAGGCCAACCCAACCGACCAAGCGGCACTTTGGGAGTTAGGTTTAACCTACTTTGTAATTGCCAACAACGATAAAAATTACATCAACCGCAGTTTAGAAG
The DNA here is from genome assembly GCA_019638515.1 of Chitinophagales bacterium. Taxonomy (NCBI): domain Bacteria; kingdom Pseudomonadati; phylum Bacteroidota; class Chitinophagia; order Chitinophagales; species Chitinophagales bacterium. The sequence goes on along the minus strand of JAHBTS010000002.1, from coordinate 126,949 downwards.
CGTGGGATAACTATTTGCGACTATACCCCAATGATGGCTTTGCACTTTGGAATAGAGGTTTTACCAAGCATTTCTTTAAAGTTGGGAATCCATGTGCCGATATTCAAGCCGCGGCACAGGTTGTAAAAAAGAAGTTCTTACCTAAAGACCCCGAAGATTTCAAAAACTGCTTTAAGAAGAAAAGTAAACGCTAAACACAACAGTAATTATGTATCAACTATCTAATAAATTCCCCAACAAACGAGCGTTTATTACAGGTGCGGCCTCTGGCCTGGGTAAAGCAATGGCACTTTTACTGGCAAAAGATGGTTGGCATATCGGTATTACCGATATAAATCCACAAGCATTGCAAAAGACTGCCGAAGAAATTGAACAAGCAGGCGGCAAGGCATATTCATACGTATTTGATGTTTCAAAAAAAGATGCCTACCAACAGGCTGCACAGCAGTTTTTAGAGCAAAACAAAGGCATAGATTTATTAGTGAACAATGCAGCCGTTGGCGATGGCGGCTTGTTTGAAGAATACAGTTTAGAAAATTGGGATTGGATTACAGGCATCAACCAAATGAGTGTAATTTACGGTTCCTATTTTTTTGTACCCATCATGAAGAAGCAAAAAAGTGGCCATATTATTAATGTTGCAAGTATGGCAGGAATAGCCAATATGCCCAACATGAGTATGTATAACATTACCAAGGCTGCAGTTATTGCACATGCAGAATCGCTTTATGTAGAACTGGCACCATGGAAAGTTGGCGTGAGCGTGGTATTGCCAACTTTTTTCAAAAGCAATATTATGCAGCACAATCGCGGTCCGGAACATGCCACTTCTATTGGAAAAGTAAAGTCAGAGAAAATTGCCATTGGTCCGGAATTGGTGGCAGAAAAAATACTGGTGCAAAGTGGAAAAGGCAAATTTTACATCTTTCACCCATTTCAGGCAGTTGGCATAAACTGGCTGAAGCGCTTGGCGCCCAACTTCTTTTTAAGGATGAAAGTGAACATGTTTAAAAAGAAAAGCTGGGTAAAAAAAGCAGTAAGCTAAATAGATATTACTACACTCCTTTTGCTAACGCATGGTGTAAAGTTGCTATTGCATTTCCATGCTAAATTTCTTGTTTTGCGATATGATAAAACAAGTAAGTGTAATAGGTGCAGGTACCATGGGAAATGGAATAGCACACGTTTTTGCCATGAATGGTTTTAAAACTACTGTAATTGACATATCGGAAAAATCTTTAGAGAAAGCCAAGCTCACCATCGAAAAGAATTTAGAGCGCATGGTTGCAAAAGGCAGCCTTACCGATGTTCAAAAAAGTGCAACACTTACCAATTTAACTTTTGAAACTAACTTAGAAAGCGGAGTAAAGAACAGCCAGTTAGTAGTAGAGGCTGCAACAGAAAACATTGATTTGAAGTTGAAAATATTTGCACAGCTAGATGCCTTTTGTGCTCCCGATACTATTCTTGCCAGTAACACATCTTCAATTTCTATTACCAGAATTGCAGCGGCAACTAAGCGAGCCGATAAGGTAATTGGCATGCACTTTATGAATCCCGTTCCGGTAATGAAATTAGTTGAAGTAATTAGAGGATATGCCACTAGTAATGAAACCACTCAATTGGTAATGGATACTTCTAAACAGCTATCGAAAATTCCGGTAGAAGTAAACGACTATCCCGGCTTTGTGGCCAATAGGATTTTAATGCCTATGATAAACGAAGCTATTTATACTTTATTTGAAGGAGTAGCAGGTGTAGAAGAAATAGACACAGTAATGAAACTTGGCATGGCGCATCCAATGGGGCCGCTTCAGTTAGCAGATTTTATTGGTTTAGATGTGTGCCTTGCCATATTGCGTGTTTTACACGAAGGTTTGGGAAATCCTAAATATGCACCTTGCCCGCTTTTAGTGAATATGGTTACTGCAGGTTATCTTGGGGCAAAATCGGGTGAAGGCTTTTATCAATACACTGCCGGAAGTAAAGATTTGATAGTAAGTAAAAGATGGAAGAAATAGTTTGATAGATTGTTTATTGTTACATATCTAATTTTACGGTGCGGATTACTTTTTTTCTTGTTGCGATATTTCTTTTAGCCTTAGTGGCAGATGCGAGGGCGCAAGATACTACCACCGCTTCTCCCCTATCTGCTGCTACACTTTCAACCGATAGTGTAAAGCCGTCCGGCATTGTAATAGATTCATCGGTAGTGGCTGTAGATTCTGTTCCATTTAAAAAGAAAATAGAAAAAAGGCATAGTGCTAAAAAAGCAGCATGGATGAGCGCTGTATTGCCCGGTTTAGGTCAAGCATACAATAAACGCTGGTGGAAGATACCAATTGTGTATGCAGGTTTTGCAGGTTTGGGATATGGATTATATCACTTTGGAAGTAATTTTACGGGCTATAGAAATGCCTATCGCATACAAGTAGATGGCGACAGCTCTACCATTGGAAGTTACAAGGGCGTTACAAATGCGCTTGAGCTAAAAAGCTATCGCGATTACCATAAGCGCAATTTAGATATTATGGCAATTATTACAGTGGTGTGGTATGCTTTAAATATTGTGGATGCTGCTGTAGATGCCCATCTTTTCCATTGGAATGTTGATGATAAACTGGCGTTGGATTTATATCCTGTGGCGCCTTCACTTTCAAATAGTACCGCTTCGTTTGGTTTTTCTTTTCAATTAAGTTTCAGGCAACCTCCTGCAAAAAAATTGTTTCAATTATGAATAAAACAATTCTAATTACCGGAGCCTCCAAAGGAATTGGTTTGGCTATTGCTACCTTTTTTTGGGAAAGAAAATGGAATGTGGCTTTGTGTTCGCGTCATGTAGAGTCGCTGCAGCAAACATTCGTTTCTACCAATATACAAACTGCCTTTATTCAATCTGTGGATGTAAAAAACAAAGTTGCCATTCAAGCTTTTGGCAAAGCAGCTTTGGCACAGTTTGGAAGTATAGATGTGCTTGTAAACAATGCCGGACAATTTATTCCGGGCAAAGTTCATGATGAAGAAGATGGTACTTTGGAACACTTAATTGAAACCAACCTTTATTCGGCATACTACTTAAGCCAAGTAATTGTGGAGCGTATGAAAGCTAAGCAACACGGTAGTGTATTTAATATCTGTTCGGTAGCAAGCATAATGGCGTATCCAAATGGCGGCAGTTATAGTATTTCAAAATTTGCCATGTTAGGTTTTTCTAAGGCGCTGCGCGAAGAATTAAAAGAACATCAAGTAAAAGTAACAGCACTATTGCCGGGAGCTACACTTACCAATTCGTGGGCAGGTGCGCCTTTTCCCGAATCGCGCTTTATGAAACCGAGCGATGTGGCGCAGATTATATGGGATATTGAACACCTTTCGCCCAATACGGTGGTAGAAGAAATTTTGCTGCGCCCTGTTTTAGGCGATATTTAATTTATTACCTTCGTAAATACTCGTACATTAAATACGAACCGGCTTCAACATACGTTTAGTTATTTTGGTTTAAGGCAATTCATGCGGTTCAAATTATTTTTTGCTTTTCTTCTGGTTCTTTGGTGCATATCGGCAAATGCTGCCGACACGGTTGAAGTGCGCATAAAATTGCAAAAGTTACAAGATGGGGCACCCGAAGTTGTAATGCACTTTCCTGAATTAAAGCAAGGTAAGTTGAGAATTGTTTTTCCAACCTATGTACCGGGCTCGTTTAATGAGTTGGCACCGGGAAATTTAGTAGAAAACATTGTTGCCTTAAAGAAAGATACCGAAGTAATTGTGCCAAAACAAACAGGAATAAATACGTTTGAAATTGCTTCACCCAAAGACATAAATACGCTTACTTACCGTTTCAGTTTTTCGTGGAAAATACCCGTAACACAACATGGCTTTTTTCCGCAGTTAGGTACCGCATACAAAAATGAGCATTACATTTTATTGAACTTTGGTTCCATGCTCCCTTTTATTGAAGGAAGAGAACGGTTGCCTATAAAAATAACTATTGAAAAAAGCGCCATTTATACCGCCTTTTCTCCTTTAAGCAAAATACAATCGCAGCCCGATAAAGAAGTTTTTTTTGCAAAAAATTACCTGCAACTTATTGATAATCCTGTGGTGCTCACATCTAATTATGAAACTACATTTAGAACAGGCGGCACTCAATTTCATTGCATTACCAACACCTTCGGAAAGCTCAGTGAACAAGCATTGCTTAAAACGCTGAAACCAGTATGCGAGGGCGTTACAAAATTTTGCAAAAGCCTTAATGTGAAAGACTATTATTTCTTTATTTTTTTGGTGGACTCCGGTGATATTGGCACTAAAGTAAATGAAGAAGATTATGGTGCTGTGCAGCACTCGGCATCTTCTGTAATGGTTTTTAAGAATCATCAAGATTTATACAAAATTCAAAAGGAAATTCAGCAAACGGCATCGCACGAATTATTTCATTTGTTTCAACCACTGAACTTAAAAACAGATGCTACCAGCAAACTGAATGTAAAAGCAAAATTACCTACCGAACATTTATGGTTGTTTGAAGGCGTTACAGAATATTTCTCGCTGCTCATGCAATGGCGCGAAGACTTAATTACGCGGGCAGAATTTATACAAGAGGTAAGAAATAAAATGAGTTTGATGCAGTTTTTTGAACCTTTTTCTTTAACCGAAAAAAGTACAGAAAGCATTTTGAATGGAAACGAAACCTATTATCGAAATTTTTATTACAAAGGTTGTGTAGCAGCCATGATGCTCGATTTGCGCTTATTAGAGCTAAGTCAAGGACAGTTAAATCTTCAAGAATTGCTATTGCGATTTAAAAGAAGCATGGGCGAAAATTATGTAGTAAAAGATGAAGAGCTTATTGCAGAGTTGGTAAAAATTTCATCGTTTACAGAGCTAGACGATTTCTTTAAGAATTACATTTCCGGTGTAGATAGCTTTCATTACAATAAGTACTTATCGCTTATTGGTTGGGCACACGAGCCGGTGAAGGAAGATACTTCTAAAATGTATGTGAATGCTTCGTTTCGTTACGAAAAAGGCAGTAAGAATGTGTATCTCACCAATATAAATATAGACCAACTGGGATTTGAAGAAGGCGATGTACTTTTAAAAATAAACAATAAGAAGGTTTACAAAGACAATGTAGAAGATCTTATGGAAAAAGTATCGGCTTTAAACTCCGGGAAGAACGCCACCTTTACCGTAAAGCGAAAAGGAAAAGAGTTGAAGTTAAGCGGCAAACCTTTAATTGTAAATAAGAATCAGCGCAATGTAATTAAAGTAGAAAAGCGTCCGCCACCGGAAAAGCAATTTTATAGAAACGCCTACAAGAGCGGGCAGCTAAACACCGGAAAACCTTACCGAATGCTGAATTAAAATATCAAGTACAGCGCAGCCAATACACCAGCAATAAGAATAGAACCAACGGCAAAAGCAGGATGTACACGGTACATTTCTTGAGCACTTTCAATTTTTGAAGAAGGGCTGGATTGTTTTTCAACTAAACTGATGGCAACCATTCCAAGTATGCAGCAAACAAACACTATTGCCATTCGATCTAAAAATGGAATTTCGTATAAGCCACTGGCGGTCTGCACCGAAAACCCGATTGGTTCAAGAAACGAAAGATTAAGCCATTGCGGTAAAAACTTAAAAACAATGGAAAGAATAAATCCACCTACAATTGAAAACATTGCAGCATTGGCTGTGGCACGTTTCCAAAATAAACCAAGCAAGAATACGGCAAACACACCAGGGCTTACAAAGCCAGTGTATTCTTGAATATATTGAAAACCTCCTTTTTTGTCTATTCCTAAAAATGGAGCTACCAATACGGCAATAAGCATAGACGCCACAACGGTTATTTTACCTACGGTAATTATGGTGCTTTCTGATGCCGATACGTTTATTCTTTTTTTGAAAATATCTAACGAGAAAATAGTAGCAATACTGTTGGTTTTTCCGGCTAGCGAAGCTACTACCGCTGCTGTGAGTGCAGCAAAAGCTAAGCCCTTTAATCCAACGGGCAATAAGTTGAGTAGTAACGGATAAGCACTATCGGGGTTTACCTCTCCCCCACTGTTCATGGCGGTGGCAAAATTGCTATCTTGTGCATACAATACAAACGCTGCGATGCCCGGAATTACTACAATTACTGGCATGAGTAGTTTTAGGAAGGCTGCAAATAAAATTCCATTGCGAGCTGTAGGTAAATCGGCACCTAATGCTCTTTGTGTAATATATTGGTTGCAGCCCCAATAGTTCAAATTGGCAATCCACATACCGCCCAACAATACGGTGAGTCCGGGCAAATCAATATAACTTGGATTAGAGCGCGGCAGCAGCATCTCAAAATGTTGCGGTGCGGCTCGCAGCATATACGAAAAACATCCCAATACTCCTGATGTACCAGTTTTTTCTGCTACTAAATTCAATGCAAGATAAGTAGTAGCCAAACCTCCAAGTACCAAGAACAGCACTTGAATGATATCTGTGTAGCCAATTACTTTCATGCCTCCAAGGGTAATAAGGATGGCAAAGAATGCAAGCGCATACATGCAGAGATTAAAATTGAAACCCGAAATACTACTTACAGCCAAGGCTCCTAAATACAAGATAGAAGTTAAGTTTACCAGTACATACAGTAGCAACCAAAATACTGCCATTATCATTGCCACAGAAGTGCTGTAACGCTGTTCTAAAAACTGCGGCATGGTGTAGATTTTGTTTTTTAAGTACACAGGCATAAAAAACACAGCCACAATAATTAGTGTGGCTGCAGCCATCCATTCGTAACTGGCGATGGCAAGCCCCATTTTAAAGCCGGCACCGCTCATGCCAATAAACTGCTCGGCACTTATATTGGATGCAATAAGCGAAGCCCCAATTGCCCACCATGTAAGTGAGCCTTCTGCTAAGAAATAGTCTTTAGAATCGGTGGTGTTTTTCTTTTTACGGTAGTAAATGAATAAGCCATAGGCTGCTACTACAATAAAATAAAATAGAAAAACAATATAATCTGCGGATTGAAGTTTTTGCATGAGCCGTATTTACGGCAATGTTATGAAGATATTTTTGCTGTCAAATAGCATTCAACAAACGAACTCCAATTAAAACAATATTTAATCCAACGCTTGCCCTTGGCTGGAGCTTTTCTCTAGCATTTTTACAAACATGTCGTCTTTTAAATCGTTGTAGTAATAGTAAACAGGGTTTACGGCATTACCTCCTTTTATTACTTCGTAATGCAGGTGCGGCCCGGTTGATTTTCCGGTACTGCCTACCAGGCCAACCAAATCGCCACGCTTTAATTTTTGCCCCACTTTTACTTTAAATTTAGAAAGATGCGCGTAGCGCGTTTTATATCCATAGCCATGATTTACTACTACTTGATTGCCATAGCCGCTGTAGGAATATTCGACCGTTTCTACCACTCCGTTTCCGGTTACATACACTTCGGTGCCGGTGGGCGCTGCAAAATCCATTCCTTCATGAAACTTAGAAATTTTATATACCGGATCGGTACGCATACCAAAGCCGGACGCCAAATGCTTTAAATCTTTATTGGTAACGGGTTGTATGGAAGGCATTGAACTTAGCATGTCTTCTCGGTTTTGTATAAGGTCTGCAATTTGGTCGTAGCTTTTACTTTGTATTGCCATTTGCCTACGCAGCTTATCTACCTTTATTGATAGGTTTTTTATTAGTTCTCCGTTGTCGTATTTTTCGAGGTTGCGGTACTTGTTTACACCTCCGCTGCCGACTTGCCAAACTTCGCTAGGAATGGGATCGCTTTCAAATAGAACGCGGTAAACATTTCCATCGCGGTAGTGTAGTTCTTCCAATACTTCACTTATGCGTTGCACTTCGCTGTTTAGAATGGCATAGCGGTCTTTCATAGTGCTGAGTTCATTCTTTAGTATTTTTTCTTTTGGAGAATCAATAAATGTATATGCCAGCGTAGAAATACCTAATGAAAATACAATAGATGCACATATAAAGGCGAACACTCTAAAAATTCGGGTTCCCCAAGTTACTACTACTTTTTCGTAACTAAGCGTAGTGGTATTAAAAACGAACTTTTCTTTACGTTTAAAAATTGCCATTTCGCTAATATAATAATTATGAAGCAGTTGCAGTAAGTTCTGCTACTAAACGCCAACATTTCTTCACAGAATAATACAGTTGCGATTAGAAATTTGACTAAGGTTTGAATAACCATGTATCTTCTATAGGCTTGAAAGTATTCATATTACTTAAAAACACCTACTAAACTCCGCACCAAGTGGCGCCTAAATTCGGGAAATTGAAATCTTTTATTGGGCTTGTACCACTCTTTTGCTCCAAAGCGCACAATTACAAGTTTATGCTGTGGAATTACAATCACATACTGCCCGCGCATTCCTTCCATTGAAAATTCATTCATATTGTCGGTATTGCGTAACCACCATAAGTAACCATAATTTTCACGGTGTTTTCCTTTGGTATCAGGCGCATTTACCGGAGTAATAGTTTGCAGTACAAAATTACTATCTACTAATTGCTTGCCGCGCCAATTGCCAAAGTTTTCATATAGCAAGCCGAAGCGAGCCATGTCGTGCACATTGGTATTGAAGCAACAATAAGATTTCTCTATTGCCGTTGCGCTATCTTTGCTATCTACCATCCACCTGGCTGCATGTGATGCTCCTAATGGTTTCCAAAGTTTTTCTGAGGCGTAGTCGCTCATATTCATACCAACTGCATTTTGCAATGCCAACGTAAGAATTTGTGGATCGCAATTTTTATAGCGCCATTCTGTACCAGGTTCTTTTTCATAATTTATTTGATTTACAAGTTCTGGTAAATTGTTGCCATAATACAGCTTGGCAAGGCTGCCAAATGGGTTGAGGTATTGCTCATGGTAATCTACTCCCGAAGTCATGGTAAGTAAATGCTCAAAAGTGATTTTACTGCGCTCGCCTTGCTGCCATGGTTTGTAATAGTTAGAAATAGGTTCACTTAGGCTTTTAATTTTACCTTCGCGCAATGCAATGCCGGTAAGAATGCTTACTATGGCTTTGGATGCCGAAAATGGGTTGGAATAACTGCTGTCTGAAAATTTCTTTGCATACCATTCGTAAATAATACTGTCGTTTTTCAGCACAAGTAGTGCTTTGGTTCTTGTTTTCTTCAAGTGTTTTTGAAGTGTATCGGGTAGTTGTGTTTTATTGTATTCCACATGTAGTGAAATGGGTTGCGGAGTGCCTGCTTTTACTTCTCTGTAAGGTAAAAATTTGTAATCTTTTAAGCCCGGATCGTTGTACACGATTGCTTTCCAGCCATAAGGATTGCAGGAGCTTAGGAAAAGTAATAACAAAGGAAACAGCAATACTTTTTTCATGAAAAGTAAAGTGCAATGTTGGAGAGATTTTATGTAAACTTTCGCTAAAAAAGTAATCGTTTTTTAAAGGCTTACAGTTTTGTTTCCATTACTACATGAGGAATTCCAACTTCCAAGAATTCACTACTTACAATTTGGTATCCCATGCTTATATAAAATGGAACGGCTGTTTTTCTGGCGTGGCAAAATATAGTTGTATAGCCATTTTTTTGTGCCTTATTGGCTGCAAAAGTTGCCAGCTTTTTTCCTAAACCTTGCCGCTGCCGAGTGGCTTTTATAGCTACTTGCCGCATTTTTACTTTTTGAGAATTGTATGCAGAAAGTGTAAGGCAGGCAAGTACTTCATTATTTTCAACTATTGCAAAGTGCATATCGCTTTTATCTTTTTCCAGTTCAGCAGGTGTAAATTCTAAGCCGAGCGGCTGGCGCAGTACTTCGTGCCGCAGTGCCAATGCTTGGCTATACCACTTAGAAGAAACAGAAAACGAAACTATTTTCATCAATTTAAAGTTGGGAAATATCCCTTTACTACTTTTCTATTGAAGAAAAGTTGCACACCAATTTCGTGCGTTAAGCCAATATCGGGGCGATATGCTTCTAATATAAAATCCATTACATAACCAATGCGTAGGCGGTCTTTAATAGTAACGCCTGCTTCCATATTTAAAGCATTCATGGTACGGTAATTAAAGCCAACCCAAAACCATTTAATAAACGATAAGCGAACGCCAGCTACGGCTTGAAATGGGGCGTGGTGCACCCAGCGCATACTTAGCACCGGCTCTATCCAAATTTTATTGGTGGCTACTTCGTAGCTACCTGCAGCCACAAAATACAAGTGTGGAATTTTGCGAATTTTAATATCGGCAGAAGAACTTTTATAGTTAATATCCAATGCAATTAAATTGGGTACGCTTATGCCTACATTAAAATAGTTTTTATACTGGTAGTAGATGCCAAATCCTGCATCAGGGAATACCTTTGTTGCATTGTTGAATGTAAGTTCTGGATCGCCCAAATCGTTTACCTTTAGCTTGCTTCCATCAATTCTGTATTGGTAGATACTTGCCTGCACGCCTAAACTTAAAAAGTGGGAGTTTTTACCAAGATAGGTTTCGCGATATTTCTTGTTTAAGTTTATGGGATAAGCCAACTGAATACTTGCTCCACCTTTGCTGGTTGGGCCGGTGGCATCGTAAATGCCTGTAATTCCCATGCTGAAATGATTATCGGCCAACTGGGTATTAAAATTCAGAAAGGTAGTATAAGGAGAATTGTTTACTGAAGTAAATTGGCGCTTAAAAGCTGCTGTTACATTTATGAACCCACCTGTGCCTGCCAATGCCGGATTTAATGCAATAGCGTTTTCGCGTACTAAATTAAACTCCTCTACTTGTTGAGCCTTCAGCCAACATGTCATCCAGATTAAAACCAATGCAAGTACTGTTTTTTTCATCGCACAATGGTTAATGGTCCGCTAAAAGTTTTCCATTCATCTTGCATCTTTACTTTTAAAACATAGTAGTAAGTGGCTCCCGGAAGCGGTTGTGCATTCCAATATCCTTGCCAAACATTGCCGTATGGTTCTTCAAAAAAAACTTCATCGCCCCATCGGTTAATAATACGGACATTGTTTTCCGGAAAGCGCTCTAATCCTTTAATATACCACACATCGTTGTAGCCATCGTTGTTAGGTGTAATAGTGTTGGGAATAAAAAAGAGCGTATCAACTTCTTTTGTTATTTCTTCTTTTGGACGTGGTAAAACTTTTACTCGTACACTATCGTAATCCTCACAACCTAAATCGTTGGTTACGGTTAAAAAATAAGTAGTGTGTACCAACGGAAAAGCATAAGGATTTGCAATAGCGCTATCGGTTAAAGTGGTAGCATCGCGCCATTTGTAATCGGTGCCACCCGATGCATTCAGTTGCACAAAATTTCCGTTAATAACAGAGGTGTCGGCACCGGCATCGGCAAACGAAACACTAGTATTTGCCAATGCATAAGGCGAGTAAGAAAAATTAGACCAATTATTGCGCTGCATATACGCAAAAGGTGTTCCTTGTACTTGTAAAGTTTTAGGCATGGCTTGCCATTCGGGAATAATTTGCCAATGAGCCATATCATTCCATGCACCATCTGAAAGTGGATCGTAAAATATTTTCATGGCAACGGAGTCGCTTCCCCATGTTCGCCAAATTCTATGATACCAATTGGGATTTACTTCGCACACTAAATGAAATTTTTGATTCCTGTCGAATCCTTCGAGCGAAGCATCGGCATTGGCAAATCGCACTTTGTAGCGGTTGAATTTGCTTGAAGTTGGTGCTAACTCCACAGGGCGGTAGCGTGCTACACCAAGTGTTGAACCTACGGGAAATAAATAAACAGAATCGCTTTGTGTGTGGCGCGAAAGTCCGCCATCTTGCAGCGAAGCCACAAAGCCCGAAGTGCGCTGTACAGCAGTGGTATAAGCATTGGTTACAAACACTGTGTTCTTATCCATATTGAACTCTCTATCCGTTAAGAACAAATTGCCATTTACAACCACATCTGTATCGCCAAATTTTACGCCTTGGTTGGTAAGTACCAAATGATGAAAGTGCGTAACAGAACTACCTGAAATATGTTGGTTGCCACCGTGTAAAACAACCCAACCTGTTTGAATAGAATCGAAACAACGATTAGGCGCATTATGTTGCCAATCGCCCGTAACAAATATGGTATCGCGATTATGGTAAAAACCGGAATCTGCATTAAAAGCATCGCCTTGAATAGAAAGAAATGTTTTTTCGCGCACACTTACCAATGCACCTGCATTACTCCAAAAGTTCTGCTGAGCATTAACTGCCAAGATAAAACCAAAAGAGAGGATAAGTAAGTAGTATTTCACATTTAAACTTATGGTAAAGTTATTGGAAACATCGAAACAACAAAGTGTTTTGAAAAGAGTATTTAAATTATGTTGTTTGCAATGTTACAAGGCAACTTTGTGAAGCAGTTTTTTAAACGTTTAAGATTATTTTTACTGAAAACCATTCTTTGGTTTTTGGGGCTGTCAATCGGTTTTACCTTACTGTATCGTTTTGTACCTGTGCCATTTACCATTTTAATGGTGCAGCGCAGTGTGGAACAATTGATAGATGGAAAAGAAATGCGATTAAATAAGAACTGGGTTTCTTGGAACGAAATTTCTACACCTATGAAATTGGCAGTAATAGCTTCGGAGGATCAACAATTTTTCAACCACTCCGGATTTGATTTAAAAGCAATTGAAAAGGCAACAAAATTCAACGAAAAGCAGGCCAAGAAAAAGAAGAAAAAACTACGTGGAGCCAGCACCATCAGCCAGCAAACGGCAAAGAATGTGTTTTTGTTTCCAGCAAGAAGTTGGTTTAGAAAGGGTTTAGAAGTTTACTTCACCTTTTTAATAGAAGTTTTTTGGAGCAAAGAGCGAATTTTAGAAGTGTATTTGAATGTTATTGAAACCGGAGATGGCATTTACGGTGTAGATGCTGCAGCACAAAATTATTTTGGCATTACAGCCAAGGCGCTCAACAGAAACCAAGCAGCAGCCATTGCTGCCATTGTGCCTAATCCAAGAAAATGGAGTGCCGTTCGCCCTTCTGCATACGTTGCCCGAAGAAAGGCGTGGATACTTAACCAAATGAACAATGTTTCATTAAATGCAGAATAAATTCTATCTTACCCCTTGCGCTCGGCTCAATGTGGTTTTATATTTACAAGAAATGAGGTTTTACGTACTTTCAAAATAAGAGTCTGAAAATGTTTTGAAAGGAAAGTGAGGTCTCAAGTCTGAAATTTAAACTGAACAAGATGAAAACATTATTAACCGGAGTATTTGCTCTTGCATGTATTGGTGCGCACGCGCAACTTACTGTAACAGCATCTAACAATGCCGCAACGTTGGCGCAATCGTTGGAAGGAAATGGTGTTGCCATTTCTAATGCCATATTAACTGCTGCAAACGATGCCGCAGGTTCATTTAATGCCAACTTCAATACCAATTTAGGTATTTCAAACGGTATAGTTTTAACTACAGGAAGAACTTCAGACGTTTCCAAAACTGCCAATATAGGCTCTTCAAAAATTGGCGCCAGCTACGATAATGGAGCCATTGGAGATACACTTTTACAATCGCTTTCAGGCTATCCAACTTACAATGCATCTTCATTAACCTTTGATGTGGTACCTATTGGTGATAAACTAACCTTCAGGTATGTGTTTATGTCGGAGGAGTATCCCAATTTCGTATGTGCCAACTTTAATGATGTGTTTGGCTTTTTTGTAAATGGGCCACGCCCTACACAATTGGGTGGTGGCAGTTACGTAAATAAGAATGTTGCCATTGTACCCAATACCAATCAACCTGTAGGTATAAATACGGTAAACTCAGGTGTGTCCGGACCATACTCTACTACTGCAGGATGCCAAGGTTTCAATACGGCTTATTATAGAAATAATGCGGGAAATGCGTATGTGGTTTACAATGGAGGCACCGTTGTATTAACTGCCACTGTTGATGTAATTCCATGTGCTACTTATACATTCAAGTTATCAATTGCCGATGGAAACGATGAGTTTTATGATTCAGGAGTATTTATTGAAGCCGGTTCTTTTACTTCAAACAGAGCAACATTAAGCACAGCTTATGCTTACAATGGCTATAGCGCTGCTTATGAAGGTTGCGCCAATGCACGTGTGCAATTCAACTTCAATCCTCCTTATGATAGTTACAATGCGTTTAAATATCAAATTTCCGGCACTGCCATAAATGGTGTTGATTACCAACATATACCAGACAGTATTATTGTTCCTATTGGTGCTACTTCAGCATCAGTAAACATAGTTCCCATTGCCGATAATCTTACCGAAGGAAGTGAAACTATGGTGATATCTTTGGTAGATGCCTGTACGCAACAGCCATATACCCAAGCATCCATTACCATAAATGATACACAACACGTAAGTATATCGGCAGGGAAATTGCAGTTGTGTGCCAATGAAAGCACCGTTTTAACTGCTACAGGAACAGTTTCGTATAGCTGGACTCCTGCTGCCGGGCTTAGCACTACCAATACTGCACAAACTACAGCAACACCTTCGGGTACTCAAACATATGTAGTAACAGGTACAACAGGAGCTTGTGTTTCTACTGCATCAGTTACATTAGAACAACGAAACATGTTGGTAAATGGCACAACCAATGCCGCAGCTTGTGGCGGTGCAGGTGGTTCAATAAATTTGAGTGTTTCTAACGGGCAGCCTGCCTATTCTTTTGTGTGGAATGACAACAATATACAACAAAACAGAAGTAATGTAGCTGCTGGCAACTACACGGTTACAGTTACCGATGCCACCGGTTGTACACAAACTGCAAACTTCACAGTTGGTAGTAATAGCCAGTTGCAGGTAAATGTAGCTCATGCCGATGTAAGTTGTTTTGGGGCTGCTAATGGCAGCGCTACGGCATCTGTTGTAGGTAATGGTGCTTATAGTTTTAGCTGGTCTAATGGCGGCATAGGTGCAACGCAAAATAATTTAGCAGCCGGAAATTATACTGTAACTGTGCGTGATGCCGGCCAATGCTCTGCTATTGCCAATGTGGTGATTCAGCAGCCGCTGGCAGCACTTGATGCAACTTTTACTAAAACAGATATTACTTGCAGTGGCAGCAATTTAGGAAGCGCCCATATTGCAGTAACTGGCGGACAACAACCTTATACCTATACTTGGAATGTAGCCAATGTATCGGGTGCAGGCTCCAATACACTTACTGCCGGAAACTACGATGTAACCATTACCGATGCTAATCTTTGCACTGCATTTGTTACGTTTATTATTGAAGACCAAACCGACTTAACTGTTACTGCCACTGCAACCAATGTGGTGTGTAATGGTGGCAATAACGGTGCAGCAGTTGCTACTGCTACCGGAGGTAGCGGCAACTATAGTTATACTTGGAGCAACCAAGCAGTATCACCCGGCATACAAAACTTAACAGCAGGGAATTACACCGTAACTGTATTAGATGCCAATGGTTGCTCTGCAACAGCCAGTGCCGTATTAGTACAACCGCAACCTCTACAAATAAATGAACAACATACTGATGTTTCTTGCAGCCTTGCAGGCAGTATAGATATAGCAGTTACAGGAGGCAATGGTGGATATTCATTTGCATGGAACGATATGGCAACAAGCGAAGACAGAACCAATATAGCAGCCGGAAATTATGCTATCACGGTTTCTGACTCTAAAGGTTGCTCTGCAACTGCTGCCATTATTATTGGAAACAGTGTCAATGCAGTTTCTATTAGTGAAACTATTGTGCCGCCACTTTGCCATGGAGGTACCGGAAGTGTTGTATTGAATAGTAGTGGCTCTAATAGCGCCACATATACTTGGGCAGATGGTGCTACCACCAAAGATCGCACACAATTAAGTGAAGGAAACTATGCAGTAACTGTAACCGATAATGTATCGGGCTGCACAGCGGTAAAA
This sequence comes from Chitinophagales bacterium, assembly GCA_019638515.1. Lineage (NCBI taxonomy): Bacteria > Pseudomonadati > Bacteroidota > Chitinophagia > Chitinophagales > Chitinophagales bacterium. Next base: position 111,049 of record JAHBTS010000002.1, on the reverse strand, counting down.
GCATTTACCATTGCAGCTCCTACTGCTATTGCTGTGAATGCCGTAGTTAATGAATTGAACTGTACCGGAAATGGCAATGAAGGTGCTATTACACTTCATGTAAACGGAGGCACACCAAATTATACATACCTATGGAATGATGGTGTAGCAACAAAAGATCGTAGTAATTTAAATGCAGGAACATATACCGTGCAAGTAAGTGATGCCAATGGATGTACCACTGTGTATAGTGTTGTGTTGCAAACTGTATCTTCTATTCAGTCTTCTGTTCAATTTACGCAACCATTATGTTTTGGTGGTAATAATGGCACTGCATCTATTAGTGTTTCCGGTGGAGATGGAAACTATTCTTTTATTTGGTCAAACAACGTTTCTTTATCTTCTTCTGCATCTAATTTAACTGCAGGTTCATATAGTATTACGGTAACCGATGGAAAAGGTTGCACTTCTGTTGAAAATTTTTCAATTGCTCAACCTGCTCGCCTTCAAGTAACTGCAACTCCAACTCCCAATGTTTGTTTTGGTGTTTCTGATGGTGCTGCATTGTTGGTTGCCACCGGTGGTGTTTCGCCTTTGCAGTATTCAGTTGAGTTGTTAAACAGTTCATCTCCTATCAATCGTGTTACAGGTGAGTTTACGGAACTTTCTGCAGGAAGTTACATTGCAACTGTTAAAGATAGCAACAGCTGTACTGCCACTACCAATTTTACTATTGCTGCCGCAAGAAAAGATTCATTAAGTTTTGAAACTAAAGCTACTACTTGTTTTGATGAAGCAACTAAAGATGGGAATGTTACTGCAATAATACTTTCTACCGAAAACGGTCCTTATCAATTTGCATATAGCAATCATAATTTTACTACCGAAACCTTCTTTGCTGAAATGGCTGCGGGTAACTATATTTTCACCAGTAAAAATAACAGTGGTTGTGTAGTAAACCACCAAGTAACCGTTGAACGTGCCGCAGAAATTGTAATTGAATTACCTGCCGACACTCTTTATGCAGAAGCCGGACAGCCAACCCAACTTACTGCTACCGCCAATAATGTGAGCGATGCAGTAATGGAATGGAGCGCTGTTTCGCAACCGGATTATTTAGATTTTTCTTGCAGCACTTGCAGCCAAAATGCTCCGGTAAGCACCACTCCTTTTACGAATGAATACCAAGTAAAAGTTTACAGCAGCAGCAATAAAGGTTGTTTTAAAACAGCAAATATAGTAGTGGCAGTTGCAACAGAAATGGTTATGCCTAATGCATTTACACCTAATGGCGACCAAGTAAACGATCGCATCTTCCCTATCTTCAATAACAACAATATTAAAGTTACTACTTACAGTATTTACAATAGCTGGGGGCAATTGGTTCATGGCGATATAACTCAAGGCTGGGATGGCGACTTTGGTGGCATTAACCAACCAGCCGGAACTTACACCTATTTTATCAGTTACGAAAGAAACAATACTGCTGCAGGAAAAACTGAAACTATTACTAAAAGCGGCAGCGTAACCTTACTTCGATAACACACATCTTCCCTCCTTTCTTTTGCAATTAGCAGCAAAAGAGCTCTATGGACTAAAGCGAACTAATGATTGGTTCGCTTTATTTTTTTTGATTAGAAATCAGTTTATATTTAAAGGAAATGCGCGCTCAAGTATAGCATTGCTATCTATATTGTGAACTATAAACGCACCGTAATTTGTAGCTGTGGGTTGGTTCAATCTAACCTCAATAAATGCTTGGCTTACAAAATTGGGGGAATGTTGTTTCAATAAGCAAGCCTGTACTATCAACATCAACTTTTCGGTTAGCAACCTCGATGTGGCTTCTAAAGTTTGCGGATTAGTGGCAATCAGTTTTTTTAAGATTGCAATGGCTTTTAGTATTACCTCATCGCCTGCTGCCATTTCTGCAAGTTCTTGCAGTATAATTGTTACCATTTCCGGCTCTTTATGCATAGCTCTAAGCACATCTAAACACATAACGTTTCCGGAGCCTTCCCAAATAGAGTTTACGGGAGCTTCTCTATATAAACGAGCCATGATTCCATCTTCTACATAACCATTTCCGCCAAATACTTCCATAGCCTCGGCTGCTAAACTCTCTGCCCGTTTGCAAACCCAATACTTTGCTGCGGGTGTTACAAAGCGCTTCCAGGCTTTGGCAGAATGGCTGGTATCGCCTTGTTCAAAGGCTTCGGCAAGTTTTAGTGAAAGCACTTCTGCGGCTTCACTTTCCAATGCAAAATCTACCAATACATTTTTCATGAGTGGCTGGTTGTACAGCGCATTGCCAAATGCTTTTCGTTTTCTTGCATAGGCAATGGATTGAACAGTAGCTTGGCGGATGATGCCGGTGCTGCCTAACACACAACACAAGCGCGTATAGTTTGCCATTTCTATAATAGTGGGGATACCTCTCCCCTCTTCGCCCATTAAAATACCATAGGCATCTTTAAACTCTACTTCACTGCTGGAATTAGATTTATTTCCCAATTTGTTTTTTAACCGCTGAATTTCTATGGGGTTTTTAGTGCCGTCCGGCCTCCAACGCGGCACGTAAAAACAGCAAATGGCATCTGTGTTGCTAGTGCGGGCAACTACCAAATGTGCATCGCACATAGGAGCAGAAAAAAACCATTTGTGTCCACGAATTAAGTATGCTTTTCCCCTGCCAGGTTCTGCAATGGGTGTGGCAATGGTGGTATTGGTGCGCACATCGGAACCGCCTTGCTTTTCGGTCATGCCCATTCCAATCCAAACAGATTTTTTTTCGGCAATAGGAATATCGCGTTGGTCGTATGCTCTTGAAAGTAATTTATCTTTAAGCAAGTGCCATAGTTCCGGCTCGCGTGCTATGAGCGGAATGCAAGCCAACGTCATGGTGGCAGGACACATTGCGCCTGCTTCTACTTGCGATTGAAGTATAAAGTTAGCTGCAGTATAGCTCCACCTCAAAGGTATATTGCTTTCAAACGGACTTGATATTAACCCATACGATTTACACCAAGAAGAAAAAACATGCCATGAAGGATGAAACTCAACGGCATCTATTCTATTGCCTCTGTTATCGAACGCCTTTAGTACCGGAGTATATTCGTTTGCCAGTTGTCCATTTGCAAAAACTTCTGCAGTGCCTAACACTGCTCCGAACTCAGATAGTTGCTGGGTTGCCCAATCGGCTTTTTTTTGTTGAAAATAATCTTTGAGGACATTATCGGTTGTAAATAAATTATAGTTGGCAAGTTCTGTAAACTGATTTAAAACACGGTGTGTTTCCCAAGAATGTTCCATATTCAGACAATTAAATTTTGAAATGGCAAGGTAGCTTTAAATTCTAAAGTTGCACAATGCTATTTAGCTTTCAATGAACGAATCATTTCGGCATAATTCATATTGCGCGAAAGAGCATCTACCGCTTGCGACAGTCGTTTTGTTTTGGTGGCATCTGTTTTTGCTGACTGAATCCAATTTGAAAAATATCGCTGATGCGATAGCGGTAGTTGAGAAAAATGCTGTAATGCGTTTTCATCAAAACTTAAACACTCTAATAAGTCTGCATCAATTTCAAGTATAGTATTGTCGGCTTCTAATGCAACGGAAACCATAGCACCTTCACGCTTGCCAAGTGCTTTTCGCATGGTTGCGTTTACGGGTAGTATAAAACTTCCGTCTCCCATTGGAAATACAGAAACTGCTGCTAAAACAACTGCATCTAAATTTCCTTTAACCCTGAATATTTTTTTATTGCCGGGTTTTAAAAGTTGTGCATCGCTAGCGGAGATTTCTATATATACCCACCCTGTTTTTTCTCCCTTTTCAGCAAACTTTTCCAATATGGCATTGAAGGAAATCATCCTCTATATTCTGTTTAAATCCATTCCTCCAAAGGTACCGGAACTCATCAATAAAAAGCAAGTGTGCTGCGATTGCTGCTGCGCCTGTAAACGTTCTAGCAGCGCTTCTTTAGTATGCAGTATTTCTATACTTGAATTTTGAAAACCGGCTTTCACTTTTGCACCTTCCAACAGTGTCATATTCTTTAATTTAAAAGCATGCTCGTCTAAAAATACAATTGCCGTATCGGCTGCGTCTAAAGCACCTTTGTATTGGGGAAGAAAGGTTTCGTTTATACTGCTGAAAGTATGCAACTCCAGCACTGCCACCAGTTGGCTATCTGCAAACTGCTCTTTTACGGCTGCAACTGTGGCACGTACTTTTGATGGCGAGTGCGCAAAATCTTTATATACTGTTTTATGGTTGTTTCTGGAAACAAGTTGAAGCCTATTAGCAGCGCCTTCAAAGCTTTTTATGGCTTGGTAAAACACTTCTGAAGTTACGCCCAATGCTGCACACACCAAACGAGCACCTTCTAAGTTCATTAAATTATGCTTTCCAAATACAAGTAGTTCTACCTCGCCTTGTGGTGTAATAAGTTGCGTAGTACCTTGTTCAATTTCGTGCGAAGGTGTTCTGTATGGAAACTGTGCTAAATCACTTCTAAAATCTGTAGAAATTCGCATAAGTTCTTCATCTTCCTCGCACCAAACTAAAGTGCCATTTGGCTCTATACTATTGGTGAATTTTAAAAATTGGTGTACATAACCATCGTACTCAGGAAATACATTGATGTGATCCCACGCAATGCCAGTAATGAGTGCAATATGTGGATGGTAGAACATAAACTTACTTTCGGGTTGCAGAGGCGAAGCCAAATACTCATCGCCCTCTAAAATAGTTATGGGGGCAGTTTCCGACAGCTTCACAGAGGTGTCAAATCCTTTCACTCTGGCACCAACCATATAATCAAATTCAAGCCCTGCAAATTTCAATACGTGCATAATCATAGATGTAACGGTGGTTTTGCCGTGGCTGCCGGCAATTACCACCCTCTTTTTATGCTTTGAAATTTCAAAAACATATTCGGGAAACGACACGATTTTTATGCCTAATTGCTGTGCTTTCAACAGTTCCGGATTGTTTGCCCGCGCGTGCATTCCAAGTATTACCACCTCTATATCGGGCGAAATATTATCTTCATAAAAACCTATACGCTGCGGCAGCAGCCCCTCCTTTTCTAAATTGGTTTTAGCGGGATCGTTTATGGCATCATCGGAGCCTGTAACTTGGTTTCCTTGTCTGGAAAGCACTATGGCTATATTGTGCATTACGGCACCGCCAATGGCAATTAAATGGATTCTCATAAAAACGAAGTAGCACAAAAAAGAAACTTCGTAAGTAACATAGTGTTGATAGCAATTCGCAATTTTTGCACACTATTGAAATAGAATGGAAATAACGCGATTTAATGTTCGGGTATATGGCATACTAAAAAACAGTTTAAATGAAATTTTGGTAAGCGATGAATTGGTAAAAAAAGGTACACTACGCGTAACAAAATTCCCGGGTGGCGGCTTAGATTTTGGCGAAGGTTTGCGCGAAGGTTTGCAGCGTGAATTTATGGAAGAAGCCGGAGTGCATGTTGAAGTGCAATCGCATATTTACACCACCGATTTTTTTGTACCATCTGCTTTTGATAATGATAGTCAAATTATTGCCGTTTATTTTTGGGTAAATTGTGAAGAGTGGCAAAAAATAAAAGTAAGTACTACAAAGTTTAATTTTGAAGCAAAGGAAGGGCAAGATGCAGAATGCTTCAGATGGGTTCCACTAGATACCCTTGCATACGAAAGCCATCTTACGCTGCCAACCGACAAAGCATTGGTGCAGCTAATTACAGCATAGTTGTTTATTTTAAATCTCGCAAGAATGTTTCGTAAAAGGCAATACACTCGGCATGGGCTTTTACTGAAATTCGCTCATTTACTCCGTGTATTTTCGCTACTTCTTCTTTTCCCATCCGTACGGGAAGGAAGCGATATAAATTATCGGCAACTTGCTCAAAATGCTTTGAGTCTGTACTACCAATCATAAGAAATGGAGCTACTTTTGCATCTGGAAAAACTTTGGCTATACTTCTTTGCAGCAACAAAAATCCGGGCGCATCGGTACTGGCATTTTTAGATGGTTCAAACGTAATGCCGAATGGTTTTATCTTTACTGTATCGTTATCTATAATAGCCTTAACTTTCTTAATTACGTCTTGGCTGGTTTCACCTTGCAGTACTCTAAAATTTACTTTGGCACTTGCTTCGCCCGGTACAATATTTTCTTTTACTCCGGCATGTAATACTGTGGGCACTCCGGTAGTTCTAATCATGGCATTACCTTCTATGCTTTTTTGATATTCATCCATGATAAGTCCTTTAAAAATCCACTTATTAGCGAAAACCATTTTTAAAGGCATTTTTAGTTCAGGTCCCACAAAGTCAATAAAATTATTTACTGTAATGCTTACCGTACGTTCAAAAGTATGTTCCTCCAGTTTTGCTAAAGCTGTAATAAGCGTACCCAATGCAGTTTGGCGGGGCGGACGGCTGCTGTGTCCACTTTCCATTTTTACGCTAAGTTCCAAAGTAAGGAATCCTTTTTCTCCGGTTCCAATAAGTGCAAAATCTTCGTTTACACCGGGCACCATACCGTGCGAAACAAGCCCGCCCTCATCTACATAAAATTCAGCATGTACTTTCTTTTGTAGCAGCAGTTCGGCAATTTTCTTTGCACCTTGTTCGCCTCCAATTTCCTCATCGTGCCCAAATGCAAAATACACATCGCGCTCCGGCACAAAGCCCACTTTAAGTAATTTTTCTGCCGCTTCTAGAATTGCAAGCACACTGCCTTTATCGTCTAATGCACCTCTGCCCCATACATAACCATCCTTTATTTCGCCACTAAATGGCGGCACTTCCCAATCAGCCAAATTGATGTCTTCTACAGGTACCACATCCATGTGAGCATACATAATTATGGGTTTTGCAGTATTGTTTTTTCCTTTCCATGTGTACAGCAAACTGTGTTTGTTTACTACTGTTCTGCTCAAATTTTGATGCACCAACGGAAATGAAACCCGAAGCAGTTCATGCAAGCTGTCGAATGCTGCTGCGTCTACTTTTTCGGGTTCATCGTACGATACTGTTTTTATTTGAATGCTTTTGCCTAAGCGCATGGCTGCAGAATCGTCAATTTGAACCGAAACCACTTCTGATGCAGGCACTTTTATTTGCTTACTCTTCAGCATTAGCGTATTAAATAGCAATATACCTATCAATACTAGCAGCAAAAACAAGATGCTCCACATCAATTTTTTCATAACCAATAATTGTATTACAATGATACATTTTTAGCTATTGAAAAAGCAACAACTTTTTTTTGTAAACACCTGCCGCTTTATGTGAAATATGGAATAGAAGAAGTAAATGGAATAGCTACTTTAGCAACTTTAAATTGAATGAAGCAGCCTTTAAATATCTTAATTACAGCCGGCCCCACCCGCGAAGCCATAGACCCAGTGCGCTACATCAGCAATCACAGCACGGGTAAAATGGGGATTGCCATTGCCAATGCCTTTGCCAAGCATTCATGTAAAGTTAATTTGGTGTTGGGATCTACACATTTATTACCTGAGGCGGAAGTAAATGTAACGCATGTGGAATCTGCATTGGATATGTATAATGCTTGTTTATCGGTTTATCCTTTTGTAGACATAGCAATTTTTGCCGCTGCCGTTGCCGATTATACTCCCAAGCATGTTGCAGACAAAAAGATAAAGAAAAGCAGCAGTGAGTGGCAATTGGAGTTGGTGAAAACAACCGATATAGCTTACGAATTGGGAAAGCAAAAAAGAGAACAACAAGTAAATGTTGTATTTGCCCTTGAAACCAATAATGAAACTGAAAATGCACTTGCAAAATTAGAGAAGAAAAATGCCGATTTTGTGGTATTGAATTCTATGCGCGATGCCGGTGCCGGATTTGGACACGATACCAATAAAATTTCAATACTTTTTAAAAACGGATTAACTGCTAATTTTGCTTTGCAAAGCAAACAATCTTTAGCCGAAATTATCGTTAATGAGGCGCTTAAATGCTTTTACAAACAATAAAGAATGACAAAAAAAATACTTGCTTTTCTCTGCTGCATAACTTTGTTTTCGGCAATACGGGCACAAGAGTTAAACTGTAAAGTTTCGGTGCTGGGGCAGCAGATTACCACTGTTGATCAAAGCATTTTTATCAATATGCAACAGCAGATTTTCGACTATATGAATGCCCGTTCGTGGACACAAGAAACTTATGCCGCCAACGAAAGAATTGAATGCAGTATTTTTATTCATATAGAAAGCAGCCCTTCGCAAGATGCCTACAAAGCAACTATTACGGTTGCCAGTTCGCGCCCTGTGCTCAACAGCAGCTATATTACACCTATGCTGAATTTTATTGATAAGGATTTTATTTTTAATTATTCACCCGGGCAGCCATTGGAATTTAATGCCAACAACTACAATGGTAATTTATCGGCTGTGCTTTCTTTTTACGCTTATTTAATAATTGGTTTAGATGCCGAAAGTTTTGCAAAAGGTGGTGGCACCAAGTATTTTACTATTGCAGAAACTATTATGAATACCGTACCAAACAATGCACCGGAATCTAAAGGCTGGCGTCCATTTGACGGTATAAGAAACCGCTATTGGATTGTAAACAACTTAATGAGTGGAAAGTACGATGAGTATAAAGAAACAATGTATAAGTATCACTTCCTTGGCATAGATCAATTTTATGAGAAGCCGGAAGTTGCCAGAACCAATATTACTGCTGCCATAGAAGGTTTGGAAAGAATTGCCCGCGAGAATCCCAACAATGTTTTGCTGAATATGTTTATGCAAGCAAAGAGCGATGAACTTACCGGAATTTTTACCGGAGCACCACAAAACGAAAAAACAAAAGCCGTGGTTAGTTTGCGAAAAATTGACCCATCAAACGCATCTAAATACGATAAAATTCTCCGCGGAAATTAGGAATGGAGCAAGATGTTATTCGTAAAATAAGGCAAACAGAAAACCAACATATTCTTCTGTGGCTCATAAAGGATACTTGTTGGGTGCTCGATTTTAAATGGGGCGGCATGGCATTGATTTTGCCTACACTATTGGTGGCTATGTATATTACATGGAAGTGGCGGATGTACCGCGCAGAGTTGTTTCACAATATTGCTATTTGCTGCTGGATTTCTGCAAATATTACATGGATGATTGGTGAATTTTACTTCAACGATTCCACACGCCCAATAGCTACGGTGTTTTTTGCAATGGGATTGTGCAGTATTGCCTATTATTATTTGGTTGAAAAATTGCTGCTAAAAAAAGCTGGTTGATATACTGCCTTTTTTAAGGTCTATTTTGTTTCAGCAACTTGTTTTTCTATCCACCAATAAAGTTGCTCTATACCATATTGTAAAGGCAAAGTGGGTTGCCAATTCAATTCTCTTTGTATGAGTGAATTATCGGAATTTCGTCCATTTACCCCGGTGGGACCTTCAATATTTTTTATGCTTAATTCTTTTCCCGAAATTTTAATAATCATGTGTGCCAAATCATTGATAGATATCAACTGATTAGAGCCAATGTTCAACACCTGCCTGCAATCGGAGTCCATTAGTTTTCTAATGCCGGTTAAGCACTCTTCAATATAAAGGAAACTGCGGGTTTGGTTACCGCTGCCCCAAATTTCGATACTGCTGCCATTGGCTGCCATTGCCACTTTGCGGCAAAGTGCTGCAGGGGCTTTTTCGCGGCCGCCTTTCCAAGCCCCTTCGGTGCCAAAAACATTGTGGAGGCGTGCTATGCGCACCTTCATTTTTTCGTTGCGATGAAATGCTTGAAAGAGTCGCTCGCTAAAGAGTTTTTCCCACCCATAATCGCTATCGGGGTTTGCAGGATACACAGAATCTTCTCTGCAATTGGGATTGGCGGCATCAAGTTGGTTATGCTCCGGATACACACATGCCGAGGATGCAAAGAAAATAGTTCCGTTTTTTTGTTTTGAAAACTCATGAACCACATTCAAATTGATGAGTGCGGAATTATACATTACTTGTGCATCATTTTCGCCCGTAAAAATATATCCTGCACCGCCCATGTCGGCTGCAAATTGATATACTTCATCGAAAGTGGAATTAAAAACGCGAGCCACAAACTGCGGATCTTTTAAATCGCCCAACAAAAACTCATCGGCAGCAGAGGGTGAAAACTCCGGCAATTTTATATCTGCTCCAATTACATGAAACTGTTCTTTTTTTAACTGTTTTACTACATGGCTGCCAATAAAACCTCCGGCTCCTAACACTAATGCCCGCTTCATTTATAGTATGTTTTATACCAGTTTACAAATTCGGTTAAGCCTTTCTTTAAATCGGTGCCGGGTGTAAAACCAATGGCACCTTTTATGGCGCTTATATCTGCAAATGTTTTAGGCACATCGCCTTCCTGCATGGGCAAATGGCGTATAATTGCTTTTTTGCCAATTATGGTTTCCAAAGTTTGAATAAAGTAATTTACGCTTACAGGTTGGTGATTACCAATATTGAAAATTTTGTAAGGAACGCCTTGTTCTTGATCGGGCAACAGATGCAGCGTTTTTTCTACTGCTGCTACTACGTCAGAAACATAAGTAAAGTCGCGTTCTAAATTTCCATCATTAAACACATCTATGGCTTCATTATTTAAAATGGCGCGTGTAAATTTAAAGTACGCCATGTCAGGTCGCCCCCAGGGTCCGTACACGCTAAAAAAACGCAATCCGGTACATGAAATTTTAAATAGATGGCTGTAAGTATATGCCATCAATTCATTAGCTCTCTTTGTGGCTGCATAAAGACTTATTGGCTTATCTGCAACATCACTTTCGGCAAACGGAACCTTTGAATTGGCTCCATAAACAGAACTGGAAGAAGCAAATACCAAATGCTGGATATTGTAGTTGCGGCAACATTCCAGCATATTTACAAAACCTGAAAGATTACTATCTGCATACGTAAGCGGGTTTTGCAATGAATAACGTACACCTGCCTGTGCTGCCAAATGTACCACAGCATCTGGCTTAAAGGTTTCAAACAAGGAGCTTAGTCGGCCAAAATCGCTCAATTCAACTTTTTGAAATTCAAAACTCGGCAGCGCCTCCAATAATTTCAAACGATTTTCTTTTAGTGAAACATCGTAGTACGTATTCAAATTGTCTATACCCAACACAACAGTGCTACTTTGCAGTAATTGCTTACTTACATGGAACCCTATAAAACCTGCCGCTCCGGTTACTACTACTCTTTGAATATGATTCAAACGTTTCATGTTTTGCAATGATAAAATTTATACAGACTATTTGCACCAATTGCATCATTCAAATTACTTGCTACTGCTTATTTGCGGTTTAAGCAGTAGTGTAATCCATGTTCCTGCTACAAATGGAAATGTAAACACGCCCCCCACTATGGCAAAAACATTCCAATCAACCAAAAGGTTGTTCAGCGCAATGGTAATTAGTACGCCTACTACAACCCAAAGGGCGTGCTGTTTGGTGTTCCCGGCAAAAACTAAGGCGGTTAATACGGCATTAAAACCAAATAAGCCTGCTTGAACCGTTTCAATATCTTGTCCCCAAGCTAAGGAAAGTAAAGCGCCCAGCAGCGATGCCGCCAAGCCATAGAGCGCTGCAATTTTATTGCCAATAAACACTGCTATAAAAAACAAGAGACTCGGTATAAGCCCAACTTGGAAAATAACTTCGCCATAGCCATTCAACACCATTAGTAAATAAGTATTGTCTAAAGGTGTTTCGGATGGTAAAGAATTCTGTGCCGGAGCAAATGCTGCATTGTGCAACAACCACACCAATAACCATGTAATGGCAATAAAAGGGAATGTATATACAGGAATTTTGCGAACAATAAAAAAGTGCTGCAATACCGCAGCAAAGGCGCTTCCTCCAACTATAATTAACCAAACTAATGGTGATGCTTCAAATAGAAAAACTAGCGCTACTCCTACCAATGCGGGACTAAAACCATATAAACCTGCATTTATTTCGCTGTTGCTGTATTGAAGCAATTTAGCGGTAATAGCGCCAATTAGGGCAGCCAGCAATGCAGCTGCGCCATACTGCCAACCTCCTATAAACAAACCTGCCAAAAACAGTAGTCCTGTATAGCTGTTTTCTTGTAACATAATTTGCCCAACACCTTTTAAAACTGCGTTTGCCAACGGAATTTTATCTAAAAGTTTCTCCATAGTAGTTTCAACTTACTTAAGGTTATTTGAAGTGAGGCAAAGCAACAATATTTTAAGCAACCACAGCTATTGCAAAAATCTTTAATGGAGCATTGTGAATTTTCACACCGAAAATTCTACTTTCGTACGTTCCTATTTAAAAATGTATTTTTTAGAAAGTAAATGAATAACAGAAATAACGTTTTTGCATTAGTGCCGTTGGCTACGTTGCTGGTTGCCATGAGTGGTTTGTTTATGATTCATTCTTGTGAAAAGGAAGAAGAAACAACTAAAATATATGAGCCGATTACAGTGGTTCAGCCAGATTCTGTGGTGGCAAAAATTAAGCAAAAAGAAGGCTTGCCGCTCGAAATTAAATTTGTTACCGATCGCCCGATTGTGTATGCTTTAGGTTTATTCTCCATTGATTCAACCAATCTAGGGCAATTTGATGTAAACAACAGCGATACTATCTTCAGGATTTTCGATTCCATTCCAAAAGAAAATAAGAAAACCTATTCAGGTGAATTTAAAATTGATAGCTCAAAAGCCGGACAAAAAGTACGCGTTAAAATCATGATGCAAGCATTAGGTAATTCTGGTGTGCCGGAGCCCACGCATTACTTTGAAAAATATTTGCGTTTTGATGTGGTAAAGTAACCACACAAAGTTTTACGCTTCTTGTTGTTTCTTCTTGTTAGGCATTTTTAATACACTACTAATTTTTTACTGTGTTTACTGTCGCTGGTGGTGATGGCAACAATGTAGTTTCCTGCCACAAGTTCATTGATGTCGAAATAATACAAGTGCGAGCCTTTGGTGAAAGAAACTAATCCTTGTTTGGCCACTTTACCCATCATATCAATAAAAGTAAATTGAGCATCCATATCGCTATCGGTTGTAATGTTTATTGCAGTTGAATTCTTTGCAGGGTTGGGTGTAAAATCTCCAATCTCTAAAACGCCACCATGATTGCGAATTTCGGCAGAAGCAATTGGGCTAAATTCAGAGTCTCCATCAAAGTCAATTTGCTTCAAACGGTAGTAGTATCGGATGTTAGCATCAATGGTTTTATCATCGTAGCTGTATGTTTTGGTTTCTGTGGTATTGCCATTACCATTTACCCATCCTATATTGTTAAAGTCTAAACCATCTGCCGAACGGTGAATTTCAAAACCCATATTATCTATCTCTGTTTCTGTAACCCATTTAAGGCGAATAAACTTATTCTCAATAGGTTTAGCTTCAAACAAGGTTAATTTCACAGGTAGTGCGCTGCCTCCTTCATTCCCAATTCCAAATTCAGAAAAGGAGGTTAAAGTATTTAATGCGGTGTTTAAAGAAGAGATCAATCTAAGTGGATCGCCAAGTGCAGGCAATAATCCGCCACCTTTTCCCCAGCTGCTTACCGAACTTCCTCTTGGGCGCTTCAATAAACCGAATTTGCCATCTACTAATCCCGAAAAGTTTTGGGTTGAAACTGTTACATTGTAAGAACCCAATATCGGTTGTGCATTCGGTTCTACTCTCCAGATTCCTTCGGGCGATAGGTTTTGTGCATTCATATCATTATCGCTGAAATTAATACCTGCTTTAGTATCTTCTGGTACAGAATCAAATTCCACACATACATAACTGGTTCCCACCAAAAGATTGTTTTTAAGTTCAAACCAATATTCACCTTGCTGCCCGCTTCTACCTACACTCCATCGGTATGTTTTTCCCGATTGGCCAATATATCGGCAAAATTGCCCTATTACAAAACTATTATTGCTTCCGCCTGTTACAGAGGTGTGCTCATTATTGCTAAGCATTATGGTGTCTCTTCCCATATCAATACAGCCATTCTGTAAAGCAATGGAGTTAAGCACATCCACTCTTCCTTCTGCAATAAATGCAGGGCTAATACCCGATGAATTATTGAATACTACATTCTGATATTCTATACCATCGCTGCCTCTTCCTCTACTAGTTGCAAGCACTTGCTGTGCTGTTCCATTCAGGTAAATGGTAGATGCCTGTGCAGAGGTTATTTTGCCGTAATTCATTGGTGGTTGGTTACGCACTATGGTGCCGCCTAAGAATAATTTTGCATTTCCTGCCAAGTCTATTTTTACGGTATTTTGAGCAGATGCATCTAATTGAATATCTTTTACAATAGTTAGCTGCCCGCTATTGTGGATATTTAAGGATGCCACTCCCAATTCATTACTCATTTGCAATAATTGGCATGCAGAGGTTCCGGACACTGTAACTGTTTTCCCTGAAATAATTGCCGTGTCGTTAATGCCCGGATAGCCGTTGCCGCCATTGCAATTCCCTGCCCAAGTAGTGGCTACATTCCATTCGCCCGAATTGATGGCAACACAGCCTGAATATGGGAAAATGTGCTTTATCTGCATGGTGTCGCGTGCTTCGCAATTGCCTTTGGTAACTTTCCACTCTAGCAAGGCTTCGTTTCCAACCAATACGGTTACATTGCTATTTTTTGAAGATGGTGAAGCAATACTTGCTGTTCCGCTTACTAATGTCCACAATCCGGTAGCGCCTGATGCCGGTGTGTTTGCAGCCATTACAAAAGTAGAAGAGCCATTTACTCTAGTAATATCTGCACCTGCATTGGCAGAAACAGATGCTACTGTATTACTTAAAACTACATTATCGGAGGTGGAGCCACAAGATCCGTTGGTGATTGTCCATTTTAAAGTTGCAGAAGTACCCGTAACTGTAACCAACGAAGTGGGTGAAGTAGGCGCGGTTATTACTGCAATGCCACTTACTACGCTCCATGTACCGGAACCAATAACAGGCGTATTGGCAGCCATAGTAAACAATAAGCTATTGCAGTTACCAATATCCGCTCCGGCATTGGCAACAGTGGCGGCCTCAGGTTGTGTAATGTTGGCACTTTTCTCTAAAGTACAACCTTTGCTATCTGTAATGGTTACTGAATATGTTCCTGCCGGGCGACCACTAATATTGGCAGTAGTAGCTCCAGTACTCCAAGCATAAGTGTAAGGCGCAGTGCCGCCAGATACGTTTTGTGCAATAGCACCATTACTACCACCATTGCAACTAACATTGGTTACATTTAGTGTTGATGCCAACACAGCATTGGGCTGCGTAATGGCTGCAGCGGTTATGGCAGGTGTGCAGCTATGCGCATCGTGTACAGTAACACTGTAAGTGCCGGGTGCTAAGTTTGTTATATTTTGAGATGTAGCACCATTACTCCATGTAAAAGTATAAGGAGCTGTGCCTCCACTAATAGCTAATGAAACACTTCCATCTGCTGCACCTTTACAACTTACATTGGTTGGTGTTGCCACCACCGAAAGTACTGCGGGTTGTGCAATTGCTATAGAGCCTGCTTTGGTACAAGTTTTGTTGTCGCGCACTGTAACGGTGTAAGTACCAACCGCTAAGTTTGAAATCGTAGCATTAGTAGAGCCATTACTCCATGTATAAGTATATGGGGCAACTGTTCCGGAGCCTGCAACCGTTGCAGTTCCGTTAGTTAAACCTCTGCAAGTAATATCGGTTTTGGTAAAGCCCACCACTGGTGGTTGGTTTACAGTAACTGTAAGTTGCGAAGAAGAAATGCAGGTACTTGTAAATGAAATATCATCTAATCCAAAATCGTTTCCTCCGGCAATAGTGTTGTCGTTTATAATCGCTATTTGAGCTGAGGTGTTTGAGCCTGAATACCATGTAGCAGTAAACTTATCCCATCTACCCACTGTTGTTGAAGCAACTATATTAGGACCAAGCACCACTCCATTTATCTGAAACCGCAAGTTGGCAGGATTGGCAGGGTTCACAGATGAGATGTAAGTAGAGAAATTATAGGATGTATTGGGTTGCACCAATATAGTTTGTTTCCAAACTGCTTGCCCTGCAATAACGGCACCGTTTATTATCATAAAGTTGCCACTGCCACCTCTACCTTTTCCTGCAAAATTGGGATGGTAGTCTTTAGCATCCGCATCTATGGCATATCGTCCTTCGGGGTATAAACCTTTTCCTCCCACTGCATTATTATCGGTTTCGCTCACAAATCCGTAAGCTCCGGTAAAGCCCGTATTGCTTAAACTAAAATCTCCGTTTGTAACCAAATCGTTTGTGCTGGCAATAGTAGATACGGTATAAGTTGTAGTTGAAGTAGGATTAGCAATTGGGTTGGCAATATTAGAAGCGCTTAAACCCGTAGATGGCGACCAACTATAAGACAATGCACCACTCGCTGTAACTTGAATGCTACTGCCACTACAGATTACAGGTGCTGCGGGACTAAATGAAATATTTACAATCGTATTAGAAATTGTTACAGTCTGCACTGCCGTATTGCTTTGTCCATCTGTTACCGTTACTGTATAATTTCCAGAGGTTAAATTCGAAATGTTTTGTGTGGTTTCGCCTGTGTTCCAACTGTATTGATATGGAGCTTTTCCTCCACTCGGATTTGCTTGTGCCGCACCGCCACTTGCAATATTGCAGGCACTTAAACTTGCAATATTTACTGCTAATGGAAGGTAAATGGTATCGTTGTGGGTAATGGTACAACCATTATTATCTCGCACCGTTACCGAATAACTACCTGCTGCCAATCCTGTTCTGTTTTGGCTTGAAATACCATCGCTCCATGTAAAATTGTAAGGAGCGTCTCCTCCGTTTGGTGTAATAGCAATAGTACCATTGCTACATAAACCGCAAGTGCTGTTTGTAGTAGTAGAGTTTACTGTAAAACTCGATAGAGAAAGTGAAACATCGCTACTGCTAGATGTACAAGAGTTGCTTAATGTCCAACGTAGTGTAGCCGCAGAACCGCTTGTAATAGTAACCACCGCAGTAGGAGATGAAGTATTGCTTATAGTAGCGGTACCGCTTACAACAGTCCAAACTCCGGTAGCACCGGAAACTGAATTTGCAGACATTGTAAATGAGCTTGAGCCATTGCAACTTGCCTGATTGCTTCCGGCATTGGCACTTATGGGCGAACAATAGTTAGAAGAACAATTTCCGGGAGCCGCCCCTGCAGTATCGCTTGGCGTAAAAGCAGTTCTAACTACAGAATTATGGGGACTTGAATTTTGGTTGTCGAATTTTTTTGAGCCCCCACCGGAAACTTGTACATCGTAAAAGTTAATGCCTCCACCATCGCTCCCAAAGCTACTTGTGTTAGTAGTGGTTCCCGTAAAATAGTATTTGCCTGAACCTTTAACAGTAGCAGCATTTTGAAAATGCACGCCTCTTACTTCTCCATTAGACGTTTGCGTAAAAGTTCCTCCATTAAATTGCACGGCAGAAGATCCACCCGCAACCCATATTAAACCCTTATTGGTAGTTGAGGAACCTGTATTGGTAAAAGACAAAGCCACCAAACGGCAGTTATTTACAAAAGTGCCTCCCGTAACAGCAAAAGCATTTACTGCCACTAACAAGCCACTATTTGTAAAAGAACCTCCGGTAGAGATATTGTTTGAAAAACGTGCAATATTGTTATTAGTAAAAGTATTGCCCGATGGCACCGATAAATCGCCAGCAAAATATATTTTACCATTATTGACAATACTGGAATTGTTGCCTAATGTAGTAGATGATGCAAAGTGCATCGTACCATTTGAACTGTTTACAATATCTAAATCGTTATTAAAAGTAATGCCTCCCGTAAAATTTACAGTACCGTAGTTGTTTATCTTAGCACCCGAAGATGGCGTAAATGCAGGTAAGTTGGCCGTGCCATACACATCAATAGTTCCTTCGAAGTTTTTAATTTCCGATGGAGAAAATGTAGCTCCGGCAGCAACACAAATTCTACCATTTGACTTTATTTTGGTAATTTTTCCTGTGAATGTACCTCCTATAAAACATAGTTTTTTGTTGTTATCTACCGACCGATTAGTGCCATTGCTGCTGTTTACGGTAGTGTTACAACCCGAACATTGGGCATAAATGCAAGCCACATTAAATGCTAGCATTACCAATAGGGAGAGAAATTTTTTCATGGTAAGGATAGTTTTCCTCCCGTTCTATACTGATTTTAACTAAAAATGTTGCAGTTGTGGAACAAAAAGTTAGTATTCAGGACTTCCTGTTCTAAAAAAAATAAATATGAGTGCTTTGTTTTGGCAAATGTATCCATAGTGTATCTTTGTTAAAATAATCCAAATTACATCCTTATGAAAAAGGCACTACTCATTCTTTCTACCATCATACACCTTACGCCAATCGTGGGATTTTCTCAATACTTTCTTGGTTTACGCGCCAGCCAATATGGCGGTGTTACCAATGTAGGTTTTAATCCTGCCATTGCAGGCGATAGGCATCGTTTCGATATGACATTGATTGGGCTAGGCGTTTCGGCAGGTAACAACTATGTAGGTATCGATCCTAAGGTTTTCTTGAAGAAGAACTATATAAATTCCGATGTAGATTTTCAAGAAACATACTTAAAAGAAAGACTCAACGGAAAAAATAAAAACGTGTATGCCGCACTCCAAGTACAAGGCCCACTTTCATTCATGTTTACTTTCGGAAAAAAGAAAGAAAATCATAAAAATGCCATTGCCGTTACTTGGAATATCAACCACGTTACCAATATTGATAATGTAAGCCAAAAACTTGCACGTGTATCGTATTGGGGCGTGGGAAATAAAGCAGATTCAATAGAGCCATTTAATTACCAAAGAATAAAAGAGGGCGATTTAAGTGCTCAAACTATGACTTGGGTAGATTATAGCTTTACATACTCGCGCGAGGTTTACAATAAAGGCGACCATTATGTAAAAGTTGGTGGCACACTTAAATTTATTCAAGGTATAATTAGCGGCAATGCAGTTTTAAGAAATGCAGATATTCGTTGGCAGAACTACGATACACTTTCTATTTACAACACATCCGGAGTTTTAGATGTAAACTCGGTAGCTCCTACCACTAAAGAATATTTTGAAAAAGATCGTGGCGATAATGCTGGGCAATATGTAAAGGATGCATTTAAACTATTAGATGGAGGTTTTTCTGCTGCCGGAGATTTGGCTGCTGTTTACGAATGGCGGCCACAACGCGATAAATACCTATACAAAATGGATGGAAAAGAGTGGTACGATATAGGTAAAAGTTTATACACCATTCAAGCAGGCTTTTCTATGACCGATTTAGGCAGGGTTCGTTTTAAACGTTCAGAGTATAGCTATGAATTTAATGTAAACAAGCAAGATTGGTATGTTAATGATTTCAAGGCCAACGATGGATTGCAAAGCATTGGCGACACCATTCGCTTAACACCCGGATTTGATATAGTACAATCACAAAAAACAAAACCTACTTATACCATGTGGTTGCCAACACGGTTCAATTTTTGGGTAGATTACAATCCATTTCATTTCTTCGGCATACACGCATTAGCAAGTGTGGCACCGCGCATGAGCCGCGATAATAGTGTTCACCATATCACCACATTTACCTTTACACCGCATTTAGACTGGACTTATTTTGGGTTTTACCTACCTGTTTCGTACGATATGCTTGGAAATGTAGGACTTGGAACTACATTAAGAATTGGTCCGCTCATTGTAGGTACAAGTGATCTATTGGGCTTAATGGGAGCCAAAAAATTCATGTATAATGGAGATGTACACGTGGCGTTGAAAGTGCCGATACTTGCACGCAAACACCGCGATCGCGATAAAGATTTTGTATCAAACAGAGAAGATAAATGTAAAAAAGAAAAAGGAAGCTGGGAAGCCCGCGGTTGCCCAGATCGCGACAATGATGGTATTTTAGATACAGAAGATAAATGCCCAGATGTACCCGGTCCGCGTACAACACAAGGCTGTCCGGATCGCGATGGCGATGGCGTGCTGGATATGAACGATAGTTGCCCCGATGAAAAAGGCGTGGTAGAATTACATGGCTGCCCGGATATGGATAGTGATGGCGTAGCCGATAAAGATGATGAGTGTCCGGAATTGGCAGGTGTTGTTGCTTTAAAAGGTTGCCCGGATCGCGATGGCGATGGCGTACCTGATAAAGATGACACGTGTGTAGATGTACCTGGCGATCCTGCTCACAAAGGTTGCCCCGATAGCGATGGCGATGGCTTGTACGACAATGAAGACGATTGCCCTCGCGAAGCCGGACCAAAAGAAAATAAAGGCTGCCCTTACAAAGATACCGATGGCGATGGCGTATTGGATAAAGATGATGAATGTCCAACAACTTTTGGAGATAAATCCAATAAAGGCTGTCCTAAATTGGCGAAGAAAGAGTTGGAAATAATTAAGTACGCATTTGAAAATTTAGAGTTTGAAACTGCCAAAGATGTTATTCGCCCAAGCAGTTTTATTTCGCTGAATGGATTGGCAAAGTTATTGGTAGATAAACCAACCTATGGATTGACAATAGAGGGACACACCGATAGCGATGGCGATGAACAAAAGAACCTTGTATTGTCGCAAAAACGTGCAGAAGCTGTAAAACGCTACTTAATCGGAAAAGGTGTAGATGGTGCCAAACTTGAAACCGAAGGTTTTGGCGAAACCAAACCTATTGCCGATAACAAAACCAAAGAAGGTAAACAGAAAAACCGTAGGGTAGAAATGAAGATAGTGTTTAAATAAGCAGCTGTTTGTTTAATGCTCTTGTAATCCTTTCTGCCAGTAAAGATTGATAAGAAGTGGCAGCAATTTTTGCCACACTTTGTATTCCTTTCGAAGCATTTGTGAAAAACACTTCTTGTGCATTCAAGAGTGCTTCGGGAGGAATATTTTTTTCTACCACATTTACTCCTAAAGAATGTATAATCTCCATTGCTACATGGCGCATTACACCACTAACACAGCCAGAACTTAGTGGTGGAGTAACTACGCATCCATTTTTTTCAACCATAAAAATATTCGAACTCGATGCTTCGCACACAAAGCCTTGTTCGTTCAGTAAAATTATATCGCACCATTGCTGCGCTGCTGCTTCCAGCGAAGCCATAACATGCAACAAGGCACTGGACGATTTTATATTTCCTAAAAAGTGGGTAGATTTAAAATATCTAGAACTGATCCCAACTCTATTCACTGAATGGCAATGGTAGCGCAACACACTATCGTTTTCTACCTCAATTACAAATCCGGCTTTATGACTTAATGGCAAATAGCGCCCCTCGCCCACTCTATAAAATTGAATCCGAACTCTACCATTTTCAACCATGTTTTTTTTCAATAGCTTTTCAACTTCAGCAGCTAAATTAAAGGCTGAAAGTTCCATTTGTAGGGTATTTGTATTCCGTTCAATTCTACCGATATGGCTTTCTGAAAATGCAATGGAGCCATTGAAAATCCGCATACTTTCAAAAAAGCCATCGCCCATGCGCAATCTGTTATGCGCAGAAAATATTGCAGCATCTTCTGCCATTAACTCACCATTAAAGTTGATATACTGCATAGCTATTGTTTTGCAAAATGGGTTGAAGTGAATCTATCTTTACCGATGAAAAAGTAAGCAGATGCGTTACCCCTTCTTGCTTTAAATGCTGCAACTGCTGTAAGTTTAAATGGCTGAAGTTATAGTTGGCTTTCTGTTGTAATGCAAAGCCTTTTACACCGTCATTTGCTGTAATTCCATACACTTCTTGCAGCCTTCGGTACCATTCTCCCACAAATTGTTTGTTGCGTACATTTGCCTTAAATTCCACATAGCTGCTGCGTTTTCCCAACCATTTGAGTTCTGTATTTTCAAATGGCTGAATAAACACCGCCTGCACCGGAGTTTCAATTTCAATTTGTTTGCAAATGGCAACCATATCTGCATCTCCATGCCAAAATAAAGCCTGTTTGCTATTGATGTTTTTAAATGCAAATGCAAGTATCACTAAGAATGCAGTTACACCTAATGCCGCCAGCCTTCTTTCGCTAAAACGTACTACCAAAAAAGAATGCAGCCATTTCGCCATTGCTACTACACCAAAAAACTTTATCCATTGCGCTACCTTGTAAAATTGAAAATTTGCAACAGGAATAAAGTGCAATACATCGGTAAACAAAGCGTATATCAATATGCCTACTAGCCCCAAAACTATCCAAAAAGAAAGCTGAGTATATTGATGGAAAAACAACGTTGCTGCTGCCATGCCAAGCAGAAAAGTAGCTGCAATTTTATGAATGGGAAATTCACTGAAAATAAAATGGTGCGGATGCCTAAACAAGAATAAAATAGAAAACAAATCCGTTGAATTTATTGAGCTTTGTGCATTCGATTTTGCCATAAACAGCAATAGCATAAACACTCCCGCAGTGAGCAAATACAGCGCAATTGCAAATACAACTTTGGGTTGAATCTGTTTGGTTTTCCTCCAGTTATATAAAGAAAAAGCAACCATGCCGAAAAACACATTTAAGCCTTCCAAAGGTTGAATGATACTGGCAACTGCCAACAATAAAAAAGCAATTGTATTGTACTGCTTTGCATAAAAATAAAAACACCATACAATTATTGCTGCGGCAAGGTTGCTTGCTTGGAAAGAGGCAGTCCAAACTTCATTATTACCAATGCCATAATCGTTTAGCACAACAAGCGAAATTGCCACAGCTAACATGGCAATAAACAAACTTCCGGATAGCAATGTTGCTAACCGCAATAAGCCTGCAAACAAAAGCAGCGATGTGGCAATATGAAAAACAATATTCCACCATGCTATATTATCTATAAATGGAAGTAGTACAGATGCCATTACCGTCCGTTCATTTGGCAACGAAGCGTGTAATCCTTGAATAAAAAAATCGTGCGTGTAAAATTGTTGATGTGCTAAGTAATAGGAATAGGGCAGCAATTCAACTTGATCGTTGTAGCCAAACTCATAACCAAATTTTATGGTTAAAAGCAGCAACAGCACTGCCATAAATAAAAAGGAGAAAAAAGCCCGCATGTGCGGCTAAAATAAACTGGTTAAAGCATAAACCAGCAGATTTATTAAAGGCATGGCGATACAAAATAAACTCCAACGTAGTTCATCATTAAAATAAGTACTCCAAGCAGAAAATATACCGGTAAGAACCACAGCAGGAAAACTAATAATGGCAATGTAGTTTATCCACTCTATCGCAGAGCCGCTTAGCTCGCCCTTACGAATAAAGGGGCTGTTAAATGCCAAAAATGAAGCAGGTAGCACCAATAAGGTGTATGCAACACTCGAAATTATTAGTGTAAAAAATAACTTTCTTTTAGTCATGCTATTTATGCTTCAATAAGTTGCGCAGTGGCCTCCCAATTTTGCATCTGTGCTGCCAACTCCTTTTTTAAATCATCATATTTCTTAAAAAAATCTTGGTTGCTCTGCAATTTCTGAAACTCTTCCGGGTCTTGCAATTTCTTTTCGGCATCGGCAACCTGCTTTTCTAGCTCTGCAATTTTAGACTCTATTTTTTGCAGTGCCATTTTTAGCTTTTTATCGTCTTGCGGTTTACTCTCTTTCGCTTTGTTCTCGGCAGGTTTAGACTTTTCTTGCTGCTTAGCTTTGGCTTCTTTTTCGGCTTCCCAGGCGCGCATATCTTCCGCAGCTTTTTTATCTAAGAATTCATTTATGCTTCCTAAGTGTTCGTTGATGCCATCTTTGGTGAATTCAAAAATTTTATTGGTAAGCCCTTCTAAGAAATCTCTATCGTGGCTAATTATCAATACCGTTCCTTCAAAGTTATTGAGGGCATTTTTCAAAATTTCTTTTGAAAGCATATCTAAGTGGTTGGTGGGCTCATCTAGTACCAAAAAATTTCTTGGCTCCAATATCAATCGGCAAAGTGCTAGTCTTCCTTTTTCGCCACCGCTCAGCACTTTTACTTTTTTGTAAGCATCATCTCCTTTAAAAAGGAAAGCGCCCAGTAAGTCGCGCAATTTGGTTCTTATATCGCCAACGGCTACTCGATCAACAGTTTCGAGTACGGTGTCGTTAGGGTCCATACTGTCGGCCGCATGTTGGGCGTAGTAGCCAATAGTTACATTGTGGCCTAAAGTAATGGTGCCGCTGTTGGCAGTTAAATCATTTACTAATATGCGCGAAAAGGTAGTTTTTCCCATGCCATTTTTGCCAAGGAAAGCAACTTTTTCGCCTCTGTTTATTTCTAAGCTTTGGTTGTTTATTACTATTTTTTCTCCGTACTTTTTGGTAATGTTTTCTGCGGTTAAAACCACTTTGCCCGATGCCTGTGCCGGAGGAAAACGCAAGTTTATTGCTGCTACATTTTCTTCTTCTACTTCTATGCGCTCCATTTTATCGAGCTTTTTAATGAGCGATTGAGCGAAGGTGGCTTTAGATGCTTTGGCTCTAAAACGCTCTATGTTACGCTCTATTTGTGCAATTTCGCGCTGCTGGTTTTTAGCGGCATTAGAAACTTGCTCTCTGCGCTCTGTACGCAACACTGTATATTTGGTGTAAGGCACGGGATAGTCTTCAATATCGCCACTCACAACTTCTATGGTGCGATTGGTAATATTGTCTAAGAAAGTTCTATCGTGGCTTACCATCATAATGGCTCCGGGATAGTCCTTCAAAAATTTTTCGAGCCAGATTACAGACTCAATATCTAAGTGGTTGGTAGGCTCATCTAACAAAACCAAATCTGGTTTTTGCAACAAAATTTTGGCCAGTTCAATACGCATTTGCCAACCTCCGCTTAGTTGGCTTACATTCTTTTCAAAATCGGCTTGGTCGAAACCTAATCCTTTAAGTACGCGTTCGGTTTGTTCATCCATACCATACGCATCATGAATTTCTAACTGATGCTCTATTTCCTGCATTTCGTTAATCAACTCCATGTATTCATCGCTTTCGTAGTCGGTACGGGTTTCTAGTTCATGTACCACTTTATCTTTGCGAGTAAGCATTGCTAAAGTTTCTTCAAAAGCGCGTTTGGTTTCGTCTATTACCGAAAGTTTAGACTGTGAGTTTATTTCTTGCGGAAGGTAACCTATGATGGTTCCCTTGGGATACATAATATCGCCACCGTCAATTTGCTGCACGCCTTTCAACACTTTTAGCAGTGTAGATTTTCCGGCACCATTTCTTCCAACTAAGCCAATTTTATCGTTTTTGTTGATGAGGAAACTTATTTCATCAAACATGGTTCTTCCACCAAAAGCAAGGAAAACATTAGATATAGCAATCATAAGCGGGCGCGAAAGTACAAGGTAATTCGGGATTTGCGATAGTGTTTTTCAGTAATTAGCAAAAAAGATGATGCCAATATGTGTTACACCCGATAAACACAAGCAGTTGAGTGCCTAAAGCACTACCAACTACCTCCGGCTCCGCCTCCTCCAAAACTTCCACCTCCAAAGCCTCCAAAACCGCCACCACCACTACTGAAGCCTCCTCCACTCCTTCCAAAACCGCCTCCCCACACAACAGGGCCGCTCCCAAAACCTCTTACGCCTCTGCCCGAAATAGTACCTCCGCCATTACTACCAGAACTTGCCACAGAGATAATTACTATAATAATTATGAGAATCAATATGATAACCCATAAAGGAATACCCTCTTTATTGGCTTCGGGTTCTGCATCGAACTTTCCGGTGGTGCGCGCTATAATTTCATTGGTGGCGTTATCGAACCCTTTGTAAAAATTGCCTGATTTAAAATTGGGTATAATTATTTGCTCTACAATTCTTTTACAAATAGCATCGGGCAACACATCTTCTATTCCATACCCTGTGGCAATAAAAACCTTGCGCTGAGCTTTGGCTGCCAAAATTAGTACTCCATTGTTTTTCTGCTTCCTCCCAATGCCCCACTTTTCGCCTAATTGAAAGGCATAATCACTAATGTCGTAAGCGCCAATGTCGCTAATGGTAACAATAGAAATTTGGGTAGAAGTAGAATCGTCAAAAGCTACCAATTTTTGCTCCAGAGCTTGCACTTCGTTTGCCGAAAGAAATCCGGCAAAATCATTTACCAATTTGGGAGGATTGGGACTTTCGGGGAATTGCGCAGCAATGCTTCCGTGCCAAAATAAAAGCACCAAAAGCAATCCTCTCCAACCGATATATTTTCTACAAGTCATGTTTACAAATTAGAACTTACTGCACATTAAGAAAAACTAACATCATCGCTCAATTCATTTTTATCGCCCTGCATGTAAGGAAAAAATGTTTTGAGTTTTTCGCCCGCCAAATGAATTCCGGCAATAATACCTTCGGCAATTTGCTCTTGTTTAAAATGCTGAAGCATTGTGTGCTTGGTGCTTTCCCAAAAATCGGGAGGCACTTTGGAGTCAATTCCCTTATCGCCAACTATTGCAAACGTTTTATCGCCTAATGCCACATAAATAAGCACGCCATTTCGGGCTTCGGTTTCATCCATCTTTAAAGAATGAAAAATTGCAGCTGCACGATGCAATACGTCTTGCTTGCAATGCTTTTCTATATGCACTCTAATTTCGCCCGAGGTGTTTTTTTCGGCCTGCTGAATGGCGCGTTTTATTTCCTCAATTTGGCTATTGCCAATGAGTTGTTTAGCAAATAAACTCATAGGTTTTCTAGTTAGAATTTCACGCTTGGTGCTTTCTCGGTTCCGGCATCGGCTTTAAAGTATGCCTTAGCTTGGAAGCCAAACATTTTTGCAGTAATCAATGCAGGAAACGATTGCGTATGCGCATTGTATTCTTGCGCCAACTGATTGTATTTATTGCGCTCTACACTAATGCGATTTTCAGTGCCTTCTAATTGAGCTTGCAACTCTAAAAAGTTCTGATTTGCCTTTAATTCCGGATAGCTCTCTACGGTTGCCAACAAACGCGACAATGCCCCTTTTAGCTCACTTTGTGCTGCTTGGAATTTTGCAATGTTTTCTTCAGTTAAATCATTGGCATTTACCTGAATGCTAGTGGCTTTTGCACGCGCTTCTACTACGGCTGTAAGTGTTTGTTGTTCAAAGTTGGCATAACCTTTTACGGTATTAACCAAGTTGGGAATTAAATCTGCTCTGCGCTGGTAGGCAGTTTCTACATTTGCCCATTGTGCTGTAACTGCTTCGCGCTCTTTTACTAAACTATTATAGCTGCAAGACGAAAGCGATAATGCAAGAATAAATACAGATAATAATTTAAGAAGGTTTTTCATGGTGTTGCTTTTTTTTGAAGTTTGAAGATGTTAGACGCGTAAAAGTAGAAATTATTTTGAGCGCTCATTTTTTTCTATAGCTCTATTGAGAGTAAACTATAAAAAGAAGATTAGTGAATTTAAAAGAAAGCAGTGTGCTTAAACCACAATAGCACAATAATTCTTGCTAAATAAATTTTAAGACCGCCTAAGTTTTAGCAATTTTGGGCATTGTATTATGAAGACAGATAAGCATCCAAAGCACTACACATTAGTTTTTACACTGCTAATTGCCATGCCAATTGGCTACTTGGTTTATGCCAATTTAATTAGAGAAACACAGGCGCCTATATTGCCAAGCAACAACCAAGTTATTACAGCGCCCTCATCTTCTTCCGCCTCTTTTGCATCTGCGGTTGAAGCAGCCGAAAAAGCCGCTACCGCCAACCCGGGGTATCAATCTTATTTGAATTTGGGTTTGGCATATTTTCAAGCAGGTATGTATGAAAAAAGTATCGAAGCCACCCAAAAGGCAATTGATTCCGATGGCAAACAAGCTGTGGCGTACAATAATATTGCAGCCGCGTATGGTGCATTAGAAAATTGGGATATGGAAATTGCAGCTTGTGAAAAAGCGCTACAATTGAAGCCCGATTTTCAATTGGCTAAAAACAATTTAGAGTGGGCAAAGAGCCAAAAGGCAAAGGCTGAAAAGAAATAAAGAATAACCTACTGCTGAAAATTTTTCTTTATCAATTCTTTTACAACAGCAAACTCAAAGCCTTTACCTAATAAGAATTTTTGCAACTTTAGTTGACGCTCCATTGTGGTTTTTCCTTTTATGGATTTCCATTTTTTTTCTGCTACCCACAGCGCTTTTTGCTCATAGCTTTCCGAATCAATTTCTTCGGCAAGCACCTGTTGAATAATAGACTCCTCAACTTTTCTTGCTGCTAATTCGCGCTTTAGTTTGCCAACTCCCCAGCCTTTATTTTTAAACCTGCCGTTTACAAAGCCTTTTGTGAAACGCAATTCATTCAAAAAATTTTCGGCTTGCAGTTTGGCTATCCAGTTTCCAAATTCTGCCGGAGGCACTTCTAGTTGCTGCATTTTCTTTACCACATCGCTTTTGCACCGTTCTTGATAACTGCAATAGCGCACTAAGGCAATCCATATATCTTTGGACATAAGCACTACGGTCTTTTAAGCAATATAAAACTATGCTGCTCGCCTCTGTAGTTGTTGTAAATTAAGATATACTTAGGAATTATGGCAGCATTGCCTGTAACCAACATAAAACCGGGAATTTCTTTTTGGTGAAGTAATTGAACCGCCCACCACACTGCCAATGCACTTACTGTTTGAAAATCGCCCGTTAGCTGCTTAAATCGAGCAATGCCTTTTGAAGCAAAGGCAGCCTCTACCATATCGTAAAAATGAGTAAAGCGTTCATCTGCATTATAGCCACTCAATAGCAAATCAACTTCCTGCACATCAATGTTGTTGGCTGCAAGAAAGGAAGCCAACTGCGCTTGTAAGGTTGCTTCGTCTTTACCAAAAAACGAAGTGGTTGCACACATCTGTGCCACAGCACCTTCAGATTGATTGCTCACCAAAAACATGGCGGCACCTTCTCCCGGAATCATTCCTGCCGAAATATGGCTAAACATTTCATTGCTTGGAATAATCTCCTTTTTATACCAACCGGCAAGCGATTCCATGCGGTAATTACGCACCGAAATTTCATCTACTGCACCAATTAAATATTGATGACTAGTATTTTCCTTAAGTAGCATGACGGCATCTATAAGCACATTTTCAAATGCAGCTCCGCGATGCACATGCGTGGCATTGTAGCCTTTGTTTTTTGTAATTAAACCCATCATGCCTGCAATGGCATTAAAAGTACTTTGCACAAAATGTGTTGGCGTTAAACGCCCTTCGGCATATTCTTCAATTTGATTTAAAAAACTGATACTGTCTTCTATGCCACCATTAGCCGTGCCAATAATAATGCCATCTACCACATGATGTTTCAATAAACTCATGCCGCTGCCCACACCCATTCGCAGCGCCTTGCCCATTCTGCGCAACTGTCCGGGAGGAACACCTTCATAAACAGGCTCAATAGCGTGCATTTGGTTATTATCATACACCTTTTGTTGCTCTAAAACCGGAGTGCCAAAGGTGTGTTGAGGCGAAATGCATGCACTTTTATGAATATAAAACATGGTTGTTTTTTAGTTGAAACTTTGGGCAAGTTTACGTTCTAATTTTATATTTTTCATTCATGAGCATAAAAGAAAAGATTGTGGTACTCACAGGTGCCGGAATAAGTGCCGAAAGCGGTATTCAAACATTTAGAGATGCCGATGGGTTATGGGAAAAACATAGGATTGAAGATGTGGCCACACCCGAAGCATGGCGTAAGAATCCATCATTGGTACTAGAATTTTACAATGCTCGAAGAAGTCAATTATTGCAAGTAGAACCTAATGCTGCACATTTGGCATTGGTTGCTTTAGAGCAACAGTTTCAAGTAACCATTATTACTCAAAACGTAGACGATTTACATGAGCGTGCAGGATCTTCGCATGTAATACATCTTCATGGAGAATTGCTAAAAGCACGCAGTACCAAAAACGAAATATTGGTTTATGAATGGAGGCAAGATATTAGAATAGGCGACACTTGTACGCTTGGCTCGCAATTGCGCCCGCATATTGTGTGGTTTGGCGAAGCAGTTCCTAAAATGGAAGAAGCCATTGCTGCAATGCCGGATGCCGATATTGTTATCATTATTGGCACTTCCATGCAAGTGTATCCTGCTGCAGGTTTGGTTCATTATGCTTCTAAATTTTCAAATAAATTTTACATAGATCCACAAGCGCACCAAACATTTATTCCCGGAGTAGAATCTATTGCAAGCAAAGCAGGCAATGCCGTGCCGCAGCTGGTAAAAAGGCTTTTAGCCTCAAAATAAACAAGGAGTAATATCATAATTTTGTTCTTGTAAATTCCATACTTTGTGCCGCCAACAATATTCACATGCAACAATCATACGATGTAATTATAGCCGGAGGAGGATTAGCCGGACTCACCCTTTCCATTCAACTTAAACAAAGCAATCCCAATATCAATATTTTAATACTAGAAAAAAGAAAAGGTTCTGCCGCCATTGCTGCACATAAAGTAGGCGAATCTTCGGTAGAGTTAGGCAGCCATTACTTGCGCGAAGTATTGGGTTTAAAAGATTATTTAGAAGCACATGAACTGCCCAAACATGGTTTGCGTTTCTTTTTCAAATCGCATAACAAAGCTGAAATTACTTCGCGAGTGGAACTGGGTCCCCGCCAATGGCTAAAAACTCCTAGCCACCAGTTAGATAGAGGAACATTTGAAAATTACCTTACAGAAAAAACAATTGCATTAGGAACACAGCTGCAGTTAGATGCCCGCGTTACCGACATTTCTATTGAAGCAGGAAACAACAGCGTTACTTATTTAGCAAACGGAATACAGCAAACAGCACATGCCACATGGATTGTAGATGCCGCCAGCCGCATCAACTTATTGAAGAAGAAACTAAATTTTCAAAAACCAATGGAGCACCATTGCAATGCTGTGTGGTGGCGCATAAAAGGTGTAATTGATATAGACAATTGGAGCGAAAACGAGCAGTGGAAGAATTATTTGGTTTCGGGCCTGCGCTACTTGAGCACCGTGCATTTTATGGATAAAGGATACTGGGTTTGGATAATTCCATTAGGAACAAAAAATACCAGTATAGGCATTGTGGCCGACCCTGCCGTTCACCCTTTTGAAACGTTCAATACTTACGAGGCCGCCATAGAATGGCTGCGGATAAACGAGCCGCTGTGCCATCAGAAATTGGCACCCGAAAAAGAAAATGTATTGGATTTTAAAATTCTACGCCACTTTGCGCATCACTCGGCACGGCTTTACGATGGTGTAGAAAAATGGGCTACCACCGGAGAATCCGGTGCATTTTTAGATCCGCTTTACTCGCCCGGCACAGATTTAATTTCGCTGAGCAACACACTGCTTAGCGACCTTATTCTGCGCGACAAAAATGGTGAAGATGTATCTATAAGAGCCGAAATATACGAGCAAACTTACCTAGGCTTAATTGATAGCTGGATTCCCATTTACCAAAATAAATACTTACTAATGGGCAGTTCGCAAATAATGGTGTTTAAAATATTTTGGGACTGGGCAGTGTATTGGGCTGTACCAACCTTATTGTTTACCAATAAAGCATTTACCGACTTGCGCCTTCTAAAGCAATTATTTGCCACACCCGATAGCTTAGGGCGAAAATTGGGTAAGTTGGGCAATAATGTACAACAACTATTTTTAGACTGGCTGCCTTATGAAAATGAAATCTTTGAGCATAAATTCATAGATCCCTACGACTTAGAAATACTGCGCAATTTCCAACAAGATTTAGATGTGCTGCACGGCAACGAGCTAATAGAAAAAGTTGCAGCCAACATGCAACTGTTAGAGAAATTTGCTGCTGAAATTTTTAGACATGTAAGTGCACAGGTAAAAGGAACAGGTATGGATATAAAAGTAAATCCTTACGAAATGAAATTAGACCCGGAAAACAAACTGCCACCAACCGAAGTAGCCGATGAACAAAATGTAGCTCCGGATTTTGCTATTCGAAAAGATGTTGCCACCATGTGGTTTTATGGTGAAAAAGTAACAGCGTGATTGCATCCATACAAGAAAACATTACTGCGGTACAGCAATCTTTTTTGCAAGGCAAAGCACTTGCCGAGCAATGCAACGTTGCCGCCTTTCACCCACCGAAGGCAATATTAAGCAACCCATTTTTGTCGGCCTATTACGAGGGGGCATCTTATTACTTTGCATGTACTTTCATAGATAACTTAGCTACCAACTGGCATCATTTCTTATTGCAGCACCCTGCTCACGAAACTCAAATTTGCGTAGGACTCGGTTGGGCATTGGCCGAAAACAGTAAAACTGATATAGCTGCTTTATGTTCATTTCTTCCCGAGCATCTTCAACAAAAAGTAGCCGATGGGTTTGGCTTTTATGAAGGCACCTTTAGAAAAAGGAAAGTGCTTGCATCTACATTGCCGCAGCTAAATCCAAACTATCATCATAGCTATTACACCGGAGTGGGGCGCAGTTGCTGGTACAATTGCAAAGGCGATGCTGTGGCTGTGCAACAACAAATTAGTAGCCTTCCTGAGCAATACCAACCATATTGCTGGCAAGGAATAGGCATTGCATTTACTTATGTTGGCGGCTTCACTGCAAGTGAAATAGAAGCAGTAAAGGCACTAGCAAAGCAGCACCTTAGTAATGTAGTTGCAGGCGTAGGAGCATGTTACGCTTCTAGAGATAAAGCCATGCTACTCACACATGATACCATAGCAGCACATAATGCTTTTAAGTTATAGAAACCTAATTTTTCTGCCAATATTTTATGGTGTATGGTAGTGATGCAGCATCGGTAAGCACAAAAAAGTATAAACCCTTGGGTAAGTAAAACGGTTTATTGCTTTGTGTTGTTACAATCCGTTGCCCAATACAATCAATTACATTAAGCGTGAGCAATACATCAGACTGTAGTATCACTTCGCTCCCATTTCTTTGTATGGCAATATCGGCACGATTTAAGAAAGAAGCCACACTCGCTGTACTGTTACCCACAACCACTACACCCTTACAACTAGAAGAATCTTGCATAAAATACTGCACATAGCTACTCGGTGTTTGTGCACTTACCGCGAATGCCCAATCGTAGCTACCCTGTGGGAGTATGGTATCTATTTCAATTTCAGCCATCCCCCATCGGTTCAATAGCTTATACGTAACTCTATCGCCTAAAGAATCTATTATTTCAAAATGTAGATGAATGGTATCGCCTAAAGTATTGGAACTAAAAGGGCAGGTAAATACTGCATTATCAACCTTGCTTACCTTTTTTAAAAACACACTGTCGCCCATAGCCAATTTCACAAAATAGACACCGTGGTTTAAGTAATTCAAATTTGAAGTAATGGAGCAGTTGCCTCCGGCAAGTAATGTATCCGGCAATATAATTGCTACCTGCCTGCCTACTATGTCAAAAACAGAAACAGACACTACTTCAGCACTATCCAATACCCAATGGCTGGTAAGTGTTTGCGAAAAAGGATTAGGATATACTTGAAAATTAGGTTGCTGTGCCCTTACCGAAAAAAAGGTAATTGCAGTAAAGAGTATGGGGAAAAGACCTTTCATTCAATAAAGAAAATACAAAATTTTCAAAAAGGCAAACCTACATTTTAAGTAACCAAACGGCACTGTCTTTTTGCTTTGCACGTGCCAACACAGTGGCTGCATCTGTTACATTCTCTGCTGAATAGAAGCCAACAGCGGTTAAACCGTTTCTATCGAATTTAATAACAGGAGTTGCACTACCCAGTTCATGTTGCAGTTGTGTGTATAGTGCATGTGCATTTTCCTGCTTAGAGAAAGCACCCACAATTACATAGTAACCATGTTTTAATTCCTGAGTTTCATTTGCCTCGTCCACCTCATTATTGGCAGCTACCTCATCCACCGGTGCTGCTATGGTTTCGGCAGGCTCTTGTATTGTGGGCAACATCTCTGTAACTTCTGCAGAAGCAACCGAACCACTATCTTGGTTTAAATCATCGTGCGAACTATCCATAGCCGGAACCAACGATGCTGTATGCTCTACATTGGTATTGCTATTATCTAAAAAGCCAATAATGCCGGAAATGGTTAATGCAAGCACCACCACTGCGGCCGCAGCATATTTCACAAATGTATTAAAGCGCTTACGCTGTCTTGCTTTCTTAAACGAAACTACTTTGCCAACCTTTTTAGGCTCTACGGTAATTATAGGAGTCTCAATTTTTTCTCTTTCTACCGGAAGTGCAGTTATAGACTTTAATCCAAAAAATGCAGCAAACAATTCTTGCTCTTGGTGTTGCACAAATTGCAGATTCCCTTCGGTATCAAAGTTTAAAGAACCCACTTTATCGAAATGTACCGCCTCGTTTTGCTGCAATAATGCAATGGCAGTTTGCACAAATTTCTCTACCTGCTGTTGCGCCTCGGCAAATGCAATGCCGCTGCTGTTTGCCAACGAATGCACCAGCAATCCATCGTTGCCATTCAATCTGGCATTAAAAGAAAGTATTCTGGCAGGAGGCAGCAGCAAATTGTTATCCTGCAACGATGCACTCTTGTTTTGCGCCAAAAAGCCACCCAAACCCGGCATAATTACACAATCATGGGTTTGTAGCAATTCAAAAATAAGCGCAGCTATCTTCATTTGAGGGCGCAAAGAATAAATTTTGAGTGGAATTTTTAATGCTCGGCAGCGGCATGTGGAATCATTGTTGAGAATTAACACTCCACTCACACCTTTTCAACAGTTTACCAACAAACGGCAGCTATGAACCCGCATTACCAAATGTAATTCTACCAATCTACCTGCCGCACTTTTACCCTGCAATCGGTATTGCGGCCTTTATCGTCTGTGCACGAAATTTTTACATCGCCCTCCGGCAGCAGACAAAAATACTTCTCCCCTGCTTTAACCTTGCTAACCAATTTATTGTTTACCCACCAAAAAACATATTCCACATCGCCAGCTGTTTCGCAACTCAATTGTATAGAGGGCGGCTGCCCTTTTTCGATATAATACTCACTACCGTTTACGGGCGAAATAATGGTAGGTTCATTGCCTTTAAATATCCTGCTGCATAAAGGATTGTGTGGCGGTATTCTTTTTATGTTCACATGGTTTTCATCGAACCAACGAATAATTTCGGGCGAATAATTCTCGAACAGCAACCGTTTGTAGCCCGCAGTTGGCAGGCATTCTGCACAATATGAAATTTGCATCTTGGCATCGGTGGCTATTTCCTTCAAATGCTCGCAACGTTTATTGCTCGATACCAGCGGAATAAAATAATCGCTCACCAAATTGCGGCAAAAGCTATTGGGTTCTAAACCCGAATGGCTGCAAACGGTTCTTACTCCGCACTCACGCGGCATGGCATACCATTCGTTGGGCGAATTATAGTCTATGGTATTAAAAAGTTGAAACAACAAAGGTGTGGCAATGGCTGCACCGTTTAAATCCGGCACGCCAACATTACTAAAATTTCCTACCCAAACCCCAATGGTATAATTCTTATTAAAACCTATGCTCCATGCGTCTTTTCTGCCGTAACTGGTGCCTGTTTTCCATGCAATGCGTGGCAATGTTTTGCTGCCTTCCCAATTTACAGGCAAATCCGGGCGTGCTACTTTAGAAAGTATTTCGCAGAGCATAAAAGATGCAGTAGCAGAAAGTATCGTATCGCCTGTAGCAGCTTTCTTCACTCCCTTTAAATAATGAATGGGTGAGTAAATGCCTTTATTGGCAATGCATCTATAGAGGTTGCTCATTTCTTCTAAAGTAACACCGCAGCCTCCTAAAATAAGCGAAAGCCCCAGCCTCTTTTCGTGTTTTGAAACACTGCTGAAACCACACCGCTTTAATGCCGTTAGCATATTTTCTTTCCCCAGCGCTTCCAATGCCTTTACGGCAGGAATATTAAGTGAATTTTCAAGTGCATACTCCACCGTAACCTCGCCTCTAAACTTGCTGTCGTAATTTTCCGGCACATATCCATCGAAATTGCAAGGCACATCTGCCACCATTGTTTTGGGCGTGTAAATACCTGCATCAAAGCACAAGCCATACAATAAAGGCTTGAGTGTGCTGCCGGGTTGTCGTACAGCTTTTGCGCCATCTACCTGCCCCGCATCGGCAGCGTGGTAAAAATCGGCAGAGCCTACATACGAAATTACATTGCCACTGCCATTTTCAATTACCATTACAGCAGCATTTTGTATGCCTCTACTGCGCAGCCCGTTTACATACGTTTGAACTATTTGCTCGCATTTGCGCTGCTTTTCTAAATCTATAGTGGTAAAAATATTACCTCCTAAAGATTTTATTCTGTATGAAAAATGTGGGGCAAAACGTGGCAATAATCTCCTTTGTGCATTTACATGCTCTTGCAATGCATCGCTTATTTCACTACTTAAAAAAACACCCTCCTCCTCAAATTTTCGCAGCCATTGGTTGCGCACTGCTTCTACCGCACTATTATTCTTTCCTAACCTTAAACTCGAAGGGCGGTTGGGTACTACACTTAGCGTGGTTAATTCACCCACACTTAAATAAGCAGGATGTTTATTAAAAAAAATAAGAGCCGCAGCCTTCACGCCTTCTATGTTTCCACCGTAAGGAACTTTATTTATATAGATTTCAAACAGTTCATCTTTAGTAAATTTCAATTCTAGTTGCAAGGCTCTAAACACTTCCACTAGCTTACTTATATACGTGCGCTCTTTGGGTTCCAGCATACGTGCAACTTGCATGGTAATGGTAGAAGCGCCCGATGTTCTTTTCCCTTTAAATATATTGTTTGAAATGGCTCTTACAATCGAAAACGGATTTATGCCCGGGTGGTAATAAAACCATTTATCTTCCTTGTTTAAGAACACCTTTTTAAGTTCCGGAGAAATTTCGTGCCGCTCTGTCTTGAAGCGCCATTTATCATCGGGTGAAAGGAAGGCATGTATTATTTTCCCTTGCGAATCGTACACCAACGTAGAATATGTGGGCGTATAGTTTAAAGGGAAAAGAAAATGCAGCAGCAAAAAAGCTATTGCCAACACTACTCCCAGCACTCCAATTCTAAGTAAGTACTTTTTAAACAACACCTTGATGCTACAATAGCTATTTCCTTAAAAACTTAAAAATAGATTTTTCCGATAACTCAAAGTTGTAAATAGCTTTCAGAATGTATCTTTCACTTATTGGTAACAACGATTTTGCATATTGGGCGATTTAGCAGTAGTGCTTGGTAGCCGCTGCAAACAATAAAAAATATACCTTTGAGAAAATGGACAATAACACCAACTGGACACCATCGCCTGATGAGAATAAACTCGAACTTACTGATAAAAATCTTATCAATGAGTATGAAGCCAAAGGAATTGCTGCGGCTGAACTTTTTATGTTTGAGTTGGATAGTGAAATAGAAATTTCAACACAACTTCTTTTAGAAATTTACAGAATTGCATTCTCAGAACTTTATGACTGGGCTGGCTCTTGGCGAACAACAACTGTAACGGTTGGACAACTAACACCTCCTGAACCATCGAAAGTATTGCAACTAATGTATCAGTTCATTGACAACCTAAATTTTAAAATTCGAAACTCAGAAACACTTCAAGACCACATTGGTTGCTTAGCTTTTGCCCACTATGAATTTATCCGCATACATCCATTCAATAATGGCAACGGCAGAACGGGACGGATTTTGATGAACATTGTTGCTCTCAAGTTTGGATACAAACCACTTGAATTCTATTACAGAGAAGGTGATAGTAGAAAAATTTATATTGATGCGATGAAATTGGCTGACAATGGAAATTTTGAGCCTTTAATGACCTTGATTAGAAAAGAATTGACCGCCTTTTAATTCTTGCTCCTTCAATAATGACAAAACAATCTGTTCAACTTTCGACATTGACACTTGCTGGTTCTCCAACAACATTGTTGAGAACACAGTTTTAGTGAGCACTTGAGTCAAGTAACCTTTTTCTTTTAGTTGTGGATATTTATCGTAGAATTTCATTGTTGCCAACAAAGATACGAACTTATGCAACCAAAGACAACTGTTTTTTGCTTGCAGTATTCCTGAAGGCTTCCCATTTTTAGTACAATTCAAAAGTAGAATATTTTATTCATTTTCTATCAACAGGTCGAAACACAAGAAAAGAAAAACTTATAAAGAAATTGGTGCAGAACGAAGAAAGGCAATTAAAGAAAAAATCAATACCAAGAAAAAATCAATGAAATCTTGGATGGAGAAAGCAAAAAACTGGACAAAAGCAAAGGTGGAAACTGTGGTTGAACATACACTTGCCACTCCTGAAATGGCAAAAGATGCAATAAACCACACCAAAGAATCATTGAAAAATAAATTCAATGCTACCGTTGAAAAAGGGAAATCAAGTATCGATAACGCGAAATCAAAAATAAATCAAGCTTCAGAAAAATTAAGAATGATGAGAATGATTCGCGCAATAGAACAAGCTGCGATAGAAGAGCATGAAGCAAAGCGTAAATTGGTAGAAGCTATGAAAAAGAAAATGATTTATTATCATCGCTTTTCCCAGCGCAAAGCGTATCATAATTCCTATATTATAAATAAAAAATGAAAAACAAATTCCTTTTTATGGCAGTGATGATCATGGGCATGATAACTGCCCATGGTCGTGATTTTTTTTATGCGGTGAAATATCCAAATTCGTACACTATTTATCAAAATGAAAAGGTGATCGGGACGATTAATGCTACCAACGAATCACAAATGCTTACAATTTTAAATGCTTCAAAAAGCACACAGCCTACTGTTGTGGGAAATGTTGTAAGTACTTCTCAAGGAGGTATTCAGCTTCCCTACTCGGGCGATACGGTACTTGTTACAGGTTCAAATTCAAAGTTTATTGCTATTGCAAATGATACTATTTGGTACCTAAAGACGAATAATTCAACAAATTGGCAACCTGTTATACCAATTGATTCAGTATTAAGTATAGACTATCAAAATAATAACGACACTTTTGTTGTTTTAATGCTGAGATATGATTCAGATGAGAGTGTTCTTGTTTGTTCGTATGGATCTCCTGATTATGGACCATCTGGTGGAGATGTTGTTTTGGGTGACTCTGCTATTTCGGCCATGTTTTTGTTTGGTGTAAACTATTTCTTTTCAGAAACAAGCGCAATATTGGGAACCTTAAATGTTTCCATAACAGAGCTTAACTCCATTGAAAATAGTCATAAATTCTGCGAACCAAACGGATGTGTTTATGTATATTTCGATGATTTACTACCCTTGCAGAACCTAAATTATTTAAGAGAGCCTTACCTTTTGGGGCTTGATGATACTCTTCATAATAAATATTTGTATCATTTACCTAATATAGAACTGAAGGTTGTTAAAAAATTAGTGGGTAGTGTTTCTGCTTCAATAGATTGCCCTGGTATTATAAACTGGGAT
The DNA here is from genome assembly GCA_019638515.1 of Chitinophagales bacterium. Classification (NCBI taxonomy): domain Bacteria; kingdom Pseudomonadati; phylum Bacteroidota; class Chitinophagia; order Chitinophagales; species Chitinophagales bacterium. The sequence continues at coordinate 71,668 of JAHBTS010000002.1, read as the reverse complement.
ACAAGTTTTAGTCGCTCAAATCAACACTATTCTATTAATAAGGGAGGCGATGGTGTTAATCTTAAAGGTAAAGAACAACGATTTTTCTTGCGTAGGATTGAATTTCCTGGGTATGGACGACAAGGGTTTTGTTGTGGATTTAATTTAGGTAAAACATGGTATCAAAAAGGTCATTTTTGGTCAGTTGATGATATAAATGCGGTAAACAATTTTAATCAGCTAAACCAGTATGACTCTCTAGGAAGATTTAAGGCTACCTACCCAGCATCTGATTCGCATGATGGAATGGTTTGTGATAGTTTTTCGGTGCTTTTTGGGTGGTTTGCTGACAGTGTGGCTACTTATCAACCACCATTAATTATAAATAATAATTCACAACAACAATACACTATCCATCCACCGAATAATTTTCCGCCCATGAAATGGGATAGTTGTAGTGTGGCAAATGCTCTACCTAGTCAACTAATAGATGCTGATCATGTTAATAGTATTTTTATGACATGGATTGAGCCGTTGAACTGTTATCTTGTATTACGGAGTTCCCGCAATTTAGCAAAATGGCCTATTTCTTGGCCTTTAAGTGCGTGGAGATTTTATCCAAACGCACCAGAGCCTTTTTTGATTGATACTCAACTTGTTCAACTTATAAACAGCAGTGCGTTTGGATTTGATCGTGACGCAGGTCATGACTTCCAATTTGAAGCAGAGGGTTTTGGTCAAAACAGTTGGATAATTAGTCAATTTGATAATCGTTCATGCGAAGTAAACTCTGGTGGCCACTCTAATGCACACTACGCACAATTAACTTACGACTCAATTGTAGGATGGGCACTTTCTAAGATAAAAATTTTTCCAGGCTTACCAACAGGCTCAATGTCAAATACTGATATGTGGACAATGGACGATGACACATTTGTTATAGTTAATAGCTCTGCAGGACCATCACAAAATGCAATACCTGGGATTATTAAAAATAGCCCGGTTAGTTTTTTTGATTTTCACTCACATAATCAAATTGGAGCATGGGAATGGGGTACGGTTCGTTCAGGGGCTAGACCTGTTGCTTATCAAGTAAATGCAACAGGTGAAAAATTCAGTAAGCCAGAGTTTGACTTTGACATTAAAGAATCAAAATTAAAAGATTCGCTTGTAATTACCTCTTTGAATTTACCCAAACAAGGAACATGGTATTGGTGGTTGGGTAACAAGCTAGCAAGCATGCCCCTTGTTATTTCTAAAAACGACATCCCTTTTGAAGGTCTTTCCTTATACATATCTGGCCAATTTGATTCATCAGACACTATTCCGAATAACCAAGGCCCGCTCAGCAGATTTATTTCAAACCCAAAGGAACTTAAGTTTAATCATTTAAATAGTATAGAAGAATCTAATTCGTTGAGCAAAATTACTTTGTACCCAAATCCAACAAGTGGAAACCTTTTTATTAAAGGAGTACTTGTAGATGCATTTACCCAAGTAACAATTACAGATTGTCATGGAAGAACGGTTGGTTATTATTACTCAAACGAGTTAAATATCGGAGATATTCCGAAGGGGTTTTATTTTCTTACTATTAAGAAAGGAAACTCTATTGCTACCAAAAAATTCGTTCGACTTTAAATTCTTTTAAAAAGTTATTCCGAACCACCTCTTAGGAGGTGGTTTTTTGTTTAATTGTGCAGTAAGGTTATTATTACCAGTGATAAGAGCCAATACTCTCTTGCAAAATTTCTAAAATAGTGTAGACTAGTTGAGTCTTTGTGTAGAGACATCATAGCGTTGTAAATAGCTTTCAAAATGTATCTTTCACTTATTGGTAACAACGATTTCGCATATTTCCGTGTTATGTGTAACCAGTTTTAAACGCTACTTTTAAAAAGAAACTCCTCTTCCTCCTTAAAATCAACTTAAAAAGTTTGCACAAAATACCAACATTTGGTTTTTTTGACAAAACCATAAAGTTATGGCAAAAAATACTTCAATACTATTAGGAGATTATTTTGATGCTTTCATAAATCAACAAGTTCAATCCGGAAAATTTTCATCTGCAAGTGAGGTTGTAAGAGCTGCATTGAGAATGTTTGAATATGAAGAAACTAAGAAAACAGAACTTATTAATGAACTCAAAAAAGGAGAAAAATCTGGTTTTGTAAAAGACTTTAATAGAAATAACTTACTGAAAACGCTTCATCAAAAACACATCACAAAATGATGATGTTCAAAATAAGTAATGAAGCCCAAAATGACCTCAAAAATATTTGGCTTTACACCTTTGAAACTTGGTCTGTAGAACAAGCTGACAGATTTCACAATCTTATACTTGACGAAATCGAATACTTAGCCGAAAATCCTGACACTGGAAAAGATTATTCTCACGTTAGAAAAGGTTATTTACGCTCAAATGTGAAATCGCATTTTATTTTCTACAAAATCAATAAAAAGAGAACCTAATTGAGATTATCAGAGTTTTACATCAACAAATGGATATTGAAAACAGGTTGAACGATTAATACTAGCTACACATAACATCGGTTTGGCAATATGGCGGATGAAGTGCTTCGTTTGAATAGTTTTATGGCAGGTTCAAATTCGTTTCTTCAATAGAAGTGTAGTGCCAAAACGCCCCGTCCATCGCCAATACGTTTCCTGTTATTGGTTGTAAATAGCTTTCAGAATGTATCTTTGACTTATTGGTAACAACGTGCGTTACTTGTGCATTCACGAGCGATTAGTTGTAAATAGCTTTCAGAATGTATCTTTGACTTATTGGTAACAACATTTCGAGAAAAAAGAAACGGATGCTTTAAGTTGTAAATAGCTTTCAGAATGTATCTTTGACTTATTGGTAACAACAGATTTTGAAAGTGGAAGTGCAAAGAAAAAGTTGTAAATAGCTTTCAGAATGTATCTTTGACTTATTGGTAACAACAGTTGGCGATAAATTTAGCCCAAGAGTTTGGTTGTAAATAGCTTTCAGAATGTATCTTTGACTTATTGGTAACAACCGTATTTGCTGCACATACTGCTGCTTTGGGTTGTAAATAGCTTTCAGAATGTATCTTTGACTTATTGGTAACAACTGGCTGTAAATAATCTTGTTGGCCTTAATAGTTGTAAATAGCTTTCAGAATGTATCTTTGACTTATTGGTAACAACTAGAAGGTGCAGACCAATCCGCAAGCGACAGTTGTAAATAGCTTTCAGAATGTATCTTTGACTTATTGGTAACAACCGCAATGTTTGCAGCCATTGCAGCGTTCCGTTGTAAATAGCTTTCAGAATGTATCTTTGACTTATTGGTAACAACTTATTTTTTAGTCAAAATGCTGCATGCTGCGTTGTAAATAGCTTTCAGAATGTATCTTTGACTTATTGGTAACAACTACTCAAATAGATATTTCAAAAACGTGTAGTTGTAAATAGCTTTCAGAATGTATCTTTGACTTATTGGTAACAACTGATTTTAATTTTATTCGTTTAACAAATCTGTTGTAAATAGCTTTCAGAATGTATCTTTGACTTATTGGTAACAACTTGTGAATGTTTCAAGGTAATTGTAAGCTGGTTGTAAATAGCTTTCAGAATGTATCTTTGACTTATTGGTAACAACTTGGAGTATCCTCTAAACAAATTAGAGAATGTTGTAAATAGCTTTCAGAATGTATCTTTGACTTATTGGTAACAACAATTTTGGTTTTGCCATTCATGGGGAAAATGTTGTAAATAGCTTTCAGAATGTATCTTTGACTTATTGGTAACAACTTGAATATCTATTTCGCCATCTCCTTTAAGTTGTAAATAGCTTTCAGAATGTATCTTTGACTTATTGGTAACAACAACCCTTCTTTTAAAGAGTATATTCTCATAGTTGTAAATAGCTTTCAGAATGTATCTTTGACTTATTGGTAACAACTGTAAAGGTAAGGTCGCGGCTGCTTTCGCTGTTGTAAATAGCTTTCAGAATGTATCTTTGACTTATTGGTAACAACTCCGCTCACTACGTACTCATGTTGGTGGTTGTTGTAAATAGCTTTCAGAATGTATCTTTGACTTATTGGTAACAACATAATGGCAGAGCATAAACTTTCCGGCTCAGTTGTAAATAGCTTTCAGAATGTATCTTTGACTTATTGGTAACAACAACATTGTAAATGAAAAAACTCTTCATGTTGTTGTAAATAGCTTTCAGAATGTATCTTTGACTTATTGGTAACAACGCAAAACAGGCAGGACAACTATACGGCTAGTTGTAAATAGCTTTCAGAATGTATCTTTGACTTATTGGTAACAACAGAACCTATATTGCAAGCCTCGCGCGATGGGTTGTAAATAGCTTTCAGAATGTATCTTTGACTTATTGGTAACAACTTGGTTCGGGAATATCGAAAATTAGATTTTGTTGTAAATAGCTTTCAGAATGTATCTTTGACTTATTGGTAACAACCTTTTTAAAATGAAAATAGTTTTTATTTAGTTGTAAATAGCTTTCAGAATGTATCTTTGACTTATTGGTAACAACCTATGCAAAATGGCGATAGCATTGATTTTGTTGTAAATAGCTTTCAGAATGTATCTTTGACTTATTGGTAACAACGTTCTGCTTTGATGGCGCAAGGTGTTAGCGGTTGTAAATAGCTTTCAGAATGTATCTTTGACTTATTGGTAACAACACTTCATGCGCATCAACCGCTTTTGCGCAGTTGTAAATAGCTTTCAGAATGTATCTTTGACTTATTGGTAACAACATAATAGGCATATATTACACCATAATTTTGTTGTAAATAGCTTTCAGAATGTATCTTTGACTTATTGGTAACAACTATCATGGCTTTTTCATCTTCGGTCTTACAGTTGTAAATAGCTTTCAGAATGTATCTTTGACTTATTGGTAACAACGTGCTGCCGCAGTAGTCGTACTTCATTATGGTTGTAAATAGCTTTCAGAATGTATCTTTGACTTATTGGTAACAACCGCTTTCAATCATATTCAGACCAACACATTGTTGTAAATAGCTTTCAGAATGTATCTTTGACTTATTGGTAACAACAAATGGATTTGGCTTTGCAAATGAGTAAGGTTGTAAATAGCTTTCAGAATGTATCTTTGACTTATTGGTAACAACTCCCGGCAAATACAAAGTAGTAAAGCGATAGTTGTAAATAGCTTTCAGAATGTATCTTTGACTTATTGGTAACAACTGTCGCTCCACTCCCCATCGGTGGTTAAAGTTGTAAATAGCTTTCAGAATGTATCTTTGACTTATTGGTAACAACCTCGCTGCTCAACTGATATATTTTACCGCTGTTGTAAATAGCTTTCAGAATGTATCTTTGACTTATTGGTAACAACAGGTGGCTAATGAGTGTGCTCCACAACGGAGTTGTAAATAGCTTTCAGAATGTATCTTTGACTTATTGGTAACAACATTTTCGCTTCGTACCATTGAATCACACTAGTTGTAAATAGCTTTCAGAATGTATCTTTGACTTATTGGTAACAACATAATGTAACCTGCGGGAAGTAAAAAATCTGTTGTAAATAGCTTTCAGAATGTATCTTTGACTTATTGGTAACAACTTTCAAAAGTTCAAGAAGCAACCGTTTATTGTTGTAAATAGCTTTCAGAATGTATCTTTGACTTATTGGTAACAACAGATAAGTCGAAAAAGTAAGCAACAGCAACCGTTTCAGTTTGTTTTGCCAATAAAAAAAGTGAAGTTCTTTAATTGAAAATCCGGGCAAAACCCGGATTTTTTTATTTCAAAACATTTCTAATTGTTGTGCTACTTGGGGCAATTGTTGAGGCTTAGCTCCGTAATAAATTTCCATTTGTGCAAATTGTTTATCGGTAATTTGCAAAATACCTACCTTACCTAATTCAGGTAGTGCTGCTTTTACTCTGCGCTTATGCACTTCTGCATTTTCAGAGCTGGCACTATGCCTTACATACATACTAAATTGAAACATACTAAAACCATCATTCAACAGTTCTTTCCGAAAGGTGGCTGCTGCTTTGCGCTCTTTCTTGGTTTCGGTTGGCAGGTCGTACATTACAAGGGTCCACATAACGCGATATGCATTTAGTCTATCTGTATTTACTTTCATATTAGTTCGGGATAAAGCATTTTTCTTTGTTCGCCATTAAAGCATTTTACCAAACTTACGGCTGTGCGCTGTGTGGCATTCATTAAAGGACTCTTTTCGCCATCCAGCATTACATCTATGGCAGGTACTTTTAAGAAATAGGCCTTCATTTCTTTTGAAAGTTCTGCTGCCGTTTCAGATGTTTTTACAATGTGGCAAACCATTTCATCAATATACGGACGATAAGGTTCCATAAGGTCATCGGCTAAGCAATAAGCATTATAGCGGTTGCTATGATGAATACCGAGTGTGGGCAATAAACCCGCTGCCACAATGCTTCTTGCCATGGTGGCTCTTAAAATTGCATATCCGTAATTAAGGTAGTGGTTGGGTGGTGTACCTTCCCTAGCCCGCTTGAAATTTGGAATAGATGGAAATACACGTTGCCAATAGTAGGCTGCTGCCGAAGCCTCGCAATTATCGGAATCGCCACTTTTTACGCTTTTATATAGCGTGGTAAGATAATTGGCATCAACACCTTGCTTGCATAAAACGGCATATTGATTTTTTATTTTCTGAGAAACTGTTTGTGCCCACAGCTGCTTTTTTAACGGTTCGCTGGCAGCCAACTGTGCCTTAAATCTTTCGCTCTGTATGGTATTGCCGCTCAACGGCATTAGTAAACCTGTGGGGTGGTGAGTACTGTCGCAAGTAATAACCACAGCATTATTTTGAAGCAATGCCTCCATTAAGGCTTGGGTAATAGTTACTTGTTTGTGATCCAATACCACAATGCCAATATCTTCTACCGGAATAGTAGTAACAGCATTTTTTTTAAACAATTCCGGCAGGGTATCGTTGTTTTCAACTTCCGGTAAGCGAATTTGAAGTTGAGCATTTCGTAAACTCAAATAAACGGGATTCCCAAAATAAATGGTGCGTTTTATCATGATTTTATTGGGTTCTAAAATTTATTATTTACCACATTCAAGGTTCAACCCCTTGAATGTGGTACTGTGCTTTTAACTTTAGTAAAAAATAAAGAGTTTTAGTTAGTATGCTATAATGTTGGGAATAGTATAATATTAGGTTGGTGCATTAGTCTTGTACTTTAGAAATATTGCCTAATCTATTTGGAAATAGTTTATATATACTTATACAACTTCTCCTAGGTTACTAACTCTAACTTTTCTTGGATTTAGTTTTTCAAATGAGCCTATACTCTTAATATTGTAGTATCGTTTTGAATCCTGCTTAGCTTTTTCTACGTCTTTGCTAGCATCTTTGGCAACAGAGGTTTCTAAATGATGTCTAAATACATATTCATTAGAGGATATTTTTTGCACTCGATACAAATGCTGATTTAAAAGTCGTTTATTATTGGTTGAAAGAGCATGTTGTATTTCTTCCTCATTCAACCCCAAAACAAACATTTCATTTTGCTGTAAACTTTCTACAAAGGTCCAATTATGCTTTGGAAGTTTGTCTAAAAAGTCCTGTGTATATTCATCTTTCAGCAACAGAATTTTATCCCAAAGTTCGTTAGGGTTTTTGATGATAACAGGCAGGTCATATTTTTTACGTTCCACTGCGTGCCAGAAAGTACAAATGTGTTCTATTTTCTTTCCATTTTCATCAACATAGAAAGCAATGTGATGATTGTTGCCGGGTTTTACAAAACCCAATCCATCTTTATTTACCGGAACAATAGATGAAAGTCCTCTAAAGATTCGAACTGTTTTAATTGGAATTTGTTTTTCCTCGTTTAAAAATAAAGGTGTTTTAAACGCTTCTTTTTCCTTGTTCCCGAATTGTTCTAAACGAGCTTTTATAACGGCTTTTACTTTTTCATCAACAATATATTCTACATCTTTCGCCTTAATCGTTTCAAGAGGATATTTAATTACGTATTCTTCTTTGTAGCAAGTGGCATATTCCAGCACTTTTTTATTCTCTTCATCAAGATATATCGTCTCTTTCTTTAATGATGCAATAGCTTTTTTTGAATCGTTTTCATGTTTTGCTAATCGCTCCTTTACTAACTTCTTAATATAACCTTTTAGTATTAAATCAGGATTTTCAAACAAATACTTTAGAGGCTTGTTTTTGTCAAGCGATTTAATTTTTCCATAAACACTTTCTTCGCTTAATGCACCACGCGGCACAATAATTCCTGTTTGGACTACTTGTTTTTTACCGTCTTTCTTTATTTTTCGTTTGCCGAATGAAGCAACCTTTTTTCCTGCTTTGAATGAAATTAAAATTTCAGCGGCTTTGTTTTCTACTTCTTTGGTTGTAAATGGACGGTGTTTAACGATATAGTTTTCTAATAGAGAGCCTTTTCTTGTGGTACCAACTTCAGCATACATTTCATCACGATTGCCTTGTGAACTTAAATTATTGATGCGCTGTATAAAGCCCTGTTGTGTGCATGCAATTACGAGTGCATCAACTGCGTGGTGGCGGTGATCATCGCGCTTGCTCCAATCTTTGATTACTTCCTGCTTGTGCTTTTGACCGTCATTTGTTTCCCATTCTTTCCATTCGATAAGTCCTAATTCGCGATATTTGGGCAGTTGCAAATTCATTAGCACATCGTCCCACCCCCACAATCTGCGCAAGTATTCCGTTACTGTTCCGCTCGTACTCCAAACGTTTGTGCACACTTGCTCCAAAATTTCTTTTGATTTTCGGGCTATATATTGTGTTTCGCGTAGCTGGCGGTCAATAAAATCTTTTGGAATTTTTGCTTCGGGCATTAATAACCTATCGCGTTTCGCCTTGTTGATTAGTTTGTTTTTGAAAAGGTTATCTACTCGCTCGATATAGGTATTTAATTCATCGCTAGTTTTTGACGACATAAAATCATAAGCCGTTTTATTGCCTTTTGCTTCGTTACAACTTCTGTGACTAAGCGTTTTGTTGCTTTGCGAATCATCAAACAACAATGATTTAGGAATAATATGCTCTACGTCCACATTGTTACCACTTAAAGCATCAGTAATTCCGAATGGTTTTCCACAATAAACACAAAAAGCATTCAATTTGCTTTCTTCATTATTGATTTCATGAAACAAACGCCATTTAATTACGTTATTTCTTGTCGCACGTAATTTGTATTCATCAGTAAGTCGTTTCCTAATAGTTTCATTCTCGCGTTCTCTCTTATTTAAGTCCGTGAAAGTCTTGTTTCGTTCTTCTTTATTTTGTTTCAGATCGCGTGCTAATTCAATTCTAATTTCATCAGGTTTTCCGTGTTTTTCAATAATTGCGTTTACTACGTTTATCATTTGGTTGAGAATTTTCTCCACCACAGGTTGGCGCAAGCTATTTTTCGGAAGATTTGGAATGCTGTCTAACAAAATACGTTTTATATTTTCGTCTTTCGTAAGCGAGTTTGAATGATTGTAACCCGCATACGAACAAGCATCACTGTAAACATCGCCTTGCATTAAGTAAGGCAAAATTTTACGTATTGCTTTTGAAGACTTATTACCGAAAGCGTATTTTGTAAAATCTATGTTTGCCAATTTTTCAGCTATTTCTCGGTCGAGGTTGAATTTTTTAATAAGCACATTCACACATTCTTCTACATCAGCAATCGAATAAATGGTGTGCCACAATTGGTAAAGCGGTTGCTGTTCAATATCTGCATCAATTATTAAGTGTTGCTTACTTCCCTTTACATCGCCTGTTTTGCGGTCTACCAAATAGGTCTCTTTATCGCTGTTTTTTACAGTTAAGTTGAATGTAAGTAACTCATTGTCTTGTGGCAAGTACTTTAAAAATTGTGTCTTGGTGATATTACCTTGTATGCCTCGTTCAATTTGCTTATTTGTATACCAACCATCATTTTTTTTCAGATTTAAAATCTTAAGTAGGTCAGTTGAAGTTAGCTTTTCATGGTTGTCAAGATGTTTAAACAATTCTTGTTTTTGCTCTATTGAAATTTCAAAAGTTTCGCCCGATTTGTTTTTTAGTGAGATGGTGTTAATGCCTTCCCAAATCTTACAAATCTGGAAAAGTGGCGAGCTTTTGGGTGCAACTTTAGGACCAACGAAAGCATCCTTACCTTCTTTATTTTTAGTAGAGAAGCCCTCAAATTCGCAAATGTTTACCAAACCTTTTTGTGACTTCAATTTGCGTTGATAGTAGATGATTTCATCGCGCAGTTGAGCGATAAATTCATCGGTAATTATTTGTGGATAATGTTTTTGCTGTTGCTTGCAAATCGCTTCAAATTCTTCGATGTAAGCTTCGCGCGGAAACACTTGCTGTTTCACACGGTAGTATTGGTCTTTCTGTAATTCAGCAAAAAACTTTTGTCCGATAGTAATGCCTTGTTCTTTTATTTCTTGGTGGCGGCTTTTCACTTCGGCTACATACTCTGTATCTTTTTTATCCAAATTCGCATCGCTTCTACTGCTTTTGTATCCGCGCTTTTGGTTAAGATGGTACAAAACACGACCGAGTTCTTTTAACTCAATTTTTTCATTTACAGCTTTTGCTCGCAAGCCCCACAATTCCAATGGTTGTAATTTGAAAAGAGCATCATTGAACATTTCGTTTTTGAGCAAAAGGTTTGTTAATGATTTTCGCCTTAACTGATAGCGGTCATAACCTTTTCGTTGAGTGCGTTTGGATGTTCGTTTCTGATTTTTAGAAATCGTATTGCCTGATGTAAATTCATCTTTATCATCAGTACTCATCGGAATAATCCGACTTCCCATTCCAAGAATTTTCCCCTGTTTGTTTTCAAAATCTTGCTGAATGAGCGCCCAACCAATGGAGTTGGTTCCTAAATCTAATCCTAGTATTGTAGTCATGGGTAAATAAATTTTACCCGCAATATAAATTTTAAAAAATAATTCTAAGTTTGCCTTACATTTTGAAGCTATTTACAATAAGGATTATTCCGTTGTGAAAACATTTAAGGCGGGGCGCAAGTTTCGCCTTTTCTTTTTGCTCAATTTCCAATCGCTCTTTTCTATTCACAATTCATTGCTTATCCGAATAGGCAATTCTATATCTTTGCCAAATGCAATTAAACAGAAGAGACTTTTTAAAGAAATCAGGAACCGCAGCAGGTTTACTATTAGCCTCGCAATTTCCGTTTGAAGCCTTTGCTCATGGCGATGTAAAAAAACTCACCATCTTACATACCAACGATCAACATTCGCGCATAGAACCATTTCCAATGGATGGAAGTCGCTTTCAAGGTTTAGGCGGATTTGCCAACCGTGCTGCCGTAATCAATAAAATTCGCAGTCAAGAAAAAAATGTATTGCTCTTAGATAGTGGCGATATTTGGCAAGGCACTCCGTACTTTAATCTATTTAATGGCTCTCTTGAGTTTAAACTCATGAGCGAAATGCGTTACGATGCCTCTACCCTTGGCAATCACGATTTCGATAATGGTTTAGAAGCATTGGCAAAACAAATGCCTCTTGCCAATTTTCCATTCTTGTGTGCAAACTATAATTTTAGCAACACAGTTCTAGCTAAGAAAACACAGCCCTACAAAATTTTCAAGATAGATGGTATTGATGTAGGCGTGTTTGGTATTGGCATTGAATTAGATGGTTTAGTAACCAAACCCAACTATGGCGAAACCATTTATGAAGACCCAATTAAAACAGCCAACCGTATTGCTGCCCGTTTAAAAAACGATTACAAATGCGATTTGGTTGTTTGCCTTTCGCACCTTGGCTATAAATACAAAGAGAAAAAAGTAAGCGACCTCACACTTGCATACAATAGTCGCAACATAGATTTAATTCTTGGCGGCCACACGCACACACTCATGCCTAAACCCGATGAGCTAACCAATGCCGATGGCAAAAAAGTATTGGTAAATCAAGTAGGTTGGGCAGGCATTGCATTAGGCAGAGTAGAATATTATTTCGAGCCTAAAAAGAAAGGTATTGTGGTTGCGAATGCACCTGTAAAAATTGGCACATAGTTTGCTTTTTACCAACAATTGAGAAATAAAAAATTCTATTTCCACAGTTGCACGAAACAAAGTTTTTCTTAAGAAAAATTGAGACGTATTTTTCTTGAAAAAATCAAGTGGAAAAAAATTTTTTTTTCACACCGTAATGTACATTTTCACACCCTCAACTGCTAATTGTTCAAAATTCAATTCATCTAACATAAAAACGGACTCAAACATGGTAAAGGAAAAATCGGCCGCATCTGTATGGAGTGCTTGCTTAGAAATTATCAGAGACAATGTAAGTGCTCAAAGTTTCAAAACATGGTTTGAACCAATTAAACCTGTTGAATTAAAAGCGGCTGTGTTAACCATCCAAGTGCCTTCGCAATTTTTTTACGAATGGCTCGAAGAACATTATGTTTCGCTATTACGCAAAACCATTAAACGCGAATTAGGAAACGAAGCCCGCTTAGAATACCGCATCGTGGTAGAACACAATGGCTCTACTCCCAGCACCGTAGATTATCCTAATTTCAATTCAGGCAACGCCTCTAATCCCGAAACAAGTTTTCCATTAACGCTACAAGGAAGCAACATTAAAAACCCGTTTGTAATTCCGGGTTTAAAGAAAATAAATATAGACCCTCAATTAAACGCCAATTACAACTTCGATAATTTTGTAGAAGGCGATTGCAACCGCTTAGCACGCAGTGCCGGCTATGCCGTTTCGCAAAAGCCCGGTGGCACCGCTTTTAACCCATTGGTAATTTACGGTAGCGTTGGTTTAGGTAAAACACACTTGGCACAAGCAATTGGCAACGAAGTAAAACAACTATTCCCCAATAAAACCGTGCTATATGTTTCCAGCGAAAAATTCACCAACCAGTTTTTCGATGCTGTAAAGAATAATTCGGTAAACGATTTTATACACTTCTATCAGCTTATAGATGTATTGCTGGTGGACGATATTCAGTTCTTCAGCAACAAAGAAAAAACACAAGATATTTTCTTCCATATATTTAATCACCTTCACCAAAATGGCAAGCAATTGGTACTCACTACCGATCGCTCTCCACGCGATTTAGAAGGAATAGAAGAAAGATTACTTTCTCGCTTTAAATGGGGATTAAGTGCCGATTTGCAAGTGCCGGATTTTGAAACCCGCATTGGAATTTTAGAAAAGAAAATGTATGCCGATGGCATTGAACTGCCGCGCGAAGTAGTAGAGTTTGTAGCATACAACATCAATACAAACGTGCGCGAATTAGAAGCTGCCTTAATTTCATTACTAGCACAAGCATCGCTCAATAAAAAAGATGTGGATGTGGAGTTAGCTAAAAAGATAATTAAGAACTTTGTAAAAACAATGAGTCGCGAAGTAAGTATAGACTACATTCAAAAAACAGTTTGCGAATACTTTAATGTACCCGTAGAAACTTTAAAAGAAAAAACCCGCAAGCGCATGGTAGTGCAAGCACGCCAACTCTCTATGTTCCTTGCTAAAAACTATACTAAAAACTCATTAAAAGTAATTGGGAAACATTTTGGCGGGCGCGACCACTCAACCGTAATCCACTCTTGCCAAGCGGTACAAAACTTAATTGATACCGACCAAGAATTTAGAGAAAGCGTGAGCGATATACAAAAGAAAATACAAATGAGTATATCGTAATTTATAGTTCCCTTATTGGGAATGAAACAACCGCTTCATTTTTTCGTATTGCACCATAAGCAGTAAATGGAAAACATGAAGCGGTTTTTATTTTTATCGGTTGTAGGCTGTTTGCTTTTTTCTTCTTGTAAAAAGAACGAAACACCTTACGAAATCTACTTCTTTACTTCTAATAAAAGCTTACCTACATTGTTTGCTACCGAAAACAATCAGTTTATTGCACCTGTGCAGTTGCGCAAAACAAGAGATTATGTAACCGATACTTCTACCAACAAACTACTTACCTACGATAAAGAAGTACGCATAAATGCAGTAGATAAAAACGGACAAGTAATTGCCACCACCAAACTTACATTAAAAGACGATGGCAGTTTTGTTTCTACCGGAGGCGGCTACCTTCATTACGAGATAAAAATTGTAAAAGACCGCATACTGGTAATAGACTACCTACGGCAATTGTAATTCTATATTCATAAAGAATTATTTTCTTCGCTTATAGATTCCAAATAAATTGAAAACTATGAGCAATCATTCTATTCCTGTTGTAGATTTAAATAAATATGTAAATGGCAGCGATGCCGATAAAAAAAGTTTTATTGAAGAACTTGGCAAAGCATTTGAAGAAGTAGGCTTTGTAAGTGTGAAAAATCATGGCGTTCCGGCTGCGCTCATAGAGGAGTATTACGATTTGGTAAAGCAATTTTTTGAACTGCCCACAGCCACCAAAAAAGGTTATGAAAAACCGGAACTTGCAGGGCAGCGCGGCTATACTTCTTTTGGCAAAGAAACTGCCAAAGGATATGATGCGCCAGATTTAAAAGAGTTTTGGCAATTAGGGCAAACCGTTGAAGGCAACGATCCCGTAAGCGAAATTTACCCAAACAATATTACGGTAAACGAAATTCCGGCATTTACTCAAAAAGGAGTAGAACTATACAAAGCATTCGAAAAAAGCGGAAGCGCTTTATTGCAAGCCATAGCCGTGCATTTAAATCTTCCCGAAAAATATTTCGCATCGCATATTCACAATGGCAATTCTATTTTGCGTGCCATTCACTACCCTCCTATTACGCAAGAACCCAAAAGCGCCATTCGTGCAGAGCAGCACGAAGATATTAACCTCATTACACTTTTAGTAGGAGCCTCTGCCGAAGGTTTACAATTGCTAAACAAGCAAAACGAATGGCTCGACATTACAGCTCCCGAGGGCTGCATAGTAGTAAACGTGGGCGATATGCTCCAGCGCCTCACCAATAACCGCTTAAAATCTACCACACACAGAGTGGTAAATCCACCAAAAGAAAAATGGCATACATCGCGCTATTCCATTCCTTTCTTTTTGCATCCGCGCAGCGAGATGCGCTTAGATGCTTTAGCTTCCTGCATAAGCAGTACAAATCCATTGGCATACGAGCCAATTTCTGCAGGCGAATACTTAGATGAACGGCTAAGAGAAATTGGTTTGAAAAAATAACCTACTTTATAGAAGCCTCCAATGCTTCCAACACTTTTACTACTGCGGGGCAGTAATCAATATTTTGAACCGTAGTGCGCGGATATGCAAAGAAATCGCCAGAATCGGTGTATGGATATTTTCTACAATCGCCCGGGCGAACTTCATAAATAGTACAATAATTATGTGCGCCTAAAAATGGGCAAGGATGCTGCCGCACCACATAATCGCCATCTTCATCTAAGTGCAAATATGTAGCTATAAACACCGATTCTTTTAAGCCTAGAAATTTTGCAATTCGCTTTACATCAGGCGTTTTAAAACGTGGCGAAATATGCTTACAGCAACCCGCACATTGCAAACAGTCTATTTCCTTAAAAGCAGCATCGTGCAGCGGTGGCAGCATTTTTTCTACACCTTTTTTACGTGCAGCTCTCTTAAACGAATCTGCCAATTGTTTCTTCTTTTCTTTTCCCCGCTTTAAAATTTGCTCGTACACGCTGCAATGCTTTTAAATAAAACCCGAATAAAACAACAAACCTAAACATACACGCCTAATAATTTTTTATTGTTGCAGTACAAATAACTGTAAGTGAAAAAAATTCTAATTGCCAACCGTGGCGAAATTGCACTCAGGGTAATGCGCACGGCAAAAGAAATGGGTATTAAAACCGTAGCTGTTTATTCCGCAGCCGATAGGCTTTCGCCTCATGTGCGCATGGCAGACGAAGCTGTATTTATTGGTGCAGCACCGTCTAAGGAATCTTATCTGGTTGGCGAAAAAATTATTGAAGCAGCCAAAGCAACCGGAGCAGAAGGCATTCACCCCGGCTATGGCTTTTTAAGTGAAAATGCGGCATTTGCCCAAGCAGTAGAAGCAGCAGGTTTAATTTTTATAGGCCCTTCGCCCGAAGCCATAGAAATTATGGGAAGCAAATTAGCCGCAAAAGAGGCTGCAAAAAAGTTTGATATTCCAATGGTGCCCGGCAGCGAAGGTGCTATTAGCGATATTCAAGCCGCTAAAGTACTGTGCGAAAAAATCGGTTATCCGGTTTTAATAAAAGCAAGTGCCGGTGGTGGTGGAAAAGGAATGCGCGTAGTAAGTAGCGCCACCGAGTTTGAAGAACAAATGCAACGTGCCCAAAGCGAAGCATTAAGCGCCTTTGGCGATGGTAGCGTGTTTATTGAAAAATATGTTGGCGCACCCAAACATATAGAAGTTCAGGTATTGGCCGATGCGTACGGCAATACTGTGCACCTTTTTGAAAGAGAATGCTCTGTTCAACGCAGACACCAAAAAGTAGTGGAAGAAGCGCCCAGTTCTTGCCTCACGCCCGAAAAGAGAATGGCTATTGGCGAAGCAGCCGTAAAGGTTGCTCGCTCTTGCAACTACCGCGGAGCCGGCACCGTTGAATTTCTGGTAGATGAACAACTCAATTTCTATTTTTTAGAAATGAATACGCGCTTGCAAGTGGAGCATCCTGTTACCGAAATGATAACAGGAATAGATTTAGTACGGCAACAAATAAATGTAGCACGTGGCGAAAAATTGGCATTTACACAAAGCGATATAAAACTAAACGGCCATGCCGTGGAACTGCGCGTATATGCCGAAGATCCACAAAATAATTTTCTACCGGATATTGGCACACTTGCAGAATACAAAAAGCCCGAAGGCGCGGGCATACGCGTAGATGACGGCTATGAAAAAGGTATGACCATTCCAATTTATTATGATCCCATGCTTGCAAAATTGATTGCTTACTCAGATACTAGAGAAAACGCTATTTGTAAGTTAGTGCGCGCTATTGATGAGTATAAAATTACAGGTGTAAAAAACACTTTGGCTTTTGGGAAATTTGTAGTACAGCACCCTAATTTTTTATCGGGCAATTTTGATACTAATTTTGTTGCCAAACACTTTAAACCCGAACTGCTTATAGAGCAACCTGAAGATGAATTGTTTATTGCAGCTATTGCTGCCCAAAAGTTTGCAGCATCGCTGCTAGTTAAGAAAGCCCCACAAGCCACCTCCGCCACAAGCGGCTCTAAATGGAAAGAGAGAGCTAAATAACTCTCTCTTTCTCTTAATTTATTCTTAGTACAATCCTTAGAAATCTTTTACAGAGGTATTCTTTTTGTATGCCTCTGCATCTTGCCAGCTACTTTCAATTATCAATTCAAAACGCAAAAATTCATATTGCTTTAAAGTAAAAGTAACATCGCGCACCAACCATTGGTACATGGTTACGCCATCCAATGTTCTTTCGTTTACCGGCTCACCAAATTTATATTTCAAAATAAATTTCATTTGCTCAAAATCTTCTTTAGGGCCTTCGCTATACACTTTCACAAAACGATTTTCATCATTAAAAATATAGATGAGTTTGTTTAAGCGCACATTGCCAATATTCATAGCATCGCCTTTTAAAACAAAGGCATTTTTCAAATTCATGGTACGCTCTTTAATGAATTCTAATTTTTGTCCATCACGGAAGATGGAATCTAATTTTGCACCCCAGTAAATATTCCTAAAATCGGTAACAGAGGCACCATCGGCAGATTGGGAAAAGCCTTGCAGGCTAAAAAAACCAACAAGTAAAATGAAAATGACTTTTTTCATGAGTGTATTAAATTGTTTGTTTAATGTGAAAACCAAAAATGAAAGGTTTAATTCCCCTTTGCAAGTTTCTTATTGCCAACTTGTGGATAAGTATGTAGCCATTTTTAGATTTGCAAGGTAATTACAATTCATGCTAAAAAATTTATTGGAACATTGGGCTTTTATATTTCCTATTACCACACTTCGGTATGTTGTTTTTTCCGGTATAGCTTTTGTGTTTTTCTACTTATGGAAAAAACAGCCCTTTTCACATAAAAAGATTCAGCAAAAATTTGTTGCTAATACAGAGATAAAAAGAGAAATAGGATATTCGCTGCTCACCCTGTTTATTTTTTCGCTGGTAGGAACATTTCTATTTTACTTAACCGAAAAAGGCCACACCAAAATATACCGCAATTTCAGCGATTACTCGGTTTGGTATTTTTTGTTTTCCTGTGTATGTATGATTATAGTACACGACACCTATTTTTATTGGGCACACCGTTTTATGCATTGGAAAAAGATTTATCGCTTTGTACATCGCATTCACCATATTAGCACCAACCCCACACCTTGGGCCGCTTTTGCTTTTCATCCATTGGAAGCAGTAGTAGAAGTTGCTATATTGCCCATTATGGCTATCTCCATTCCGCTTCATCCCGCTGCAATTATTGTTTGGTTGCTTTTTATGACCTTAGAGAATGTGATGGGGCATTGCGGATTTGAAATTTTCTCATCTGGTTTCACCCAAAATAGAATAACAGGAATTTCAAACACTTCGGTACACCATAATATGCACCACCGTTTTGTAAACTGCAATTATGGCTTGTATTTCAACTTTTGGGATAAAATTATGAAAACCAACCATCCTAAATATCACGAAACGTTTGAGCAAGTAGCCTCACAACGCAAAATAGCGTAGCTTTACCTCGTTTCATTTTCTATTATTTCCAAGAAATCACTAAACTTTTTTTCCCAAAAAGAAAATTCATATACAAAATTTACAACTTTATATTTATTATCGTGTTTCATTAAAAAAAACGGAATAACACAGCACCAAACGAAAGTATGAAACAACTCTTCTCTGTAACAGCAGCATTATTATTATCGTCCGCAGCTGCTTTTTCCCAAACAAAAGCATGGGAAAACAACGGACAGTTAGATGCCTTTGAAGAATTCACCACCAAGTACACCCTGCCAATGCAGTTGCCCGATGGCGTGCGATTGTACACAGATATGTACCTTCCGCGTTTACGCGACTCTTTAGTGCAACCTTTCAATATTGAAACCACTATTCCTTTTGTGGGTTTGGTGAAGGCAAAAGGCACACCTACTTTTATTGAAAAGGGTGAACAAATTATTTTCTACGATTCTATAAACGGGCAACCCAATCCCAACCCATACCAATTACCAACCATCTTCACTAGAACACCTTACGATAAAGGTGAACAAGACGAAACCGATGTGGTAGGTTCTATTTTAGCAATTTTAGGCTACAACTATTGCTTACAAGATATGCGCGGGCGCTACCAGAGCGAGGGTGTTTATTTTCCAATGTATTCCGATAGCTGGAATAAAAATGCGTATCACCCGAATTGGGCGCACGTATTGGATTACACACCATTCACCGACCCGAAAAACAGTAACAAACACGAAGACGGATACGAGAGTATCAAAATTATTGCCAGAATGGACTCTGCATACTTTGCTAGCTTAGGTTTCCACGATTTGGCAAAAAAATTGTACGATGGTTATCCACACACCAATACAAAAGTAAACAACGGAAGCATCGGTATGTTTGGGGCTTCGGCACTAGGTAACACCCAATTGCAACTAGCATTGGCACACAGAATTACCGATTCCATTCCTGAGTTAAAATGCTTAATGCCAATTGTGGCAACTACAGAACACTATGTTTCTACCGGATACAACAACGGTGTTTTTAGAGATAGAATCGTTACCGGATGGTTAAAAGGTCAGATATTTACTGGAACGGATGACGATGCAATTCCTACCGATTTAGATCGCCAGAATAATATCCACTCTTCTGCCGATTACGATTTGCCTAAACAATTTGAAGTAAACGGAATTAACCTTCAATATAACCAAAACAAGTTTGATGCAGCCAATCTTTGCATTGACCACTTTACATCTAAAAGATATTTGCGTTATCCAACCAGCGATTTAGATTTTGCAGGTTTTTATCCTGCCAGCGTAGGCAGAGCAGATATGGATGCCAGTGTAGCATGGGTAAACGAAGATGGCGAATCTGTGCAAAAATTAGGCAACGGTGTAGAAGTGCCGCTTCCTAATTTAAAGTACAGCAGATATGGTAACCTTAGAACTTCTGTAATGCACATTACAGGTTGGTGGGATATTTTTACCGAAGGGCAAATAAACACGCACAACTATGCCGTAAAAGCATTAAAAGAAGCAGGCCAAGACCACTATGCAAAAATGCAAAAAACCATTATTGGACCTTGGGCACACCAAACCGTAGGCAGCCGTGTTTCGGGCGATAGAAGAATTGACCCTATAACAGGGCGCGATTCTCGCTATCCGGAAAACGTATCGGAAATTACAAAAGTAGATTTGAGCGATGTAGAACTTACAAATGTGCCTTTAGACCAAATTATTCAATCCGATATTATTACTTGGTTCCGTTACAACCTTAACTATAATGGAAACGATACTTTAGGTGAACCCAAATTTATTATCAGAGCAGGAAAGCGTTGGCAAAAATTAGATTCCCTTTATATTTTCAATAAGTGGGATACCATAAGAGAAGTAAGAATGCCTGCCAACGATGTGATTATTCCTTTCGGGCAAATGATTAATTTCTTAGCAGGCACAGACAGCTTAAATGGCATTACCGTTGAAATTAAAACAGAAAATGGTATTATTTCTGTTCCAATGCCGCCAATTAAGCCTACCGGAGCTTTGCTTCCTGCCTTGGCAAACAATAAAGTAAAAGGAATTGCAAAAACTAATTTCTTAGACAGCATTGCTGCTTATAGATTATACCTTGCCGGACCCGATTACCAAGCCGATGCCGAAAAAGGATTTAACAATACAGGCGTAGGAAACTACTGGTTAAACCTAGAGGAATTCCCTCCAAAAACCGGAGTTGAATGGAAAAAAATGTATTTGCACCAAAATGGCAGTATAGACAATAGCGCACCAACAACCAATGAAGGTTTTAGAACTTACATCCACGATCCAGACGATCCGATTTTAACTTGTGGCGGAAACAACATGATTGTTCGCGCTCCAGATGGCACCAGAAACTCCCAAAGCCAAATAGATGCGTCTTCACCCGAAAATGCTGAATATACCATGAACAGAGAAGGCGTAATTTCTTTCTCAACAGAGCCACTAACCGATACATTCTCTATCTTGGGATTTCCAGTATGTACATTGTATGCTAAAACAAATCCGGGAGGTGTGTTAAATGGTCCTACCGATACAGATTGGTTTGTTCGCTTATTCGATGAGTTTCCTGATGGTCGTGTAATGTTTGTACAAGAAGGTTGCGTAAATGCCCGTGCAAGAGATTGGGCACGCTCATTAGTAGATAAAATGACTATTGACCCTTCTCACCCATCCTACTTCAACGGTATAGAAGATTCTGCCGATAGATATATTCCTTACACCAATATCAACATTGGTGATGTAATTGAATACGTATTCAAATTCCAACCAATTGGTTATACTTTTGGTAAAGGACACAAACTAAGAGTACTTATCAGCAGTTCCAACTACACCCGCTACCAAGTAAATCCAAACTTACCAATGAACGATGGCGAATTTTTCCGCAGAAAACCGGGCGATGGTCAAATATATCGTTACAATGGAGTAGATATGACTGCAAGAGTTGCCGTACAAAGAATTGCATTCTCGCCAAGCAACGCCACCAGTTTAGTATTTCCGGTTTGGAATTCTAAAAATTATGTTGGTGTAAAAGAAGTTGAAAATAAAGTGGCTGCATTCGATGTAAATGTATTCCCAAATCCTGCTTCAGATTTTGTTCAGCTATTTGTAAATAAATTCGGCTCTTACCAAGTTCAAATTACAGATGTAGCAGGAAAAGCCATACAAAATATTGATTTTGACGATAACACCATTATAGATTTAAGCAAGTTTACTGCCGGTATCTATTTTGCAAAAGTTATTGACAGCAAAAATCCGGCTAATGCAGTAGTTAAGAAATTTACTGTACGATAATTATTATCATAAACTAAACCCAAAGCCACCGTGTTTTTATACGGTGGCTTTTTTATTGCCAAAGCACATAAGAATTTTAAGTGCAACAACAGTAAATACATTAGAATTTTGAAACAAATTTTAATATTGTACACCAAGCACATTGCCCATGAATAATTATACCAAGCAAGAAATTTACAATACTGCATCTATTGAAAAAGCAACCAAGTTATATACAGAACTACTCTCTACTGTTGGAGAAGATGTTACACGCGAAGGTTTGGAAAGAACACCAATGCGCGCAGCTAAGGCAATCCACTATCTTACACAAGGCTACCAAATGGATGCGCACGCACTGCTTGCCGGAGCTTTGTTTAATGAAGGCCACAGCGAAATTGTAATCATAAAAGATATTGAACTCTATTCGCTTTGCGAACACCACCTGCTACCTTTTTATGGCAAAGCTCATATTGGTTATATTCCCAATGGAAAAATTGCAGGGCTTAGCAAATTTGCACGCGTAGTAGATGTTTTTGCCCGCAGATTACAAGTACAAGAAAGGCTCACCATTCAAATTAGAGATTGTGTAAACGAAGTGCTAAACCCACAAGGAGTTGCCGTTGTAATTGAAGCCAAGCACCTTTGTATGATGATGCGCGGAGTTCAAAAGCAAAACTCCGTAACTACCACTTCTGCCTACACCGGAGTATTCGAGAACCATGTTACCCGAAATGAGTTTTTTAAATTACTGCAAACAAAACTCAGCTAATAATTCAGTTTATGCATCTAGCTCCCTGAAATTTTGTCGCTCCAAAACAACGAAGATGCGACATTATTTCCGACAATATTGTCTGGCATTGCTATTGATAGTTGAAGAATAAATTATTCATCAAAAAATTCAATAACAATGAAAACATTTAATGTAAAACCTTGGAGCAACACCACTCCACACTTTTCAAACTTAATTGAAAACATTTTTAGCAACGATTTGCCTACCATGTTCAACAATGAATGGTATAGAACATCACCTTTGGTAAACATTAAGGAAACCTCCAAAGATTACACTATAGAAATGGCAATTCCGGGTTTTAGCAAAGAAAGTTTCACTTTAAAAGTAGAAGAAAACACACTTACAATTAGTGCAACCACACAAGAAGAAAAGCAAACGGAAGGCGAAAAATACACCCGTAAAGAATTTCAATACCAAGCCTTTACTAGGAATTTTGCATTGCCTAAAAAAATTGATGCCACTCAAATTACAGCTGCTTACGAAAATGGAATTTTAATAGTAACACTTCCTAAGCCTGAAGACGAAAAGCCAAAAGGTGCCGTTGAAATTTCAATTGCATAAACCAACTTGTGCATATACTATAATTAAGCCCCACCCCATTCATCTTCAAACAGGTATAAAATAAAAAAGGCTCTCAACATTGAGAGCCTTCTGCGGACCGGACGGGACTCGAACCCGCGACCTCTGCCGTGACAGGGCAGCATTCTAACCAACTGAACTACCGATCCTTTCCGCGAACGGGAGCGCAAATATAATAGCTTAAAAATTCAATGCAAGAGTTTCGTGAAAAATTGTTTGCGAACACTTATTTTCGCTTGCCCTTATTTTTTCAGCAATAAAAAAGCAAGCATATATACATGACCTTTTTAGATTTTGAAGCGCCCATTGCCGCATTAGTAGAAGAGCGCGAAAAGCTTAAACAAGTAGAGCAGCGCAGCGGCATAAGTATGAGCGACAAGATAAGCGAACTGGAAACCAAGATAAAAGAGAAACAAAAAGAAATTTATACCAACCTATCTGTATGGCAACGTATTCAAGTTAGCCGCCATCCGGAGCGTCCATACTCACTTTTTTATTTAGAATACATGTGCGATAACTTTGTGGAACTCTTTGGCGACCGCCATTTTAAAGACGACAAAGCAATTATTGGCGGCTTAGGTAGCTTAAACGGAGAAACAGTAATGTTTATTGGACATCAAAAAGGTATAAACACCAAAATGCGCCAATACAGAAACTTCGGAATGGCAAACCCCGAAGGCTATAGAAAGGCACTGCGATTAATGAAACTTGCTGAAAAATTCAACAAGCCAATTGTGGCACTTATTGATACTCCCGGAGCATATCCCGGAGCCGAAGCAGAACAGCGCGGACAAGGCGAAGCTATTGCACGAAACCTATTTGAAATGGTAGGCTTAAAAGTTCCTGTACTTTGCATCGTAATTGGCGAAGGTGCATCGGGTGGCGCATTGGGCATTGGCATTGGCGACCGCTTGCTTATGTTAGAAAATACATGGTATTCTGTGATATCTCCGGAATCGTGCTCTTCCATTTTATGGCGCAGTTGGGAACATAAAGAAAAAGCAGCCGAAGCATTAAAACCAATACCTCAAGACCTGTTGAAGTATAAAATTATTGACGGCATCATAAAAGAACCAATTGGTGGTGCACACAGTCAACCACAAGAAATGGCAAAAACACTCAAAAAAACCATACAAAAATATTTAGATGAGTTAAAAGGATATACAGCAGAAGAGCGCATAGAAGCACGTATAAAAAAAATCTCTGCCATGGGCGTTTACGATGTATTGCAAACAACTGAAGATATTGCAGGGTAATGAATTGGTGGTATCGGTTACGAAGGTTTTTCTTCCTTCAATCTTTTAAAGAAATTCCGCAACAAGAGCACCGCCTCTTAAACTGGAATAGTATAAATCAGGTATGTATTTTATTACCAAACACCACAGCACATACAGCAGCCGAAATACAAGAGGCAGTTAGTTCTTTAGAGAAAGAAAACATATCGGTTTCGTGCCTTATTTTTAATGAAAACGAAAAAAACAATAATCCACTTCCTTCCTTTACTTCAAAAGATGTCAATTGGCATTTTGTGCCTAAGAGTACCGCCATCGATAAGTTTACGGGGCAAAAGGCAGACATGCTTTTTGCATTCTATAAACACGAGAACCTAACCTTAGATTTTATTGTACAGCAAAGCAAAGCTACTTGCAGAATCGGTTATTTCGATGAGGCAAAAACCAATCAATTTGAATTTATGATAAAGCCTACTGCAGGCTCTAACCAAACACTTCTAAAATTGCTAACTCACAGCATTCAATATCTTCAAAAAATAGAAAATAAATAATGAAAAAATTTCAAGGTACAGGTGTGGCTTTGGTAACACCATTCAGCAAAAATGGCGCAATAGATTTTAAAGGTTTAGCCAATGTAATCGAATTAAATATTGCAAACGGAACAGAGTATTTAGTTTCGCTCGGCACTACCGGAGAATCTGTTGTATTATCAAAGGATGAAAAGAAAGAGGTACTAAAATTTACAGTTGCACAAGCAGCCGGCAGAGTGCCTGTGGTTGCAGGTTTTGGAGGCAACAATACCGCTGAAATAGTAAAAGATTTAGAAGCACAAGACTTTACCGGAATTGATGCCGTACTAAGTGTAAGTCCATACTACAATAAGCCTACACAAAACGGTATTATAGAGCACTATAAAGTAGTTGCAAAGGCATCGCCCAAACCAATCATCTTATACAACGTTCCCGGCAGAACAGGCTCGAATATGTTGGCATCTACCATCATTAAAATTGCCAACGAAGTGCCTAATGTATTAGGTATTAAAGAAGCTGCTGGCGATTTTGCACAAGCCATGCAATTGGCAAAAAATTGCCCAAAAGATTTTTTACTCATCAGCGGAGACGATAACATAACATTAGGTTTAATAGCGTATGGCTTTGATGGGGTAATTTCTGTGGTAGGCCAAGCATTTCCCAAAATTTTTAGCGAAATGGTTCGCACCTGCTTGCGTGGCGATTTTGCAGCAGCAAGAACACTACATTACAAACTAAACGACATTACCGATATGCTTTTTGCCGAAGGAAATCCAGGAGGTATAAAATATGCTTTAGAAGTATTAGGCGTTTGCGAAAGCAACTTGCGATTGCCTTTAGTACCTATTAGCAATACGCTGCAAGAACGCTTAAAAAAGGCAATTGCCGATTTAAAATAGCTACTGCAACTGCATATCCGGATCTTCCTTTAGCAGCGAAATGTCTTTAGGTTTTTCCTTTTTAATGATTTCCTCTACTTCTTTGCGGGAGTAGATTTCGCTTGGTTGTAAATGCAATTGATGCGAAAATGCTTTAACTGTGGTGGAATACACTAAACTTTCCTGCTTACCAAACAAAGTGCCTTTGGCATAAGTAGTTTGCACAGCATAATCTATTACAAACTGATTTTCTACTGGCCTAAAAGCAATCTTTACAAGCACATTTAGTGTATCCATTTTAGCCACCAGCATAAAGCGTTTAGAGCGCTCGCTTTTAATATTGAATTCAACGTATTGAATTGCTTTTTCACCTTTGGTAATAAAAGTTCTTCCTTTTACGGAAACAAAATTGTTTTTCTTAGTTGGAATACTCTTAAATGCAATCACATCTAATTCTGCACCTTCATAAGTTGTTTTTCCTAAATAAGTAAACTCAAAATCCTTTAATTTTTCTTCACGGAAAGTATTTTCAACCATTGCAATTTGCAGAATATCGGTGGGCTTCATGCTTACAGCGAATTCACCCTTTTTATCGTACATTTCATGTTTATATACTTTTGAAAAAACATTCAATTTTTTGCCTTGGTATGTTTGAATGTAAGCATCTAAATCGAAGTAAAAATAATGGCTGCGATGCCCGCTGCGTTTACTAAAATCTTTAAACATCATGCGGGTTTTAGAATAGTCGCTCGGATAATTTTCTTTTGCATTTTTTACGGCATTCTGCAGCATGGTTTTGGCATCTAATGGCGTAATTACCACTTCGCTTAGATTATACTGTGTAGGTTTTACATGTGCCGTATTCCCATTGCTTTTAAATACCCCAATTGTAGTGCGTGTATGTTCGTAACCTAAGTGCGAAAACCAAATACTGTCTTCGTCTTTCAAGCCCTCAGTTTTCACCTTAAACAAGCCTTCGTCATTAGCAAACATTCCTTCTTTAGTTGAAGGAATAAACACATTGGCATACGAAAGCGGAAAGCCAGTTTCGGCATCCACTATTTTACCTTCTAAAAAATCAACCTGTGCAGCCGCTATGGAATGAATAAGCAATGCAATAGCAGATAGTACTATTTTCAATGGATAAGATTTAGCGAAAGATACAAATGGTTCTTTAAAAGCAAAAACAGGCAAGGGTACTTAGTAGCTCAGCAATGTATCAATAGTGCTGCTCAAGCGACTTTTTGCAAGAAAATTTTTCTCCAAAGAAATAGCAAACGGAACCGGACTATCTAAAGATGCACAACGCATTACAGGTGCATCTAAGAATTCAAACAAATTTTCGCTTATCCATGCAGCAATTTCTGCTCCTATACCTCCGGTAAGTGTATCTTCATGCAATATCAATACTTTTCCTGTGCGCTTTACGGTAGCGGCAATTGCTTCTTTATCGAATGGCAACAGCGTACGCAGATCTAGCAATTCTATGCTAGTTGCAGTACTTCTGCTTTTTATTTCCTCTAAGGCCCAATGCACACCTGCTCCATAAGTAATAATACTCACATCGGTGCCTTCTTGGAGCAGTGCTGCTTTACCTATTTCTATTGTGTAGTATTCTTGTGGCACTGCACCCTCTATAGCTCGGTAAAGTGCTTTGTGTTCAAAAAACATTACCGGATTGGGGTCTTCAATAGAAGCACAAAGCAATCCTTTGGCATCGAATGGAGAAGATGGATACACTACCTTTAATCCCGGTACGTGAAAGAACCATGCTTCATTACTTTGAGAATGAAACGGCCCTGCTCCAACGCCCGCACCTGTTGGCATACGCACCACTACATCGGCAGCTTGTCCCCAGCGCCAATAGCTCTTGGCAAGATTATTTACTATGGCATTAAAACCTGTAGAAACAAAGTCTGCAAATTGCATTTCTACCACGCTTTTCATACCTTTTACACTCATGCCAAGCGCAGCACTCAATATGCCACTCTCGCACAATGGAGTATTGCGCACACGCTCTGTTCCAAATGCTTCTACAAAACCTTCGGTAATTTTAAAAACACCTCCATACGCTGCTACGTCTTGCCCCATTATTACCAAATTAGGATGATGTTGCATAGCTTGCCTTAGTGCATCGGAAACTGCATCTACAAAACGCATATCTGTGGTTGAAGCTGCCATAAGTGGCGATAACAAAAGTGTGGATGCCGAAGGTGAAAACGGCCTATACACTTCACTTTCTTCTTTTGCTGTATTGGCAGATATTTCCGGTTGGCGATCGGCATTATCAAATGCCAATCTCACTTCTGCATCCATTTCATCCTTCAACATCAATGGAAAATCGGGCGAAATAATTCCTTCTTCAATAAGCCAGTTTTCATAATTCGATACCGGATCTTTCTTCTCCCAAATTTCAAATAGTTCTTTGGGTACATATTTTACACCACTTGCTTCTTCGTGTCCTCGCATTCTAAATGTAACGCATTCCAACAATACCGGATGTGGATTCTCCAACATTTCTTCGCGTAGTTGCTTAATGGTGTGGTAAACCTCTAAAATATTATTGCCATCTATGGTAATGCCTTTCATGCCGTAGCCAATGGCTCTATCGGCAAGATGTGTGCATTTAAACTGTTCGCTTACGGGAGTTGAAAGTCCGTAACCATTATTTTCAATAAGAATAATAATGGGTAAATTCCAAACCGCTGCAATGTTGCAGGCTTCGTGAAAATCGCCTTCGCTGGTGCCTCCATCGCCAGTAAAAGCAACTGTTATTTTTTTCTCTTTTTTAAGCTGTGTTGCCAAAGCAATGCCATCGCCCACACAAAGCTGGGGTCCTAAGTGCGAAATCATTCCTACAATGTGATGTGCATTGGTGCCAAAGTGAAAACTGCGCTCACGCCCTTGCGAGAATCCATTTTCCTTTCCTTGAAACTGCTCAAAAAGCTGCTGTAAATCACAACCGCGCGTGGTAAAAACTCCAAGATTGCGGTGCAGCGGACACACATATTCATTAGGCTCTAAGGCAGCAGTAACCCCTACAGAAATAGCCTCCTGCCCTATTCCCGAAAACCATTTACTTACTCTTCCTTGGCGCAGTAGTTTCAACATGCGCTCTTCTATTACCCTTGGTTTTAGTATGAGTTTATAGAGTTGAATCAGTTCTTCGTTGCTAAGATTTTTCTTATCGAATTGCATACTGCAAAATTGAGCTGTAATAGTACAAAATAAAAAAGGGTTGAATCATCAACCCTGTATGCTTATAGCACAAAATGTTATCATTTTTACATTATGGGAAAATACCCAAAGCGGCATACGCATTCTTGATTTTATTTATTGAAAGCGCAAATGCTGCGGTACGCAAATCGTGAATTTTTTTATTGCTGCGTTTAAATTCTCGAATGTCGCGGTAGGCAGAAATCATGGTGTCTTCTAATCCGGAGTTTACCAAATCTACCTCGCCTGCTCCTTTAATTACACCTTTAATCTGTGCGGGCGTTGCCTTCTTGCCGGAAAGGTCTTCTATTAGTTGAATAATATTCTGTTGGGTATCTTCTTCAAACCTTTTTTGCATTCTGCCAAAGCGCACATGCGACAGGTTTTTTAACCACTCGAAGTAACTCACCGTAACACCACCTGCATTGGCATAAATATCGGGAATAATCATTACGCCTTTTTTATTCAAAATCTCTTCGGCTTCGGGAGTGGTAGGGCCGTTGGCTGCTTCGCAAATTATCTTTGCTTTTATTCTTGCAGCATTCTCTCCGGTAATTTGCTTTTCGAGTGCTGCCGGAATTAAGATATCGCATTCCAACTCTAATGCATCGGTATTGTTTTTCAAATTTTTTGCACCCGGATAGTTGGTTATTTTACCTGTTGCCTTGCGGTGCTCCAATACTTTTTCCGGGTCTAATCCTTTTGGATCGTAGATGGCACCTTCATTCTCTGCAATAGCTACAATTTTCGCACCGTATCTTACAATAATCTTAGCGGTATTAAATCCTACGTTTCCAAGCCCTTGAATTACTACGGTTTTCCCTTCTAAACCTGTAGAAAGCCCGAGTGCCTTCATATCGTCTTTGTAACTGCAAACTTCGTTGAGCGCATACACTACGCCTCTGCCTGTAGCTTCGGTTCTACCTTTAATTCCATTTAAATGTATTGGTTTTCCGGTTACGCAAGCGTAGGCGTCCACTTCATTGTTATTAAGCGAAGCATAGGTATCTACAATCCAACCCATTTCGCGTTCTCCGGTACCGTAATCGGGAGCTGGTACATCTAATCCGGGTCCTATCATATTTTTCTTTACCAATTCATAAGTATATCTACGGGTAATTGCTTCCAATACTTCTTCGGGGGTTTGGCGGGGACTAATTTTTATGCCTCCTTTTGCTCCGCCAAATGGCACATCTACGATAGCACATTTATAGGTCATTAAAGCTGCCAATGCCATTACTTCATCCTGATCTACATGAACACTGTACCTTATTCCACCTTTGGTGGGCATGCGGTGGTGGCTATGCTGCACACGGTATGCTTCTATTACTTTCACCTCCTTACCCCATTTTACGGGGAAGTTTACGCGATAGATACTGTTGCAAACTTTTATTTGCTCCAATAAACCTTCGGGGCAATTTGTGAATGGCGCTGCCTTATCGAAATAGTGCGATACACTTTGCGAGAAACTAAGTTCTGCCAATTGTTTTTTTGTTAAAGCCATGTTTTTTGTTTTCGTTTTAAATCCGTTTGTTTAAGCAAATGGAAGAACATTTTTGAGATTTTCAAAAAAGAAGCGCTCTAAATATTTAGAACACACATTATTGCGCTTTACACTAAAATAGACAAGATTACAAGTTGGCTAAAAAGGCTTGAAATTGCCGGAATGCTTTGGCACGGTGGCTGTATGTATTCTTTTCGCTAAGGTTCATTTGTGCAAATGAATGGCTGCTGCCTTTGGGTTGAAAAACAGGGTCGTATCCAAAGCCTTCACTTCCGCTTTTTTGCAAAAGAATTTCGCCCTCGCAAGTGCCTTCAAATTGATGAACAACGCCACTTCTTTCAATAAAAGTGATAACAGTTACAAACCTTGCAGCTCTATTTTTTTGATTACCCAATGCGTGTAAAAGCTTTTGGATATTATCTTCGGCAGTAGCATTTTCGCCTGCATAGCGTGCTGTATTTACACCGGGCAATCCTTGCAAATACTCTACTTCTAATCCTGTATCTTCGGCTATTACGGCTTGTTGTATTCTTTCAAAAATATAGTTTGCCTTTTGCAAAGAATTGCCTGCAATGGTGGGCGAAGTTTCGGGTATTTCTTCGGCAAAGCCAATCTCCTTTAGCGATTTCAATTGTATGTAAGATGGGCACAGTGCTTGAATTTCATAGACTTTGTGAGCATTGCCGGTGGCAAAAACTATTTCCATTGTAATAATTAGTTGTAGCAAAATGAATGTAAAAACTCTTCGGCTTGCGGAATGCCCAGTTGTTGGCTTTTTTGGAGATCGCTGCAACCGTCTTTTCCATTATGATTTAAAATTTGTGCTATACCTCTATTGAACCATGCGGAGGCATCGTCCGGTGCAAGGTCTATTGCTTTGGTATAATCTTCTATTGCAGGTTTGTAATAGCCGTACAACACTTTAATATTTGCCAGTGCATTCCACGCTTTGGCATTGTTTGGATCGGTTTGTATTGCTTTTTGATAATCGCTTGCTGCCTCTGAGAAATCGCCTAAAAGTTTTCGTGCGAAACCTCTGTTTAAGAATGCTTCAGCATAAGTAGAATCTAGAGCTATAAAATGTGTGTAATCACTTTCAGCAGCATCAATATAGCCAAGTTGCCTTTGCAATACGGCACGGTTAAAATACGCATACGAACATGTGGCATTTAACTGAATGGCTTTATTTAAATCGCTGAGTGCTTCTTGCTTTTTTTGTAAGCGTGTGTAAACTAAACTTCGTATAATGTATGAAATATCAATATCGGGTTTTAACTGTATGATGTTTGAAAGTAGCGAAAGGGCGGCCTGGTGCTGTCCTTGTTCACTAAGAATAAGTGCTTTTAGATTTATACCAATTATGGAATTGGGATTGCGCTTCAACCAATCGTTAATATGGCTTTGAGCTTTAGTAAAGTCTTGCGCTTGCATTTCAAACCATACTCTTTTTAAGGCAAAATCTTCATTGTTGGGATTACTATCAATGAGCTGTTCTAAATCACTCAATGCACTTGCATAGTCTTGCTTCGACATATTTATATCTGCTTTGTGCTCCACAAATATTCTATTGAATGGTTCTAGTTTTAAGGCCTTTTCAATATCGCTTTGAGCACCTTCGTAGTCGGTAATAAGTGCTTTTAACTTAGCACGTGCATCGTAAAAAATGGCAGCGTTTGGATTGATATTGATGGCGACATTATAGTCTTGCATGGCTTCTCCGTTGCGTCCCATTACTGCATAAATCTTGGCTCGTTTCATGTATGCTTCGGCAGCGGTTGGGTCTGTTTCTATTGCCATTTTATATTCTGCAATTGCCCGCTCCACATTACCCATTTTCAACTGCATATCGCCATTGGCAACATAGCGCGAAGATGTTTCGCGCGGGTTTTGCGCACCAACATATACTACGCTCAACAGTATCAAACTGCCTAAACACATCAACCTTTTCATACCTTGGGTTTTATTGGTTTGAAGTTAATGAACATTTACATTTTATGAAACAGCATTGCAATCCACTCTCCCTTTTGTTTACATTGTAATTCTTGCAATTTTAAAGTTGTTGCCAGTTGGCGAATAGCCGGAATATCGCTTTCTAAAAAGCCGCTTAAAGCTATTTTACCATTGCCGTTAAGTAATTGCAACCAGTGATGCAGATTGCTTTCGATTACATGGCGATTGATATTGGCTAGTATAACATCAAATCCGCTATTGAATGTTGTGGAAGCATCGGCTCGGTGAACTTCTATAGCCGCAGCATTGCGCTCTGCGTTTTCAATTGCATTTTCATAGGCCCACTCTTCGTGATCTACGGCAACCGGCTTTGCTACTCCGAGTTTACTTGCCAAGATTGCAAGCACTCCGGTTCCCGAACCCATATCTAACAAAGTTTGGTTCTGCAAATCTATTTCAAGCAACAGTTCTATCATGAGCGAGGTGGTGGCATGATGCCCTGTGCCAAAGCTCATTTTAGGCTCAATAATTAACTCTATATCGGTATTCAATTTATCGTGAAATGGGGCGCGAATACCTACTTTACCGCCAATAATCACCGGAGAGAAATTACGCTCCCATTCATGGTTCCAGTTTTTAGGTTCAATTACAGTAACGGCAAACTGAATATGCGAAAGATTGTTTTCGTTCAATATTAAGCGCACTTCGCCATCGGCAACTGCTTCTTGCGGTACAAAGGCAAACACACCTAAATCGGTTTGTTCAAATCCTTCAAAATTAAGTTCCGATAGCAGCGCCATTATCAATTCTTGCTCTTCACTATTGGATGTAAAAAATTCGTATTGCAAATAATTCATTGGTTGTAAATAATAGTTTAAATTTTAGTTGAAGTTTTATCGAGTACGTTTCATTTTTTCGTCTAGCCACCAATCGAAGCGCACAATTTCGTAACCTGTAGGATCCCAGTAAAAAACACCTGTTCCATCGCGCAGTTCTGCCATTTTGTTTTTCTCTTTTTCTACCACTTTCCTATAGTTAAATCCCGATTGGAGTAGCGCATACAGTAGGTGCGACACCGTTTTTATACGTGCTATATTTTTGCTCTGGTTGCGAAAAAGCAATTGCCAAAGCGCTTTGATGCGATACATTACCATATCGGTTTGCCCTAATTCTATGTAGGCTAAAATTTCAATAAGTTTTACTCCTAAACCCCAACCTGTTTTATCTCGAATCATCCATCCTGTGTTGGCAGTATGTGTAAACACATTGTCAAAATCTCGCTGATAGAAAGCCAGCGCTGCTCTGTAAAAATAATACTGTGTGGTGAGTGCTTCTTCTTTATTAAAACGCGGGCTTTTTTTGTATAAGTTCAAATACTCTTCACAATGTTTGAAACTCCTACTAAACAAGGCTGCTCTAAAAGCATTGTCGGCATAAACTATAATCGTTTGTGGTGGAATTTCGTGCAGGTAAGTATAAGCCCATTTATCTGCCTCCTCAAATTCACCATTGTTAATGAGCGCAATAATCAATTGATTGCGCGATGCTCGTATTATTCCTTTTCGGTTGAGTGCTTTAGAGGTAGTAACTAATTCGTACTTTTCTCTTGCATAGGTTAGTGCGTCCTTGGGTTTTCTTTCAAATTCCGCCAAAAACATTTGCCCCTCCAATTGATTCATGAGTATGGTGTCGGACTGTGTTTCTTTGGTGTACTCTTTTAAAGTAGCTACAATCTGCTTTGCTCTATCTATAAACTCTGCCTCTTTATTTTTTAAATACATGGCAGGTGTAAGTTCCCACAGCATCATATCGCCTTTATAGAATTTCAAAAAACAATTAAGAGCATGGTCTATTTCTTTGCTTACGGCAGTGATATATTTTTCTCCCTTAGATGCATTGGATGCTAATACCTCCATTAGTGAGATTGCCCAAAAGTGAAATATTTCATACTCCTTGGCGTACTTATATATTTCTTCAGAAAGAGAATATGCAGCATTATTGACTTTCTTTTTAACCAAGACTCCTCGTTCTAAATACTTCCTTGTTACAATTCTTAATGCCGTATTGTAATCGGCATCTTTGCCTGCATCGGTTTCATCTTCTGCATCTATGGCAATCAATACCACACTCAGTTGGTTGTGCAGTTTTTTCTTTAAGTGCGAAAGTGCAGACACACTGCTTTTTGAATTGGCAAAGAGTGCTGCTGCCACCTCAGTATTAGTAGTATTGCTATGCTCCAGTAAGTAATCAAAAAGCATTTCTGCCTTATTGGGATCCTTCTTATTGCCGCTGCGATACAGCTTGGAATAAACCTCCAATTCACGTTTATCAAGCGATTGAATAATGGCTGCAAGCTCTTTCATAAGATAAGTGCTAAAATAAAATTCTTATTGGGCTGTAACCTTTTTTTAATGATGCCGTAAATAGTTAGCGAACCAAAACACTAACAACCTATGGAAATTTTACTTTCCCTTATCCTCGCCATCGGCATTGGCAAAGAAGACACTTCATTCGACATTAAACCGGGCAGCACAGAGTACAACGAGTTGGCCAAAATTGCATCGGACGATAAGTACCGAACATTTTCTGAAGCAGAATACAGAGCTGCAATGGAAGTAGAAGCGCAACTTTATTACGAAAACAACATGAAAAAGTAATAGTTAAAGAAATGAGTGAGTGGGAGCCGGACTTTGTGCCGGCTTTCTCTTTTTATCTAAGTAAGGTTATGCTGCCTTTCAGCAACTCACGCTTATTGTTGTTAAGTGCCACAAATTCTATCACATAAGTAAATACGCCATTAGGCAACTCTGTACCGTCTGCCATATTGTGTCCATTCCATTTAAAATCAGCATCAAAAGATTCAAACACATTGTTTCCCCAACGGTCAAATACTTTTACATTAAATTGTTTAATGGCTTTAGAAGAAACATAAAAATAATCGTTTACACCATCGCCATTGGGCGTAAATATATTAGGCACAATCACCTCTGCCGCTTCGTTTAAAACTTGAATTGTAATAGTATCGCTGAGGAGGCAACCATTGTTTCCATAACTAACCAATACGGTATAAGTTGTGGTACTATCCGGCTTGGTATAAGCGGTTACCTGATTTTCTGCCGATTGAGTAAAAGGACTCCACTTTACGCCAGTAATCGGCAATGTAGTTTTTAACTGCAAAGTGGCAATTTCGCCTTTAAGAATTGAAGTATCGTTACCCAAGTCTATTTGAGGATTATCAAAAGCGGCAATAGTTACTTGAGCCACAGCCGTACAATTTCCTGCATCGGTAACAGTGGCGCTATATGTACCCGGAGCCAAATTGGTAGCAATAGAAGCAGTTAATGCCGTATTGTGTTGCCATTGATATTGATATGGCGGCAATCCTCCGCTGGCTTTTAATTGCAGTTTTCCATTGCTGGCGTTGGGGCAAAGAGAATCAAAAGGAAAAAACACCAATGCCGGAGCAGCAATGTCACCAACAAATACCGAAGTAACTACCGAGCATCCCAACACATCGGTGATGGTAACATCATAATTATTGCCTCCCAATAAATTATTGGCAGTAGCCAGAGTGCCTCCATTACTCCACCAATATGAATATGGTACTGTTCCTCCACTAGCAACTACCGTAGCGCTACCTGTTGCTTTACTACAGTTGTCGTTTACAACCGAAGTAACTGCAGCAATTCCAGAATCGGGACCGGCAATAGTAATAGCAGTATCAAAAGGAGTGCAAACCCCATCGCTCACCGTAACTCTATAATTTCCCTTTGCCAGTTTTGATGCACTGCTGCCAGTAACTGTATTTGAATGGCTCCACTTAAAGGTATAATTACCGCTTCCTCCGGTAACCGTAAGCGCTGCAGTTCCCTGAGCTGCCAAGCAGCTATCGGGCGTTGTAGCAAGAGCCGTTAATGAAGCATAAGTAGTATTATCGGCAAGCACAATATTTTTAATAGTATCGCTGCAACCGGTAACGCCATCATAAATAGCAAACGTGTAGTTTCCAGCTTTCAAATTACTTAAAATAGAAGCATTGGCGCCAAATGGTTGCCCATCTTTCCACCATGTAAAAGTAGCTTTAAATGCAGAGCCAGCTCCCGTAATAGAACCATTTGCCAAACCACAAGATGGCTGTGCCACACCTGCAATTTGCGCCTTCACCGGGCTTGCCACTACTTTTACGGTAGTGCTGCCCGAACATGTACTACTATTATATGTAACCGTATAAGTTTGTTCTGCTTTGGGCTGTACATGAATTGAATCTTTAGTACGTGCTGCCGATAAATCACCTCCACTCCAAGTAAATGTACCGCCCGCTGGTAATGCACTTGCTTCTAAAACAGCAGTAGTTCCCGCACAAATAGTATCTTGCGGTAGGGTTGAAACAAGAATAGTAGCCGCATTGTTTACCACAAAACTTTTAACCGAAGAATCTGTTTTTGCATTATTAAAAACAGTTACCGAATAATTTCCTGCCGCTAAGTTACTTATTGAACTGCCATTGCCGCCAGTACTCCATTGATACAATACACTTTGCACTTTCCCTGTATCTAGCACTACCGAAGCTGCACCACCATTGGCAACACAATTGGTATTGACAACACTTAATTTAAAACTAATTTGTGCAGAAATGCCTCCTAAATAAAAGCAAGCAACAAGCAATGGTAAGAACTTCATACGTACACTAAAAAGATGTGCGAAGAAAACAGAAGGTTTTCATTCTGAAAGATTTTTTTTGGGTTCATAAAACTGCATAAATAACTTACAGCCTACTTCCGCGTATATTTCCTTTTTGTGTATCATTGCCGCCTATCTTTTACAAAATGCCTGAACAAAAAATTCTAGAAAAATACGCATCACTTTTAGTGAATTATTGCTTAGAAGTTAAACCCAACGATACCGTTTACATTGCCTCTTCGTACTTAGCAGAGCCACTCTTAAAGGAAGTACTCAAAGAAGTTTACAAAGCAGGTGGACATCCTGCACTTAGTATTGATATAAACCTTACCGATGTAAATGTGCTCCAATACGGAGAAAAGCATCAGTTGCAATGGATAAACCCTATGCGCAAAGTTGCATTTGAAACCTTCGATTGCTACCTAAATATCCGTGCGCCCTTTACAAAAGGCGATGATGAAAAAGAAGTAGTGGATGCCGAGAAATACAAGATTTTCCAAGAGGCACAAAAGGATTTAAACCGACTATATTTTGAACGCACAGGCAATGGAAGCATGAGGCGCTGCTTATGCCAATACCCAACCCAAGCCGGAGCAGATGATGCAGAAATGAGCTTAGAGGAATACGAACAGTTTGTTTTCCAATCTTGCTATTTATATGAGGAAAACCCCGTAAGCAAATGGTTAGAAATGCGCCAAACACAAGCAGCTTATGTTGAACGTTTAAACAAAGCCGACAAAGTACACTATAAAGGACCTAATATAGATATTACCTTCTCGGTTAAAGGAAGAAAATGGATAAACAGCGATGGCCGCGCCAATATGCCCAGTGGCGAAGTTTTTAGCGCACCGATTGAAGACAGTGTAAATGGTAAAGTATATTTCTCCTACCCTGCCATTTATATGGGAAAAGATGTAGAAGGCATTTCGCTTGAAGTAAAGAATGGCGAAATAGTTTCATGGAAAGCAGAAAAAGGACAAGATGTATTAGACAAAGTATTTGCCGTTCCCGGTGCAAAATTTTGGGGCGAAGTGGCTATTGGCACCAACTTTAACATACAACGCACCACCCGCAATATTTTATTTGATGAAAAAATTGGAGGAAGCATACACATGGCTGTCGGACAAAGTTACCAGCAATGCGGAGGAAAAAATGAAAGTACCGTTCACTGGGATATGATTACCGACATGAAAACCGGAGGCGAAATTTATGCCGATGGAGAACTGATTTACCAAAATGGAAGATTCTTAATATAACCTATATCAAAACGAAAAAAGCGAGCCATTCGACCCGCTTTTTTTCATTCTGTATTACCCCTAAAATCTTACTTCTGTTCGTCTCTCAATTGCTCGAGTGTTTTTAAGAACAAATCGCCATAACCTCCGGTAATGTTGGCGCCATCTTTAAAGAACAAATCGCCATAGCCTCCGGTGATGGTCAGTTTTGCTAATTCTTTTTGCTCAGCATCCGATAAGTTTTTAAAGAAAAGATCGCCATAACCTCCGGTAATGGTTATCTCATCAAATTTCTTTTGCTCTTCGGCAGTTAAATCTTTGTAGAAAAGATCGCCATAACCTCCGGTAATGTTAGCGCCATCGCCTCCACCCAATGCGAACGAGATAAGGATTGCAAATAATAGTTCCATAATTCAGATTTTTTTGTGCCCTGTAAACAATATCGTTTACATGATGCAAACATAGGTTGCCAAACACCCCTTGTGTTTTACACATTAAGCATATTGTTGAGTTTGTTATTTCACTAATTAAAAACAAATACAATTGATAATCAATAACTTATTGGTTTTAAAACCCGTGCATTCAAGATAATTAGATGTAACCTTTTTTAGTGCATTGCCGTAGAAGTAAGGTTATGCTGTTTGCAACCCACTTGCCTCTTCCATTACATGAAAAACATTCAGAACCCGCCACAGTAAAAGGTTTTAGAAAAAACACAACCGATATTCCAAAACTAAATGCTTACAATAGATGTGTCTAAGCCTTGCAAACCACCCGTATGCAACAAAACCAAGGTGCTGTTCTTCTTAAAAAAGTGTTGTTTTGCCAAATCAATAACAGCCATAAGCATTTTGGCGGTGTACACTTGCTCCAATAGTATTCCTGTTTGGCTATAAAAAGTTCTGATAAAGCAAACTAGCTCCGGTGAAACTTTTGCATACCCGCCACCATGATAACCTGTAATTACACGAAAATTTTTGTTTGAACCAATAAGAGTTTCAATAGCAGGCGTAAGTAAATCGTCTCCTTTCAATACCGAAATGCCAATGGCTGTTTGGTGCTTTTCTACACTATTGGCTAATCCGGCCAAAGTGCCGCCTGTGCCACAAGCAGTTACAACATAATCAAAGGGTTCTTTAATAAGCGTACAAATTTCTGATGTTCCTTTTACGGCTAGCAGATTGGTTCCACCCTCAGGCACAATTAGGTAATTGGGAAACAATTGTTGCCACTCTTTTATTTGTTCCGGTTCGTGTTTAGCGCGGTAAGTATGGCGACTCACAAAATGCAATTGCATGTTTTGCTCCAATGCAAATTGTAAAGTTGGAGTAAGTTTGTGCGCATTGGCTCCTGCAATAATTCCCACGCTTTGCATTCCAAGCAAATTAGCAGCTCCCGCGGCAGCATGAATATGATTTGAGTATTGCCCTCCGAATGTAAGAATACCTTTATACGAATGCCTTGCAGCAAAGAGGAGATTGTGCTTTAGCTTAAACCATTTATTGCCATTTACTACCGGATGAATTGTATCTAAACGAAGTAGCTTAACTTGCAAACAAGCAGCCTCAAATGCAGCATGCTCAATAGTTTGAAGCGGAGGAGACGCCAATGCAGTTTCAAGAAAAATCATTCTATGGCTGTAATTCCTTTTGTAAACTGAGTGTTTATCAATTCCTTAAAGAAGGAATAATCGTTTGCCCTTCCAACAAAATCGAAGCGCTGTGTGTTTATGAGTACTACTTTTAAATCGGGCATTTGTTTAAAGTAGCTCAAATATGCCTGCTGAATACTTTCCAGATATTCGCCCTTTATATGCTGCTCATAGCTTCTACCTCTTTTTTTTATATTTTTCAACAGTTCATCTATGGGCGCATACAAATAAAAAACAATATCGGGCTGCGGCAATGTGGGCAACATAATATCAAACAACACTCTATACAACTTCAATTCATCGTTATCTAAATTAGTGCCGGCAAACACCAAGCTTTTTTGAAAAATAAAATCGCTTACCGTAAGTGTATTAAAAAGCGATGCGCTACTTGCGGCTAAAAACTGACTCAACTGCCTGTATCTTTCTGCCGTAAAATATAGCTCTACCGAAAAAGCATGACGTTGTGGATCGGCATAAAATTTAGGGAGAAAAGGATTGTCTTCAAACTTTTCGAGTAGCAGCATGGCAGCTGTATCCTGTG
This sequence comes from Chitinophagales bacterium, assembly GCA_019638515.1. Taxonomy (NCBI): domain Bacteria; kingdom Pseudomonadati; phylum Bacteroidota; class Chitinophagia; order Chitinophagales; species Chitinophagales bacterium. Next base: position 30,932 of record JAHBTS010000002.1, on the reverse strand, counting down.
CTAATTTCGAAGCCAGAGTTGTTTTCCCTGCTCCAATACTGCCCTCAATTGCTATGTAATTATACGGCAGATTCATCAGTAAAATTTTATGAGCGTACTGCCCCAACCATAGCTTGGTGTGTAATCATTTTCAAAACTGCAAACGTGCGGATGTTTCCTGAGCATTTTATGAATTTCTTCCTTCAGCTTACCTTTTCCTAAACCGTGTATTACGCGTATTTCCATTTTGCCCGATGCAATAGCGGCATCAATACTCTTTTCAACCTGCTCCAATTGCAATATCAATGCCTCTGTGGCATCAATCTTTTTATATTTTACAGCGCTTTGTTCAATATGCAAATCTACAACATCGGCACTATGCGAAAAGGTTTTATTACTGCCTGCCGGATTGGCAGCACCCATCATAAACATCTTTAAAACATTAGTATTTAGCGCACCGGAAGGCGGCAACTTTTTCTTCTTAGCCATTTTTATTTCAAGCCAGCCGAAAATAATAAAGGCTGCGAAACATTTAAATTTCACAGCCTAACAAAACGGACAGAACGAACGAAAATCTTTCCGGAGTTATACCTTTTGCGGAAACACAGCGCGAAACAGCACTATGCGTATTATTATTTTACGAAACCACCATGCAGTTAAAAAACTGTTTGCTAACAATAAGAACCAAACTTTATCCATATCCATAGTAAAAAAATTGCTGTTGGAGCAGGACTCGAACCTGCAAGAGGCGGTTAGCCAAAGCAAGCGTTGAAGCAACTTCAACGCTTGCCGGGTTTATACCTTTTTCCTCACCCACGAGACCGGTGGGCATGTTTGCCTAATTCCATCACCCAACAATTTTAAGAACGTGTTGCAAATATAAAATCATATTCGTTTCTTTGCAAGAAATGTTTCAAAATCAACAAATTATTACATTTCATTCAAAATAAATAGCATTTTAAAATAAAAACAATAATTAAAGATGGAAAAACGACATGTAGATTACGAAATTGATAATACCGATATTCAACTATTAAATATCTTACAAAAAGATGCCTTTACACCCTTTACCGAAATAGCTAAAGAACTTTATGTTTCGCCAGGCACGGTGCATGTACGCATGAAAAAACTTACGGAATACGGCATCGCAAGGGCTCCTCAGGTGCAAATAGATTTACCCAAAATGGGATACGACATCACTGCGTTTATTGGTGTGTACCTCAACAAAAGCGATATGTACGATGGCGTAATAAAAGAATTGAAAAAGATTCCTGAAATTGTAAGTTGCCACTACACCACGGGAAACTATAGTTTATTTATTAAAATTCATTGCCGTGATACACAGCACCTAAGAACAGTGCTGCACGATAAAATACAAAAGATAGAAGGCATTAACCGCACAGAAACTCTAATTTCGCTAGAAGAAAGTTTTGTTCGTAATTTAGAGTTGCCACTATTAGAATCCATTCAAAAAAAATGAAAGAGAAAGTTTTGCTTTATGGCGCTACCGGCTATACCGGAAATTTAATTATCCAAACATTACTAAAGCAAGGCATACAACCTGTGCTGGCAGGAAGAAATATCAACGTCCTGCAACTGTTAGGTAAAACATACGCTTTAGAAACCATTGCATTTCAACTGCATGATGTAGAAGCAATTAAAAGTGCACTTGCCAATTGTAAAATAGTAATTCATGCAGCAGGCCCATTTATTCACACCTATGAAAAAATGTTGCAAGCCTGCATAGCAACCCAAACGCACTACTTAGACATAACAGGCGAATACCAAGTCTTTGAAGGTTGTAAAGCACAAGATACCGCAGCACAAAAGGCTGGTATTATGGTGCTACCCGGAGTTGGGTTCGATGTAGTACCATCCGATTGCCTTGCCAATGCACTAAAAGAAAAAATGCCCGATGCACAATACCTATCATTGGCGTTTGCAGCTCTAAAAGGCGGATTTAGCAGAGGCACCGCCAAAACAATGGTTGAAAATTTAGGAGAAGGCGGCACCATACGGCAATACGGAAAACTACAATCGGTAGCAGCCGCATACCATGTGCGAGAAGTTGATTTTGGCTCATTCAAAACAACAGCAGTTACAATTCCTTGGGGCGATATTTCTACCGCATATAGCAGCACCGGCATTCCTAATATTCAAGTATATATGAGCGCCCCCGCTTCACTTATTTCACAAATGAAACGCTCCAACTACCTCCGTTGGCTCTTCAAACTGTCTTTTGTAAAAAACTTTTTAAAACAGCAGGTAAACAAACGCCCTCCCGGCCCCAATGCCCAACAGCGCGAAGCAGGAAGAAGTTACTTTTGGGGCTGTGTAGAAAACTCCAATGGAAATAGAATTGAAATGCGGCTGCAAACTCCCGAAGGCTATCATCTAACAGCGCTCACTACTGCACTTATTGCAAAAAAAGTATATAACAACCAGTTTAAAATAGGCTACCAAACTCCCGCCACTGCATACGGAAAAGATATTATTCTTGAAATTGAAAATTGTAAATACTATTAACCATGAAAGCAGTACTATTAAAAGATAAACTCCAATCTTTCGCTATTGAAGATATAGAAAAGCCAATGCCTTTGGCTGGCGAAGTTTTAGTAAAAGTTTATGCCGCAGCATTTAACCATCGCGATTTATGGATACAAAAGGGGCAATATGCAGGTTTAAAATTCCCCATTGTTTTGGGTAGCGATGGCTGTGGAGTTATAGAAGCCGCAGGCGAGGGAATTTCATTTGATCTTATTGGAAAAGAGGTAATAATAAACCCCTCTTGCCATTGGGGCGAAAACGAAAAAGTGCAATCCAAACACTACAAAATTCTCGGCCTGCCGGATAATGGCACCTTTGCAGAGTATGTAACCGTTTCACAAAATAATATTGCACCTAAGCCCGAACATTTGACGCACGAAGAAGCAGCAGCCCTCCCACTTGCAGGACTAACCGCATGGCGCACACTATTTAGCCGCGCCCAATGCCAAGCAGGGCAAAAAGTATTGATTACCGGAATAGGTGGAGGCGTGGCGCTATTTGCCATGCAATTTGCAGTTGCCGCAGGCGCACAAGTATTCGTAACTTCAGGCAGCGAAGACAAAATTAAAAAGGCCATTCATTTAGGAGTAATTGCCGGAGTAAATTACAAGCAAGAAAACTGGCACAAGCAATTATTGGAAGAGTATGGCGGCTTCGATATTATTATAGATAGTGCAGCCGGAGAGGGATTTCCAAAACTCATTGATATTGCCAATCCCGGAGCAAGCATTGTGTTTTACGGAGGTACCACCGGCAATATTGCTGCACTAAATCCTCAAAAAATATTTTGGAAGCAGCTCAATATTTTAGGCTCCACCATGGGCAGCAACCAAGATTTTGCAAACATGGTAAACTTTGTAAACACACATCAACTCAAGCCAATTATTGATGAAGTTTTTCCAATGGAAAAAGCACAAAAAGCAATTGAGCGAATGGAGCAGCGAGAACAATTTGGAAAAATCGTGTTGAAAATTTTGTAAAAAAACACTTCAAATTCAAAACATTAAATTGCATTAAGTAAAATAGCAATCTTGTTTTGGATAAACCTACTCTTACTTGCCGCAGCAGCATTCAGCCTAACGCTCAACACCTTGTTTATTGTAAAGTGTAGCGAATTACAGGCATGCCTAACCGGAGCTTTCTCTGCCTTGCTTACCGCATTGGCATACTTAACCATGCGCTCGCGTTTAGTGTTTAAACACAGTAATGAAGGCGCTTCTTCCCTACCCAAAAACTTTGCAATTATTTCAATTGCCTTAATTGGTGCAGCATCGCTGGCACTTGGTTTATTGCTAGAATTTCGCCACATGGTTTCTGTGCAGCAGCTTATTGTTTTAGCAACATTGGCAGCCCTTACTTTTCTTTACTTCATTCCTATTTCTCTAAAAAAAGATGGCAAACGCCTCCGCGATATTTATTGGTTGAAACACTTTGTGGTTGGAGCCAATTGGAGCTTGGCAACGGTTGCCTTTCCATGTGGATTCAATAAAACAACAGCCTTCATCAGTTTCTTCATGCAGGTTTTCTTTTTAATTGCCGCACTCAGCATGTCTTTCGATTTAAGAGATGCTGCATTAGATGTTGAAGAAAAACATCGCTCCTTTTTACTTTCAGTTGGAGAAACAAAACTAAAGCAACTGAGCATACTCCTTTTGTTATGCTGCGCAGTTTCTCTTCTCTTTTCTGAAACTCATGTAATCACCACTGTAATTAGAATTTCATTATTAGCATTTTCCGCCATCACCATTTGGAATGCTAAACCCAACGATGCTTCAGCTAAGTTTAATGTGGTTTTAGAAAGTGTAATTCTGCTTTATGGATTGGCAGTTTTACCCATGTTGCTGGCATAAATACTGCTAAGTTTACATTAAAAATAGGCAGTTATCTATATATTTGCGTTTCACAAAAAGTGATGCAACATGCAATTGCACAATAAATTCAACAGAAAAGTTCTGAAAGAAAAAATACAGAACGACAGTACTCCGCGTACTACACTTTCATTTTACCAATACGCTAAAATTACCGATCCGGATTTATTCCGAAACACCATCTACAAACAATTGGATTTGCTCGGAGTTTTAGGTAGAATTTACGTAGGTTACGAAGGAGTAAATGCGCAAATTTCTGTTCCATCAGAAAATTTTGAATCGCTAAAGAATTACCTTTACAGTATTGATTTCTTATCAGGCATACGCTTAAATATTGCAGTGGAAGACGATGGCAAATCATTCTTTGCATTAGATATTAAAGTACGCGCCAAAATTGTAGCCGATGGATTAAACGACAGCACCTTTGATGTTACCAATAAAGGCATTCACCTAAAGGCAGCCGCATTTAATGAATTAGCTTCAAAGCCCGATACCATTATTGTGGATATGCGTAACCACTACGAGCACGAAGTTGGCTATTTTGAAAATGCCATATTGCCCGATGTAGATACATTTAAAGAAGCACTTCCGCTGGTAGAAAAAATTTTAGAGCCACATAAAGATAAACACATCATTATGTATTGTACCGGAGGCATCCGCTGCGAAAAAGCAAGCGCCTACTACAAACACAAAGGCTTTAAAAATGTTTATCAATTAGAAGGCGGCATCATTGAATATGCCAGACAAGTAAAAGCACAAGGCTTAGAGAATAAATTTAAGGGTAAAAATTTTGTGTTTGACGAACGCTTGGGCGAACGTATTAGCAACGAAATTGTAGCACACTGCCACCAATGCGGCACCAGTTGCGATACACATACCAACTGCGCCAACGATGGCTGCCATTTGTTGTTTATTCAATGCCCGGCTTGTAAAGAAAAGTTTGAAGGCTGCTGCTCTACCGATTGCAAAAACACTTTGCACTTACCGGAAGAACACCAACGCGAATTACGCAAAGGAGTGAATAAAGGACGACAAGTATTCCGCAAAGGTCGTGTAGAAAACTCTTTGCTGGAGCGCCATAAGTAAAAGGTATTGATTATAGCTCTACCGAAACTACAGACTCGGTGGGTATAAACACACCACCTTTCAACATTACAAAGTTATCGGTAAAAGCCCATACCGTAGTTTCTACGGTGCGCCTACCCTCTGTGGTAGAAAATTGAATTTTCACTTTACCATGAAAGGCATTGCCAAGCAACATGGCACAATACAACTTACGGTCGTTTTGTCTGCTTTCTTCTTTTGAAAGTGCAATTCTTCCATTAGTGAAATTACAAGTAGCAATAAATTCTTTTTCAATTTTTGAGGTAGCGGCTAAAAGCATAAGTATTCTATAAGGTTCCTAAGTACTTACGCGAAAAATACAAGAAGGTTTCTTCTAATATACTTTTACTTCTGAAATAACATGAATAGGAATTTTAGTTCCACCTTTCAAAAAAACAGTAGTTTCATTCATAGCTAAAACAATGCCATGCAATTCAATAGTTTCTTCCACGGTAGCTACCTGCATTTGTACTTTTTTACCGTAGTTATTGCCTAACACCATTGCTAAATAAAGCGTATCTTTTCTAAGCTCAATATGATAGGCATTGGAGAGTACGTCTTTAGTTACAAAATCGTACTCAAATACAGTAGGGGAATTAATGGTGGTTACTTGTTTCACGCTGTTGAATTTCTCAAAGTCGGGAGCGAAAATGTTTTTTCAACCTTGTATCATAAACAATTTTTATCCACCAATTGTGTGCTAAGAGCAATTAGTGTTTTAGTTCTTGTACAAATACAATTTTTGCTGCATTCGGTTCTATTACTATATTGCACTTATGGCAAAACGCAAGGTTCAAATTTGTGTAATTTCTGATGTACATCTGGGCTTTGTGGGTTGCCGTGCCAAAGAATTACTACAATACCTTAAAAGTATAGACCCTGAAATTTTAATTCTAAATGGTGATATTATTGATATTTGGCAATTCCGCTCCTACTATTTTCCCTCTGCACACTCCAAAGTACTAGAGCGTATTTTCAAGTATGTGAGCAGCGGAAAAATGGTGTATTACCTCACCGGAAACCACGATGAACTGCTGCGAAAATACAGTGGCTTGCATCTTGGTAATTTTGTATTAGACGACAAATTGGTGTTGGAGTTAGATGGAAAAAAACATTGGTTTTTCCATGGCGATATTTTTGATGTGTCTATACACGGAAGCAAGTGGCTGGCAAAACTTGGCAGTATAGGTTATGAACTTTTAATACTGCTGAATAAATTGGTAAATTTCTTCTTAGACCTGCTCGGCAGAGAAAAATCTACCTTTAGCCAACATATAAAGCGCGCCACCAAAAGCGGGGTAAAAAAACTGAACAACTACGAAATTACCGCAGCCGAAATTGCAGTAGAAAACGGCTACGATTTTGTAATAAACGGACATTCGCACATGCCGGGAATAAAGGTAATTAGAACCGATAGAGGATCGGTTACTTACGTAAATTCAGGCGATTGGGTAGAAAACCTAACCGCACTTGAATACAACAAAGGCGAATGGAAAGTAATTAACTACAACAACTTGAATTTTGAAGAAAATTGGCTGCAGATAGAAACAGGAGACCTACCATGAGATACTATATTCAACCTTTACTTTTTTCCTTTGCTTTTTTCTTTACTTTTTTTCCTAAAATAGAATTTGCACAAGCATTAATTGATGTTTCAACTCCAACCAAACTCACATCAAAAGCATCGCGATTCAAGATTATAGGAAAAAACCAAGATGGCTATGTGGTAAGGCTTTTTGGAAGTACCGATGTGCTACAGTCTTTTAGCAATGATTTACAACTTTTAGCAACTCGCACCATAGAGTTTAAAAACCAAAGTGGATTGTTGCAGCATGTTCAACTTAATAAATCCGGTGCTACGGTTTTTTATTTAAGTGGCGATAAAACAGCCACAGCACTTATTGGGCAACCCCTCAGCAGCAGGTTTATTGAAAACGGAAAGCCAGTTGTAATAGACAGTATATTCGACAAACCCGATTTTGCCAGCACCAATTTGCGTATAAAGCAATCACTAAATCAACAGTACACACTTTTTTATTATCCATACTTCACCGAAGAAAAATTAGAAAGCGTACTCTTTGTATGCGTAGATCGCGCATTACACAAAGTATATGCCCGCAAGCTACAGCTCAACCGCCCCGATAATGAAATGGAAACAGCAAAATTTGCAATAGACAACAACGGCAATGCCTTTGCTGCATTTTTAAACACAAAAGAAACCAACAACCGTACAGCCTCCGAAAACTTTACAATATACAAATTGGTTCCCGAAGTAGAAGATGCTTACGAAACTCAAATTAAAATAGACCGAAACCTATTTGGCGAATTTTACTTTGAGGCAGACAACATCAACAACAATGTGATACTTTCTGGTTTTTACGATGATGAAGTAACCAATAACGAGGCTGCCGCTTATGGCTTTTTTTTCACTTCGCTGCAAGCAGATTCTGGCACACTTAATACTGTAAAGTACAGCAACTTCGATGCAGGATTTATGAATGAACTTACCGGAAGAATAAATCAAGAGCCTAAACTCTATACTTTCAGTATAAAAAAAGTAATGCTGCGAAACGATGGAGGCGCAGCCATCGTTGCAGAATCTCTTATCAAAGATACTCGCGAAACAATTTTCAATTCACAGTTCTCTCCTACTTTCAATTCCATACAGCGTATAAGTTTTTATCAGTACAACGATATTATTGCTCTTAGTTTAAAACCCGATGGTTCTTTAGACTGGCGAGCCGTAATGCGCAAAAAACAAGGCAGTGAAGAAGACAATGGCATCTATTCTTCTTTCTTATTACTGAATGAAAGAGACAAACTGCGCTTTTTGTATTTAGATGAGATTTCAACTGCCGCAAGTTTGCACGAATATGTTTTAAGCAGCAATGGCAAAGTAAATAATAGCACACTTCTATTTCAAGAAAGCCGCGATGTAATGTTGCTGCCCAAAGCAGGCAAGCAAGTAGCACCAAACGAAGCCATCATACCCAGCTATTTGCGCAACCAGTTGAGGCTGGTAAAAGTTACCTACTAAATCTTAACAATCTGTTGGAATCAAAGTTTTCAATAGCAGAAAAAAGTAGTTCATTCGCGCATTGTGTTTAGAATTTTCACCGTCAACTCTCCATTCAATATTATCTTATGTGCCATTGCCTTTTTGGCATTGCAGGTGAGTTGGTGGGCACAATCGCAACAACAAGTTTTAATAGTAAACTATACAGAACCACTCAGTAATTTACTTTTTACGCCCATTCAACTGTTATCCAATTCTAAATCTATTTTGCAATCAGTAGGGTTTGTATTGGCATTTGCCATTGCAATATGGCTGAATGCTACCATTACCTCCAATAAAATACTGCAATCCAGAACTTACACCACTGCTATTCTCTTTCTATTGCTCTTAAGTTTGGTCAATAACTTTGCCACTTTATTGCCGCAACTTATGGCACTGTTTTTTGCATTGCGTATTCTTCAAAAATCGCTTGCCATAATAAAAGACGAAAAACCATTTGGCGATATATTCGATTTAGGCTGGCTCAGCGCTCTTGCTACCTTATTTTACTTTCCGGCAATTTGGTTGTTTCCTTTTTCGTTGATGGCACTCGTTATTTTACGCCCATTTTCTTTAAGAGAATGGCTGATGGCTGCAACCGGATTTATTGCCCCACTATTCTTGGTATTTGCCATTTATTTCTGGTTCGATAAAACACATGAGCTTGTTTATGACCTCATAAATTTACCCAACACAACGCCATTTAATTTTTCGTTCACGGCAAGCACCATTGTGGCAGCCATTACACTTACAGTTCTATTTTTACTTTCTACCAGCGCACTACCCAAAATTCTATTTTCAAATGCCATCCAAATACGGAAGTTCTCTATGCTTCTATTACTAATGGTTGCACTCACTTTGCTGAGCGCACTATTTCAATCAAGTTTTCAGATATGGCATTTCAGTATGTTGTGTTTGCCGTTGAGCATTTTGTGTGCTATGTATTTTCAATCGTTAAAAGGCATTTTTATTTCTGAACTTCTATTTGGAATGCTAATTTTGAGCGCTGTATTTGTTCACTTTTTCAAATAATTATACATGAAATTTGGGGTAGTTGTTTTTCCGGGTTCTAATTGCGATAAAGACATGACGCATGTTTTAGGCAACGTTATGGGTGCACAGGTTCGCGAAGTTTTTCATAAAGAAACTTCAATAGACGATTTTTGTGAAAGCGATTGTATTGTGCTACCGGGCGGCTTTAGCTATGGCGATTATTTACGTACCGGAGCTATTGCACGTTTTTCGCCAGTAATGCAGGCAGTAATTGAGTTTGCCAATGCAGGCGGCAAGGTGTTGGGCATTTGCAATGGCTTCCAAATTTTATGCGAAAGCCATTTACTGCCGGGTGCTTTACTTAGAAATAACAACATGCAGTATATCTGCAAAAACATATTCTTAAAAGTAGAAACCAACCAAACGCTTTATACTTCGCAAACTCAAAAAGGCGCTGTATTGCAAATACCTATTGCACATGGCGAAGGCAGATTTTACTGCGATAAAAGCACTTTGGATTCGCTATATGCCAACGACCAAATTTTATTCAAATACTGCGATGCTGCAGGCAATGTTACAGATGCCAGCAACCCCAATGGTTCTTTAGATAACATAGCGGGCATCACCAATAAAACACGCAATGTATTTGGAATGATGCCACATCCCGAACGCGCATCGGAACTTGCAATGGGCAATACAGACGGCAGAATTTTATTTGAAAGTTTACTGCAAACAGTAGTAGAAAAGGCCATATAAAAATTCATTCTTATGAAAGCAGCCTTTGTTGTAGATGCACTAAGAACACCGGTAGGCAAATTTGCAGGTACACTTAGCACTGTTCGCCCCGATGATTTAGCGGCATTTACCCTCAAAAAAATTGTCGCAAGAAATACATGGCTCAACCCAAGCGATATTGAAGAAGTTATTTTAGGTGCTGCCAACCAAAGTGGCGAAGACAACCGCAATGTAGCCCGCATGGCAGCATTACTTGCCGGATTTCCGGTAAATATAAGTGGCGTAACGGTAAACCGCTTGTGTGCTTCGGGTTTGCAATCTATTGCAGATGCATTTACCAATATAGCAACCGGAAATGGAGCCGTTTTTATTGCCGGTGGAGTTGAAAGCATGAGCCGCGCACCTTATGTACTCAGCAAGGCAAACAATGCTTTCGATAGAAACCAACAAATGTACGACACCTCTATCGGTTGGCGCTTTACCAATAAAGCATTTCCAAAAGAGATTACTTACAGCATGGGCGAAACTGCCGAAAATGTAGCCCGCAAATGGAATATATCCAGAGAAGCTCAAGATGCCTTTGCACTAGCATCGCAGCAGAAATACCAGGCAGCGCATGCAGCCGCAAAATTTTCGCAAGAAATAGAAGCCGTAGAAGTAGAAATCGGTAAAGGTAAATCTATACTGTTTGATAAAGATGAGCATCCACGGCAAACCACATTAGAAGATTTAGGAAAATTAAAACCTGCTTTTGTAAAAGACGGAACGGTTACCGCAGGCAACTCATCGGGCATAAACGATGGCGCGGCAGCATTGTTAGTCGTAAGCGAAGATGTTGTAAAACAATATCAATTAAAACCACTGGCCCGCATTGCCGCTTACGCAGCAGCAGGCGTAGAGGCCGCATACATGGGAATTGGCCCTGTACCTGCCACTCAAAAAGCATTGAAACGAGCAGGCATTTCTATAAACGATATTGGTCTAGCAGAATTAAATGAAGCTTTTGCATCGCAATCTTTAGCTTGTATGCAAGATTTAGATATAAACCCCGGCATAGTAAATGTAAACGGAGGTGCCATTGCCATAGGCCATCCATTGGGCTGTTCGGGAAGTCGCATTTCTGCCACTCTGCTGCACGAAATGCAACGCAGAAAAGAAGTGCGCTATGGCTTGGCTACCATGTGTATTGGCGTGGGGCAAGGCATGGCAATTATTTTTGAGCGCTGCTAATTGATTTTTATACGGCTTTCTGCAAATTTTAAATTTGCTTTTCTACATTTCAGTTTAATTCATTCGGGGTTGCCATAGTTCAAACTATTTTTGCACCAACAGTATTATGAAACATTCCATAGCCGCATTCTTTATTGCATTGGCATTTACTTCATGCAATAAAAAAGAAACAGTTCAAGTAAAGAAAAAATCTATTGTTGAAGCCGTGTACGCATCGGGCTTTGTGGTTCCAAAAAACGAATACAAACTCTACGCAATTGGCGATGGATATATGGTACAGCAATATAAAAAAGCCGGAGATGAAGTTAAAGCCGGAGAAGCAGTATTTCAAATTCAAAGCGAAAACCAAATAGCCCGTTTAGATGCAGCCAATAGCGCTTACCGCATAGCACGCCAAAACACTCAAAACACTTCACCGATTTTACAAGAACTACAAAACACCATAAAAAATGCACAACTGAAATTTACCAACGATTCGCTATCTTTTGTTAGGGCAAAAAACATGTTTACCCAAGGCGTAATTACCCAAACCGAATTCGATAAAACCACTTTGGCTTTCAATGTTTCTAAAAACGATCTACTGAGTGCACAAGAGCGTTTTTTAAAAACAAAAGATCAATTGGATGTAGAAGCAAAAAATGCACAAAGCAATTTGCAAACTGCCACTACCGACCTCAACAATTACACACTGCGCAGTTTTATGAACGGCATTGTGTACGAAACCTACAAAGAACTTGGAGAACTCGTGCGTAAAAACGATATGGTTGCCCTTATTGGCGATAAACGCGAAAAAGTATTGCAACTATCGGTAGATCAGCAAGATATTGGCAAGGTAAAAACAGGGCAATTGGTTTTGGTTAAAATGGATATTTCGGGCAATAAAACTTACAATGCCAGAATAGAAAAAATATACCCTGCCATGAATCAAAACGAACAAAGTTTTAGAGTAGATGCCGTGTTTGAAAATACGGAAGATGTAAACTTTGTAAAGACATCGGTTGAAGCCAATATTATTATTGCCCAAAAAGACAACGTGCCTGTAATTCCAAGAAAAGTACTAATAGACGAAACCAAAGTAATTCTAAAAGACGGAAAAGAAGTTGCAGTTAAAACAGGTATTGGCAACATGGAAGACGTAGAAGTAATAGAGGGTTTAAAAGAAAATGACGAAGTTCAAATTCCCGTTGTAAAATGATTGGTGCTGTAAACTTTCAAATTGCCAAAACACACCTGCTTGCCAAAAAGCGACAAACGCTGGTGGCAATGTTAGGTGTAACTTTCGGCATTGGCATGTACATTCTTATGATAAGTTTTATGACGGGTTTTAATGAATACCTGCAAGATGCCATGCTCTCTTCTACGCCCGATGTGCGCATGTACAACGATATTAAAACCGATTTTTCCAAAAGCATTCTCAGCAATGTTTTCGACACCACCCAGTACCTTTCGGTAGTGCATCACCCAAAACCCAAAGACATTCAATCTAACCTCAAAAATTCAAGCGCCATTATACACGCCCTCCAGCACGACCAACGCATTACAGCAGTTTCACCACAACTTTCCACACAAGTTTTTTACAACAGCGGTCCCGTGCAAATAAACGGCTCGCTACAAGGCGTAAACATTATTGAAGAAGCTAAAATAACTACCCTAAAAGACAAGATTAAAACAGGTAAAATTGAAAACCTCCTCACTACCGACAACGGTATTTTAATGGGACACGGCTTGGCACTCAAGCTAAATGCAAAAGTAGGCGATGCCGTAAATCTTGCTACACCCAAAGGAACCTCAAAGCGCTTTAGAATTGTGGGCACTTTTCAATTTGGTATTGGCACGGTAGATAATGTTCGCAGCTATGTAAACCTTTCAAACGTGCAGCAGTTAATGGGCAAAAACAATCAATATGTAACCGACATAAATATTAAGTTAAAAGACAATAAGCAATCCAAGCAAATAGCACAAGAACTAAGAGAAAAATACCACTACGTAAGCGAAGACTGGGAAACCGCCAATGCCTCTGCCATGATTGGCATTACGGTGCGGGATGTAATGACAATTATTGTAAGCTTTACCTTACTTGTAGTGGCAGGTTTTGGCATATACAATATCATGAACATGACCATACAAAGCAAACTAAAAGACATTGCCATACTTAAAGCACAAGGCTTTAGCGCCCAAGATGTGCGACAAATATTTCTAACCCAATCCATCACCATTGGTGTAATTGGAGCCTGCCTCGGCATGATACTCGGTTACATTATGAGTTACGGAGTTTACAGCCTTCCTTTCCCCGCAAACGAAAACATAAGCATTACCCGATTCCCCGTTACATTCCATTGGTATCACTATGCATTTGGTTTAGTATTTGGCGTAATCACTACCTTTTTGGCTGGTTACTTCCCGAGTTTAAAAGCAGGGAAAATAGACCCCGTTGAAATCCTAAGAGGATAAAAAAGATATGAAGAAATATTGAATTGCAACTACTCCAACACACTCAATAAGTAAAGCATGAATGAAATTCTTTCAGTAAAAAATTTAAACAAGCACTTTCAGGAACCTGAAGATTTTCATGTACTCAAAAACATCAATTTTTCGGTTGCCAGAGGAGAGTTTTTAAGTATAGTTGGAAAGAGTGGGTGTGGAAAATCTACACTGCTGTACCTGCTTTCAACCTTAGACACCAACTACACAGGGCAAATATTCATGAACGGACAGTTGCTAACCGGAAAGAAACCCGCAGCCCTAGCTGCATTTCGGAATGAACACATTGGCTTTGTTTTTCAGTTCCACTTTTTACTGCCAGAATTTACCGCTCTTAAAAATGTAATGATTCCTGCAGAAAAAGCAGGCAAATATTCGCTCAGCGAAATTAAAGACCGCGCCTACGAAAAGTTAAAGATGCTCGATATGCACGAACATGCACTCAAGCTATCTTCCAAGTTAAGCGGAGGGCAAGCCCAGCGTGTAGCTATTGCCCGTGCCCTCATAAATGAACCATCTATAATTATGGGCGATGAACCAACCGGAAACCTAGATTCTGCCAATACAAAAGTAGTGTTTGAAATCTTGAAGGACCTAGCGCGCCAAGGCAAGCAAAGCATTATTGCCGTAACCCACGACCCCGAATTTGCCAACAACAGCGATAGAATTGTCGAAATGAAAGATGGTGAAATTATTAGCGGAGCATAGCCATTGCGCTGCTATTCCTCAATCGTTTTCTCTTTATCCGAAAGTTTGCCATACCGCTCTTGCAATTTATTATTCAGCGATTCTTGATTAGAAGCAATATATGCCGTAAAACGCAAAAACAACATTGGAAATAAACGCTTCACCAAAAACAAAAACTTGGCTTTAGCAGGCAATAAAATATAAAACTTCCCCCTACCTGCATGGCACAAAATAGCTGCTGCCATTTCGCTTGCCTCTATGCCCGAAGTTGCTAAAAGTTTATGAGCCGTTTCTTTGTGTTCATCGCCTCCTCGCGCAAAACGATCAATATTGGTTCTAAAGAAAGTAGGCATTACCACACTCACCTTTATACCTCTATGTTTTGTTTCTGCATACAACGTTTCTGAAAGCGAAAGCACCGCAGCTTTGGTAACATTGTAAGGAGCCATAGTAGGTGCATTAGCAAAAGCCGCAGCACTTGCTATATTGATAATATATCCCGCTTGCTGCGCCAACATTGCGGGCAAGAAAAAACTACAGCCATAAATGGCAGCCATTTGATTTACACCCGTTATCCATTTCCAATTTTCCGTTGTATAAGCCTCAAAAAGACTGCCTTCGCCAACGCCTGCATTGTTTATGAGCAAATCAACTCCTCCAAATTGCTTCAAAAAGGCATCGGCAACAACTTTGTATGCCATATCGTTTCCAACATCCAATACAAACATGGCAACGGTATGGCCATACGCCTTTAGCTCATCAACTGTTGCAGTCAATCTTTCTTCACTAATATCACAAACGCCCAATTTCCAACCGTCTTGTGCCAATTGCTTTGCCAACTCCTTTCCTAAGCCGGAGGCAGCTCCGGTAATAAATGCTCGCTTTAATGGATACTGCTGCGATAGTTTCAACATGTAATAATTCAAAGTTATTGCTTCAAACCTACACAAGTTTTTAAAAGATAAAATTGCTTACCATGAACTAAATTCTTATTCCTCATTACTATTTCTACCTTCGCACTTCAAAAATTTATTGTAATGACCATAGAGAATATAAATGATATGAAAGGCCGCTTAGAGGCTTTGAGGAGATTTCTTTGACATCGACAACCGAAAACTCAAAATAATTCAAGACGAGCAAACCACGCTCCATCCCGATTTTTGGAATAATCCGGCTAAAGCTGAAGAATTACTAAAAGGCATTAAACTCCACAAGCAGTGGATTGATGTATATGAAACCGCAGCTAAAGAAGTGGACGACACTTCGGTAATGCGCGATTTCTTTGAAGCCGGAGAAGCTACCGATGCCGAACTTAAAGAGCAATACAACAAAGCACTCGATGCAGTTGAAGTATTGGAGTTTAAAAGCACACTAAATTCAAAAGAAGACCAACTATCTGCCATACTTGAAATAAATGCAGGAGCCGGAGGTACCGAAAGTTGCGACTGGGCTTCTATTCTGCTTCGCATGTATTTAATGTGGGCCGATAGCCACGGCTATAAAGTTTCGGAATTAGAAAGAACCGATGGTGATGTGGCAGGCATAAAATCTGTATCGCTGCAAATTGATGGCGATTTTTCTTACGGTTATTTAAAGGGCGAAAATGGCGTACACCGCTTGGTGCGCATTTCTCCTTTCGATTCTAATGCCAAGCGCCACACTTCTTTTGCTTCAGTTTTTGTGTATCCAATGGCCGATGATTCTATTGAGATAAATGTTCCCGCATCTGAATTAGAATGGGACACCTTTAGGAGTAGCGGAGCGGGCGGACAAAATGTAAACAAAGTAGAAACAGCAGTTCGTTTAAAACATATTCCCACTGGAATTGTGGTAACATGTCAAATTACTCGCTCACAACACGATAATCGCGAACGCGCCTTGCAAATGCTCAAAAGCAAACTGTACGAAATTGAAGTTCAAAAACAAAACGAAGAGCGCGACAAAGTAGAAGGCACTAAACTTAAAATTGAGTGGGGTTCGCAAATCCGCAATTACGTTTTGCATCCATACAAACTAATAAAAGATACCAGAACCGGATTTGAAGTTTCAAATGTTCAACCGGTACTAGATGGCGATTTAGACGGATTCATAAAAGCCTATTTATTACATGCTACCAAAAAAGTAGGGTAAGTTACGCTTCTTTGCTTGGCTTGTTTAGGCCATCCATTAAATCCAGCACCATTTCTTCTAAAGTGCCACTGCCCGAAAGTTCACCCATTAAACCATACAGTGGTGCTGTTTTACCATTGCCTTCTTGATTAGGAACATCTTCAATACTCTTTTCCGACATTTTCTTTATCCAGTTTTCGGGTAATAATCTGGCAGCTTGCTTTACTAAATTTTGCTTGAGCGAATCGCTTATATTTTCTATTGAAGTAGCTTTTAGTTTAGCCACTGCTGTATGTAAATCTTTAATAAATTCATCGGCAAAAGGCACGTGTCCGTAACCCACCGTTGAATGTAAGCTAGGCGGTGTTAGCTGCCTATCTAAATGCCAACCCATTTGCGATAGTTCATCGCCTAAACGATAAATATCTATTCTGCCCGTAGATTTAAACGAAAATACCGTGGTAAGTGGATTGCCCACCACTTTCAACCCTTCTATATTATTGATTGCCTTTTGTATTTTTTGTGCGGCATCATATGTTTCTTGTGCCATTCTTTTATAGCCTTCTATACCTAAAAAGTTCATGATAGCCCAAGAACCTGCAATAGCACCACCGGGGCGCGTGCCAGATACCGAAGGCGACACATATAAACCACCCGTCCATTTAGTATAAACGTAAAACTGCTTTTTACGCTTTTCCGTATTTCTATAAAAAATCACCGATGAGCCTTTGGGACCATAACCATACTTATGAATATCTAACGATATAGAACTTACACCCTCTAAACGAAAATCAAACACAGGAACATTATACCCCAACTGTTCTAAAAAAGGAAGCATGTAACCGCCTACACAAGCATCTACATGAAACCACAAATCTTTTTCTATTGCAATTTTATTCAACTCATGCAGCGGATCAATATGCCCGTGCGGATAAGCCGGAGAAGAGCCAACAATCATAATGGTATTGGCATCTATAAGTGATTGGTATTGCACCATATCCGGTTCAAGTCCATCGCCTAAGCAATGCACGGTGCGCATTTCTAAATCAAAGTAATCGGCAGCTTTATTAAATGCAGGATGGGCACTTTCCGGCATTACAATATTGCCGCGTACTAAGTTTTTATTTTTACTATGTGCAAACTTTTTGGCAGCTTTTACAGCACATATTATGCTTTCAGTTCCTCCCGAAGTCATGCTTCCAACAGCAGTTTCCGGAGCGTGTAGCAAACTGCCTGTAAAAGAAATCACATCGCCCTCCATACGCTTTAAGCTTTTAAACACGGTTGGGTTTAGTCCGTTTTCTAAACCAAACATGCGGTAAGCATCTTGCATTACTGCAGCAGCCTCTTCTCCGGGGTAAAATACCAAGCTAAAAACGCGCCCGCGCTTCCAATCGGCATCTTGCTTTTTAAAGTCTTCTAATTGGTTGAATATTTCTTGTTTGCTTAATCCTTGTTGTGGAATTTTTTTAAACATCTTTTCTCCTTGTTTATTGTAAAATAACTATCAAAAAACGGGCTTACAAATTAGGGTCTTTTTCTAATACTTTTGCCATAATCATTGCTAAAATTGTAACACCTGCAAAACAAGCAGGCACCAGCCATTTAGTGCTTACCAATGCTATTAAAAACAATGAAGCCAATATAGAAATCGCCACTAAAAATTTCAGCAATAAGGGATGAAACTTTATGTATGCCTTTTCTAATGCATCCGGCATTTGGGTTTGCAATCGCAATGCTACTAATGACACACCTCCGCCCAGTGCCATAATACCAATGATGGTAAGGAATCCGTAAAACTCAATAGTATCTTTCCCGAAAAAATAGACGAGTATGCCCGTTTGTTCAAACACCTCTCCTACCAACAATAACACACACACCAGCGAAAAGAAAAAATTTACGGCATGTTTAGGCGTTCCATTTTTACTTACCTCCGAAAATTTAGAAGGCAACACTCTATCGCGCGAAAGCACAAACACTTCGCGGGGAATGGCCAGTCCTGCTCCCACAAAACAAGTTACGCCTGCACTAATAATGCCAAGTCGTACAAAATAAATTGCCCATGCTGGAAGAATGGCATCGACAGTTGAAACCATTTCCGGTTTCAACGATAAATTTTCTACACCCACAGCACCAATGTATGCAGCCGTAATTAAAATATATACCAGCCAAACTATGCCACCTCCAATCAACAACGAAAGTGGAATATTCCGTTTAGGGTCTTCCATTTCTTCTCCCAACTCCATAATAATCTGAAAACCTAAACAGATATTAAAGGAGAAAACAATTGCCATAAAAAAACTTCCCCCCTCTGTGGGTAATGAAAACTGTACTTGATTGTAGTGCTCTAATAATGTTGGTAATGTATAAAGTAAAATTGCAAGCAACATTTGCACCACCATGGCAATCTGCAATGCTGCCAATGTTTTTACACCCGTTAAAAAAACACCCCAAAATAGCAGTATCAATAAAATAGAAAGCAAATGGTTTGAAAGTGGAATGTGCATCACCGTTTGGAAGCTCTCTACCAAACCATAAGCCACTAATGCTACCGAGGCTGCTCCGCCCATCAGTGCCCAAGCGCTGAATACAATACCTGTTGTTCTACCAAAAAATAGTTTTCCGTACTCGTAACCACCACCAGCCACCGGGTACGCAGCCGAAAGCTGAATAAGCGGAAAAACACTGAGTAAATTTATTACCACTGCAATAGTGATGCTTAACCAAGCTGCACCATAGGCTTTGGCACAAATTAATGGAATAAGCACAAATGCGCCCATGCCAATTACTCCGCCTACTACAAAAGCAATGCCTGTAAATAACCCTATTTGTTTCGAAAGTTGATGAGTTGCCATGTTTCGTTTTATACTAAAACGAATAAGCGCATTTATGTTGGAGCAGCCAACACCTTCAATTAAAAAAGATAATGCTTCCCTACAGTACTAACCGCAATGGCTCTTCTAAATTTTTGCGTACAGCCTGCAAAAATTTAGCTCCGGTTGCACCATCCACCACGCGGTGATCGCAACCTAATGTAATTTTCATACGCTTAACCGCTTGTATTTGTCCGTTTACAACGGCTACCTCATCGCGCAATGCTCCTACAGATAAAATACAAGCATCGGGAGTATTTATGATTGCCGTAAACTCCTCTATACCAAACATGCCGAGGTTAGAAACCGTAAAGGTGTTACCCTGCATATCTTCCGGCAATAATTTCTTAGATGTAGCCTTTTGTGCTAAGGTCTTAGATTCTGTGGCAATGCTGCTCAAATCCTTACCATCGGCAAAACGCACTACGGGCACCACCAAGCCTTCCTCTACTGCCACGGCAATACCAATGTGTATATGTTCATTATACCTGATAGTTTCGCCCAACCAACTGGCATTTATGGCCGGATGTTCACGCAATGCCAAGGCAACGGCTTTTACAACCAAATCGTTGAAACTAACTTTTTGTCCTTTAATTTCATTTAACTCCGTACGAAAAACTACCGCTTTATCCATGTGAATATCTGCAGTAAGATAAAAATGAGGAGCAGTAAAAAAGCTATCGCTCAAGCGCCTTGCAATTGCTTTTCGCATTTGCGACACTCGAACCTCCTTAAATGATTCTTTTCCAACAAATTGCCTTGTCGGCTGCACCTGAGTATAGTTTTCTAAATCGCGTTTTACTATTCTGCCATCTTCGCCAGAACCTTTTACGCTTCGAATATCAATGCCTTTATCTTCAGCCAATTTCTTAGCTAGTGGGCTTGCTTTTACCCTGCCTTCTTGCAAAGATGGCTCATTTACCACTGCCGGAGCTGCCGGTATTTCTACTACCGGAGTATTTGCTTGCGATGGCGTTTGCACCGCAGTAGATTCCTGTGCTGGTGTTGCCGATGCAGTTAGTAAACTATCGAAGTTTTCACCTTCCTTTCCAACTATGGCAATTAAATCTCCTATTTTTAGCGAATCGCCTTTCTTAGCTTGTACATGCAATACTTTTCCTGCAAAATACGACTCTAAGGGCAATGTTGCTTTGTCTGTTTCTACCTCTGCAATTGCATCGCCAACTTTTATCACATCACCCACTTTTATGGTTATGTCAGCCATAAATCCTTCTTCCATTGTGTCTGTCATCCTTCCTAAGCGAATAGCCTCTGCCATATCCTATATCTAGTATTTTAAATGGTAAACGTACATATTTTTTTCAATCACAAAATGCGCCTTGCAATTTTGCGCAGCGAGCAAACTACACAGCAACTTCTGCAGCAATGTGAGGGTGTGCCTGATAGTTTTCGAGCGTAAAATCTTCAAAAGCAAATTCAAAAATATCTTTTACAGCACTATTTATACGCATAGTTGGCAGCGCAAATGGCTCACGCTTTAATTGCGTGCGCGACTGCTCAATATGGTTGGCATACAAATGTGCATCGCCCAAAGTATGCACAAAATCGCCCGGAACCATATCGCAAACTTGAGCCACCATCATGGTAAAAAGAGCATACGATGCTATATTGAACGGCACACCTAAAAACACATCGGCACTGCGCTGGTATAGCTGGCAACTTAGTTTTCGCTTACCGCTTGCCTCATCTATTGCTGTATAAAACTGAAACATAGTATGGCAAGGCGGCAATGCCATTTGGTTAATATACGGCACATTCCATGCACTTACTATTAAGCGTCTCGAATCGGGATTGCTTTTTAACTGCTGTATCAATTCCGAGATTTGGTCTATAGTTTCGCCTTGTGCACCTTGCCAACTGCGCCACTGCACACCATACACAGGACCCAAGTTGCCCCAGCATTCGGCAAAGGCTTCATCCGAAGCTATTCTTGCGGCAAATGCTTTCATGTCTTCACCGCCAAACTCTGTACTTGCTTTGTATTTGGCATAAGGCCAATCGTCCCAAATGCGCACGCCATTTTTACACAAATAGCGAATATTGCTTTCTCCTTTCAAGAACCAAAGCAACTCATGTATAATAGATTTTAAATGCAGTTTTTTGGTAGTAACCAATGGAAATCCATCTTGAAGATTGAACCGCATTTGATAGCCAAACACACTATACGTTCCCGTACCGGTGCGGTCGCTTTTAAATGTACCTGAATCTAGAATATGCTGTAGCAACTGCTGATACTGAATCATAGCTCGAAAATAGAAAACCGAGCAGTGTTACTCCAAGATGTTTTCAACTTATGAACGTTCTGTTTATTACGCACTATAAAGGTTTTGATAAGAAAAAAAATCGTTTACGTTTGTGCGTACAATGTCAGATTTTTTAGTTAGTGCAAGAAAATATCGCCCACAGTTGTTTTTAGACATGGTAGGGCAAGAGCATGTGAGCAACACATTGCGCAATGCCATTAAAAGTGGCAAACTAGCACACGCCTTTTTATTTTGCGGACCACGTGGTGTGGGCAAAACCACTGCTGCTCGTATTCTAGCAAAAACTATTAATTGCGAGACCCCCACCGCTAATTTTGAAGCTTGCGGCACTTGTAAATCTTGTAGCTCATTTGCACAAAATAGTTCATTCAATATTTATGAATTAGATGCAGCCTCCAACAATTCGGTAGACGATATTCGCGAACTGGTAAACCAAGTGCGTTTTCCTCCGCAAAGCGGTAAGTTTAAAATTTACATTATAGATGAGGTACACATGCTGTCGCAAGCGGCATTCAATGCTTTTCTTAAAACTTTAGAGGAACCTCCGGCATATTGTAAGTTTATTCTTGCCACTACCGAAAAACACAAAATACTACCCACCATTCTTTCGCGTTGCCAAGTATTCGATTTTAGAAGAATTCCGGTTGAAACAATTGTAAACCACCTGCGCGACATTTGCACTAAAGAAAGTATTCCTTTCGATGAAGATACACTGCATGTAATTGCGCAAAAAGCCGATGGCGGCATGCGCGATTCGCTTAGTATGCTCGATAGGTTAGTAAGTTTTGGTGGAGGCAAATTGGTATATGCCGAAGTATTGGAAAACTTAAATGTGCTCGATTACGACTACTACTTTAAGATAACCGAAGCATTGCTAGCTGAAAATGTTTCGGACTTATTGCTACTGTTTCAGCAAATCATACAAAAAGGTTTTGAAGGCGATGACTTTATTATTGGTTTGTGCGAACATTTCAGAAGCCTGCTTTTCTGCAAAAGTGAAGCCACTGCAAAAGTATTAGAATTAAGCTCCGGCCTAAAAGAAAGATATGTGCAGCAAGCCGCCATTGCCTCAGGAAACTTTCTAATTAACTGTTTGGCATTAGGCAATGAATGCGATGTGCGCTACAAGCAAAGCAAGAATAAACGACTCACGGTTGAGCTTGCATTGGTAAAGATGTGTTTTGTAAATCGTTTAAGTGAAGTTGGCCTCGTAGCCGACAAAAAAAAAACTAATGAACTGAACACAGCAGAAGAAAACGAAGCCGAAGAGTTAGCCAATCTCATTCAGCAACATACTGCTGCACCTATAGTACCAACCAAACCTGCGGCAACATCTACCGCCATTGGTTCACCACCCATAGAGCAACATACTCCTCCTGCCTCTCAACCACCACTTATTCGCAGAACTGCCAAGGTTTTAAATGCGTACAATAGTGAAGAAAAAAAGGTTGATGCCATTCAACAAAATACAGAGCAGCAAGAAATTTTCAATCCCAAAAACATAGAGATTCTTGAACTAAATCAAGAAAACACCCTGCTTATTTGGAAAAAATTCAGCGAGCAACTGCCCGAAGTAAAACGCGGAGCAAAAGCACTCTTTTCTACTTATTTGCCCACATTGATTTTACACGAATCAAAAGTAGAAGTACGTGTGCAAGCTCAAACCCAATACGATAAAATAAGCGAAGAAATTATAGCACTCGAAAAATACTTTAAACTACACACAGGCGTAACATTACAAGTAGTAGTTACCGTAGATAAAATAAACAATACCTCCGCTACTAAAATCTATTATACCGATGAAGAAAAAGTAAAACGCCTCTTAGAGAAAAACAAATACATGAAAAGATTCCAACAACTACTTGGTTTAGAACCCGATTTAGAAAGCTAAACAATTTTCAACCTCACGAATTTGATAAGTTCTGTTAAGAAAATTAGGTACAATAATCTTTTGCACACATCTTCGTTTCCAATTTCGCAAATTAGTTCACCATGAAAAAAATACTCATTTTACTATTTACAGCCGCAACAGCTTTAACTGTAAATGCACAAAAGTACTGTATTGTAGATGTAGAATACATACTCTCAAAAATGCAGCAATACCAAGATGCCCAAGCCCAATTAGATAAAATTGCCGAAGGCTGGCAAAAAGATGTAGAAACACAAATGAAAGAAGTAGATAACGCCTATCGAAAATTTCAATCGGAGCAAGTATTGCTTACAGACCAGATGAAACAACAACGCATTAAAGAAATTGAAGCACGCGAAAAAGATGTGAAAGAATTTCAAAAATCGAAATTCGGCCCCAATGGCGAACTGTTTAAAAAGCGCCAAGAACTGGTAAAACCAATACAAGACAAAGTATATAACGAGTTAAAAAAATATGCCGAAGCCAAAAGCTACGATTTAATTTTAGACAAATCCAGCGGACCTTCGCTACTCTACTATAACGAAAGGCTAAATAAAAGCGAAGACATACTTTCTGCTTTAGGCATTTCTAAAACAGCTACAGCTACCCCCACCACAGGTGGCAGCAAGTAAATATGTTATTTAACCGAAGTTTCTATTTTCGCACACCTTTTTTAATTTAAAAACATAAAATGAAAAAACTGTTAGTAATCATTTTCAGCGCATTGGCAATCTCCAGCGCATCTGCTCAAACTCAAAAAATCGGACACCTAAACTCGGCTGAAGTGCTACACGCCATGCCGGAGTTTAAACAAATGCAAGAAGCCTTAGAAAAGAAAAAAGGCGAGTACACCAAAGTACTCGAAACCATGTATAAAGAGTATGAAGCCAAAAGCAAAGACGTACAAGACAATGGTAAAAATATGATGGAAGCAATCTTGGAAGCCAAAATACAAGAACTGCAAGACCTCCAAAGACGTATCCAAGCCTTCGAAGAAAAAGTACAAGGCGAACTCGAAAAATATCAATTAGAGTTAATGAAACCCATTAACGATAAATACATGAAACTACTAGAAGAAGCAGCTAAAGAAGGCGGCTACACCTATATTTTAGATATTGCTGCCGGAGGTGTTCCATACTTTCCAAAAGGAGAATTTGATGTTACAGAATCTGTAAAGAAAAAAATTGCAGCTTCCACACCGGCAACACCAGCAGCACCTAAAACAACCACACCTGCATCGGCAAAACCTACAGGCACAAAATAATAACAATTGAAACTTAATAAACATCAACCAATTGGGGTTTTTGATAGTGGCATTGGCGGCTTAACGGTCGCCAATGCCATTTCTAAGCTATTGCCAAACGAAAAACTAATTTACTTTGGCGATACAGCCCACCTGCCGTATGGCGACAAATCTGCACGCGCCATAAAGCAATACTCTTATATTATATCCGATTTTTTAATTGAAAAAGGATGCAAGGCAATTGTAGTTGCCTGCAATTCTGCCACATCCGTTTCTTACCCATTTTTACGCGAGCTATACAAAGACGATATTCATATTTTTGGAGTAATTCGCCCCGTAGTGCGCGCGGTAATACAAGACGATAGTATTCAAAAAATTGGCATTATTGGCACACAAGCAACCGTGCAATCCGGCATCTACGAGCTACTTTTTAAACAAGAAAAACCAAACTTGCAAACCGTTTCGCTGGCAACACCTTTGCTTGCACCCATGATCGAAGCAGGCTTTGCATCGAACCAAACAATAGATGGCGTACTAAAATACTACCTTGAGCGAGATGAGTTCCACGGAATTGACGCCTTAATTTTAGCCTGCACCCACTACCCGCTCATAAAAGACAAAATTGCAACACTGCTACCTCCAAGCGTAAAGATATTCGACAATACCACCTTTGTTGCCCGCGAGGTACAACTTGAGTTAGAAAGGCTCTATTTACTCAACGACAAAAATGGCGGTGAACACGAATTTTATGTAAGCGACTACACAGAAAGTTTTGAACAAACAACCCAAATTTTTTACGGCAAAAAGATAAATTTGGAACTCGCCAATATTTGGAAAAACAGCTAATCATTCTTTATGAAAAACTACGCACTAATTTTGCTACTCCTGCCGCTTTTTGCACTTCAAACACAGGCACAAGGCATCGTTTTTGAAGAAGGAAAAACATTCGACCAACTATTGGAGCAAGCCAGAAAAGAAAACAAAATCATCTTCATGGATTGCTACACCACATGGTGCGGCCCCTGCAAAAGATTAGCTGCCGATGTATTTCCTAAAGAAGAAGTAGGCAATTATTTCAATCTTAAATTCATAAACTCAAAATTCGATATGGAAAAAGGCGAAGGTCCATCCATAGCAGCCGAATTTGGAGTACGCGCCTACCCTACCATGCTTTGGATAGATGGCAATAGAAAAGTAGTAAACCGATTGGTAGGCCTGGCAGACCCCACCACACTTATTGCATCGGGCAAGCAAGCCAACAACCAAACACCCGGCATGCTAAATGAACTACGCACAAAATACAATACCGGAGAACGCTCCGCAGAATTTATGCAAAAATATGTAGAAGCACTTTTTAATGAAGGCGTAAACATAGACAAGGAACTGGAAGAATGGCTAAAAGTACTTACCGTACAAGACCTTCAAAACGAAAAAATAACTAAAGAAATATTTACCTACACCACCCATGTTCGTTCACCGGGCATGCCATACCTTCTTAAAAACAAAAACTACTATTCGCAAGTAATAGGCGAAAAAGTAGTTGCCGGAAAACTAAACCAACTAGCAGAAAGAAGCATGAAAGATGCTATTAGCAAAAACGATAAATCTATTTTCGATACTGGCATAAAAACATTACAAGCATTTGGCGCAGCAGATGCCAACGAGCAAATAAACAAACTGAGCATGGAATATGCCGCACGCAACAACGATTGGGTGAGCTACGACAAATATGCTACCGGCTACTTAAAAAAGTTAAATAGCAAAGACCCATTTGTGCTCAACGATATTGCGTGGAACTACTACCTGAATGTAAACGACAAAGCACTCTTAAAAAAGGCAGAAAAATGGGCATTAGAAGCCGTTAATTTAAAAAACACCTCCACCAACAATATTACGTATGCCTATCTGCTCTATAAAAATGGTAATATAAAAGAAGCCATAAAAGCTTGCGACTATGCCATACTAAGAGCTAAAGAAGAACGCCTGCCAACCTTAGGAGCCGAAGAACTGAAAAAAGTACTTGAGGCAGAGAAAAAATAAATCACACACCCTTTTGTATCAAACTATAATCAGGTTAAAATTATTATGAAGTTCAACTCAGTTGCTGTCCTATTACTACTCTTCGTTACCATTTCATTAAATGCACAAATTCCAGGTTACGACCAAGGACAAAAGTTTAAAGATATTCTCAATATCGTAAAAACTTACTACACCGATACCGTAGATGAAAAAAGACTAGTGGACGATGCTATCATTAAAGTTTTAGAAGACCTCGATCCGCACAGTTCCTATGTAAAAGCAGAAGATGTAAAACGAAGCGAAGAACCACTGCAAGCCAATTTTGAAGGTATTGGAATTTCTTTCCAAATACTAAAAGATACCATTACCGTGCAAGAAGTAATCAGCGGCTGCCCGGCAGAAAAAGTAGGTGTGCGCGTTGGCGATAGAATTGTGAAAGTAGATGATACTACTGCCACATTTAAAGGGTTAGACAATAATTGGGTAGTAAAGCACTTACGCGGTACCAAAGGCAGCAAAGTAAGAGTAGGCATAGTACGCAAAGGATATGAGCAGCCTATTGAATTTATTATTCAGCGCGATAAAATTCCTATCCACAGCGTAGAAGCACATTACATGGTTGCCCCGGAAGTTGGCTATATAAAAATTTCACGCTTTGCAGCAACCACCTCACAAGAGTTTTTGCAAGCAGTAGCTCAAATGCGCGCACAAGGAATGAAAAACATCATCGTAGATTTGCAAGACAATACCGGAGGATACCTCTACACTGCCATAGACTTATGCAATCAATTTTTAGAAAAAGACCAAATGATTGTGTACACTCAAGGAATCCATAGTGCTAAAAGCGAAAGCAAAGCAAATGGCAATGGCACTTTTAAAACAGGGAAAGTAGTAGTACTCATCAATGAAAGTTCAGCTTCTGCCAGCGAAATTCTTTCGGGCTGTATTCAAGACAACGACCGCGGTTTATTGGTAGGCAGGCGAACATGGGGCAAAGGCTTGGTACAAAAACCATTTTCACTACCCGATGGTTCACAAATAAAACTCACCACCGCACATTATTACATTCCAAGTAACCGTTGCATCCAGCGCCCTTACGAAAAAGGAAAAAAAGACTACAACGATGAATATATGCGCAGATACAACAGTGGCGAACTCTTCGGTGCCGACACTTTCAAACAACCGGATTCTCTGAAATACAAAACCATTTTTGCAGGCAGAACAGTTTATGGCGGAGGAGCCGTAATGCCGGATTACTTTGTGCCAATAGACACTTCTAATGGTTCGCGTTACTACAACTCATTAGTACGCAGGGGGCTCATTTACCAATACTGCATGGAGTATTTAGATAAGCATAGAGATTCATTAAAAAAGCAGTTCCCAAGCAGCGAGCATTTTGTAAACAACTACACACTACCCGACTCGCTATTGCAAGGGCTTTTTGCTATGGCAGAAAAAGACTCATCGTTTTTAAATGACGTAACTGCTCCAAAAGAAGACACTACCATAAAATCTTTTACCACACTTAAACTGGGCGAAAAAGAATACCGCACCTCAAAAGAGCACGATTTAAAACGCTCGGCTAAACTTTTATCTATTGTAGTAAAAGCAAATTTGGGTAGAAATTTGTTCGATGCCAATACATTTTGGCAAATAACAAACGCCTTAAATAATCCATTACAAAAGGCAATTTCTGTTATACAAAACGATAAAAACTTTGATGTACTTTTTGCCCCGCCTGCCACATCAAAGCACAGGAAAAAAATCGGCACACACGATTTAAAAGCACAAGAGCGCTGGCGCTATACCGGAAACGAGTAATAAAGCCAATAGCAAGTGTAAAAAACGCCTCGCCTTTTCTGTGGGCTGCGCCTGCGTCCTGACAAGTAAATAGCCTATGGCTACTAAAAAGATAAAATATAAGAAAGCGAAAAGCCTGGAAGAAATGCCAAAAGCATTATTTTTAGTTAAATATAACAAAGCCTACACCCAAAAGAGTTTTACTTCTTCATACAAAAATCAAATTATACACCAGACTTGTCCGCCCTCAAATTTTGCAAAAAATCAAGTAGTAGATTATTTTTGGATTTAGCGAATTTGCCTGTTGGGACATTCATGTTTAAGATTAACTATGGCAGTACACGGGTAGTAAAAACAGAGGCGTAAAAATGAAAACCCAACGCCACAAATGCGCGTTTTTTTTGTGTGTGAAAGGGGAAATTTCAAACTCACTAAGTAAAAAAATAAAGCTCATTCTCTTTTTATTGCTCTTGAGCCGTATGTTATATTTTGGTGAACCAAAAATGGCTTTGTTATGGTTTTAGGCACTACCGAAACAGCTATCATTTCAAATCTTATCTTTATCTAACATTCATTGTACTTAAAAAAAATGAAATTGTTCTTTTATCTCATGTAAAAACTCTTTGGCGTATGCAACACGCTCTACTTTTTTTCTTCTCTTGCTGTTGTAGCTTTTGCATGGCACAAAACCTCGTGCCGAATCCCTCCTTTGAAGATACGGTAAGCTGTCCGTATGCAGCAGGAGATATAAATAAGGCTACCGGATGGATTTCTTTTTGTGGCAGTCCTGATTTTTATTGTACCTGTAACGAGTTTGATATGGGAGTTCCTAATAATTGGGCTGGTTATCAAATGCCAACCAATGGTAGTGCTTATGTAGGTTTTGCTGCATATTCAAATACTTCTCTTAATGCAAGGGAATTTCCAGCCTGTTTACTTACAACCCCTTTGACAATCGGAACGAAATATTATATTTCATTCAAGGTGGCTTTATCTCTTACAAACTTTATTCAAGCAAATTGTGCTTCAAATAAAATTGGGGCTATGTTCGCAACGGGCATTTATCCCTGCAACATTACTAATAGTCCTCCTGTATTTACCGATTTGGTTATTACCGATACATTGAATTGGACAAGAATAGCAGGTTCTTTTGTGGCCGATTCTTCATACAATTATTTGATAATTGGTAATTTTTATGATGATGCCAATACCGATACAGTAAAGTTTTTCTCCGACTTCTCCGACAATGCTTACTATTATTTAGATGATGTTTGCGTAAGTATGGATTCATCTTACGTTTATAATTACAACTACACAGGTGTTCAAGAAAACAACTTTAATAACCAGTATTCTTTTTACCCGAACCCTGCAACTGATTTTGTTACCATTCAAAACAGTTTTAATACTCCGTTTAATCTAACCGTTTTTAATTCGCTTGGGCAACAGTTTTATTTTAAACAGAGCATTACTTCAAACAATTTACAACTTGATGTAAGCAGTTACAACGCAGGGTTACTTTTTATTCAAATCGCTTCTCAAAACAATCAATATATTTATAAACTCTTAAAACAATAAACTATGAAAAAATCAATTTTACTTTTGGGCTTTTCAATAACCGCTTTATGTGGTTTTGGTCAGGCAGATATTGCTGGCGTTTTGGGTCATCAAAGAACTGCTGGACGTTTTTGCGGATGGGCTCCCGGACTTGGTAGCATACCCGGCTCGTTAGAGATTCGTAACGATTTTAATTTCCCTATTACCTTTCATACAAATGGCTTTCAGCGTATAAAACTCAACCCTAGCGTAAGCTACGATATAAACGGAGCATCGGGAACAAATCTAAGCAGAGAAGGCTATTTGTTGTTGGGAAAGAACAATAATTTTAGCAGCACCGCAAATCCGATATACAAAGAAGGAGCGTTTAGCTTGCTGCATTTAAACGGCTACAACGGCAATACCATAGATGAACTCGGCTACCGCAACTGGATGCAAACAGGTATAACCTTTACGGGCAA